>DASWRY010000001.1:0-2529 GCA_036402915.1 Mycobacteriales bacterium
GAGTAGAACGGCGGGCAGTCCGCGTCGTCCATGTGCCTGCTCACGAAGACGATCCCGGCGTCGTCGTCGACCTCGGTCGTCATCGGGGTGTTCGCGACCTCCGGCGTGCCGATGTAGCCGCCGTGCAGGTACGTCTCGTGCGACAGGTCCATCAGGTTGTCGACGAGCAGCGAGTAGCGCGCGTCGAGCGGCTCCATGCCACAGACCGTCGCGTAGTTCGGGTCGTCCAGCCACGGGGCCCGGGGGATCCGGGCGGGGTCGGCCTTCGCGTGGTCGCCGATCCACACCCAGACGAACGAGTCCTGCTCCACGATCGGGTACGACGAGACCCGGGCGGTCCGCGGGATGCGCTGCTGGCCCGGCACGAAGACGCACGAGCCGGCCTTGTCGTAGGTGAACCCGTGGTAACCGCAGACCACGTTGTCGCCGTCCAGCCGGCTCTCCGACAGCGGGAAGCGGCGGTGCACGCAACGGTCCGCGAGCGCCACGGCCTCGCCGGCCTCGGTCCGGTAGAGCGCGATCGGCTCGTCGAGGATCGTGCGGCCGAGGATGGCCTCGCGGCCCACCTCGCGCGAGTACGCGGCGACGTACCACTGGTCGCGGACGAATGACGTCATGAACTTCCCCTCGGTCGGCGTTGGTCCGAGGGTGACCGCCGTCACTTCCGATGCGGAAGGTGCTCTTCCGGATACCGGAAGTTCGGTCAGGGCTCGTCGAGGCGGAAGCCGACCTTGAGGCCCACCTGGAAGTGCTGTACCCGGCCGTCCACGATGTGCCCGCGGACCTGGGTGACCTCGAACCAGTCCAGGTTCCGCAGCGTCTGCGCCGCGCGGGTCACCCCGTTCTCGATGGCCTCGTCGATGGTGTTCCCCGAGGTGCCGACGATCTCGGTGACCCGGTAGGTGTTCTCGTTCACGGTGGCTCCCGTCGATTCGGTGTCCGTGAGTGCGGATCGTAGGGGCGCGTGGCACCGTCGGCGCGGTGGGCCGGATCCACTCGATGCGGGTGCGACGATCCGGGCCATGAGACGTACCGCCGTGGTCACGGGCGTGAGCCGCCGGATCGGGATCGGGGCCGCGATCTCCCGCCGGCTCGCGGCCGACGGGTCCGACCTGCTGCTGCACTCCTGGGCGCCGCACGACGCCGAACAGCCCTGGGGTGCCGACGAGGGCTGGACCGACGAGTTCACCCGCGAGCTGCGGGAGACCGGCGCACGGGTCGAGCACGTCGCGGCCGACCTCGCCGATCCCCGCGCCCCCGCGGAGCTGGTCCGGCGGGCGGTGGAGGCGTACGGGCACCTGGACGTGGTCGTGGCCAACCACGCCCGGGGCGTGGGCCAGGCCCTGGAGGACCTCACGGCGACGGAGCTCGACCTGACGTACGCGGTCAACACCCGCGCGACGCTGCTGCTGGTCCAGCAGTTCGCGGCGCAGCACGACGGCCGGCCGGGCGGCCGGATCGTCCTGATGACCTCCGGCCAGCACCGGGGCCCGATGCCGGCCGAGCTGCCGTACATCGCGTCCAAGGGTGCGCTGCACCAGCTCACCGGGAGCCTGTCGGCGCACCTGGCCCCTCGCGGCATCACGGTCAACACCGTGGACCCCGGCGCCACCGACACCGGGTACGCGTCCGCCGCGGTGCTGCGGGCCGTGCTCGCCGAGGAGCCGCAGGGCCGGTGGGGCGAGCCGGACGACGCCGCGCGCCTCGTCGCGTGGCTCGCCGGCGAGGAGTCCCGGTGGGTCACCGGCCAGGTCATCGTCTCCTCCGGCGGAGGTCCCTGAGCGGCGTCAGGCGCGGTACTCCCAGGTGGCGAGCTCGGTCCGCCGGCCCTTCAGGTCACGCCGGACGAGCGGTTCGCCGGTGAGCCGGAAGCCGCACGCCGTCGCGACCCGCTGACTGGCGACGTTGCCCGGCGCGATCCGCAGCACGAACCGCCGCGACCCGTGCACCTCGCCGGCGTGGGCCAGCAGCAGCCGCAGCCCGCGCGTCGCGAGCCGGGCGCCACGGTGGTCCAAACCCACGGCGTAGCCGAGTTCCGCCGTCTCCTCGCGGGGGAACAGGAGAACCTCGCCCAGCGGGGTCACGCCGTCGGTGGTGATGGCCAGCTGCACGCCCGCCCCGCCCGCCCTCAGGGCCCGGGCGCGCGCGACGTACCGCGTGGCCGCGTCCACATCGAACGGTGCCTCCAGCGGAGTCCACTCGTCGATCGACGGCTCGTCGAACAGCCGCACCATCGCCGGCACGTCGGCGTCCGTCCACTCGCGAAGGACGAGGCCGTCCCCCCGGAGCACCAGGGTCACGCGGACCGCCTGCCCTGCTCGGTCAGGAGACGTCGGCCGCGTTGCGCGGCGCGGAACCCCACCCGTGCCACCGGTCCACGTCGATCCACGCGTTGACGCGCTTGCGGTCCCGCTGGGGGTAGTCGTTTCCGGTGTAGTGGCGGGACAGCCGGTCGATGCCGGACAGGTCCGGGTCGTCCTCGATCTGCGTCACCCGTCCCTGCAGGCTGACGTGGGTGTGCCAGTCGCC
>DASWRY010000002.1:0-11781 GCA_036402915.1 Mycobacteriales bacterium
GAACGTCTCGATCGAGTGACCCGGCCAGAAGAACGTCTGGGTCAGGTTGTGACGCCGGAACAGCTCGAGGATCCGGGGGGTGCCGACCTCGCCGGCGAACATGCCGCGCGAGATGTCGTCGGGCGAGTCCTCACCGCCGTAGGAGCCGAGCCACCCGGCCACGGCGTCCACGTCGACGCCGAAGGCACAGAGGATCTCCTCGGGCATGGTCACCGGCCTCCCGGTCGGAACGCGCAGTGGATCTCGTCCGGCGTGGCACCGACCGAGAGGAGGGCGAGGAGCAGCACCCGGGCCTGACTCGGCCGCAGGACACCCGCGGGGAGCGCACCGGCCGCGACCAGGTCGTGGCCGCCGCCGTTGCCGTACAGCCCGAGTACCGGTCCACGCTGGACACGAGTGGAGAGCACCACGGTGATGCCGCCGTCGGTGAGGGCGGACACCGCGGCCACCACGCCCGGGTTCGAGTTGCCGAGCCCGGTGGCCTCCAGCACGAGCCCGGTCGCGCCGGCGGCGACGTGGGCGTGCAGGGCCGTCGCGTCGGCGCCCGGATAGAGCGCCACGGTGTCCACTCGTACCTCCCGGAGCTGCCGTCGCGGCAGTGGGTGTGGACGGTGCACTGTGGACAGTACGGTCACCACCCCCTCCGCGACCCGGCCCAGGGGCCCGGTCTGCGGCGCCGCGAACGCGGCCGACGCGAGCGTCTCCACCTTCAGCGTCCCGCGCGCCGGCAGCAGCACGCCGTCGAACACGATCAGCACCCCGAGCCCGGTCGTCGCCGGATCGGCGGCCGCGAGGATCGCGTCGCGGAGGTTCGCCGGCCCGTCGCCGTGGGGGCTGTCGACCGGACGCTGCGCACCGGTGAACACGACCGGCCGGGGGTCGCCGTGGAACAGGTCCACGAGGAACGCCGTCTCCTCCATCGTGTCGGTCCCGTGCGTGACCACGACGCCCGCCACGTCCGGGTCTGCCAGCGCGTCCGCGACGGCCGAGACGACGGTCCACATCTGGGACACGGTCATGGCGTAGCTGTTGACGCCGAGCACGTCCCGGACCTCGACCTCGACCCCGCGGCCGAGCGGCACACCGGCGAGCAGCTCCTCGCCGGACGCACCGGCGACGCGGGCGCCGTCGGGCCCGGTGCGGCTCGCGATGGTGCCACCGGTGGTGGTCACGACGACCCGCGGCATGGCCACAGACAACCAGCGTTCCCGCTCTGCCGCAGCCCGAGATCACCAAGGGTTGACAAGTGATCTACACCGAGTAACGTCCGTGCTGTCCGAATTGCGCGAGCGGTGAGGAGGGCGAACTTGTCGAAGTCACGGCGTCCCACCAAGGAGCACGCTCCCTGAGGTGACCCGCACACGGCCGTGGGACCCGACCGCAGGCGCGGAGCACTCGCGCGTTGACCCGGTCACCCGACCCCTTTCGCTGACCGCTGCACACGCCGCGACCGAAAGCCGCCGGCGCCCTGCGGGACGGATCCCACGGACGGCGAGCGGCGGAGCGCCAGGCCGCCGCTCACGACCGGGCCGGTTGCGACGACGCAACCGGCCCGGCCCGTGTCCGCCCTCCCCCGCGGCGATTGCCGGGCCACCGGACGACCCCCTAGGCTGCCGCTCCCATCTCGAGGACATGCCGGGCACCACCCGGACCGGGCGCCCCGGCACCGGCTCCCGGAGGTCCCATGACACGGTTGCCCCGGCGCGGCACGCTGCGTGCCGCGGCCGCGACGGCCCTCGCGGTCGCGCTCCTCTCCGTCTCCCTCGCGGGTGCGCACGCCGGGGAATCCCCGGCCGCCTCCTGTCTCACCGTCGACGCGCCGCTCCAGGTCGAGGAGCAGCGCCTGGGCCTCCCCCTGCCCGGCGGGGGCGCACCGGCCGCGGAGCGGTTCGTCGCGGCGGCGGGGTTCGACGGGCTCGTGCGCGACTTCACCGGTGAGCTGTGCGCGGCGACGAGCGCCGAGGCCGCGCGGCGGGTCGCGAGCACGAACGGGCAGCGACTGTGGGACACCGCGGTGGCCCGGGCCCAGGGGATCCGGCGGCTCGGCACGATCGACCGGTACGACGACAGGCCGTTGTACTGGGCCCGGCTCTCCATGACCCGCGCCCTGCGCCGGTGGGCGGCGCCGTTCCCGGTGACCCCGACGCAGCGGAACGCACTCGTCCGGATCCTCGACCGCGCCTCCCGCGGCATCTCCTCGGTGCGCTGGCCGGCGGTCCCGGGCGCGGAGCGCGTGATGATCAGCGGCTTCGACACGTACAGCCTCGACGCGAGCCTCCGGAACTCCAACCCGTCCGGCGCGACCGCGCTCCAGCTCGACGGCCGCACGCTGCCGACCCCGCACGGGCCGGTGACCGTGCAGGCCGTCGTGTTCCCGGTGAACTGGACCGACTTCGACCAGGGGATCGTGGAGGACTCGTTCGGGCCGGTGCTGGCCCCGGGCCCGAACCGGGCCGACCTGATCATGACGATCAGCCAGACCTCACGCGGGCGCACGGACATCGAGAAGTGGGCGGCGAACGCCCGCGGCGGCGCGCCGGACAACAACCGCGCCATGCTGTTCGGCGCGATCTCCCGGCCGTCCCACTGGCCGCAGCCCGCGGACTCGCCCGACTGGATCCACACGACCCTGCCGTACCGCGCGATGATCGCGGCGGGGACCGGGCCGTGGCCGGTCGTCCTCCACGACGGGATCTGCGAGTGGCCCGCCGGGACGTTCCCCGACCCGGCGGCGGTCCGGTGCCGGCCCGATCCCACCCCGGGCTCCACGGCCGCGTCGGGCCCGGGCGGCAGCTACCTGTCCAACGAGAGCATGTACCGGTCCAACCGGCTTCGGCTCGGGTTCGGGCTGCGGGACTTCCCCGGCGGGCACCTGCACATCTCCGCGCTGGTGTACCCGGCGGAGGCGAACGCGCTCACCGACCCGGCCTTCGAGGCCGACCGCAGGGCGGTCGTGGACCAGGCGGTCGCGCTGGTCACGGCGGCCGGAGCCGCGGTGCACTGACCCACGGACGCCGATGTGACACAGGTCCCGCAACGGAGGTCACAGCTCTGTTCTGTATCGATTCCGCTGCGGTTGCCGTGTACTGGGTGAGGCCCGCACCCGGGCCGACCACCGAACGGAGGGCATCCCATGAGGACCGTCACCCTGCTGCGCGACGCCGTGTCGGCGCGCCGGGCCGAGCGGCTCGACCGCCGCCGGCTCGAGCGCGAGCTGGCCACGTACACCACCCCGGCCGAGCGGCTGGAGCTGGACACGATGATCGACCGCTACGCCCCCGAGGAGACGCGCGAGGTCCGCGCGATCGTGTCGCGCCTGCGGACGCACCGGACCGGGCCGCTGCTCGCGAGCTGAGCCCGGCCGCGTCCGACGGCGCGGCCGGGCCGCCCTGCTCAGCCGCTCTTGCGCCGGAACTCGCGGCGGCGCGCGTCGTTCGTCCCCTTCATGGTGGGGGTCGTGCCCGCCTGCGGGCCGGCGTGCGTCCCGCCGGAGGACTTCTTTCGCTCGAGCGCCTCCCGGAACTTCCGGCGCGTCTCGTCGTCGGGGTTCTCCTGCGTCATCGCGTCCTCCTCAGAACAGTGTGTCGTTGGTCCACGTGGGCCCGGCGGCCACCGGTACCGCCGCGGAGATCCGCACCGGCGCCTCGGGCAGGGGCTCGTCCGTCAGCACGCGGAGCGCCGTGGTGCGGAGCGTGTGCAGCTCGAGCGACGCGAGCGCGTCCCCCACCCGCGCCGCCTCCAGCGGAAGGCACCCCGCCCCGCCGCCCGCGAGGTCCAGCCCGAGCGCGAGGTCGGCACGCATCGTCATGATCTCGACGTTGCGGGCGAACGCCGCCCGGTTGTCCTGGCCCTGCAGCTTCCCGACGCAGGCACGGCCCAGCACGGCCGCCACGGCGGCACCACCCGCGTCCACGTCGTCGAACGCCGCCTGCACCGTACCGAACTCGGCCAGCAGCCGGGCTGCCGTCTTCTCGCCGATGCCCATCACGCCGGTGAGGTTGTCGGAGGTGTCGCCGCGCAGCGCCGCGTACTCACGGTACTGCTCCGGCCGTACACCGCACAGTGTCACCAGGCGGTCCGGGGTCAGCATCGGCGAGGCGGAGACGCCGCCGTTGATCAGCCGCAGCACCGACGTCGAGGCGTCGATCAGCGCGAACGAGTCCCGGTCGCTGGTGAGGACGACGGTCTGCCAGCCGGCGTCGGCCGCGGTACGGGCGGCGGACGCGAGGACGTCGTCCGCCTCGAGGCCGTCGGGGACCACCACGTGCACGCCCGCCGCCCGCAGCAGGTCCACGGTGAGCCCGAGCTGGTCGCCGAGCTCCGGCGGCTTCGGCTTGCGGGTGGCCTTGTAGTGCGGCCAGCGGTCCTTGCGCACGCTCGCCGTACGGTCGTCGAACCCGACGACGAGCGCCCCGGCCCCGACCCGCTCCAGCGCGCCGAACACCTGCGAGCAGAACCCCTTGACCGCCCAGACGGGGCGCGCGTCCGCCGTGCGGAGGTTGCTCCCGGCCAGCGCGTGGAACGCCCGGTGGACCAGCGAGTTGCCGTCCACGGCGAGCAGGGTGCCGGGCACCTACAGGTACCGCAGCGGGTCGAAGTCCTCGATCGGGATGATCCGCACGCGCGGGAGCACCTCGTTGAACGCCCGGACGTCGTCCTCCATGTCGAACACCGTCATCCCGCGGGCCACCAGGTCCGCGAAGCCGGTGTTCACGAACTCCCGGAAGCCGAGCAGGCCGACCCGCCGCTCCCCGTCGATCAGGGCGGACATCGAGTCGAGGAAGTCCCCGTCGTGGCTCGCCAGGAGCACGTCCCCCTGGCGGTCCTTCAGCGCCTCGAGGGTGCGCTGGATACCCATGTCGACGACCTTCTCGGTCGAGGACCCGGACAGCGGGATCGGGCGGTACCCCATCGCGAGCAGGGCCGAGACGAACGACATCGGCAGCTGGCCGGAGCTCGCGTTGAGGAAGAACAGGCCCTTGACGGGCTGGCCCCAGGTCCGCTCGGCGAACTCGCGGATGCGCTCCCACCGCGGCCGCTCGTCCGGCTGCGGCCGGCGGCCGAGGACGTTGCCGCCGAGCGTGGCGTCGATGTTCTCGCCGTCGACGACGAGATAGGTGTACGGGCCGGTCGGCGGGGTCACCGCGCGAGCATAACCGGCGAGCCGTGCCTCACCCCTCACGGAGGGTCCCGAGGGCGGCGATCGCCGCACCGCGCGCCCCGGCCATGTCCAGGTCCGGGACCAGCGCGAACGTCGCGAGCCGCTCCTGCTCGGCGCGCAGTGCGGTGTGCTTGCGCACCTCGGCGAGGAACCACTCCCGGAAGTGCGGCGCGGTCTCCACGACACCGCCGCCCACGAAGTACGCGTGCGGGTCGGTGAAGTTCGCGGCGATCGTGAACAGCCGCCCCAGGGCCATCGCCTGCTGCTCGAAGACCGCGATCGCCAGCGGGTCGCCCTGCTCGCCGTACGCCCGGACCCGGCGGGCCGCGTCCGGCACCCCCGCGAGCGCGTGGCCGGGGTACCGCGTGAGCCAGTACGGCAGCAGGTTCTTCGCGATCCCGGTCAGCGACGCCACGCTCTCGACGTCCCCGCTGAACCCGCAGTTGCACGCGGGCACCGGCTGGCCCTCCGCCAGCAGTCCGCTCATCGGGATGTGCACGTGCCCCAGCTCCCCCGCCATGCCGGCCGCGCCGCCCACCACGTGGCCGTCCTGCACGATGCCGCCGCCGAGGCCGGTGCCGACGATCGCGGACACCGACGAGCGCCGGGACGCGTCCGGGCCGAAGTACACGTGGTGCGCGTACAGCGCGGCGGCGTTCCCGTCGTTGTTGTAGACGACCGGAACGCCCAGCCGGTCCTCGAGCGCGCCGCGGATGTCGAAGCCGTGCCACGCGGGCTGCGAGAAGTTCGTGGCTCCCCGGGACGAGATGACCCCGTCTGCGCTCGCCGGGCCGGGCGTGTCGAGGCCGACGACCCGGACCTCGGACCGGCCGTCGATCCCCGCCACCCCGAGCACGTGGTCCAGCGCCGTGGCGAGCGCCTCCACGGCGATCTCCGGCCCCTCGCCGACACGGCTGGGCGTCTCCACCAGCCCGTCCACCCGGAACCGTCCCGAGGAGTCGAGCACGGTCGCGTTGTTGCTGGTACCGCCGTTGTCCAGGCCGACGACGACGAAGGGGGCACGTGTCACGCGGTCACCTTGCCAGGTCGGCGCGGATTCCTCTCTGTCCCCCGCCGGATCTGTCCCCCGCCGGATCTGTCCACGGCCGGACAGAACGGTGTCGCCGCGTCCGCCGGGCGGCCATGCTGGCGTGGTGCAGGCCGATGTCGTGATCGTCGGGGGCGGTGTCGCGGGCGGCGCGCTCGCGATCCTGCTGAGCCGCGCCGGCGTCGACGTCACGGTGCTGGAACGGGCGGAGCGGTACCGGGACCGCGTGCGCGGTGAGTTCATGCCGCCGTGGGGGTACCGGGAGCTGGAAGACGCCGGCCTGCTGGACGTGGTGCGGCAGGGGGACTGCGCGCTCACCACCTCCTCCTGCGCCTACGACGAGCTCACCCCGCCCGACGTGGCGGAGCGGCAGGCGGTCGACCTGTCCGCCGTGATCCCCGGCGTGCCGGGCGGCCTCGCCCTCGGCCATCCGGCGACGTGCCAGGTCCTCGCCGACGCGGCCGTCGCCGCGGGCGCGCGGATGCTCCGGGGCGTCACGGGCGTGGAGGTCCACGCCGGCGACCGGCCACGGGTCGGCTTCGTCCACGGCGGCACGGCACACGAGGTCCGTCCGCGGCTGGTCGTCGGCGCCGACGGCCGCGGGTCCACCGTTCGACGGCAGCTCGGCATCGCGCTCCGCCACGGTGGGTACCGCACCGCCGCGGCGGGCCTGCTGGTCGAGGGCCTCCACGGGTGGCCGGAGGGCATGCAGGCGATCGGTACCTGCGCCGACGTCCACTACCTCCTCTTCCCCCGGCGCGACGGCCGCGTCCGGCTGTACCTCTGCTGGGACCGCGCGGACCCGGGCCGGTTCGCCGGAGCGTCCGGTGGCGCACGGTTCCTCGAGCGGTTCGCGACGCTCGGCTGCCTGCCCGAGCCGGAGATGTTCCGGCACGTGACGGCGCACGGGCCGTGCGCGTCGTACCCGTTCGAGGACACCTGGACCGACCGCCCGTACGTGCCCGGCGTGGTCCTGGTCGGCGACGCCGCCGGCTACGGCGACCCGGTGATCGGCCTCGGGCTCAGCGTCGCGGTGCGGGACGTGCGGCTCGTCGCGGCCGCGCTGCTCGACAACCCCGGCTGGGACGCGGAGGTGTTCGCCCCGTACGCGGCGGAGCGAGCGGAGCGGATGCGGCGCCTCCGGGTGACGGCGGACGCGGAGACCCGGCTGCGGGCGACGTTCACCCCGGAGGCACGGCGGCGGCGGGCGGCCGCCCTCGCGCGCCGGACCGGGGACCGGCAGAGCTGGCTGGCGGTCTGGCCACTGCTCGTGGGCCCGGACCTCGCACCGCCGGAGGCCTTCGAGCAGGAGGCCGTCGACAGGCTGCTCGCGGCGTGAGGGCGCCGGCCCCAGGTCGGCGAGCCCGGCAGACCGGCGAGACCGGCAGACCGGCAGACCGGCGAGCCCGGCAGACCGGCGAGCCCGGCAGACCGGGAGCCCCGGAGCGCGGCGCTCGGGGCTCCCCGTCTGTGGTCACGGCGGGTCAGCGGGCGTTGTACTCCTCGTCGGTGACCAGGTCGCCCCACTCGGACTCCGGGCCCTGACCGTCCCCAGGGCCCTCCCACATGGCGAGGTGGCACATGAAGTGGTCGGGGTCGGCGCCGTGCCAGTGCCACTCTCCCGGGGGCGTGTAGACGGTGTCGCCGGGGCGCATGACGACGACCTCGCCGCCGCGGGACTGCACGAGCCCGACGCCCTCGGTGACGTGCAGCGTCTGGCCGACGGCGTGGCAGTGCCAGGCGGTGCGGGCACCGGGCGCGAACCGCACCATGTTGACCCGCATCCGCGAGGGCTCCTCGCCCTTCGCGATGACGTCGAACCAGACGTCCCCGGTGAACATCTCCGCCGGGCCCTTCGTGCTCGGCTGCTCGGCCAGGATCTCCACTCTCGTCTCCTCCTCCTGTGTACGGCGGCGTCAGCCGCCGAAGACCTTCTTCGGGACCACCTGTGGGTCCGAGCGGTCAGAACCCGGTCGGCTGCCGCAGCGTGTAGGGCTCCTCGAGGACCCGGATCTCCTCGTCGGTGAGGTGTACGTCCAGCGCGGCGACGGCATCGGCGAGGTGGTGCGGCTTGGTCGCGCCCACGATCGGTGCGGCCACGACGGGGTTCCGCAGCACCCACGCCAGGGCCACCTGCGCCATCGGGACGCCCCGGGCCTCGGCGACCCGCTGCACGGCCTCGATGATCGGCCGGTCACCGTCGCCGAAGAACCGGCGGCCGATCGGATCCGTGCCCGAGCGCTTCGTCTGCTCGCCGAACGGCCGGGCGAGCCGGCCCTTCGCCAGCGGGCTCCACGGGATGCTGCTCACTCCCTGGTCGGCGAGCAGGCCGAACATCTCCCGCTCCTCTTCCCGCTGCATCAGGCTGTACTGGTCCTGCATCGAGATGAACCGCGTCCACCCGTGCAGGTCCGCGGTGTACTGCATCTTCGAGAACTGCCAGGCCCACATGGACGAGGCGCCGAGGTAGCGCACCTTGCCCGCCTTCACCACGTCGTGCAGGGCCTCCATCGTCTCCTCGACCGGCGTGTCCGGGTCGAAGCGGTGGATCTGGTACAGGTCCACGTAGTCGGTGCCCAGCCGCGTCAGCGACGCGTCGATCTGCTCCATGATCGCCTTGCGGGACAGCCCCGACCCGCCGGGACCCTGGTGCATCGGGAAGTAGACCTTCGTGGCCAGGAGGACGTCCTCGCGCCGCGTGTACTTCTTCACGGCCCGCCCGACGATCTCCTCGGACGTGCCGTAGCCGTACGCGTTGGCCGTGTCCCAGAAGGTGATGCCCAGGTCGAGGGCCTGCCGGAAGATCGGCTCGGCGGCCTCGTCGTCGAGCGCCCACTCGTTGAATCCGCGGGATGTGTCTCCGAAGCTCATGCACCCCAGGGCGATTCGGCTGACCTTCAGCCCCGAGCTGCCCAGACGCGTGTACTCCACTGTGGACTCCCGTTCTGCCGGTCGTGGCCTGGATTCAGGGACGGACGAGGACCTTCAGCGCCTCGCGGGCGTCCATCGCGCGGTACGCGTCCGGCACGCCGTCGAGGCCCTCGGTCCGGTCGAACACCCGGCCCGGCTCGATCTTGCCCTCGAGCACGTCGGGCAGCAGCTCCTCGATGTACGCGCGAACCGGGGCGGGACCACCGGTGAGCGTGATGTTGCGCCCGAACAGGCTGCCGAAGCCGATCGGCGCCTCGTCGTACTGCGGCACGCCGACCCGGCTGATCACGCCACCCGCGCGCACCACGCCGACCGCCATCTCGTAGGCGTCCCTGTGGCCGACCGCCTCGAGCACCGTGTGCGTACCGGTACCGCCGGTGAGCTGACGCACCCGCTCGATGCCCTCCTCGCCGCGCTCGGCGACGACGTCGGTGGCGCCGAATTCCCGGCCGAGGTCGGTACGGTCCTCGTGGCGCCCCATCAGGATGATCCGCTCGGCGCCGAGCCGCTCGGCGGCCAGCACGGCCGACAGCCCGACCGCGCCGTCGCCGATGACCGTCACCGTGGTCCGGGGGCTCACCCGGGCCTTGACCGCGCAGTGGTGTCCGGTGAGGAACACGTCGGACAGGGTCAGCAGCGACGGCAGGAGGGCGGAGTCCTCGCCGACCGGGGCCTTGACGAGGGTGCCGTCGGCCAGCGGCACGCGCACGGCCTCGGCCTGCGCGCCGCCGACCCCGCCCACCGCCCAGAACCCGCCCTGCACGCAGGAGGTCTGCAGCCCCTCGCGGCAGAACTCGCAGGTGTTGTCCGAGTACGCGAACGGCGCGATGACGACGTCGCCCCGCGTCAGCGTCGTGACCGCCGAGCCGACCTCCTCGACGACGCCGACGAACTCGTGGCCCATCGGCGTGCCGTGCCCAGACCCCGGCATCCCGCGGTACGGGTGCAGGTCGCTGCCGCAGACGCACGTGCGCAGCACCCGCACCACGGCGTCGGTGGGGTGCTCCGGCCGCGCGTCGGGCACGTCCTCGACCCGCACGTCACCGGCGCCGTACATGAGTGTTGCTCGCATGAGATCCGTCCCGTTCCTGTGGTGTCCGGCGGTCTTCCGACATCCAGAGAACCCGGTACCGGGCCGGTGTGGCAGTGCCTGTCGTTCCAGGTACCGACAGGGCCCCCCTGCCGGATCCGGGCTGACCTAATCTCGATGTCGTGGACAACCGCAGCGAAGTGCGCGACTTCCTGGCCTCCCGGCGGGCCAGGATCACACCGGAGGAGGCCGGGCTGCCGGTCTTCGGCGGCCACCGACGGGTGCCCGGACTCCGTCGCGAGGAGGTCGCACTGCTCGCCGGGGTCTCGGTCGACTACTACACCCGGGTGGAGCGGGGAAACCTCACCGGCGTGTCCGAGAGCGTGCTCGAGGCGCTCACCCGTGCGCTGCAGCTCGACGAGGCCGAACGGGACCACCTGTTCGACCTCGCCCGCGCCGCCGGCACCGCACCGGCCCGGGCACGGAGGCGCACCCCCCAGCCGCAGGTGCGCCGCAGCGTGCAGGCGATGCTCGACGCCATGACCGGCGCCCCGGCCGTCGTGCGCAACGGCCGCCTGGACATCCTCGCGACGAACGCGCTCGGCCGTGCCCTCTACTCCGAGCTCTACCGCGACCCGGTCCGGCCGGCCAACCACGCCCGTTTCGCGTTCCTCGACCCGCGCGCCCGCGACTTCTGGATCGACTGGGAGCGCGCCGCGAACGACACCGTCGGCATCCTCCGCGCCGAGGCCGGACGGAACCCGTACGACAGGTCCCTGACCGACCTCGTCGGCGAGCTCTCCACGCGCAGCGAGGACTTCCGCACCCGCTGGGCCGCGCACAACGTCCACCTGCACCGCACCGGGAACAAGCTGATCAACCACCCGGTCGTCGGCCGCCTCGAGCTCATGTTCGACACCCTGGAACTGCCCGCCGACACCGGCCTGACGATGCTCGTGTACACCGCCGTACCCGGCTCCGCCTCGGCGGACGGGCTGAACCTCCTCGCCAGCTGGGCGGCCACGCTCGACCGGGCCGCTCGTGAGGACCTGAGCGAGAACCAGGGCTGAGACACACGGGGGACCCGGTCAGGGGACGGCCGAGCAGCTCCCGCCCCGGTGCGGATACCGGGCGCGGTGCCGGCCCTCGCCGCCGGGTTCGGCACCCATCGTCGGACGTACCCGGAAAGACCGCTGCCCGGCCCCCTGGTGGGGACCGGGCAGCGGGCCGGGTGGTGGTGGAGGTGGCGGGAATCGAACCCGCGTCCTTCGACGGCTTGCCAGGGCTTCTCCGTGCGCAGTTCGCTTCGTCCCTACTCGGCCTCACCGGTCACGCGAACAAGCCGGTGCGACAGGCCCAGCCACTGTGAGTTGTCCCTTCCTCCCCCGTGGCCGGGGAGGGAGGTGAGCCCTCTTGTCGATGCCAGGATCCGGGCCGAAGGCACTCCCGGGCTGACAGACCTACTCCGCTACTTAGGCAGCGAGAGCAAGGTCGCGCTGACTGGTGTCGGCGCTTATTGGTTTCCGACGGGTGGTTAACGAGCTCATCGTCGGCTTCCTCGGCACGCTTCCCCTGACTCGACGACCGAAGTCGAGACCAATCACCCCCTGG
>DASWRY010000003.1:0-25874 GCA_036402915.1 Mycobacteriales bacterium
TAGCGCGGGTGCGCGGCACCGCCTGATGACCCTCCGCAGTCCCGGTCGATCCGGCCGTCGGTTGAGCCCACCGTTGGTCGATCTGCCTTCGGGGCGGCCCGATGACTTTTCGGTGCCGTGCTGGTCTTAGCGCCATACCGACTCACGGAAGGTCGACGCCATGCGGAACCTGACCTTCGGCATGAACGTGAGCCTGGACGGCTACATCGCCGCGCCCGGCGACGACCTCGGGTGGAGCGCGCCGAGCGACGAGCTGTTCCAGTGGTGGTCCGACCGGGTGGGGGCGACAGGCACGGCGTTGTACGGGCGCAAACTGTGGGAGACGATGAGCTCGAGTTCGCCCGCCGCTGGCGGGACATGCCGAAGGTGGTGTTCTCCTCGACGATCAGCGCGGTCGACGGGAACGCCCGCCTGGTCGCCGGCGACCCGGTTCCCGAGATCACCCGGCTCAAGGCCGAGGACGGCGGCCCCATGGACATCGGCGGCGCCACACTCGCCGCGGCGGCCATGCGGGCCGGGCTGATCGACGAGTACGTGTTGGTCACCGCACCGGTCTTGGTGGGCAGCGGCACGCCGTTCTTCACGGCCCTGGACAACTGGGTGAACCTGAACCTGGTGGAGACCCGGGCGTTTCCCGGCGGCGTGGTCCTGACCAGGTACGAGACCACGCGCTGAGCGCCCGACGTCGGATCGGCGCAGGGCTCGAAGCCGCCCGAGGACCTCGCGGCGCCGTGTTCCGAGGCGATCGTGATACCCCTGCCGGATCACCTGCACGAACGCCGCCAACGCCGAGTCGCATCTACGTCACCTCCCCTCGGTTCCGCGCCGATAAGATACATTATGTCAAGTAGACGACCCCGGGGGCCTTCCCCCGGCCGCCGGGCCGGACCGGCCTCCGCGACCTACACTCCACCGGTCCCACGCGCCGCTGGAGGACCGATGAGCATGGACCCGTTCGTCGCGGGGCTCGACTACCCGGTGTTCGTCGTCACCGTCGCCACGGACGACGGCGCCCGGGCCGGGTGCCTGATCGGCTTCGCGACGCAGTGCAGCATCGACCCGCCGCGGCTGCTCGTCTGCCTGTCCAAGGCGAACCACACCTACCGGCTCGCCCGGACCGCGCCCGCCCTCGCCGTCCACCGGCTCGGCCCGGCGCAGCACGACCTGGCGGAACTGTTCGGGTCCACCACCGGCGACGAGCTCGACAAGTTCGCCCGGTGCTCCTGGCGTCCCGGGCCCGGCGGCGTGCCGCTGCTCACCGACGCCCCGGGACACGTCGTCGGTGACGTCGTCGGCCGCGTGGACCTGGGCGACCACGTGGGCTTCGTGCTGGACCCCGTGGAGGTCGAGGGCCCGGGCCGCGGTCCCGCGCTGGCGTTCTCCGCCGTGCGCAACCTCGAGCCGGGCCATCCCGCGTGATCACTCTCCGTGAGCGTCGACCCGGACTGCCTCCACGTCGAGCTCGATCCGCAGCGTCGGCCCGACCACGGTGAGCCCGTCGGGCAGGGCCATGTTCCAGTGGATCGCGTAGTCCCGCAGCGCCAGCTGGGTCCGCGCCGTGAACGCTGCCCGGGTCCCGCCCCACGGGTCCGGGCCGCTGCCGAGGTAGGTGAGGTCCAGCGGGACCTCCCGGGCGATGTCGCGGATCGTGAGCACCCCGTCGACCCGCCACCGCTCCCCCGCGATGTGCGTGAGCCCGGTGCTGCGATACCGGAGGAACGGGAACCGCTCCACGTCCAGGAAGTCGGGCGACCGCAGGTGCGTGTCACGGTCGCCGGTCCCGGTGTCGATGCTCGCCGCGGTGATCGTCACCTGTACCGCGGACTCCTCGATCGGGTCGGCCACGCGGACGTCCCCGGAGAACGCGGTGAACCGGCCCTCCACCCGGGCCAGCCCCAGGTGCCGGGCGGTGGCCCGGAGCGTCGAGTGCATCGGGTCGATCGTCCAGAGACCGGGCGCGGGCAGCGCGGTCCGCGCCGCACTGCCGAGCACGACCAGCCCCACGTCGCCCTGCCCGTCGGGCCCGACGGTCACCGCGCGCGCCACCGGGTCCGCGCCCGCCGCGGACAGGATCACCGTCACCACGCCGCCGGTCGCCGCCACGGGTACGGCGAAGTCCCCGGCGTCGTCGGCGGCCCCCCGCCCCAGCTGCCGGCCCCCGTGGGCGACCACCGTCACGGTGCCGCCGGGAACCGGCCAGCCGTCCGACGTCGCGATCCGGCCCCGGACCGCGGGACCGGACACCGTGACCGGCTCCCGGGCCGCGGGTACCGGGGCGGCGGGTACCGGGACGGTCGGCGGTACCACGGCCGACCGGTCGGCGGCCGGGAAGGGCGCCTCCGGGACCGGCGGGTCGGGGACCGCGTCCGGCACCACGTCCGGCACCACGCGGGCGACGTCGGTGATCACCGCGGGGCCGACCGTGCGGCCGCCGTCCGCGGGGCCGACCGTGCGGCCGCGGTCCGCGGCAGCGTCAGCGCGGCGGCGGCGGGACCGTCGGAAGAGCAGCGGCGCCACGGCCGTCAGCCCTCCCGCCCCACCGCTGGGGTGGGTATGCCGTCGACGGGATCGAGCCGCGTGACACCGTCCACGGCACCGAGCACGACGTCCTGGTGGTCGGTCCGGTCCCCCGCGAGCTCGACGCGGGTGGCCACCGGCGCGTACCCGCTGGCGGTCAGCGTGTAGCTCCCCGGCGGCAGGTCGCGGAAGTCGTACCACCCGTCCTCGCCGGTGAGCGTCCACGCGGCGACGTTGCCGAACTCGTCCACCAGGGCGACCGAGGCCTCGCGCACCGGCGAGCCCGACGTCGCGGACAGCACCGTGCCCGCGAGCGCGCCGTTCGAGGCGAGCACCACGTCGTACCGGCGCCCGCCGCTGCCGTCGAGCGACACCGCCTGGGCGACCGGCCGCGCGCCGAGGGCCGTGGCCGTGAGCGTGTAGTCCCCCGGGTTCAGGTCGGCGAGCACGTACTCCCCGTCGGGCCCCGCGACGGCGGCACCGACCACCTCGCCGCGCGCGTCCGTGAGGGTCACCGTCGCGCCGCTGGCCGCGTCACCGGACTGACGCATGACGCGGCCCCCGAGGGTGCTCGCGCCGACGAGCGTCACGTCGCGGCGCACCTCCCCCGTCGCCACGGCGACGAGCGAGGCGACCGGCTGATGGTTCTCGGCCGAGCAGATGAGCAGGTACGTGCCGCCGGTGGGCAGCTCCAGCCGGTACCGGCCGTCCGGGGCGGACAGCGCCCGCGCGAGCTGGTGCCCGAAGAGGTCCGTCACGGTGAGCGCCGCCCCGACGAGCGGCCTCCCGTCCGGCCCCTCGACCTCGCCGGTGAGCACGGCGCTGTTGGACAGCGGCGCGACGCCGTCGCGGTCGCCACCGTGGTCCGGCGGCCCGGGCGGACCGGCCGGCTCCGGCACCTCCTCGGGCGGGCCCGGCTCGAGGTCCGAGTGGCCGCCCGGGTCGACCGGGGGCCGCTCCCCCAGCGGCGACGCGGGCCCCTCCGACGCGATCCCGGACTTCGTGCGCAGCGGCAGCGCCGGCAGGAACAGCAGCACGAGGAACGCGATCACCAGCACGCCGGCCGCGAGCATGAACACGAGGTCCATCGAGTCGGAGAACCCGACCTTGAACGGCCGGGCCAGCGCCGGGTCCATCCGGCGCAGGAACGAGGTGTCGTCCAATGTGGACCCCCTTACCGCCCCGCCGCCGTGCAGCGCGCTGAGGACGGGTGCGTTCGCCGGGTTGGCGGCGACCTGCGGGTCGCTCACGGCACTCTGGAACTGCGGGCTGCGGGACGCGTCGCGGAACGCGTTCCCGATGCGGTCCCCCGCCGTCGTGAACAGTACCGACAGGAACACCGCGGTCCCCAGCGTGCCGCCCATCTGCCGGAAGAACGTCGCCGCGGCGGTGGCGACGCCCATGTCGCGCGGCATCGCGTTCTGCATCGCGAGCGTGATGGGCTGCATGACGTTGCCGAGGCCGAAGCCGAAGACGGCCATGTAGACGCTGGTGCGCCAGAACGGCGTGTCGACACCGACCCGGCTCAGCAGCACCATCCCGCCGATCATCAGCGCCGACCCGAGGATCGGGTACATCTTGTACCGCCCGGTCCGGCTGATGAGCTGACCGGAGAAGATCGACCCCGTCATGATGCCCGCGGTGAACGGGAGCAGCAGGAGCCCCGCCTCGGTCGGCGTCGCCCCGCGCACGATCTGGAGGTACAGCGGGAGCGCCGCGATGCCACCGAACATGCCCATGCCGACCACGATGCCCGCCACCGACGTGATGCTGAAGGTCCTGTCGCGGAACATCCGGAGCGGGATCAGCGCGTCCTCGCCGACACGCGCCTCCGCGAAGAGGAACGCGAGCAGTCCCAGCACCCCGACGGCGTAGCAGGCGACGGACCGGTCCGAGGTCCAGCCCCAGGAACGGCCCTGCTCCGCCACGGTGAGCAGCGGCACGAGTCCGACCGCGAGCGAGAACGCGCCGAGGACGTCCAGGCGGTGGTCGCGCCGGCGGTGCGGCACGTTGAGGACCCTCGCGACGACCGCGAGCGCGACGATGCCGATCGGCACGTTGACGAGGAACACCCACCGCCACCCGGTGATCCCGAGGATGCTGTGCGCGCCGGCGAAGAAGCCGCCGATGACCGGGCCGAGCACGCTCGAGGTGCCGAAGACGGCGAGGAAGTAGCCCTGGTACCGGGCCCGCTCCCGCGGCGGCACGATGTCGCCGACGATCGCGAGCGCCAGGGAGAAGAGGCCACCGGCGCCGATGCCCTGGACCGCGCGGAAGCCGGCGAGCATGTACATCGACGTGGCGAACGCGCAGGCGGCCGAGCCGATGAGGAACAGCGAGATCGCGATGAGGAAGAGCGGCTTGCGCCCGTAGATGTCGGACAGCTTGCCGTACAGCGGCGTGGTGATCGTGGCGGTGATCAGGTACGCCGTCGTGACCCACGCCTGGACGGACAGCCCGTGCAGGTCGTCGCCGATCGTGCGGATCGCGGTCGCCACGATCGTCTGGTCGAGTGCGGCGAGGAACATGCCGAGCATCAGCCCGGACAGGATCTCCACGATCTGCCGGTGGCTGAGCTCGACGTCCGTGGGACGGCTCGGCGGCTCCGGTGGCCTGGCGACCGCCACGGGGGTGGACGTCGCGGTCATGCGCCCTCCTGGGGATGCGTCGGGCGGCGCGGCGCGACACGGCTGTCGCCCTGCCGGAGTTCGTGGGTCAGCTCCCCCGCCAGCCGCTCGAGCAGCCGGGCGAGGGCGCGCCGGTCGACCTCGGGCCAGGTCCGGGTGAGACGGGCCAGGTGCTCGTCGCGGGCACGGCAGTGGGCGTCCAACGCGCGGGCGCCCGCCTCGGTGAGGACCAGGTGGTACGCGCGGCGGTCCGCCGGGTCGGGACGACGCTCGACGTATCCGAGTTCGACCAGGTGGGCCACCTGGCGGCTCACCGTGGAACGGTCGCTCAGCACCGCCTGCGCGAGGTCGCTGGCACGCATGGACCCCGCCTCGACGAGGGCCACCAGCAGCGGGAACGTCGCTGTCTCGGGATGCCCGCCGTCCGACCGTGCGAGGTCCTTCGCGCGGCTGACGGCGCGCATCACCTGGGTGAGCGCCCGGCCGAGTTCGGCGGTCGCGGGCACGACGAGGGTGGCGGGCACGGCCTGGGTCGCGGGTACGGCGTCGTCGGGACCGGCAGCGGCCGGGCCCGGTCCGATGCCTCCGACCATCGCAGCACCCATGCGTCACGTCCATCTGCTTGGTTGCAGCAACCAGCGTACGCAGGTCGCGAGTGGCTCGGCGACCCCGTGAACCGGAGGCAGGTGTCGGATGCCGGACACCGGAGCGCCCCCGGGTGCCCGATCCGGACGCGGATGTCCGGATGGTCGCCACGGCCGGGCGAGAAGTTCTCCCGGACGGCGGCTTGGGTCCGGGCGGGGCCGCGCCGATGTGGGTGGTCACGACGATGTGCAGAGGAGAACGACGGTGCTGTCCAACCGCATGAAGCTGCGTCTCGCCCTGGTACTGCCCGTGATCGGCCTCGTGGGGCTCGCCCTCCAGGTCATCCGCGTCACCCACGCCGCGCAGGCGGCCCTCGCCGCCGGGCACGCCGGCGCAGCCGGCCACGCCCTCGGCTCGCTCCAGACCCTCGCCTGGTGGCTGCCGCCGCTGCTCGTCGTCCCCGGCATCGCCTTCGCCCTCGCCGCCCAGGAGGGCGTCGTCAAGCCGTTGCGCAAGGCCGCCGCATTCCTCGGGGACGTGCACAACGGTGACCTGACCCGACGGCTCGAGATCAAGGCCACCGACGACGAGCTCGGCGAGATGGCGGTCGCGATCAACGGCACGCTCGAGTGGATGGCGGAGACCGTGGGTGGCCTGCGCGCGGCGGCGGCGCGGGTGGGCACCTCGGGCGACGCCCTCGAGCAGATCAGCACCCACATGTCGGCCGCGGCCGACACCACCGCCACCCGCATCGCCGCGGTCGGCGCGAGCACGTCGGAGGTCGGCTCGCACGTCGGCACGGTCGCCGGCGCGGCGGAGGAGCTCGGCGCGAGCATCCGGGAGATCGCCCGCAACGCCGAGCACGCCTCCGGCGTCGCGGCCGAGGCGGCTGCCGCGGCCCGCGACGCGTCCGAGACGGTGCAGCAGCTCGGCACCTCGTCGATGGAGATCGGCAACGTCATCAAGGTCATCACGTCCATCGCGGAGCAGACGAACCTCCTCGCCCTCAACGCCACGATCGAGGCGGCCCGCGCCGGGGAGTACGGCAAGGGCTTCGCCGTCGTGGCGCACGAGGTGAAGGAGCTGGCCCAGGCCACCGCGAGCGCGACCGAGGACATCACCCGCCGCATCACCGCGATCCAGCAGGACACCGGCGGCGCGGTCGAGAAGATGGCCGCGTTCGAGGAGGTCATCGCGCGGATCGCGGAGTTCCAGACGACGATCTCCGCCGCCGTCGAGGAGCAGGCCGCGACGACCGGCGTCATCAGCGCGAGCGCCGGCGAGGTCGCCCAGAGCAGCGCGGAGATCGCCGCTCAGATCCAGGAGGTCGCGGGCGTCGCGCAGACGACCCGGGACGGCGCGCGCAGCGCGCAGGACGCCGCGCACGAGCTGAACCGGACCGCCGAGCAGCTCCGCGCGCTGGTGACCAGCATCCGGATCTGAGCCGGGGTCCCGCCCGCCCGGCGGCCCGGCCGGCGCGGCGTGCTCAGAGGTCCAGCTGGGCCCAGACGACCTTGCCGGTGACCTGCGGGCGCACACCCCACCGGCGGCTCAGGGCCTCGAGCAGCTCGAGTCCGCGGCCGTTCTCGTCGGTCACCCGCGCGATCCTGCGGTGCGGGCGGTAGCGGGCCGCGTCGGCGACCTCGAGGTAGACCCGGCTGCCGCTGGACCGGACGCGGAGACGGACCGGCGCGGCGCCGTGGACGAGGGCATTGGTCACGAGCTCGCTCACGACGAGGCTCGCGACGTCGACACCCTCCTCGGAGAGCCCGAGCGCGTCCGCCGCGCCACGGACCATGTCACGGGCCCGCCGCACCGACGTGAGCTCCGCCGGCAGGTCGGCCTCGACCGACGTGCCGGGCACGCCGCGGCACGGCCGGTCGTGCGGCCGCACCAGGAGCAGCGCCGTGTCGTCGTCGGCCCGGTGCGAACGGCCCATGCGGCGCAGCACGCCGTCGGCGACCTCCTCCAGCGGGCGGTCCGCCATGGTCCCCAGCACGCCGCACAGCTGCGCGAGCCTGTCGTCGAGGTCGGCGCCGCGGACCTCCACCAGGCCGTCGGTGAACAGCGCCAGCAGCACCCCCGGCGCCAGCGTGCCGCGGTGGTCCTCGTACTCGGGGACCCCGCTCCCGAGTGGCGGCGCGGGCGGGGCGCCGAGCGCGCGGGCCGTACCGCCGGGCGGGACGAGCACCGGCGCGAGGTGCCCCGCGTTCGCGACCTCGAACACCCGCGTCGAGGGGTCGTACACGCCGTACAGGCAGGTCACCAGCTGGTTGCCGTCGAGCTGGTCGACCAGCCGGTCCAGCAGCGTGAGCACCTGTCCCGGCGGGAGCTCGAGCTGCGCGTACCCGCGGACGGCGGCGCGGAGCTGGCCCATCACCGCGGCCGCCTGGACGCCGCGGCCCATCACGTCGCCGATGACCAGCGCCACCCGGCCGGCGCCGAGGTCGATCACGTCGTACCAGTCGCCGCCGACCTGGGCGTCCCCGCCGCCCGGGACGTACCGCGCGGCGACCTCCGCCTCGTCGAGGTGCGGGAGGACCGGCAGGAGGCTGCACTGGAGCACCTCGGCGGTGCGGTGCTCGCGCTGGAACCGCTGCGCGTGGTCGAGCAGCATCGCGGCGCGCGAGGCGAGGTCGGCCGCGAGCTCCAGGTCCGCCGGTCCGAAGGGCACCTTCCCCGCGGAGCGGCCCATCGTCAGCACACCGAGGGTCCGGCCGCGGGAGACGAGCGGGACACCGAGGGTCCCGCCGAGCGCCGGGGCGGCGTCCCCGCGGCGGTCGGGCAGCACGACCGGGGACAGGACCGGACGGCCCGCCCGCAGGACGCTCGCCGCGAGACGGTCGCTGCAGTCCGGTGCCTCCCCGGGCGCGCCGGAGCACTCGAGGACGACCCGGGCCGGCGACGCGGCGCCGGCGTGGACGCCGCACCAGTCGGCGAGCTCGGCGACGACGAGCCCGGCGATGGTCTCGAGGATCTCCTGCGGCTCGAGGGTGGTGCCCGCGAGGCGGCTCGCCTCGCCGAGCAGGGTCGCGCGGCGGATGCGGGCCGTGGAGTCCCGCACGACCCAGACCAGCGTGTCGGGCGCGGCACGGACCGCGTGGTAGTCGTACCCGGCGCAGCCGTAGGTCTCGTCCCCGGTCCAGAGGCACTCCCCCGCCTCGGCCCGTCCGGTGTCCAGCACCCGCAGGCACGCGGCCAGTGCACCGGTCCGGACCATCTCCGGCCACAGCTCGCCGCACGGCCGGCCGAGCGCGGCGTCCGGGTCGGGCAGGGCCGTCCGCGCCGCCGCGTTCAGGTAGGCGAGCGTCATGTCGACGGCGCGGCCGCCGGCGTCGCGCACCGCGGTGAACAGCGACGTCGCGTCCGGGAGGCTGTCCAGGACCGCCCCGAGGTCGGGAAGGGGCGCTCCGTGGGACGCGCGATCCCACGCCGTGACGGACACCGGTCTCGCACCCCCCGGGCTGCCGACACCGGCTCCCGTCGTGGAGCCGCTACGCCCTCACAGTAACCGATAGTGCAACTCTCGTGACTCTCTGTGAGAAGTGTCCCGATCAGCCGCCGGGCCGCGGAGCGGGGCGCCCGTACCGTCCGCGGAAGTACAGCAGCGGGTCCCCCGCCCCGGCGGGCAGGACGACGTCGCCGATCTCCGTCTCCACGAGCAGGGACCAGCCGGCGGGGCGGGCCTCGCGGAGCCGCACCTCCGCGTGGGCGAGCGCCCCGGCGAGCAGGGGGCCGCAGGGGCCGTCCGTCCACTCGCCGGTCCGGAACACCCCGCCCGGCGACGGGTGCAGCCCCGCGAAGACGTCCGCCACGACGCGGTGCTCCCAGCCCAGCACGGTGACGACGGCGGTACCGGTCTCCTGGAGACGTTCCCACAGGTCGGTGTCGGGTCCGAGCAGCCCGAACAGCGACGACGGCTCGGCGATCACGGTGGAGGACACGGTCAGACCCGCCCGCCCGGCGCCCGTTCCCGCGGTCCACACCGTGACGGGTGAGGTGAGCCGCCCGCGGAGACGGCGGACGGGGTCCCGTTCCGCCTCCGGCGTCGCGAACGGGTGCTCCGAATGTATCGACACGACGGCTTCCTCCCCGTTGCTGTGCTGCACCGTACCCCGCTCCCACCACTGTCGGTCGGACCGCGGTCACCGTGGGCAAGAGGTACTTGACCTGCGGAAACCTGCCCCCCTCGGCGAGCGGTCGCCCCGTAGACTGTCCGCCGACACCGGGCGTCGCGGCCCGGCGCGGTGGGAGGAGCGGTATGCCGGGAGGTCGTCATGGGTCGGGCCTGCAGTCGCACCGGC
The DNA here is from genome assembly GCA_036402915.1 of Mycobacteriales bacterium. GTDB lineage: Bacteria > Actinomycetota > Actinomycetes > Mycobacteriales > HKI-0501 > JAVEDU01. Next base: position 10,034 of record DASWRY010000003.1, read on the forward strand.
GGGGTCGGTCGCGCACACGCACCCGCCGTACACGCCTCGCGATCGCGCCGTGGATCATCATCTCCATCGTCGCGGTCGTCGGACTGACAGGCGTCTCCGCCGGGTACGCCTGGCTCGTGAAGCCGTCCTGCTCCGGCAAGCAGGTGCCGATCACGATCGTCGCCTCGCCGGACCAGTCGAAGGTCCTGTCGGCGCTGGCCCAGGCCTGGACCGACCAGGGGCCGTCCGTACACGGCCGGTGCGGCGCGGTCGAGGTCGTGACGAAGAGCTCCGACGCCGTCGCGGCCTCCCTCAGCCCCAACTGGGACGCCCGCCGTGACGGTGCGCGCCCCGACGTCTGGGCGCCGGACTCGACCGCGTGGACGCGGTACGCCTCCGCGCGGCCCGGGGCCGCGGCGATGATGCCGGCCAACCAGCCGACCCTGGCCCGGTCCCCCGTGGTCCTCGCGATGCCGCGGCCGATGGCCGAGGCCCTGGGATGGCCGAAGAGACAGATCGGCTGGCACGACATCGCGACGGACTTCGGCGTGGGCTCCCCGGGGTGGAAGCGGTACGGGCACCCCGAGTGGGGGAAGTTCCAGGCCGGCATGACCGACCCCGTGCACTCCACGGCGGGTCTGCACGCGCTCATGGCGATCACGGACTTCAACAACGACGGCCGTGCCACCGACGACGAGCTCAAGAGCAGCCTCGGGTTCTCCCGCTCGATCACCCGGCACGCCGAGGACACGGACGGGATGTTCCAGCAGCTCCAGAAGGCCGACGCGAGCGGGAAGGCGCTCTCGTACGTCTCGGCGTTCCCGGCGCTCGAGCGGGACGTCTCCGACTACAACGCGAGCGGCCCGAAGGTGCCCCTCGCCGCGTCGTACCCGCCGGAGGGCATGGCCGACGCCGACCACCCGTACGTGGTGCTGAACGCACTGTGGGTGGACCCGCTGCGCAAGCAGATCGCGCAGGAGTTCCTGACGTACGTCCTCGGCCCGCGCGGCCGTGCCGCCTACGCCGACGCGGGTTTCCGCGGCCCGGACCGTTCCGCGGCTCCCATGCTGACGCGGGAGCGCGGCTTCGAGCCGACCATCGACGCGGTCCAGCGCTCGGTGCTCGACCCGGAACAGGTCACCCGCACGGTGATCGCGTGGACGGCGCTGAACAAGCGCGCCAACATCCTGTCCGTCCTGGACGTGTCGGGCTCGATGGCGACGCCGGTCCCCGGGACCGGCATGAGCCGGCTCGAGGTCGCGAAGAAGGCCGCGCTCGCGGGCCTCGCGACGTTCAACCCCGACACGCAGGTCGGCATGTGGGTGTTCTCCACCCAGCAGACGGCCACGTCGGACCACCGTGAGCTCGTCCCGATCGGCCCGGTCGGCGGCCCGTACGACGGCACGACCCGGCGGGACTTCCTCGGCCGGGCGCTCACCGCGGTATCGGCCCGCGGCGCGACGGCGCTGTACGACACGTCGCTGGCCGCGTACAAGCGGGCCAAGCTGGCATACCAGCCGGGCCGCCTCAACCTGGTCGTGATCATGACCGACGGCAAGAACGAGGTGCCCTACGGCCTGACCCGCGAGGGCCTCATGACCGCGCTGCGCGGCGAGGTCGACCCGGCCAAGCCGGTGCAGATCCTGACGATCGCGTTCGGCAGGCAGGCGGCCCTCGACGACCTCCAGCAGATGGCGGACATCACCGGCGGCAAGGCGTTCGTCGCGCAGACGCCCGACGACATCCAGAAGGTCTTCCTCGCCGCACTGTTCGGGCGGTAGGGATGGGTGACCCGCGGCCCCTGGCCGTCTTCGACATCGACGGCGTGGTGGCGGACGTCCGCCACCGCCTGCACCACGTGGAGTCCCGGCCGAAGAACTGGGACGCGTTCTTCGCCGGTGCGGCCGAGGACCCGCCCATCCCTGCGGGGCTGGCCCTCGTCGCGGAGTACGCGGCCGACCACGACATCGTCTGGCTGACCGGCCGGCCACAGCGGCTGCGCCGGACGACGATCGCGTGGCTGCGCCACCACGGCCTGCGGGCGGCGGTGCTGCACATGCGGCCGGGGCGGGACTTCCGGCCGGCCCCGCGCTTCAAGACCGAGGTGGTGGCCGACATCGCGCGGCGGGCCGGCGTGGCGGTGGTCGTGGACGACGACCCGGCGGTCGTGGAGGCGCTGACGGCGGCGGGATTCCCGGCACGACTGGTGGAGTTCGTGCCCCGCGAGCCGGTGCTGGTGGAGGCGCAGGACCGCGAGGGCCGTACCTGACCGGCGGGCCGGGTCAGCCCGCCGCGGCCGTACTTGACCGGCGGGCCGGGTCAGCCCGCCGCGGCCGCCAGCGCGGCCAGTACCGGCGCGGCCTTGGCCTCGGCCTCCGCGACCTCCGCCCACGCCTCGCTCCCCCACGTGATGCCCCCGCCGGTCCACAGGTGGACGCGGTCCTCCGCGATCGCCACCGTGCGAATGGTCAAGCCCAGGTCGAGACGGCCTGGGGTCACATAGCCCAGACCGCCCATCGCGGGTCCGCGCCCCACGGGCTCGATCGCGTCCACCAGCCGCAGCGCCGACGACTTCGGCGCCCCCGTCACCGACCCGCCGGGGCAGAGGGCGCGCAGCACGGCCACGAGGCCGGCGTCCTCCGCGAGGTCCGCGGCGACCACCGATTCGGCCTGCCAGAGGTCACACCACGCCCGCAGCGCGAACAGCTCCTCCACCCGCACCGACCCCGTCCGCGCCACCCGGGAGAGGTCGTTGCGCTCGAGATCGACGATCATGACGTGCTCGGCGCGCTCCTTGGCCGACGCGAGCAGCTCGGCGCGTCCCACGGCGGTCCGGGGCCGCGTCCCCTTGATCGGACGCGTCTCGACGCGACCGCCGGCGACGGTGACGAGGCACTCCGGCGACCCGCTCGCGACAGCCCACCCGTCGCCCGTGAGCACCCCGCCGTACACCGCGCCCGGCAGCGCCGACACGGCCCGCACGGCTGCCGCGGGATCGCCCGAGCACGGAGCGCTGCGGTGACCGACGACGTTCACCTGGTACACCTCGCCGCGGGCGATTTCCGCCCGGACGCGCTCCACGGCCGCGGCGTGCTCGGCGGGCGACCACGTCGTCCGCCAGGGGCCGCACGACCACGGCCCGCCGGGGACGCGGGACGGGGGCCGATCTGCCGGGCCGTGGAGGACGGCCACCACGTCGGGTACGGCGGGGCACGGCGTCGGCGCACCGGCGGGGCCGCCCGCCGCGACTGCGCCCGCCGCGGCGGAGACGAGCACCGCCGCGCCGGTCACCCCCCGCCCGCCACGGCCGTCCGGACCGAGCCCGGCGTCCGCCAGGTACGAGGCCAGCACCGCGAGCGGGTCACCGCCGTCACCGAGCCGCCACTCCAGGCGTTCGACCTCCCGCACGACCACGCCCGGTTGGGCCGGTATTGCGGCGATCCGAAACCCGCGGTCATCCACAGAAGACCCGGGGGGACTATTCAGCACCACAAAACGGAGGACGATGCTGTGAGCGAGAACACATGATCACCCTTCCCCGGAGCCGCCCGATGTGCCCGCACCAGCCCGCCTGCCCTCCGTCCGACGCCCCGGACCGCGAGGCCGCCCACGTGGTCGCGTCGCACCCGGAGCAGGGCTGGAGCCTGCTGTGCAACGGCGTCATCCTGTTCGAGGACACCGGGGAGATCCTGCCCGACGGCCGGACGCTCGGTCCGTGCGCCCGCCCCGCCGTCCACACCGCGAGCGCCGCCTGATCAGCCGTAGCTGCCGACGTCCGGGCAGGAGCACACCAGGTTCCGGTCACCGTGGGCACCGTCGATGCGGCGCACCGGCGTCCAGTACTTCCCGCGGGCGGTGACACCGGCCGGGTACACCGCCGTCTCCCGGGTGTACGGCAGGGTCCACTCGCGCGCCAGCATCGCGGCCGTGTGCGGTGCATTGCGGAGCGGGCTGTCGGCCACCGCCCACTCCCCCGCCTCCACGCGCCCGATCTCCCCGCGGATCGCGATCATCGCGTCGCAGAAGCGGTCGAGCTCGGCGAGGTCCTCGCTCTCCGTCGGCTCCACCATCAGCGTCCCCGCGACGGGGAACGACATCGTCGGCGCGTGGAAGCCGTGGTCGATCAGCCGCTTCGCCACGTCGTCGACGGTCACACCCGTCGCCTTGGTGAGCGGGCGCAGGTCGAGGATGCACTCGTGCGCCACGAGGCCCCCCTTCCCCGCGTAGAGCACCGGGTAGTGCGGGCGAAGCCGCTCCGCCACGTAGTTCGCCGCCAGCACCGCGGCCCCGGTCGCGGCGCGCAGGCCGTCGGCGCCCATCAGCCGCAGGTACGTCCACGAGATCGGCAGGATCGACGCCGACCCCCACGGGGCGGCCGACACGGGCCCGGGGCCGGTGTCCGGGCCCGCGGACGGCACCAGGGGGTGGTTCGGCAGGTACGGGGCGAGGTGCTCGCGCACCGCCACCGGCCCCACGCCGGGGCCACCGCCGCCGTGCGGGATGCAGAAGGTCTTGTGCAGGTTCAGGTGGCTGACGTCCGCCCCGAACCGCCCCGGCCGGGCCACGCCGAGCAGCGCGTTGAGGTTCGCGCCGTCGACGTACACCTGGCCGCCCGCGTCGTGCACGGCGGCGCACACCTCGCCGACGGTCTCCTCGTACACGCCGTGGGTGGACGGGTACGTGATCATCAGCGCGGCGAGCCGGCCCGCGTGCTCGGCGATCTTCGCGTGGAGGTCGCCCAGGTCCACGTCGCCCTCGGGGCCGCACACGACGACCACGACCCGCATCCCGGCCATGACGGCGCTCGCGGCGTTGGTGCCGTGCGCGCTGGACGGGATCAGGCAGACGTCCCGGTGGGACTCCCCCCGCGCGGCGTGCCAGGCGTGGATCGCCAGCAGGCCCGCGAACTCGCCCTGCGAACCGGCGTTCGGCTGCAGCGAGACGGCGTCGTACCCGGTGACCTCCGCGAGCCACCGCTGCAGGTCGGCGATCAGCTCGGCGTACCCGGCCGCCTGCTCCACCGGCGCGAACGGGTGGATCCGCGCGAACTCCGGCCACGTCACCGGCTCCATCTCGGTGGTGCCGTTGAGCTTCATCGTGCACGAGCCGAGCGGGATCATGCCCCGGTCGAGGGCGTAGTCCAGGTCGGCGAGGCGCCGCAGGTACCGCAGCATGGCGGTCTCCGAGCGGTGCGCGTGGAACACGGGGTGCGTGAGGTAGGCCGACGTCCGGACCAGGTCCGCCGGCAGGGCGTCCGGCGTCGCGCGGTCGAGCGCCTCGAGGTCGGGGCCGGTGAGCCCGAACGCCGCCCAGACGGCGCGCAGGTGCTCCGGCCGGGTGGTCTCGTCGCAGGCGATCCCCACCTGGTCGGCGTCGACGAGCCGCAGGTTGACGCCGTCGCGGGCCGCCGCGGCCACGACGGACGACGCCCGGCCCGGCACGCGGGCCGTCACGGTGTCGAAGAAGTGCCCGTGCACGAGGTCCACTCCCCCGGCGGCGAGGCCCGCCGCGAGCACGGACGCGTGCCGGTGGGCGCTCCGGGCGATGTCCCGCAGCCCGTCGGGGCCGTGCCAGACGGCGTACATGGACGCCATCACGGCGAGCAGGACCTGGGCGGTGCAGATGTTGCTGGTCGCCTTCTCGCGCCGGATGTGCTGCTCGCGGGTCTGCAGGGCGAGCCGGTACGCCGGGGCGCCGTCCGCGTCCACGCTCACGCCGACGAGACGGCCCGGCAGCATCCGCTGGAGCCCGTCGCGGACCGCCATGAAGCCCGCGTGCGGGCCGCCGTAGCCGAGGGGCACCCCGAACCGCTGCGCGGAGCCGACCGCGATGTCCGCGCCCAGCTCTCCGGGCGGGGTCAGCAGGGTGAGGGCGAGCAGGTCCGCGGCGACCGCGACGAGCGCGCCGCGCTCGTGGGCCGCCGCGATCAGCGCGGTGTGGTCGCGCACGGCGCCGCTGCTGCCCGGGTACTGCACCAGCACCCCGAACACCTCGCGGTCCGGCAGCGCGCCCGCGACCACGAGGTCCAGGCCGAGCGGCGTCGCCCGGGTCCGCAGCACCGCGAGCGTCTGCGGGTGGACGTCCGGGTCGACGACGAACACCGCGGCCGGCGACGCCTTCGACGCCCGCCGCGCGAGCGTCATCGCCTCGGCCGCCGCGGTGGCCTCGTCCAGCAGGCTCGCGCCCGCGACGGGCAGGCCGGTGAGGTCGGACACCACGGTCTGGAAGTTCAGCAGCGCCTCGAGGCGGCCCTGGCTGATCTCCGGCTGGTACGGCGTGTACGCGGTGTACCAGGCCGGGTTCTCGAGCACGTTCCGCCGCACGACCGGCGGTGTCACCGTGTCGTGGTACCCGAGGCCGATCATCGAGACCATGGGCCTGTTGCGGGCGGCGAGCGCGCGGAGGGCCTCGACGGCCTCCGGTTCGGTGAGCGCCGGGGGCAGGTCCAGGCGCTCGGTGGAGCGGATCGCCTCGGGGACCGCCGCCTCCAGCAGGGCGTCCACGGACGGCTGGCCGACGACCTTGAGCATCGCGGCGACGTCGTCCGGGGACAGGCCGATGTGGCGGCGCGAGAACGGGACGCCGGCGGCGAGGTCGTGGAGGGGGTCGGCGGGTCGGTCGGACATGCGCGCTCCGGAGGTCGGACGGGCGCACGTCACCGTGCGGCCCGCGGGCCGTCCTCCCCCTCTGTCATCTCGACCTGAGAGCTTCACCCCGAGGGGCTTGCACCGTCGGTGAGGCGCGGGTGCGCCTGCTTTCCAGAGTCGCCTCGTCCACGCGGTCCGTTGGCCTGAGAGGTTCCGGGGAGGGTTGCTCCTTCGGCGCCCGGGACTGGCGTGCCCGGGACTCTCCCGCGTGGGGTCGTCGGCACCACCGACGCTACCAGCGCGACATGACGGGGGCGTTTCGCCGCGCGGAAGGCTCTCAGCCCGTGCGGCGGGCGCGGCGCGCGGCCAGCTCGTCCGCGGCGCTCGGCGTGTGGACCTCTTCACCGCCGTCGGCGCGCTCGCCGGGAAGCTGGGCCAGCTCGCCCTCGACCTCCCGGAACGCCCCGGACACCGCGATGCCGAACACGCCCTGGCCGCCCTGGAGCAGGTCGACGACCTCCTCGGGCGAGCGGCACTCGTACACCGTCGTGCCGTCGGAGATCAGCGTGATGCGGGCGAGGTCGTCGACCCCCCGCGCGCGGAGCTGGTCGACGGCCACGCGGATGTTCTGCAGCGAGACGCCGGCGTCGAGCAGGCGCTTGACGATCTTCAGCACCAGGATGTCGCGGAACGAGTACAGGCGCTGCGTCCCGGAGCCGGACGCCGGGCGGATGCTCGGCTTCACGAGGTCGGTGCGCGCCCAGTAGTCGAGCTGTCGGTAGGTGATCTGCGCGGCGGAACAGGCCGTCGGGCCGCGGTAGCCGACCAGCTCGTCCGGACCGGGCGGGAGGCCCTCGGAGAAGAGCACGCCCTGCTCGGCGGACGGCACCGAGGCGGGCCCACTGCCGCCGGTCGTGTCGCGCTCGTCCACTGGGAGACCTCCGACGGGAAACGGGACCGGCGTGCGGCCCCGAGGGGATGTCTGCGACGGTAGGCAGCCCTCGGGGTCAGGTCAACGTCGAGACCCGGCGTGTCGCGGACCACTCTCCCCGATCAGGCCACAATAGCCGCGGATCGCCCACCGGCGACCCGGCCGGGACGAGTCTCAGGAGCCCGCGAAGTCGTCCGGGGAGATCTGGTCGAGGAACTCGCGGAACTTCTCGACCTCGTCCTCCTGCTCGTCCGGGATCACGATGCCCGCGTCGTCGAGGACGGAGTCCGCGCAGCTGATCGGCGCACCGGCGCGCAGCGCGAGCGCCACGGCGTCGGAGGGGCGCGCGCTGACCCGGACGTCGTCCTTGCCGAGGACGAGGTCGGCGTAGAAGACGTTCTCCTTGACCTCGGTGATCTCGACCCGCTCCAGGGGCACGTCGAGCGCCGTGAGGAGGTCGCGGAGGAGGTCGTGGGTGAGCGGGCGCGCGGGCCGCACCCCCTGCTGCTCGAACGCGATGGCGGTGGCCTCGACGGCCCCGATCCAGATCGGCAGGTACCGGTCCCCGCCCGTCTCCTTGAGCAACAGGATGGGCTGGTTGTTGGGCAGCTCGACCCGGACGCCGACCACCTGCATCTCGTTCACGGTCGCCTCCTGTCCGGGGCCCCCACCGTTGTCTGGAGCACGTCCGAAACCCTACCCGCCGCACGCCCGCCCGGCGCGATCGGCGGTGATCGGGCTCAGCCGCCGAGGACCGACCGGAGGCCCGCCTGGACGAGAGCAGCGTGCAGCCGGACGGAGAGCGCGGCGAGCTCCCGGACGGTCTCCGCCGCCCGCGCCTTGGCCTCGGGGCCGCGCTGCCGCACGAGGGGGGTGACGACCTGTTCGAACAGCCCGACCTCGCGGTCCGCGGCCGCCCGGTACCCCCGGAGGTGCCGCGGCTCGAGGCCGTACCGCGCGAGCTCCACCACCGTCGTGGCGACGAGCAGCGCGTCCGAGTCGAAGTAGCCGCCCGCGCGGCGCGTGACGAGCCCGAACTGCTCGAGGTCCCGGAGCTGCTCGTCGGTGAGCCCCGCCTGCACGACGAACTCCTCACGCGACAGGCGCACGTCGTCGCCCGTGCGCACGAAGTCGTCCGCGCTCGGGAGTCCCTCACCGGGGACGAGCGACCGCGGGCCCCGCGAGCCGTTGCCGCCGGCCGGTCCCGCCGGTGCGAGGCCACGGTCGATGGCGTCGAGCTGCTCGCGGATGACCCGCAGCGGGAGGTAGTGGTCGCGCTGCGCCGTGAGGACGTAGCGCAGGCGCGCGACGTCCTCACGGGAGTACTTGCGGTACCCCGCCGCCGTACGCTCCGGCTCCACGAGCCCCTCGGACTCCAGGAACCGGAGCTTCGAGATCGTGGTGTCGGGGAACTCGGGACGGAGCTGGGCGAGGACCTCCCCGATGCTCATGAACGCCCGGACCGACGTGGCGTCGGCCCCGGCACGAGTCACGGGGTGGCCTCCTCCGAGTCGCCTCCGGCCGAGCTGGCGAGGAAGACCAGCCGGAACTTCCCGATCTGGACCTCGTCGGCGTTGGTGAGCGTCGCCTGCTCGACGCGCTCACGGTTCACGTACGTGCCGTTCAGGCTGCCGACGTCACGCACGCTGAACTGGCCCCGCTCGCGGCGGAACTCCGCGTGCCGCCGCGAGACCGTCACGTCGTCGAGGAAGATGTCGCTCTCGGGGTGGCGTCCGGCCGTCGTGACGTCGGTGTCGAGCAGGAAGCGGCTCCCGGCGTTCGGCCCCCGCCGCACGACCAGGAGCGCCGAGCCGGCCGGCAGCTGCTCCGTGATGCGGATACCGACCTCGTCGGTCTCCTCGGTGACCTCGGGGATGTCCTCGATCGCTCCGAAGGTCTGCGTCGAGGTGAGATCGCGCTCCCCCGGTGGGCTACCCGTCAAGATCCATCGCCTCCCGGCTTGAAGTGGTCCGACCCGACGCGCCCACGGCGCGAAGTGAGGACAGGGTTTCGAAGACAGCCTTGCAGAGTCTCGATGCCTACCGCAGGTTCACGGTCCCGACGAGCGTAGTCAGGGGCCGGAAAGGGGGTCAACCGGGCCAGCGTGGGTGTCGCGGGTCGGTCCGTGGGCGTCGACCTCGACCTCAGGTCGAGATCAGTGCACGGTACGCCGTGGCGTCCAGCAGCGCGTCCGCCGCCCCCGGGTCGTCCGGAGTGATCTCGAACATCCACCCCTCGCCGTACGGGTCGGAGTTCACCAGCTCGGGCGCCCCGTCGAGGGCCTCGTTCCGCGCCGAGACCGTGCCCGACACCGGCGCGTACACGTCCGACACGCTCTTCGTCGACTCGACCTCGCCGAGCGGGCCGCCGGCCTCGACCGCGGTACCCGGGTCCGGCAGCTGCACGAACACGATGTCGCCCAGCGCGTCCTGGGCGTACGCCGTGATGCCCACGCGGACCCGGCCGTCGGCGGCGGGCGCCACCCACTCGTGCGCGGACGTGTACCGCAGTCCGTCCGGCGTCTCGACGGTGGTCACGGCGCTCCTCCCGGTGGGCTCAGGAAACCGGACGAGCGTACTGAGGTGGCTGGAGCGGGCGCAACGTCGAGATCGTGACCTTCCGGCGCTGGTCGATCGCGGCGGTGGCCGACGCCTGCTCGACGGTGTTCACCACACCGCCGGGGATGGCGAGCGCGGCCGCGAGCGTGGCGGCATCGCCGATCGCGACGATCCGGTACGGGCCGCGCAGCAGCGTGCCGTCGACGACGATCCCGCGGTCGCCGTCGAGGAAGTACGTCGACGTGCCCACCCGGACCGCCCCGCCCTGGCCGCCGATCTGGATCGCCTCGGCGCCGGCGCCGCGGAGCTCCTCGACCGCGTCGAGCACGGTGTCGGCGGAGAGCTGCTTGCCACGCTCGGTGAGGGTGATCACCACACCGGGGCCGGTCGCGGGAACGGTGCCCGCGAGGACCCCGAGCTGCTCGGTGAGCCGCCGGGTCTCCTTCAGTGCCGCGTCGGCACCCGCCGCGCCGGTGGTCAGCTGGCCGCGGGTGGCCTGCAGGTCGGCGATCTCCCGGCGGAGCCGCTCCTCGCGGGCGGACAGGTCGTCGAGGATCCGGACCAGGTCCTCCTGCCGCGCCGTCGGCAGCGCCGACCGGGACTCCGTGCTCTTCACCTGGACGGCGATCGCGAAACCGAGCAGGGCGGTGAGCAGCCCGATCCAGGCGCCGGCCCGGCGGCCCTTGCCGGACGGCCGTGTGGGCCCGGCGGGCTCCGGCGCCGCCGGCACGGGCGCGGGGCCGGTGCTCATGCGCGGAACAGATGTCGCCGGATCGCGGCGGCGTTGCCGAAGATGCGGATGCCCAGCACCACGACCACGCCGGTGGAGAGCTGTCCCCCGACGCCGAGCTTGTCGCCCAGGAACACGATCAGCGCGGCGATGAGGACGTTCGACACGAACGAGACCACGAACACCTTGTCGTCGAAGATCCCGTCCAGCCGCGCCCGGATGCCGCCGAACACCGCGTCGAGCGCGGCGACGACGGCGATGGGCAGGTACGGCTGCAGCGGCGGGGGGACGCTGGGCTCGAGCACGAGCCCCAGGACGATCCCCACCACGAGTGCGAGCGCTGCGATCACCGGCCACCTCCAGGCGGCGAGGGTACGGCGGGACGGGGCGTCGCGGTGGACGACCCCCCGGACGGGGCCGGGCGGGCGTACCCCTCGTCGGGCGCGGGCGCCGCCGGCAGCACGATCGAGCCCGCCCGCTGCGCGGAGAACGTCATGCCGTACTGCTGCACGTACCCGCGGAAGCGGCGGGCCGCGGAGGACGTGCCGAACCGGGACGGCAGCAGGTCGGGGTGACCGATCGCCTCGATGGTGTACGGGCTGCTCACCGGCCGGAAGTCGACGAGCACCGCCCCGCCCGCCGAGCGGATCGCCGACGTGACGGCGAGCCGCTGGCCGTTGATGCTCACCGCCTCGGCACCGGACGCCCACAGCGAGTTGACGATGTCCTGGAGGTCGCGGTCCTGGACCCGCGCGAGGTCGGCCTCACCGGTCGTGTCGCCGGTCACCGGGTCCGTCGGCGCCGGGCCGTCCGCGACCTGGACGACGACACCGGGGCCCTCGACCCGGGCCAGGCCGGTGAGTGCCTGGAGGTCGAGGAGCTCCGTGCTCGCGGCCTTGCCCGTGACGGTGTCACCGAGCGCCGCGCCGCGGTCGCGGGCGACCTCCTGCCGTAGCGCCTCGGCCTGCCGCTGCATCGCGTCCGTCCGCGCGGAGCGGCTGTCGACCTCGGCGACGAGCGCGGCCCGTGTGCGCGCGGCCTCGGGCGCGCGCGCCACGGCCTGGCCGTACGCCACCGCGAGGACCACGCCGATCGTGGCGGCCGCGAGCACCTCCGCCAGCCGCAGGGCGACGCGGCGGACCGGGGGCGGAGGACCCTCCTGCCCGCGCCGGCGGGCGGCGGCCGCGTACCCGGGGTCCAGGTGGTTGGTGAGGAGGTCGTCGAGCATCCGCGCGCCGGGCCACGGAGCCCGGCCCGGGGCGGTCACGCGGCGGCTCCACCCCGGCGGGCCGCCCGGATCACGGACACCGCCTGCACCGCGTAGAGCGCACCCGCCCAGTAGTACAGGCACACGCCCCACAGCGCGAACGCCCACGCGAACGGCCGCGCGACGTCGGCGAGCGTGCCGTCGCCCGCGGTGAGCAGCAGGAGCGGGAACGCGTACAGCAGGTTGAAGGTGGCCGCCTTGCCGAGGAAGTGCACCGGCAGGGGGCCGTGCCCGTGGTGCCGCAGGACCGGGAGGATCAGCGCCAGCACCACGTCCCGCCCGACGAGCAAGGCCGCCAGCCACCACGGGACGACGCCGCGCAGCACGAACGCGACGACCGTCGCGATGATGTACAGGCGGTCGGCGAGGGGGTCGAGGAGCTGCCCGACCCGGCTGACCTGCCCCCAGGCGCGGGCGAGCCGGCCGTCGAGGTAGTCCGACACCCCGGACAGCATCAGCACGGCGACCGCGGCGAGGTCCGCGCGCGGCACCAGGACCAGGTACAGGAACAGGGGCACGCCGAGGAGCCGTAGGAAGCTCAGCAGGTTCGGGATCGTGAAGATCAGATCCGACCGCACCTCGCCGCCGTCGGCCCTCCGGTCCACCAGTCCCTGACCGGCGCGGCCGGTACCCACCGCGCCCTCGGGACCCGGACTCGCCGGCACCGAGACCCCCTCCAGCAGACGTGACTTCCCCGATGCGCCCGCGGTGCTTCCGCGTGTGCACGGCTCAGGCTACCGTCGCCGGTCAGCGGGCCGGGACCAACTCCGTCCGAACGCCGAGGTCGAGCACGTGGGCGTCGCCGGGATACGCGGCGCAGAAGGCCGAGAGAACCGCGGCGTCGGTGCCGGACCGGTCGGCGACGCGGGTGTACCAGCGCCGGAACCCGGGTGACCGCAGGACGGTCAGGACGGCCCGGGCACGGTCCGCCGCGTGTCGGCACGCCAGGACCTCCAGGACCAGGACGCCCTGCCGAACCTCGAGGTCGAGGCGCCGGGCGGCGGACACCGGCCCGAGGGGCTCGATGCCGAGCGCGCCGAGCACGGTGAGGCGCTCGGTGTGCAGCCGGCACCCTGCCGCGTCGGCCGCCCGGACCGCGCCGAGCGTGCGGGCCCGGAGCGCGGTCACATCGCGGCGTGCCGCCAGCCTGGCGGGCATCCCGCGCACGGTCGAGTACCTTTGTGCCACGCCCGGCCCATCGGTCCCGGCCGGGGATTCCTGAGCCGCGGACGGGGGTCGGCCGTTCGGCGGAGTCGCGTCCTGCCGGCCTGCTTGCGACGCGAGGCACAATGGGGCGCGCCCCGAACCCGAGTCGGAGTACCAGCAGCCGTGACCTTCTCCCAGTCCCGCACCCGCCACCGGTCGATGTGGGCGGCGCTCGCCGTCGTCCTGGTGCTGCCGGCGTGCTCCGCCGGGTCCGGCGACGCCAAGACCCCGGGCCGCACGGCATCGCCGTCGCCGTCGCTGCAGCTCAGCCTCTCGCCGAAGGCCGGGGCCACGAGGGTCGCTCCGGCGAGCCGGGTCACGCTCGCCGCCGCGCACGGCACGCTCGCGGCGGTCGCCGTCGTCGCGTCCTCGGGTGACGCGGTCACCGGACGGCTCGCCGCCGACGGCACCCGCTGGCAGAGCCGGGGGAAGCTCGCGTTCGGCGTCCGCTACACCGTCACGGCGACCACGCCGGACGGCCGGAAGGTCTCCGCGGGCAGCTTCCGGACCGCGGCACGGCCGGACCTCGCGCACTCGGTGTACACGTCGAGCGTGCTCGGCGACCACAAGACCTACGGCGTCGGCATGCCGATCATCCTGCGGGTGGGCCGGGCCATGGAGAGCGACGCCGCGCGCTCCGCGTTCGAGCGCACGCTGTCCGTTCGGTCGCGGCCGGCCACGGCCGGCGCCTGGGGCTGGGTCAACAGCCGCGAGGTGCACTTCCGGCCGCGGAACTTCTGGGCCGCGGGCAGCAAGGTGCACGTCTCGGTCGACTCGGCGGGCCGCGCGCTCGGCGGGGGGCGGTGGGGCCGTACCGACCTCACCGTGGACTTCTCGATCGGCGCCCGCCGCGAGATGCGCGCTGACGGGGCGACCCACACGGTGACCGTGATCGAGAACGGCAAGACCGTCCGCACCATGCCGGCGAGCCTCGGCAAGCCGTCGTTCCCGTCCAGCAGCGGGGTCATGGTGATCATGGACAAGCGCGCGAAGGCGCTGTTCGACTCCTCCACCTACGGCCTGCCGGTGGACTCCCCCGGCGGCTACCGCACGCCGGTCCGGTACGCGATGCGGCTGACCTGGGGTGGCGAGTTCTTCCACGCGGCGCCGTGGTCGGTGGCCGACCAGGGGCACCGCAACGTCTCCCACGGCTGCATCAACCTCTCGCTCCCCAACGCGGCCTGGCTGTTCAACCGGGTACAGCCCGGCGACCCGGTGTTCGTCCGGAACACCGGTGTCCCGGTGGCCGTGGGCAACGGCTGGAGCGACTGGACGGTGCCGTTCTCGAAGTGGCTGAGCCGATCGGCGACGGGCGCACACGCGACCACCGCCTGACCCTCGCGGGACCGCGGCCCGGGAATGCCGGTCGCGTCGGCGATCGTCCGGCTCAAAAGTTCTCGATGATCGGCCTGCGCTGTCGATGGTTCCGGTAACAGCCCCGGAGCCGGGGTGGCAGCCGACGAGGAGCATCGTGACCCAGAGCACCATACGGACGGACGAGAACGTCCGGCGTTCCCCTCTCCAGCGGTACGCCGACCTGCGCGTCGGCACCAAGTTCGCCGTCACCGTCGCGGCGCTGGCGCTGAGCATCGTCTCGGTGACCACCGTCGGCCTGATCGGCTCCGCCCGCCAGGCCGATGCCCGGGTCCAGGTGTCCCACCTGAACACCGTCTCCAGCCAGGCGCAGACCCTGCAGTGGTACAACCTCGACATCATCGCCTGGCAGGCGTGGTACATCCTCGAGGGTTACGACAAGACCCCGGCGGCGGCGATCGACCCGGCGAACCCCAACCGCAAGGGGTACCTCGACGCGGTCACCGCCCTGAAGGCACAGCTCGACGGCGTCGACACCGAGTGGATGGACCCCACCGAGCGGGCCCTGTTCGAGGAGCTGCGGGCGAAGTGGGCCGAGGTCTTCGCGACCGACGACGCCATCGTGGCGGCGCTGCGCGGCGGAAGCGCCAAGAAGGCGACCGCGACGCTGAACGGCGACTCGAACACGCACTTCGCCGCCCTCGGCGTGATCACCACCAAGATGCAGGAGTCGCTGGCCACGCGGTCCGCCGCGGCCGACAAGGCCGCCGACGACCTGGCCGCCACCGTCCGGATGGCGTCGATCCTCGCCGCCGCCCTGGGGCTGCTCGTCGGTGGCTTCCTGGCCTTCTTCACCTCCCGCCTGATCGTCCGGCCGCTGCGCCGGGTGCGGGACGACCTCGGCCGGATGGCCGACGGGGACCTCACCCAGCCGGTCCGCGTGGACGGCCGGGACGAGGTCGGCCAGATGTCCGCCGCGCTGGAGCGCATGCGCACCTCGGTCCGCGCGACGGTCGCCGGTATCGCGGACACCTCGTCCGCGCTGAACAGCGCCTCCGGGGCGCTCGCGACCTCCGCCGGCCAGATCGGGGCGAGCGCCCACGAGGCGTCCTCGCAGGCCACGATCGGGGCCGCCGCCGCCGAGCAGGTCTCGGCGAACGTGCAGACCGTCTCCGCCGGTGCCGAGGAGATGGGCGCCTCCATCCGGGAGATCGCCCACAACGCCAACGAGGCCGCCAAGGTCGCCGCGCAGGCGGTCGAGGTCGCCGC
>DASWRY010000004.1:0-24415 GCA_036402915.1 Mycobacteriales bacterium
TGCTGGTCGACCGGTTCCTCGACGACGCGATCGAGATCGACGTGGACGCCCTGGCCGACGCCACCGGCGAGGTGTACCTCGGCGGGATCATGGAGCACATCGAGGAGGCCGGGATCCACTCCGGCGACTCGTCCTGCGCGCTGCCGCCGATCACCCTGGGCGCCGCACAGCTCGCGGAGATCCGCCGGTACACCGGGGCGATCGCGCGGGGCATCGGGGTACGCGGGCTGCTCAACGTGCAGTACGCGGTGCAGGGCGACACGCTGTACGTCCTGGAGGCGAACCCGCGCGCCTCGCGGACGGTCCCGTTCGTGTCCAAGGCGACCGCGGTGCCGCTCGCCAAGGCGGCCGCGCGCATCATGCTCGGCGCGACGATCGCCGAGCTGCGTGCCGAGGGCCTGCTCGCGGCGTCCGGGGACGGCGGCGTCACGCCGCACGACGCGCCGATCGCGGTCAAGGAGGCGGTGCTGCCCTTCAAGCGGTTCCGCACGGCCGAGGGCCACGGCGTCGACAACCTGCTGGGGCCGGAGATGAAGTCCACCGGCGAGGTGATGGGCATCGACGTCGCGTTCGGCCCGGCGTTCGCCAAGTCGCAGGCCGCGGCGTACGGCTCGCTGCCCACCTCCGGGCGGGTCTTCGTCTCGGTCCAGAACAGCGACAAGCGCGCGATGGTCTTCCCGATCAAGCGGCTGGCCGACCTCGGGTTCGAGCTGCTCGCGACGGCCGGCACCGCCGAGATGCTCCACCGGCACGGGGTCGAGGCGACCGTCGTCGCGAAGCACTCCGAGCCGATCGGTCCGGGGGAGCGGAACATCGTCGACCTCATCCGGGCCGGCGAGGTGGACCTCGTCCTGAACACGCCGTACGGGCAGGCCGGTCCCCGCGTCGACGGGTACGAGATCCGCAGTGCCGCCGTGGCCATGGACGTCCCGTGCATCACGACCGTGCAGGGGGCCGCAGCGGCCGTCATGGGTATCGAGGCGCTGATCCGGGGGGAGATGTACGTCCGGCCCCTCCAGGAGTTCCACGCGGCTCTCCGGGGGCAGTGAGCGTGCTGTACGAGCGGCTCGTCCGGCCCGCGCTGTTCCGGGTGGCCGGCGGGGACGCGGAGGCGGTGCACGAGCGGACGCTCGGCGCGCTGGCCCGGCTCTCCCCGGTGCTGCGGCGCTACCCGGTCCGTGGCCCGGGCCGGACGGTGTTCGGGGTCGACTTCCCCAACCCCGTCGGGCTCGCGGCCGGGATGGACAAGAACGGGGTCGCGCTGGGGGCGTGGCCCGCGCTCGGCTTCGGGTTCGTGGAGCTGGGCACGGTCACCTGGCACCCGCAGCCCGGCAACCCGCGGCCCCGGCTGGTCCGCCTGCCCGCGAGCGAGGCGATCGTGAACCGGATGGGGTTCAACAACCTCGGCGCCCGGGCGCTGGCGGAGCGGCTCGAGGCGTACGGGCCCGCCCCGGTGCCGGTGGGGATCAGCCTCGGCAAGTCCAAGGTCACCCCGGTGGCCGAGGCGGTCGAGGACTACGTGGGGTCGCTGCGGGTGCTGTACCGGCACGCCGACTACGTGGCCGTGAACGTCAGCTCGCCGAACACCCCGGGACTGCGCTCGCTGCAGGACCGGGCCGCGCTCGCCGAGCTGCTGGGCGCGCTCGCCGCGGAGCGCACCGGCGTGCCGCTGCTCGTGAAGGTCGCGCCCGACCTCACCGACACCGCGCTCGGCGAGGTGCTCGAGGTGTGCGCCGAGCACGGGATCAGCGGCGTGATCGCGACCAACACCACGCTCGGCCGGTCGGGCCTCGCGGCGCCGGAGTCCGCCCGCGGCGCCGCCGAGAGCGGGGGACTGTCGGGGCGCCCGCTCACCGCGCGGGCACGGGAGGTCGTGTCGTTCGTGGTCCGGGAGAGCGGGCTGCCGGTCGTCGGCGTCGGCGGGGTGCTGTCCGCCGACGACGCCACCGCGCTGTTCGACGCGGGCGCGAGCCTCGTCCAGCTCTACACCGGCCTCGTGTACCGCGGGCCGGGGCTGGTCCGCAGCATCACCACCGCCGTCGCCCGACGAGAGGGAGCGCCATGACGTTCGGAGCCCGCCTGCACGCCGCGATGCGCGAGCGGGGACCGCTGTGCGTGGGGATCGACCCCCACGCGGCGCTGCTCGAGTCCTGGGGGCTGCCGGACAACGCCCTCGGGCTGGAGCGGTTCGCCCGTACGGTGGTCGAGGCGCTCGGGCAGCAGGTCGCGGTGCTCAAGCCCCAGTCGGCGTTCTTCGAGCGGTACGGGTCCGCCGGGATCGCCGTGCTGGAGCGCGTGATCGCCGACGCGCGCGCGGCCGGGACGCTGCTGCTGCTCGACGTCAAGCGCGGCGACATCGGCAGCACGATGCAGGGGTACGCCGACGCGTACACCGAGCCGGGCCGGCCCCTCGCGTCCGACGCGCTCACCGCCAGCCCGTACCTGGGCACCGGGTCGCTGCGGCCGCTGGTCGACACGGCGCTCGCCCACGGCGCGGGCGTGTTCGTGCTGGCGCTCACCTCGAACCCGGAGGGGCCCGAGGTGCAGCACGCGCGCACCCCGGACGGGCGGACGGTCGCGCAGACGGTGATCGACTCGGTCGCGGAGCTCAACGCCGGGGCGGCGCCGCTCGGCTCGGTCGGCCTCGTCGTCGGCGCCACGATCGGCCGCACGGGCCACGACCTCGCGAAGGTCAACGGGCCGCTGCTCGCCCCCGGGGTCGGCGCCCAGGGCGGTACCGCCGCGGACCTGGCCGAGGTCTTCGGGGACGCCCGGGCGAACGTCCTGCCGAGCGTCAGCCGTGAGGTGCTGCGGGCGGGGCCGTCGGTGGCGGCGCTGCGGGCGGCCGCGGAGCGGCTGCGCGACGAGTGCGCGGCCGCGCTGGCCTGACGCGGGCGCCGCCGGGCCCCGACGCGACCCGCGTCACACGTCGATCACGGTCTGCGCCGGTTCCCGGCGCGTTGCGCAGACACGCCGGATCTGTCCCGTTCTGGGTGGCGTTCGGCGCGCCCACGCTGTAGGCACCACCCAGGATCGCGGACGCATTCCGGTGGCGGTGTCCGTGATCGCGCCACCCCGGCGTTGCCCGGGGTGGGTGCCGCTCGCTAGGTTCACCGGGCTGGAAAGTTCCCCGAGACGCACGAGGTGACCGCGTGGCGCTCCCGTCGCTGAGCCCCGAGCAGCGTGCAGCTGCTCTCGAGAAGGCGGCCGCTGCCCGCAAGGCGCGGGCGGAGTTGAAGGACAAGCTCAAGCACGGCGGGACGACCCTCGCCGACGTGCTCGACGCTGCGGACTCCGACGAGGTCGTGGGCAAGATGAAGGTCGTGGCCGTCCTCGAGTCGCTGCCGGGTATCGGCAAGGTCCGGGCGGTCCAGATGATGGACAAGTTCAAGATCGCGGACAGCCGGCGCCTGCGCGGCCTCGGCGAGAACCAGCGGCGCGCGCTGCTCGAGGAGTTCTCCTCGTCCACCGGTGGCCGCTGACCCGAACGACGCCGCCGTATCGGAACCGTCGCGGTTGACGGTCCTGTCCGGCCCCTCCGGTGTCGGGAAGGGCAGTGTCGTCGCGGAGATCCGCCGGCGCTACCCCGATGTCTGGCTGTCGGTGTCCGCGACCACGCGGGCGCCGCGGCCGGGCGAGGTGGACGGGGTGCAGTACCACTTCGTCACGCGCGCGGAGTTCGAGCGGATGGCCGCGGACGGCCGGATGCTCGAGTGGGCGGAGTACGCGGGCAACCTCTACGGCACCCCGCGGGGTCCCGTGGAGGAGCGGCTCGCCGCCGGTCGTCCCGCGCTGCTGGAGATCGAGCTGCAGGGCGCGCGGCAGGTCCGCCGGGCGATGCCGGAGGCGCACCTCGTCTTCCTCGCGCCGCCGTCGCGCGAGGAGCTCGCGCGACGGCTCGTCGGCCGGGGGACCGAGGACGAGGCCGCGATCGCGGAGCGTCTCGGCGTGGCGGAGGTCGAGATGGCGGCGGCCTGCGAGTTCGACGTGGTGCTCGTCAACGACACCATCCAACATGCCGCCGAGGAATTGGTACGCTTGCTCGGTTGACCCATTCCCCACCCGTCTGAGGCTGATCTGCGTGTCCGGAACTGTCGCCGCCCCCGAGGGCATCACCAACCCGCCGATCGACGAGCTGCTCGAGAAGACCAGCTCGAAGTACGCGCTCGTGATCTACGCGGCCAAGCGTGCCCGTCAGATCAACGCGTACTACTCCCAGCTGGGCGAGGGCCTGCTCGAGTACGTCGGCCCGCTGGTGGAGACGAGCCCGCAGGAGAAGCCGCTCTCGATCGCGCTGCGCGAGATCAACGGCGACCTGCTCACGCACGAGCAGATCGCCGAGTCCTGACCCAGGTATGACGGCGTCCCCCCGGCAGAGGGTCGTCCTCGGCGTCTCCGGGGGGATCGCCGCGTACAAGGCGGCCGACCTGCTCCGCCGCCTCACCGAGTCCGGCCTGTCGGTCCGGGTCGTGCCCACCGCGAGCGCGCTGCGCTTCGTCGGTGAGCCCACCTGGTCGGCGCTGTCCGGGCAGCCGGTGGCCACCGAGGTGTGGTCCGGCGTGCACGAGGTCCCGCACGTCCGGCTCGGCCAGGAGGCCGATGTCGTCGTGGTCGCCCCCGCGACCGCGGACCTGCTCGCGAAGGCCGCGCACGGCCTCGCCGACGACCTGCTCACGAACACGCTGCTCACCGCGCGGTGCCCGGTCGTGTTCGCGCCGGCCATGCACACCGAGATGTGGCAGCACCCCGCCACGCAGGACAACGTCGCGACGCTGCGCCGCCGCGGCGCGATCGTGCTCGAGCCCGCCGTCGGCCGGCTCACCGGTGCCGACAGCGGCAAGGGGCGGCTGCCGGATCCCGACGAGATCGCCGCGCTGGTCCGGCGGGTGCTGCGCCGCGGTGCACCCGCGGCGGACCTGGCCGGGCGGCACGTGGTCGTCTCCGCGGGAGGCACCCGCGAGTACCTCGACCCGGTGCGCTTCCTCGGCAACCGGTCCTCGGGCCGCCAGGGGTACGCCCTCGCCCGGACCGCCGCCGCGCGGGGCGCCCGGGTGACGCTCGTCGCCGCGAACACCACCCTCGCCGACCCCGCCGGGGTCGACGTGGTGCGGGTCGGGACGACGGCGGAGCTCCGCACCGCGGTGCTCGCGGCCGCCCGTGACGCGGACGCGGTGGTGATGGCCGCCGCCCCCGCGGACTTCCGCCCGGTGGACACCGCCGTCCACAAGATCAAGAAGGGCGACGACGGCGACGCCCCCACGGTGAAGCTGGTGCAGAACCCCGACATCCTCGCCGAGCTGTCGGCAATCCGGCTCTCGCCCGGGCAGGTCGTGGTGGGCTTCGCCGCGGAGACGGGTGACGACAGCGGCTCGGTCCTCGAGCACGGTCGCCGCAAGCTCGCCCGCAAGGGCTGCGACCTGCTGGTCGTGAACGAGGTCGGTGCCGGCCGGGGCTTCGAGGTCGCGGAGAACGCCGCGGTCGTACTCGACGCCGGCGGCGGTGCGACCGAGTTCCCGCACGGCCCCAAGGACGATCTGGCCGATGTGATCTGGGACATCGTCGCCACGAGGTTCCCTGGGCCCGGTGCCGTCGCCCCCGGCCGCTAGACTGCAGTGTCCCTACCGCCTCGAAACTCCCTGGGAGCGTCGTGAGTCGTCGCCTGTTCACGTCCGAGTCCGTCACCGAGGGGCACCCCGACAAGATCGCCGACGCCATCAGCGACGGCATCCTCGACGCCCTGCTCCGGGAGGACCCGCGCAGCCGGGTCGCCGTCGAGACGCTGGTCACCACCGGCCTCGTCCACGTCGCGGGTGAGGTGACCACCGACGGGTACGCCGACATCCCCGCGATCGTGCGCAGCACGATCCTCGAGATCGGCTACGACTCCTCGCGCAAGGGCTTCGACGGCGCCTCGTGCGGCGTCAGCGTCTCGATCGGGTCCCAGTCGCCGGACATCGCGCAGGGCGTCGACGAGGCGTACGAGGAGCGCACCGGCGAGGTGGTCGACGAGCTCGACAAGCAGGGCGCCGGCGACCAGGGCCTGATGTTCGGGTACGCGTGCGACGACACCCCCGAGCTCATGCCGCTCCCGATCGCGCTCGCGCACCGGCTGGCCCGCCGGCTGTCGCAGGTCCGCAAGGACGGGGTGGTGCCCTACCTCCGGCCCGACGGCAAGACCCAGGTCACGATCGCGTACGACGGCGCGAAGGCCGTGGCGCTGGACACGGTCGTCGTCTCGACGCAGCACGCCTCGGACATCTCGCTCGAGCAGCTGCTGGCGCCGGACGTCCAGGAGCACGTCGTGGAGCCGGAGCTCGGGGCCATCGGCCTCGACACGGAGGGGTACCGCCTGCTGGTGAACCCCACCGGCCGCTTCGAGATCGGCGGCCCGATGGGTGATGCCGGCCTCACCGGCCGCAAGATCATCGTGGACACGTACGGCGGCATGGCCCGGCACGGTGGCGGCGCGTTCAGCGGCAAGGACCCGTCGAAGGTCGACCGCTCCGCGGCGTACGCCATGCGCTGGGTCGCCAAGAACGTCGTCGCGGCGGGCCTCGCGAGCCGCTGCGAGGTGCAGGTTGCCTACGCGATCGGCAAGGCCCACCCGGTCGGGCTGTTCGTCGAGACGTTCGGCACCGAGAACGTGTCGCCCGACTCCATCCAGAAGGCGATCACCGAGGTCTTCGACCTCCGGCCGGCCGCGATCATCCGCGACCTGGACCTGCTGCGGCCGATCTACCAGCAGACCGCGGCGTACGGGCACTTCGGCCGCGAGCTCCCGGACTTCACCTGGGAACGCACCGACCGTGCGGACGCCCTGAAGTCCCTCGCCACCGGCTGACCGTGTCCCGGTGACGCCGGCGCCGGACCAGCTCGACCTCGGACCCGTGTCCCGCCCGAAACGGGGGCGGGGCGCGGTGGAGCCCGCGGCCACGCTGCCCGTCGCCCGTGTCTGCGTCGACCTCCCGCTGCCGCACCTGGACCGCCCGTTCGACTACCTGGTGCCGGCGTCGGCCGACGCCGACGCGGTGCCGGGCACGCGGGTCCGGGTGCGGTTCGCGGGGCAACTGGTCGACGGGTACCTGCTGGAGCGGACCGCCGAGTCCGGGCACACCGGCCGGCTCGCGTATCTCGACCGCGTCGTGTCCGCCGAGCCCGTCGTCTCGCCGGAGATCGCCCGGGTGGCCCGCGAGGTCGCCGACCGTACCGGCGGCACACTCGCCGACGTCCTGCGGCTCGCGATCCCGCCGCGGCACGCCCGCGCGGAGAAGGCCGCACCCTCCGCGGCCCCCGTGGAGCCCGTTCCGGCGCCGGACCCGGCGGGGTGGGGTCGGTACGAGACGGGGGCGGCGTACCTCGGCGCGCTCGCCGGCGGCCGCAACCCGCGCGCCGTCTGGACGGCCCTGCCCGGCGAGGACTGGTCGCGCCGCATGGCCGAGGCGGTCGCCGCGTGCGTGCGCTCGGGCCGCGGCGCGGTGGTCGTCGTCCCCGACGCGCGGGACCTCGACAGGCTCGACGCCGCGCTCACGGCCGCCCTCGGTGCGGGGCACCACGTGGCGCTCTCCGCCGCGCTCGGGCCCGAGGCGCGGTACCGCCGGTGGCTCGCCGTGCGCCGCCGCGCCGTGCGCGTGGCGATCGGCACGCGGGCGTCGGCCTTCGCGCCGGTGGCCGACCTGGGCCTCGTCGCGGTGTGGGACGACGGAGACGACCTGCACGCAGAGCCGCGGGCCCCGTACTGCCACGCCCGGGAGGTGCTGCTCGTCCGCGCGCAGCTCGCCGGTGCGGCGGTGCTGCTCGGGTCGTTCGCGCGGACGGCCGAGGCGCAGCAGCTGCTCGCGACCGGCTGGGCGCACCCGCTCGCGGGGTCGCGTGCCGCGGTGCGCGCCGCCGCGCCGAGGATCTCGCCGGTCGGCGACGACACCGACCTCGCCCGGGACGCCGCCGCCGCGGCCGCGCGCCTCCCGACCTCCGCGTGGCGGGCCGCGCGCGAGTCGCTGGCCGCCGGTGCCCCCGTCCTCGTCCAGGTGCCGCGCCGCGGGTACGTCCCCTCGCTCAACTGCGAGCGCTGCCGTGCCCCGGCCCGGTGCACGGTGTGCTCCGGGCCGCTGTCCCTGGCGGGGGACGGTGCCCTGCCGTCCTGCCGCTGGTGTGGGCACCTCGCCGGGGACCGGACGTGCGAGAACTGCGGGTCACGGCGGTTCCGCGCGGGCGTCGTCGGGGCACGGCGTACCGCCGAGGAGCTCGGACGGGCGTTCCCCGGGACGGTCGTGCGGACGTCCGGCCGCGAGGAGGTCCTCGCCCACGTCCCGGCGGGACCGGCCCTGGTCGTCGCGACGCCCGGCGCGGAGCCGGTCGCCGAGGGCGGCTACGGCGCGGCGCTGCTGCTCGACGGGTGGGCACTGCTGACCCGCGCGGACCTGCGGGCGGGGGAGGAGGCGCTGCGCCGCTGGGCGAACGCCGTCGCCCTGGTCCGCCCCGCGGCCGAGGGCGGCCGGGTGATCGTCCACGCGGACGGGTCCGTCCCGGTCGTCCAGGCGCTCATCCGCAGCGACCCCGGCTGGTACGCCGAGCGCGAGCTCGCCGAGCGGACGGCGCTGGGCTTCCCGCCGGCCGTCCGGATGGCCTCGGTCACCGGGGCGCCGCAGGCGGTCGCCGACTTCCTCGCCCTGGCGCGCCTCCCGGAGTCCGCCGACACGCTGGGGCCCGTCCCGGTGGGGGACGACGCGGAGCGGATGCTGCTGCGGGTCCCGCGGTCCGACGGCAAGGCCCTCGCGGCGGCGCTGCACGCCGCGGCCGGGGTCCGCAGCGCCCGCAAGGAGGCCGCCCCCGTCCGGGTCGAGGTGGACCCGGCGGAGCTGCTCTGACCTCGGCCTAGAATCGGTACCCGAACCCTGCCGTCCACCCGTGGGAGCGCCCGACCGATGGCCGTCCAGCCGATCCGCCTCTTCGGCGACCCCGTGCTCCGCAGCCCGGCGGAACCGGTCGTCGACTTCGACGCCGAGCTGCGGCGTCTCGTGAAGGACCTCACCGAGACCATGCTCGACGAGAACGGCGTCGGACTCGCCGCCCCTCAGCTCGGCGTGGGGCTGCGGGTGTTCGCGTACGACGTGGACGACGTCATCGGGCACATCGTGAACCCGGTGCTCGAGTTCCCCGACGACGAGGAGCAGGAGGGGCCGGAGGGGTGCCTGTCCATCCCCGGCCTGTACTTCGACACGAAGCGCCGGATGAACGTGGTCGCCCGGGGGTTCACCGAGTACGGCGACCCGGTCCAGCTGGTCGGCAGCGAGCTCATGGCCCGCTGCGTCCAGCACGAGACCGACCACCTCGACGGCGTGCTCTTCGTGGACCGGCTCGACGCCGAGACCAAGAAGGCCGCGATGAAGGCGATCCGCGAGGCCGAGTGGAACAACCAGCCGGCACCCGAGATCCGGGTCAGCCCGCACGAGATCTTCGGGAAGATCCGCTGAGGGTCCTCTTCGCCGGGACGCCGGACGCCGCCGTCCCGTCGCTGCGCGCGCTGCTCGACTCTCCGCACGAGGTCGTGGCGGTCCTCACCCGGCCGGACGCGGCAACCGGTCGCGGCCGCAGGCTCGCCCGGTCGCCGATCGGCGACCTGGCCGCCGAGGCCGGTCTCGAGGTGCTCACCCCGCGGCGGCCGTCCGACCCCGAGTTCCTGGCCCGGCTGCGGGAGCTGGCCCCGGACGCGGCGGCCGTCGTCGCGTACGGGGCGCTGATCCCGCGCGCCGCTCTCGACGTGCCGCGGTACGGCTGGCTCAACCTCCACTTCAGCCTGCTGCCGGCCTGGCGCGGCGCGGCCCCGGTCCAGCACGCGGTGTGGCGCGGGGACGAGGTGACCGGCGCCAGCGTGTTCGCGCTCGAGGAGGGGCTCGACACCGGCCCGGTGTACGGCACACTCACCGAGACGGTCCGCCCGCGCGACACCAGCGGCGCGCTGCTCGGCCGCCTGGCCGAGGCCGGGTCGGGCCTGCTGGTGGCGATTCTGGACGCACTCGAGAGCGGCGCCGTCGTCGCGGTGCCGCAGCCCGCCGACGGCGTGAGCCTCGCCCCGAAGATCGGGGTCGGCGACGCGCGCGTCGACTGGCGGCTGCCCGCCCTCGCGGTGGACCGGCAGGTCCGCGCCTGCACCCCGGCGCCCGGCGCGTGGACGACGTTCCGCGGCGAGCGCCTCAAGCTCGGCCCCGTCGAGCCCGTCACCGACGCCCCGGCGCTGGCACCGGGCACCCTCGCCGTGGAGCGGCGGCGGGTGCTCGTCGGCACGGCCACGCAACCGGTCGCGCTCGGCGAGGTGCGGCCGCAGGGCAAGAAGCCGATGCCCGCGGACGCGTGGGCACGGGGTATCCGCCCGGCCGACGGCGAGGCATTCCACACCGGCGAGGACGAGAGGCACACGGCATGAGCGGACACGGCCCCTCCCGCCCGGCGCGCAAGGCCACCAGGCCGTACCGGCGGCCCGCCCCGGACCCGGCCCGGCGGGCCGCGTTCGACGCGATCACGTCGGTGTCGGCCCGCGGCGCGTACGCCAACCTCGTGCTGCCCGGGCTGCTCCGCGAGCGGGGGATCACCGGCCGGGACGCGGCGTTCGCCACCGAGCTCACCTACGGCACGCTGCGCCACCGCGGCACGCTCGACGCCGTGGTCGCCGCCTGCAGCAGCCGCCCGCTCGCCGACGTCGACCCGCGGGTGCTCGACGTGCTGCGGCTCGGCGCGTACCAGCTGCTCCACATGCGTGTCCCGGCCCACGCGGCCGTGTCCGCGACCGTCGAGGTCGCGCGCGTGGCCGTCAGCGACGGGCCGGCCCGGTTCGTCAACGCGGTGCTGCGCCGGGTCGCCGAGCGGGACGAGGAGGGCTGGCTCGCCGAGGTGGCCCCGCCGCGGGCCGCCGACCCGGTGGGCCACCTCGCCGTCCGGTACGCGCACCCGGAGTGGATCGTGCGGTCGTTCGCCGACGCGCTGGGGGACCGGGACCCGACGCTGGACGAGACCGCGCGCGCCCTGGCCGCCGACGACGCCCCCGCCTCGACCCACCTCGTCGCGCGGCCGGGACGCATCGACCGCGACACGCTCGCCGCGGAGTCCGGGGGAGTGGCCGGACCGTGGTCGCCGTACGCCGTGCACCTTCTCGGCGGTGACCCGGCGGACCTCGCGCCGATCCGGGACAACCGCGCGTCGGTCCAGGACGAGGGCAGCCAGCTCACCGCGCTGGCGCTCGCCGCCGCGCCGCTGGAGGGACCGGACGCCCGCTGGCTCGACCTGTGCGCCGGACCCGGGGGAAAGGCCGGTCTGCTCGGTGCGCTCGCCGCGCAGCGCGGGGCCCATGTGGACGCCGTCGAGCAGGCCGAGCACCGCGCCGACCTCGTGCGGCGGACGGTCGAGGGCCTGCCCGTCACCGTGCACCGGGCCGACGGGCGTGAGGTCGGCACGGACCCCGCGCTGCCGGAGGGCGCGTTCGACCGGGTGCTGGTCGACGCGCCGTGCACCGGTCTGGGCGCGCTGCGCCGCCGCCCGGAGGCACGCTGGCGCCGGCAGCCGTCGGACGTGGCCTCGCTGACGAAGCTCCAGCGGGAACTGCTCGGCGCCGCGCTCCGGGCCGTGCGGCCGGGCGGGGTCGTCGCGTACGTCGTCTGCTCGCCGCACCTCGCGGAGACGAGGGTGCAGGTCGCCGACGCGGTCCGGCGGACGGGGGCGGAGGTGCTCGACGTCCGCGACGTGCTCCCCGAGGGGATCCCGGAGCTGGGCCCGGGACCGGCCGTGCAGCTGTGGCCGCACCGGCACGGGACCGACGCGATGTTCGTGGCGCTGCTCCGCAGGCCGGCGGCATAGCGCTGGTCCGCGGGCCGGGGGCACAGCGCTGCTCCGCAGGCCGGCGGCACACCGCTGCTCCGCGGGCCGGGGGCACAGCGCTGCTCCGCAGGGCGGCGGCACAGCGCTGCTCCGCGGGCCGGGGGCACAGCGCTGCTCCGCGGGCCGGGGGCAGTCCCCCGGGATCTCACCACCGGCGGGACGGGGACGCGCTCTAGACTCCGGGCCGTGGACCCCTACATCGCCCCCAGCATCCTGTCGGCCGACTTCGCACGCCTCGCGGACGAGATCGCCGCGGTCGAGGGCTCGGACTGGCTGCACGTCGACGTGATGGACAACCATTTCGTGCCCAACCTGACGCTGGGTCTCCCGGTGGTGGAGCGCATCATCGGCGTCACGGACATCCCGGTGGACTGCCACCTCATGATCGAGAACCCGGCCCGCTGGGCGCCGGGGTACGCCGAGGCGGGCTCGCGCAACGTCACGTTCCACGCCGAGGCCGCGGACGACCCGGTCGCCGTGGCGCGCGACCTCCGGGCCGCGGGGTCGCTCGCCGGTCTCGCGATCAAGCCCGGCACGCCCCTCGAGCCGTACGTCGAGATCCTGAAGCACTTCGACACGCTGCTGGTGATGACCGTGGAGCCCGGGTTCGGCGGCCAGGAGTTCATCGCCGAGGTGCTCCCGAAGGTCCGGGAGGCGCGTCGGCTCGTCACGACCGGCCACCTCGACATCCGGGTCGAGGTCGACGGTGGCGTCAACGACGAGACGATCCTCGCGGCGGCCGAGGCGGGCGCCGACACGTTCGTCGCGGGTTCCGCGGTGTACGGCGCCGCCGACCCCGCCGAGGCGGTCCGTGCGCTGCGGGAGCTGGCCCGCGCGGCCGCCGGGGTCTCCCGCCGGTGACGACGGAGCCCGAGGGACTCGTCCTCGTCGTCGACGACGACCCGGACATCGTCAGGTTCATCGAGATGAACCTGTCCCTCGAGGGCTTCGAGGTGGCGGTCGCGCACGACGGGCTCGCCGCCCGGACGCTGATCGGCCGCCGCCGTCCGGATCTCGTCCTGCTCGACGTGATGATGCCGCGCGTCGACGGGGTCGAGCTGTGCCGCCAGCTGCGGGCGGACTCGCTGACGGCCGGGATCCCGGTGATCCTGCTGACCGCGAAGGGGCAGTCGGCCGACAAGGTCGCGGGCCTCGCCGCCGGGGCGGACGACTACGTGGTCAAGCCGTTCGACACCCTCGAGCTCGTCGCCCGGGTGCGGGCCACGCTGCGGCGGAACCGGGACGTGCGGGGGATGTCCCCGCTCACCGGCCTGCCCGGGAACGCGCGGATCCTGGCCGTCATCGGTGAGCGCGTGGCCGGGGACGAGGACTTCGCGGTCTGCTACGTCGACGTGGACAACTTCAAGAGCGTCAACGACGCGTACGGGTTCGTCCGGGGCGACGAGATGATCACCTCGATGGCCCGCGCGCTCGACCGGGCGTGCGCCGAGGCGGGGCCGCCGAGTCCGTTCCTGGGCCACGTCGGCGGCGACGACTTCGTGGTGATCTGCACGCCCGCGCAGGCCGGGCCGCTCACCGAGCGCGCGATCACGTTGTTCGAGGACGCCTCCCGGGCGCTGTACGACCCCGCGGACCTCGCCCGCGGGCACCTGCGGCTCGCGAACCGGCAGGGCGTCCTCCAGCGCTTCGACCTGTGCACGGTGTCGGTCGGCGTCGCCTCGAGCACGCAGCGCTCCTTTGCCGACCCCCGCGAGGTCGTGGCCGTCGCGACCGAGATGAAGCAGGTGGCGAAGTCCTCGCCGGGCTCGGCCGTCGCGGTGGACCGGCGCACGGTCGCCGTCGACGAGTGAGCAATCCCACCGGCCGTTCCGGGTGGTCGCGTGGGAAGATGGCTTCGATACACGCAACGCGCGCTCCGGGGTCGGTGTAATTCCGAACCGGCGGTGACAGTCCGCGACCCGACCGCAGCCAGCGGCCGGTTGACCCGGTGGAATTCCGGGACCGACGGTGAGAGTCCGGATGGGAGGAGACGCGCGGGCCTGCGCCGGTGACCGTGCCGGCGGGTGCCGTGCCCTGCGCACGGCACGCCTGTCCCGCGCCTGCTCCCCGTGACGACCCCGGGGCCGCCCGGACGGCGAGGCGGTGGCGGTGCCCGAGACGCTCTCGGAGGCGATGGCGATGCGCCGCGCCGTGGAGCTGTCCGCGTCCGGCGCCGGGGCGACCTACCCCAACCCCTCGGTCGGCTGCGTGGTGCTGTCCGCCGACGGCACGGTCGTCGGCGAGGGCCGTACCGCCGACGGGGGCCGCCCCCACGCGGAGACCGTCGCGCTCGCCGCGGCGGGGGAGCGCGCCCGCGGCGGCACCGCGCTGGTCACCCTCGAGCCCTGCGCCCACACCGGCGGTACGCCTCCCTGTGTCGACGCCCTGCTCGCCGCGGGCGTCGCCCGGGTGGTCGTCGCGGTCCGCGACCCGCACGCGCTCGCGGCCGGGGGCGCCGCCGCCCTGCGCGCCGCCGGGGTGGACGTCGAGGTCGGGCTGCTCGCCGAGGAGGCCCGCCACGCACAGCGGGCGTGGCTGCACGGCATCGCCACCGGCCGCCCGTACGTGACGTGGAAGTTCGCCGCGACGCTCGACGGCCGCACGGCCGCCGCAGACGGCACCAGCCGCTGGATCACCGGTCCGGGCGCGCGGGCCGACGTCCACCGCCTCCGGGCGACCGCCGACGTGATCATGGCGGGCGTGGGGACCGTGCTCGCCGACGACCCGCACCTCACCGTGCGGCATCCGGACGGCACGCTCGCCGCGCGCCGGCCCCTGCGGGTGGTGGTCGACTCCCGCGGGCGGACGCCCGCCGGCGCCCGCGTCCGCGACGACGCGGCCCCCACCCTGGTCGCGACCGCGGAGGACGGCGGGCGTGTCGACCTGCCCGCGCTGCTCGCCCGGCTGTACTCCGGCGGCCGCCGGCACGTCTTCGTGGAGGGTGGCGCCACGCTCGCCGGATCGCTCGTCGCCGCGGGCCTCGTGGACGAGGTGGTCGCCTACGTGGCGCCCGCCCTGCTGGGCGCCGGGACGGCCGCGCTCGAGGGCGGGGGAATCACGACCATGGACGAGGCGCTCCGACTGGACGTGACCGACGTGAGCCGCGTCGGCACCGACCTGCGCATCACCGGCCGACCGAAGGGGGCCTGACGTGTTCACCGGCATCGTCGAGGAGCTGGGGGAGGTCGCCGGGGTCACCGACCTGGGCACCGCCGCCCGGTTCACCGTGCGCGGCCCCCTCGTGACCGCCGACGCGCGTCAGGGGGACTCCATCGCGGTCAACGGGGTGTGCCTCACCGTCGTCACGGTGTCCGGCGGGGAGTTCACCGCGGACGTGATGGCCGAGACGCTCGACCGCTCGTCCCTGGGCGCCCTGGCTCCCGGGTCGCCGGTGAACCTCGAGCGGGCGGCCACGCTGTCCACCCGCCTCGGCGGGCACCTCGTCCAGGGGCACGTGGACGGCACCGCCCGCGTCCTCGCGAGCACGCCGGACGAGCACTGGGTCCTCGTGCGGTTCTCGCTGCCGCCGGCCCTCGCGCGGTACGTGGTGGAGAAGGGCTCGATCACCGTCGACGGCGTCTCGCTGACGGTCGCGTCCGTGGACGACGAGACGTTCACGGTGAGCCTGATCCCCACCACGCTCGGGCTCACCACGCTCGGGAAGAAGGACGTCGGCGACCCCGTGAACCTCGAGGTCGACGTCGTCGCGAAGTACGTCGAGAAGCTGATGGAGAAGGCATGAGCGCGTTCGGCAGCATCGAACAGGCCATCGCGGACATCGCGGCGGGCAAGGCGGTCGTCGTCGTGGACGACGAGGACCGCGAGAACGAGGGCGATCTGGTCTTCGCCGCGGAGAAGGTGACGCCGGAGCTGGTGGCCTTCATGATGACCGAGTGCCGTGGGCTGCTCTGCGTCCCGATGGAGCCCGCGGCCCTGGACCGGCTCCAGCTCGGCCAGATGGTCGCGGAGAACACCGACCGCATGGGGACCGCGTTCACGGTCTCCGTGGACGCCCGCGAGGGCGTCACGACCGGCATCTCCGCCGCGGACCGCGCCCACACGATCGCGCTGCTGGCCGACCCCGCGACGGGGGCACAGGACGTCGTCCGCCCCGGGCACGTGTTCCCGCTGCGGGCCAAGGAGGGCGGCGTGCTGCGCCGTCCCGGCCACACCGAGGCGGCGGTCGACCTCGCCCGGATGGCGGGCCTGCGCCCGGCCGGCGTGATCTGCGAGATCGTGAAGGCCGACGGGACGATGGCGCGGCTGCCCGACCTGCGGCCCTTCGCGGCGGAGCACGGGCTCACGCTCGTCACGATCGCCGACCTCATCGCGTACCGCCGCCGGTACGAGCGCCAGGTCGAGCGGGTGGTCGAGGCCCGGATCCCCACCGTGCACGGCGAGTTCCGCGCGATGGGGTACCGGAGCACGGTCGACGACCGGCAGCATGTCGCGCTGGTGCGCGGCGACCTCGGCGACGGCAGGGACGTGCTGGTGCGCGTCCACTCCGAGTGCCTCACCGGCGACGTGTTCGGCTCGCTGCGCTGCGACTGCGGCCCGCAGCTCGACAGCGCGCTCGCGGCCGTGGCCGAGGAGGGGCGCGGCGTCGTGCTGTACGTCCGCGGGCACGAGGGCCGGGGGATCGGCCTGCTGCACAAGCTCCAGGCGTACCAGCTGCAGGACGCCGGCGCGGACACCGTCGACGCGAACCTCGAACTGGGGCTCCCGGCGGACGCCCGGGACTACGGCACCGGCGCGCAGATCCTCGCCGACCTCGGGATCCACTCGATGCGCCTGCTCACGAACAACCCCGCCAAGCGGGCCGGACTCGAGGGGTACGGCCTCACCGTGGTGGGCCGGGTCGCGTTGCCGTCGCACGCGCACCCGGAGAACCTGACGTACCTGCGGACCAAGCGGGACCGCATGGGCCACGAGATCACCGACCTGCCCGAGGAGGCTGCCCGATGAGCGGCACCGGCCGTCCCGGCGTGAGCGTGGTCGACGGCTCCGGCCTCCGGGTCGGGGTCGTCGCCACGCGGTGGCACGCCGACATCACCGAGGCGCTGCTCGAGCGCACGCACGCCGCCCTCGCGGACTGCGGCGTCGTCGACGTCGTCACCGTCCGGGTGCCGGGCGCCGTCGAGCTGCCCGTCGTCGCCCAGCAGCTCGCCCGCGACGCCGACGCGGTCGTGGCGCTCGGCGTGGTCATCCGCGGCGGGACGCCGCACTTCGAGTACGTCTGCGACGCGGTCACCGCCGGCCTCACCCGGGTCGCGCTCGACGAGGGCACCCCGGTCGGCAACGGCGTGCTCACCTGCGACACCGAGGGTCAGGCGCTGGACCGCTCCGGGCGCCCCGGCACGCACGAGGACAAGGGCTACGACGCCGCGCTCGCCGCGGTCGAGACCGCGCTGACGCTGCGTCAGCTCCGGGCTCCGTCCCGCAGCCTCGGCTTCGCCCCGGGGCCGTGACGGTGTGCCGCCGGTCACCTGGGAAGATCAGGGCATGAAGAGCTTCGAGGACCTGTTCGCCGAGCTGTCGGCGAAGGCCGCGAACGGCGACCCGTCGTCGGGCACCGTGGCCGCGCTCGAGGCCGGCGTGCACGCGATCGGCAAGAAGATCGTGGAGGAGGCCGCCGAGGTCTGGATGGCCGCCGAGCACGAGAGCGCGGACCGTGCGGCGGAGGAGATCTCGCAGCTGCTGTACCACCTCCAGGTCCTGATGCTCGCCCGTGGACTCGACCTCGACGACGTGTACGCGCATCTCTAGGGGCACACCGCCCCCGCGCGCCCGCGTCCGTCCCCCGTCGAGAGGCACCCCATGACCACGTCCGACCGCCCGCTGCGGATCGCCCTGCCGAACAAGGGCGGGCTGTCCGAGCCCGCGAGCGAGATCCTGCGCGAGGCGGGGTATCGCCAGCGCAGCGACTCCCGCGAGCTCACGCTGACCGACGCCGACAACGGCGTCGAGTTCTTCTACCTCCGCCCGCGCGACATCGCGACGTACGTCGGGTCCGGCGAGCTCGATCTCGGCCTCACCGGCCGGGATC
Source organism: Mycobacteriales bacterium (assembly GCA_036402915.1). Taxonomy (GTDB): domain Bacteria; phylum Actinomycetota; class Actinomycetes; order Mycobacteriales; family HKI-0501; genus JAVEDU01. Next base: position 17,912 of record DASWRY010000004.1, read on the forward strand.
TGCTGCTCGACTCCGGCGTGCCCGCGGTGGAGCTCCTGGCGCTGGGCTTCGGCGGGTCGACGTTCCGCTTCGCGGCCCGGCCCGGCACGGTGGACAAGATCGGCGACCTCGAGGGCCAGCGGGTCGCCACCTCGTACGCGGGCCTCGTGCAGCGGCACCTCGCCGAGCACGGCGTGAGTGCCGAGGTCATCCGCCTCGACGGCGCGGTCGAGACCGCCGTGAAGCTCGGGGTCGCGGACGTGATCGCCGACGTCGTGTCCACGGGCGCGACCCTCCGCCAGGCGGGGCTCGAGATCGTCGGTGAGCCGATCCTGCGGTCCGAGGCCATCGTCATCGGGCGGGAGGGCGGCGCGGAGCTCACCTCGCCCGCCGCCGCCCAGCTGCTGCGGCGACTGCAGGGCGTCCTGGTGGCGCGGCGGTACGTGATGCTGGCGTACGACGTGCGCGTCGAGGTCCTCGAGGCCGCCTGCGCGATCACGCCCGGCATCGAGTCGCCGACCGTGTCACCGCTGCACCGGGAGGGCTGGGTCGCCGTCCAGGCGATGATCCCGACCCGGGACACGAACCGGATCATGGACGAGCTGTACGACCTCGGTGCCCGCGGCATCCTGGTCACCTCCATCCACGCCTGCCGGCTGTGACGTCGACCGCGGTCGCCCCCCGCACCGACCGGCACACGATGCCGGTCTCGGTGGCGCTCGCGGTCGTCGTCCTGGGCGGTGGCCTGTCGGCGGGGCAGTCCCGCATCAACGCGGAGCTCGGCCACCGGATCGGGTCGTCGCTCCTCGCCGCGGTGGTGTCCTTCGGCTCCGGGCTCGTTCTCGTCACCGCGCTGCTGCTGGCCCGTCCCGCGGGGCGCCGGGCGCTCGCCGGATGGCGCGGGTACGGCCTCGCGTGGTGGCAGTACCTCGGCGGGGTGTGCGGTGCCGCGTTCGTGTTCATCGCGGCGTACACCGTGCCGATCCTCGGCGTCGGGCTGATGTCCGTGGCGCAGGTGACCGGCCAGATCGCCGGCGCGCTCGTCGTGGACCGCTTCGGCCTCTCACCCTCCGGGCGTCAGGCGCTGTCGCTCCCACGCCTCGGCGGGGCGGTGCTGGGCGGTGTGGCCGTGCTGATCTCGGCGTTCGGGCGTCCCTCCGGGCACCTCGACCTGCTCGCCCTCGGCCTCGCGGTGGCGGCGGGGTTCGGCATCTCGCTGCAGTCCGCGGTCAACGGCCGGCTCAACCAGGCGGCGGGTGACCCGCTCGTCGCGACGACCGTGAACTTCACCGTCGGCATGCTCGCGCTCCTCGCGGGCCTCGCGGTGGTCGCCGTGACCGGGGGCGTGCACTCCGCCGCGCTTCCGTCGGACTGGTGGCTCTACCTGGGTGGCGCGGCCGGGGTCGTGTTCGTGACGATCAACGTGGTCACGGTTCGCGTGCTCGGCGTCCTGCGGCTCGGTCTCGCCGCCGTGGCGGGCCAGCTCGCGGGGGCGCTCGCCCTCGACGCGCTCGTGCCGGGCGGACCGGGTGTCTCGCCGATGCTCGCCGTCGGCGCGCTGCTCACCGTGGCCGCGGTCGCGGTCGCGGGGCTGCAGTCCCGGCCGCGCCGATGACGGGTGCACCGATGGGGGAGACTGGTCCCGTGGACACGCCTCGGGACACCCCCGACACCGTCACCGCCCGCCCGCACCGCGTCGTCGTGGCCGCCTGGATCAGCGCCGTGGCCGTCGTGGTGCTCTTCTCGCTGGTCGGCCTCGGGCTGCACGGGCAGACCGAGGGCGGCGGCGCCTTCGCCCGCGGCGACCAGGCCGCGATGGTGGGCCTCGGGCTGCTGATGGCGGGCGGGATCCTCCTGTTCACGCGGCCCCGCGTGTGGGCTGACCGGCGCGGACTGCGGGTGCGCAACGTGATGGGCTCGTACGACGTGCCGTGGGAGCTGGTCCGTGCCGTCCGCTTCAACGACAACTCGCCGTGGGCGTCGCTGGACCTGCAGGACGACGACACGATCGCCCTGATGGCCATCCAGCGGTCCGACCACACGACGTCGCTCACGGCGGTGCGGGAGCTGCGGGCCCTGCTGGCGCAGCACCGGAGCGGTGCCGCGGCGGTCGACGGCGAGAGCGGCCCGGCCGCGTCCTGACGCGCGCCCTGCCTATGCGGCGACCGTCTCCCGGTCCGCCGCCCGCGCCACCGCGGCACGCGTCCGCAGGGCGAAGAGCACTCGCAGCGCGGCGATCCACAGCAGCATCGCGCCGGCCACGTGGAGGGCCACCAGGACGATCGGCAGGCCGGTGAAGTACTGCACGTACCCGATCAGGCCCTGCCCCAGCTCGACCAGCAACAGGACCAGCGCCGCACGCCGTACCCGCTCGGGGGCCCCGAGGGCCCGGAGCGTGACGAGTGCCGCCACCGTCAGGCCGATCAGCAGGAACACGGCATCCGCGTGCAGCTGGCTCACCGTGGCCGGGTCGAAGCCGGTACGCCCGGCCTTCGGGTCCCCGGCGTGCGGGCCCGACCCCGTGACGACCGTGCCGAGCGTGAGGGTCGCGAGCGCCGCCGCCACGACGCCCCGCACCAGGGACCGGGCCGCCGGGGGAGCGTGCCACGCGCGCGGGCCGTCGCCGGTCTCCCGGACGCGGACCCACAGCGCGTACGACAGGTACGTGAGCGCCACCGAGACGAGGAAGTGACCGGCGACCGTCCACGGGTTGAGCCCGGTCAGCACGGTGATGCCGCCGAGCACCGCGTTCGCGACGATGCCGCCGATCAGGCCCGCCGACATCCGGGTCACCGCACGCCGGCGGGGCCGCAGGAGCAGCGACAGCACGAGCGCGAGCACGGCGATCGCCACCACGACGAACGTGAGCAGCCGGTTGCCGAACTCGATGTACCCGTGGATCCCGAGCTCCGGGTGCGCGACGAGCCTGCCCTGGGTGCACTCGGGCCAGGTGGGGCAGCCGAGGCCGGAGCCGGTGAGGCGGACCACGGCGCCGGTCACCGCGATGGCCGCGTTGGCGACCACGGCGGCGAGGGCCACGGGGACGAGCCAGCGGCGCACGGTCACTCCCATCGGAACCACCGGGCCGCGGCGGTGATCGACGTCACCGCCCAGACCGCGAGGACGACCCAGCACCGCAGCGGCCCCGCGCCGCCGTGCGCGAGCACGTCACGGAGCCCGTCGACCAGCGCGGTGATCGGCAGGATCTCGAACACCCCGGCGACGCCGGACGGCAGCGCGTACATCACGCCGCCCCCCGCGAGGAGCAGCAGGTAGATCAGGTTCGCCGCGGCGAGCGTGGCCTCCGCGCGGAGCGTGCCCGCCATCAGGAGGCCGAGGCCGGAGAACGCGGCCGTGCCCAGCAGCAGGAACCCCAGCGCGGCCGGGAGGCCCGCCGGCGAGGGGCGCCACCCGAGTGCCACCGCCACCGCGGAGATCACCACGACCTGCAGGGTGATGACGGCGAGCACCGCGAGGGTCTTCGCGATCAGCAGGTCGCGCCGCGACAGCGCGGAGGCGCCGAGCCGCTTGAGCACACCGTACGACCGCTCGAAGCCGGTCGAGATCGCCTGCCCGGTGAACGCCGACGACATCACCGCGAGGGCGAGGATGCCCGGCGCGAGGAAGCCGACCCGGTCCCCGCCCGGCAGCCGCACGACCGTGGTCTGGGAGATGCCGACGAGGAGCAGGATCGGGATGACCATCGTCAGCACGAGCGACTCGCCGTGGCGCAGCGTGAGGCGCGCCTCCATCGCGGTCTGGGCGGCGATCATCCGGCCGAGCCCGGCGCGCCCCGGGGCGGGGACGAAGGTGCCGGCGTGGCGGCGGCCGTTCGCCGTCATGGCCGGTTCGGTCCTCACGGTCGCAGCTCCCGGCCGGTCAGGTCGAGGAAGACGTCCTCGAGCGTCCGCCGTCCGATGCGGAGGTCGTCCACCAGGGCGCCGTGCGTCGCGCACCACGCCGTGACGCCCGCGAGGACCTCGGGGGTCATGAGGCCGCCGACGACGTACTCGCCCGGGCGCGGCTCCGCGGCCGACAGCCCCTCGGGGAGCGCCGTGAGCAACTCCTCGAGCGGCAGGTGCGGCGGCGCGGTGAACCGGAGCTGCTCGTCCTCGCCCGCGGCGGTCAGCTCCGCGGTCGTACCCGCGGCGACGACGCGGCCGGAGTCGATGATCACGACGTGGTCGGCGAGGTGCTCGGCCTCGTCCAGGAAGTGGGTTGTGAGCAGCACCGACACGCCGTCGGCCCGCAGCTCCTCGACCAGCTCCCACGTCGCCCGGCGCGCCTGCGGGTCCATCCCCGCGGTGGGCTCGTCGAGGAAGACCAGCTCGGGCCGGCCCACGAGTGCCATCGCGAGGGAGAGGCGCTGCTTCTCGCCGCCGGAGAGGCGGCGGTACGGCGTCCGGGCGACCGGGCCGAGTCCGAGGCGCTCGGTGAGCATCGCCGTGTCCAGAGGGTTCGCGGCGAACGACGCCACGAGCGCGAGGGCCTCCCCGGCGCGCGCGCCCGGGTAGACCCCGCCACTCTGCAGCATGACGCCGATCCGGGGCATCAGCCCGGTGTGGCGGGCGACCGGGTCGAGCCCGAGGACACGGACGTGGCCCGCATCGGGACGGCGGTACCCCTCGCAGATCTCCACGGTCGTCGTCTTGCCCGCCCCGTTGGGGCCGAGCAGCGCGAGTACCTGACCACGCGGCAGGGTGAACGTCACGCCGTCCACGGCGGTCGTACGGCCGTACCGCTGCACGAGGTCGATCACCTCGACGGCGGGGGATTCCATACGCGCGACTCTACGGTGCGTAGAGGGACGTATCCGCGCCCGCCCCGCGATGGTGCCGGACGTCACGCCGTGGTGCTGGACCCGGCCCGGGGAATTACGTAACATGGACGTTGTGAAAAGCACGCAGGCGGTGCGGGACGGGGCGGCGGAGAGCCGTACCCGTGACCGCGTTGCGCGCCTGCTCCTGGAGCTGGGCCCGCAGACGGCCGCGGAGCTGTCCGAGCGGCTCGGCCTCGGGGCCGCGGGTGTCCGCCGGCACCTCGACGCGATGCTCGCGGAGGGCCTGGTCGAGGGCCGGGACGTGCCCGTCCGGGGCCAGCGCGGAAGAGGACGGCCCGCCCGGGCGTTCGCCCTGACGGAGGCCGGGCGCGGGAGGTTCCCGCACACGTACGACGACCTGGCCACCGCCGCGCTCCGGCACCTCGCCCGTCACGGGGGTGTCGACGCGGTCGCGGAGTTCGCCGCGGAGCGGGTCGAGCAGCTCGAGGAGCGCTGCCGGGCCGCGATGGAGCAGGCCGGCGACGACCCGCTCGCGCGGGCCGAGGCCCTGGCCGGGGCGCTCTCCGTGGAGGGTTACGCTGCCAGCGCGTCGTCGATCGCGACGGGCGGGCAGCTGTGCCAGCACCACTGCCCGGTGGCGCACGTCGCCGCCGAGTTCCCCCAGCTCTGCGAGGCCGAGACGGCGGTGATCGGCCGTCTGGTCGGTACCCACGTCCAGCGGCTGGCCACCATCGCCCACGGCGACGGGGTGTGCACCACGCACATCCCCACGACGCACGACCCGCACGATCCGCACGACCCGCAGTTCCTGACCATCGCCACCCGTTCCGGGAGGACCGCCGTATGACCACCACGCCCGAGACCCGAGCGCTCACCCAGGACGAGCAGATCGCCCAGCTGGGCAACTATGCGTTCGGCTGGTCGGACTCCGACCTGGCCGGTGCCACCGCGCGCCGGGGTATCAACGAGGACGTGGTCCGCAACATCTCCGCGCTCAAGAGCGAGCCCGAGTGGATGCTGAACCTCCGCCTCAAGGGCCTGCGCCTGTTCGGCAAGAAGCCCATGCCGACCTGGGGCAGCGACCTCGACGGCATCGACTTCGACAACATCAAGTACTTCGTGCGGTCCACGGAGAAGCAGGCGACGACCTGGGACGAGCTCCCCGAGGACATCAAGAACACGTACGACAAGCTCGGCATCCCGGAGGCGGAGAAGCAGCGCCTGGTGTCCGGTGTCGCGGCGCAGTACGAGTCCGAGGTCGTCTACCACAAGATCCGTGAGGACCTCGCGGAGCAGGGCGTCATCTTCCTCGACACGGACACGGGCCTGCGGGAGCACCCGGAGCTGTTCAAGGAGTACTTCGGCTCGGTCATCCCGGTCGGCGACAACAAGTTCGCCGCGCTGAACACCGCGGTGTGGTCCGGCGGGTCGTTCATCTACGTGCCGAAGGGCGTGCACGTCGAGATCCCGCTGCAGGCGTACTTCCGGATCAACACCGAGAACATGGGCCAGTTCGAGCGGACCCTGATCATCGTCGACGAGGGCGCGTACGTGCACTACGTCGAGGGCTGCACCGCGCCGATCTACAAGTCGGACTCGCTGCACTCCGCGGTGGTCGAGATCATCGTCAAGAAGAACGCCCGCTGCCGGTACACGACGATCCAGAACTGGTCGAACAACGTGTACAACCTCGTCACCAAGCGCGCCGTCGCCCACGAGGGCGCGACGATGGAGTGGGTCGACGG
>DASWRY010000005.1:0-38144 GCA_036402915.1 Mycobacteriales bacterium
GCGATGCTGATGGCCGGCCTCGACGGCATCAAGAACAAGATCGAGCCGCCGGCGCCGATCGACAAGGACCTGTACGAGCTGCCGCCGGACGAGATCGCCGAGGTCGCGCAGGTCCCGGGCTCGCTGCCCGAGGTGCTCGACGCGCTCGAGCAGGACAACGAGTACCTGCTCGCCGGCGGCGTCTTCACGCCGGACCTCATCGAGACCTGGGTCGACTGGAAGCGGGCGAACGAGATCGACCCGATCCGCCTGCGGCCGACCCCGCACGAGTTCGCGCTGTACTTCGACATCTGATCGACGGGGCCTTCACCGGCCCTGACCTGCACGTCGCCCAGCCCTCGCCAGGGTCTCCCCCGGATTCCCCTGGCGGGGGCTGCCGCGTTCCCGGCGGCGATCGCCGCCGATCCGCAGTCTCGGACGGGAAGTCCGTCACCTCTGTGCCGGTCGGGGACGCCCGCGCCATTGCCGGATCCTGTCGGTGGCGGTCGCCTTCGAGGGGCACCCCGCCGCAGGACGGGGCGTGACCGGGGGGACGGCTCCCGGTGACTCCGGCCGGCGCCCGAACGCGCGCGAGAGCCGGACATCGCGGAGGATTTGTCCCATGGATGCCACAGAAGGATGGACGGAGGAGTTCACCGGCCTGCCGGCCGTCCCCGGCGAGGAGATCGTGTCCGCCACCTGCTGGTCCTGCGGCGGCACGGTGTACAAGGCGGTCCGGCGGCCTCCCCGTGGCTTGGGCCACGTCGCGTGGTCGTGCGACGTGTGCGAGGTCGCCTGGTCGGGGCCCGGGACGCCGCTCCCCCGCTCTGCCTGACCCCCCGTACGGGTGGCGCAGGTCACCGGGAAAGCCGTTCCGCACCCGGGCGGGACGGCGCACAGTGGAGTCATGTCACCGTCCACGCGCCGCGGCCGGCTCGCCGAGCTGATCGCGACGCTCGCGCGGTTCACGGTGGTGGGCGGGAGCACCACGGCGCTGTACGCGCTGCTGTACCTCGGTGCCGTCGAGTTCCTGCCGCCACATCCCGCGAACGCGGCCGCGATGGTGCTCTCGACCGTGGTGAGCACCGAGTGGCACCGCCGCTGGACCTTCCGCAGCGACCGCGGTGGACTCCGCGCGCACCTCCAGGCCGGCCTCGTCACCACGGTGACGTACGCGATGACGTCCTCGGCCCTCGTGCTACTGGAGTCCGTCCGCCCCGGGTCGGGCGATCTCGCCCAGGTGGCGGCGATCGTCGTGGCCACCACGGTCGCGGGGCTGATCCGGTTCGCCGTGCTGCGCGCCTGGGTCTTCGCGCGCCGTCAGCAGGCGCCGCCCCGCCGGGGGTCCAGCGAGCTCGACACGCGGTACCGCCCGGGCTCCGACACCTTCACGACGATCCAGGTCCCGTCCGTCACGAAGCACGCCCGCGGCCCGTCGACGGTCAACCAGCGGCTGTGCCGGACCCGGACGAGCACGTCGGCGGACTCCGCCGTGTCGAACGTGACGCCGGTCGGGTCCGAGGTCACCAGCCGCCCGGGGTACTGCACCAGCGACGTCGATCCCACGACGTCGTAGAGCATCCAGTCGCCGTTCTCCCACACCTTCCGCAGGTACGGCAGGTCGCCGTCGATGAGCGTGCGCTCCTCGCGGCCCGAGAAGTCGAGGCTCGCGATCCGCGGCACCGCCACGTACGAGACCGCGTTGGTGTACAGCCAGCCGAGGTACGTCGCGGGACCGAGCGAGTTGTCGTAGAAGAGCGCGTTCCGGTCGACGTCGACCTGCCGGAGCCAGCCGCGGGCGATCGGCACCTCCTCGGCGACGTAGGTCGCCTCCCAGTGGTCGTGCAGCGGGACGACCTCGATCCGCCCCACCGGGCCGCGGGCCTGCAGCTGGTCGAGGAGCGGGGTGAAGAAGTCCCGGTGCGCCGCCCGGTCCCCCGCGTTGCCGAGGTCGCCCCCCACCAGCGGCGGCTGCCACCAGCACAGGAACGCGACCGCCGTCGCGAGCCACCGCCGGTCCAGGGTGGACATCGCGACGACCACCGGGGCGGCGTACAGCATCGGCAGCCGGACGATGTTGCTGCCGACCGGCGTGGGCAGCCAGTAGCACAGGGCCGCGGCGAGGCCCGCGAGCGCGATCCCGATGCGGAGCGCGCGCCAGCGGGACGGCACCAGGAAGAACGTGGCCACACACGAGGCGACCGCGAGCTTCATCGTCTCCTCGGGATACGGCTGGACACCCCCGTCGCGGAACAGGTACGCGGGCGGGAGCAGGGCCAGGCCCGCCCCCACGCCGAGCGCCAGGCCGTCGCGGACGCGACCGGAGAGCAGCAGCGCCGCGCCGCACAGCCCCGTGAACACGCCCGCCACCGGGCTTCCCATCGCGCTCGCTCCGGCGAGGACCGCGGCGGCGGCCAGCCGGACCCGGGGACTCCACGGCGCGACGAGCGCGCAGAGCGCCAGCATCCCGAACGTGAGGCCCAGTGCGAAGGTCGTGCGCCCCGACACCAGGTTGAACACGCCCACGGTCGCCGCGAGCACGCCACCCAGGGTCGGCCGCCGCACGCCCGCCCGCACGAGCAGCCACGCGAACGCCGCCGCGGAGACCACACAGGACACCGCGCCCACGCCACGGGAGCCGAGCAGGGAGTTCAGCGGCCCGGTGAGGGCGCTGTACCCGAACGGGTACACCCCGCCGTACCACCGGAAGTCCACCGGCCGTGCTCCGTACACCTCGAAGAAGTGCCCGCGCGCCACCTGCGCGGCGAGGTCGGTGCCCGCGAGCGGCAGGAGGAGGAAGCCGGTCGTGAGGACGAGCGAGACGACGGCCGTGACGACGACCGGGCGCGGGATCCTGGCGAGGAACGCCGGCGCCGGGCCGGGTGCGGCCTGTACGGGCGGGGCCGGCGCCACCACCGCGGTGTCAGGCATAGAACACCCTCTCCACCACCTGGCGGGCACGTCGCATGGTGCGAAGGTAGTCGTCCACGAACTCGCCGGGGTCGGCCCCCGCCGGGCGTCCCACCGCGCGGGTGACGCCGACGAGCTCGCGGCCGTGCCGGGGCAGCTGGTCGGACGGCCGCCCGCGCACGAGCATCGTCGCGTTGCGCACCCGCGTCGCGAGTCGCCACGCCGCGGCCAGTGCCGCCGCGTCGGGCTCGGTGACGAGCTCGGCGTCGACCGCGGCGCGCAGCGCCTCGAGCGTCCGGGGCGTGCGGAGGGCCGGCACCTCGTGGGCGTGCCGGAGCTGGAGGAGCTGGACCGTCCACTCGACGTCGGCGAGCCCGCCGCGGCCGAGCTTCGTGTGGGTGGCCGGGTCGGCACCGCGCGGGAGCCGCTCGTTGTCCACCCGAGCCTTGATGCGCCGGATCTCGACGACACCGCTCACGGGCAAGCCGCCCTCGGGGTACCGCACGGGGTCCGCGACCGCCGTGAACCGCCGCGCCAGGTCCTCGTCGCCCGCGACCACCCGCGCTCGCAGCAGCGCCTGCGCCTCCCAGACGCTCGACCAGCGCCGGTAGTACGCCCGGAACGACCCGAGGCTCCGCGACAGGGGCCCCTGGCGGCCCTCCGGGCGGAGCGACGCGTCGATGCCGAGGGGCGGGTCCGGCGCGGGCACCGACAGCAGCCGCCGGAGCTCCTCCGCGACCGCGGAGGCGGCCGCGGCGGCGTCGGACTCCGCGGCGCCCTCGAGCGCCTCGTGCACGAACATCACGTCGGCGTCGGAGCCGTACCCGACCTCCTGGCCGCCGAGGCGGCCCATCGCGAGGATCGCGATCCGCATCGGCAGCTCCGTGACACCGCGCGCCGCGGCGACCGACCGCTGGGCCACCGCCAGCGCCGCGTCGAGCACCGCGTCGGCCACGTCGGACAGCGCCTGCCCGACCGCGTCCCCGTCGATGAGCCCCAGTAGGTCGGCGCTCGCGATCCTGAGCAGCTCCCGGCGGCGCAGCGCGCGGGCGGCCGCGACGGCGGCCACCGGCTCGCCGTACCGCCCCACGGCGGTCCGCAGCGACTGCCGCAGGGCCTCCGCGGACCGGGGCATCAGCTCGGCGTCGTCGGCGAGGAGCTGGAGCGCCTCGGGGTCGCGGCCGAGCAGGTCGGCCACGTACCGGCTGGTGCCGAGCAGCTGCGCCATCCGGACCGCCACCAGTCCCTCGTCCCGGAGGAGCCGGAGGTACCACGGCGTCCGGCCGAGCATGTCGGACACCTGACGGTACGCGAGCAGGCCGGCGTCGGGGTCCGGTGCGTCCGAGAACGCCTGGAGCATCGCGGGCAGCAGCGTGCGCTGGATCGCCGCGCGCCGGGACACGCCCCCGGTGAGCGCCTCGAGGTGCCGCAGCGCCCCGGCCGGGTCCGCGAAGCCCAGGATCCCCATCCGGGCCGTGGCCTGCTCGGGCGTGAGCCGCAGCGCCTCGCTCGGCACCCGGGCCACGGCCTCGAGGAGCGGACGGTAGAACAGCTTCTCGTGCAGCCGCCGGACCTCGCGGGCGTACCTGGCGCGTTCGGCGGTGAACACCGCGACGACGTCGCCACGGGAGTCCGGCCGGAAGTCCAGGGCCTGCGCGAGCCACCGCAGCCCCGCCTCGTCCGCGGGCAGCGTGTGGGTCCGGCGGAGGCGCTGGAGCTGTAGCCGGTGCTCGACCGTGCGCAGGAACCGGTACGAGTCGGCGAGCGAGTCGCCGTCCCGGCGGCCGATGTACCCGCCGTCGATGAGCGCCCGGAGCGCGGTGAGCGTGGACCCGCTGCGCAGGGTCTCGTCCGTGCGGCCGTGCACGAGCTGCAGCAGCTGGACGGCGAACTCGATGTCCCGCAGGCCACCCGGGCCGAGCTTGAGCTGGCGGTCGGCCTCCCGGGCGGGCAGCGACGCCTCGACCCGGCGGCGCATCGCCTGGACGTCCGCGACGACCCCCTCGCGGTCGGCGGCCTTCCACACGAGAGGCTCGGCCATCGCGCACCAGGCGTCCCCGAGCTCGCGGTCCCCGGCCAGCGGCCGGGCCTTGAGCAGCGCCTGGAACTCCCACGTGCGGGCCCACCGGACGTAGTACGCCTCGTGGCTCGCGAGCGTGCGGACCAGCGGCCCGTCCTTGCCCTCGGGCCTCAGCGCCGCGTCGACGGGCCACGCCACCGTGTGGCAGATCCGCATGAGGTGGGTGGCGAGCGTCGTCGCGGTGCGCAGGGCGGCCGGCACGTCCCCGTCCGGCGTCGCCGGCTCCGCGACGTACAGGACGTCGACGTCGCTGACGTAGTTCAGCTCCCGGCCGCCGCACTTCCCCAGCCCGATCACCGCGAGCCGTGCCGGGACCGCGTCCGGCGGCAGGTCCGCGGCCGCCATCGCGAGGGCCGCCGCGATCGTCGCACCGGCGAGGTCCGCGAGTTCCGCGGCGACGGACTCCACGTCCTGCACGCCCGTCACGTCGCGGGCGGCGAGCAGCAGGAGGCGGCGCCGGTACGCGGCGCGCAGGTCGGCGACCACGTCCGGCCCCGCGCCGCGGGCCCGAGCCCCGCCGCTGCCCCAGGTGGGCTCGCCACCGGCCGGTGCCCCCACGGCGGCGAGCAGCTCCGCCTGGAGGTCCTCGCAGCAGGGGAGATCCTCGACCGGACCGCCGGTGCACAGGTCGCGCCAGGTGTCCGGGTTCGCGACCAGGTCGTCCACCAGCGCGGCGGACGCACCGAGGACGCCCAGGAGGCGGTCCCGCAGGTGCCGGTCCTCCCGGACGGCCGCGACGAGGGGCTCCCGGCCCGCCGCGTCGGCGACCCGGTCCAGCGACACCAGCGCCAGGTCCGGGTCCCCCACCTGGGACAGCGCGGAGAGCACCGAGGCCGCGGGGTCGTCGACCGGGGTCTGGGTGTCCGGGTCCCACAGCCCCAGTCCGGTCAGCAGCCGCGCGGCCCGGTCGACCTCGCGCAGCCCGTACCGGGCCAGCCTCCCGCTGCCGGAGGTCGTCCGCGCACCGGGACCCCGGCCGGTGGGCGCGCGCCGGCGGAGGTCAGCCATCGACCACCGGCAGCAGCATCCCGCCGACCGTTCCCCGTACCAGCGCGGCGAACCGCTCGGCGAACGGTCGCCAGACCTCCTCGACATCGGGCAGGACCGCGGCGCAGCGCTCCAGCAGGACGTCCGGGTCCAGGCCGAGCCGGATCAGGTGCGCGGTGTCCTCGTCCGCCCACGCGCGCAGCATGGCGAGGTCGGACTCCGGGTGGAACTGCACGCCCCACATCCGGTCCCCCACCCGGAACGCCTGGTGGGGGCGCCCGGGTGACCCCGCGAGCGCCACCGCGTCCGGCGGCAGCTCGGTGATGTCGTCGGCGTGCCACTGGTACACGTCGGGGGTGAAGGGCACCTGCGCGAACAGCGGGTCCCGTTCCGCCACGTCGCGCTTGCCGACCAGCCGCGCGCCGATCTCGTACCCGTGCGGGCTCCGCTCGACCACCCCGCCGAGGGCCTCCGCGACGAGCTGCGCGCCGAGGCAGATGCCGAGCGTCGGCACCCGCTCCCGGTGCGCGGTCCGCAGCAGGGCCTTCAGCGCCGGGAACCAGGGCGCTCCCGGTGTGCCGTCGGGCGCGTCGAACGCGTCCTGTGGCCCGCCGAGGACGACCAGGCCGCCGTACCCCGAGAGGTCCGCCGGCACCGGGTCACCGGCGTGCGGCCGCACCACGTCGAGTGCGGCGCCCGCCGCGACCAGCCAGTCGCCCAGGCGCCGGACATCGTCGCCGGGGTAGTTCTCGAGGACGCAGATCACCGATGCAGGCTACCCACGCGTCACAGCATCGGGAGATAGCGCTGCCGCTCGAACTCGGTGACCTGGCGCCGGTAGGCGTCCCACTCGGCGCGCTTGTTCTTGAGGAAGAAGTCGAACACGTGCTCGCCGAGCGTCTCCGCGACGAGCTCGCTGTTCTCCATCACCCGCAGGGCGGACGAGAGGTCGTGCGGCAGGTCGTCGTACCCCATCGCGCGGCGCTCGGAGTCGGTGAGCGACCACACGTCGTCCTCGGCGCCCGGCGGCAGCTCGTAGCCCTCCTGGATGCCCTTCATGCCCGCGGCGAGCAGGATGGCGAACGCGAGGTACGGGTTCGCGGCCGAGTCCAGGGAGCGGAACTCGACACGGGCCGAGTTCGCCTTGCCGTACAGCGGGACGCGGACGAGGGCGGAGCGGTTCAGGTGACCCCAGCAGATCGAGGTGGGGGCCTCGCCGCCGGTGATCAGCCGCTTGTACGAGTTGACCCACTGGTTCGTCACCGCGGTCAACTCCGCCGCGTGGTGCAGGAGCCCGGCGATGAAGTGGCGCCCGACCTTGGAGAGCTTCATCGGGTCGGCGGGGTCGTGGAACACGTTGTGCTCGCCCTCGAACAGCGAGAGGTGCGTGTGCATGCCCGACCCCGGCTGGTCGGTGAACGGCTTCGGCATGAAGGTGGCGGTCACGTGCTGCGACAGCGCGACCTCCTTGATGACGTGGCGGAACGTCATGATGTTGTCCGCGGTGGTCAGCGCGTCCGCGTACCGGAGGTCGATCTCCTGCTGCCCGGGCGCGACCTCGTGGTGGCTGTACTCCACCGAGATGCCGATCCGCTCCAGCGCGAGGACGGCCTGGCGCCGGAAGTCCCGCGCCACCGAGTGCGTGGTGTGGTCGAAGTACCCGCCGGAGTCCACCGGGGTGGGCGCGTCGCAGTCCGCGCCGAGCGAGCTCAGCAGGTAGAACTCGATCTCCGGGTGCGTGTAGAAGGTGAACCCCGCGTCGGCCGCCTTCGACAGCGCCCGCCGCAGGACGTGCCGGGGATCCGCCCAGCTCGGGGAGCCGTCGGGCATCTGGATGTCGCAGAACATCCGGGCGCTCTCGCCGGCGTCCCCGCCCTCGAACGGGAAGACCTGGAACGTCGACGGGTCCGGCATGGCCACCATGTCGGCCTCGTACACGCGGGCGAAGCCCTGGATGGCCGAGCCGTCGAAACCGATGCCCTCCTCGAAGGCGGCCTCGAGCTCCGCCGGAGCCACCGACACCGACTTCAGCGTGCCGAGCACGTCGGTGAACCAGAGACGGACGAAGCGGATGTCCCGCTCCTCCAGCGTGCGCAGCACGAACTCCTGCTGACGGTCCACCCGGCGCTCCCTCGGTGTCTGGTGTGTGCAGTCTCGACCACTCTGGAGTCTTACCCGCGGGTGTTTCGGAGTTGTTAACTCCGGCGACGGGCAGCGCCTCGATACGCTCCGGTTCGTACCCGACGACCTGGAGAAACATGCCTGCCCTGCGTACCGCCGCCGTGCTCGCCGCCGCGGCCCTGCTGACCGGTGGCTGCTCCACCGTGGACCGGGTGACCGGCACCGTGGACAGCGCCGCCACCACGGTCCGCGTGTGCGCGACGGCGACGACCGCGGTGACCGGCACGTTCGCGCGCGTGGCCGACACGGTCGCGACGGCCCGGCCCGGACACCTGCAGCAGACTCAGCGGGACCTCGGGGCGGAGTTCACCGCGCTCCACGCCCGGCTGCAGCCGCTGATCGACCAGGCGTCCGACGCGGACGTGAAGACCGCGCTCACGGAGCTGGACCGCCGGGTCCGGGGCTGGGCCGACCGGCCGCAGTCGTTCCTCGGCGTGGACAAGGCGACGGTGGACGGCCTCGTCGCCGGGCTGCGGAAGGCGTGCGGCCCGAGCTGATCGTTCCGGGCCGATACGGGAAGATGGACCCATGACGACGCTGCGTCTCGCCCTCGCCCAGGTCGACCCCACGGTCGGAGACCTCCGTGGCAACACGGAGCTCGTGCTCGAGTGGACCCGTCGTGCCCACGAGGCGGGCGCGGGGCTGGTGGCCTTCCCCGAGATGGTCCTGACCGGCTACCCGGTCGAGGACCTGGTCTTCCGGGAGTCGTTCGTCGCCGCCAGCCGCGCCGCCCTCGACGAGCTCGCGCTCCGGCTCGAGGCGGAGGGGCTCGGCGGCCTGCCGGTCGTGGTGGGCTACCTCGACGCGGACGGCCCGGTCGCGCCCGGCGTGGACTCCGGCGCCGACGGCGGCCCGCGCAACGCGGCCGCGCTGCTCGCGGGGGGCCAGGTCGTCACGCGGTACTTCAAGCACCACCTGCCGAACTACGGCGTGTTCGACGAGGACCGGTACTTCGAGAGCGGGCGCGAGCTGCCGATCGTCCGGGTGCGGCGGGGCGACGAGGAGTTCGACCTCACGGTGGTGATCTGCGAGGACCTGTGGGCGTCGGGTGGCCCCGTCACCGCGGCCGCGCAGGCCGGGACGGGGCTCGTCGTGGCGATCAACGGCTCCCCGTACGAGCTCGCGAAGGGCGACACGCGTCTGGCGCTGACCCGGCGCCGGGCCGCCGAGGCCGGAGCCCCGCTCGCGTACGTCAACATGGCCGGCGCCCAGGACGAGCTCGTGTACGACGGCGACTCCATGGTCGTGTCCGCCGGCGGTGAGGTCCTCGCGCGGGCGGGACAGTTCGCCGAGGAGCTCCTGCTGGTCGACGTCGACGTGCCGGCCCCGGCGGGCGACGCGACCGGCGAGTTCGCCGGGATGACGGTCGTGCGCCGCACGCTCGACGTGCCCGCGGTCGCCGTCGATGCGCCCGCACCGCCCGTGCGGATCGCCGACCGGATGCCGGAGGAGGCGGAGGTCTGGGCCGCGCTCGTCGCCGGGACCCGCGACTACGTCCGCAAGAACGGCTTCCGCTCGGTCGTCCTGGGCCTGTCCGGTGGCATCGACTCGACCGTCGTCGCCGCGATCGCCGCCGACGCGATCGGCGCGGAGAACGTCGTCGGCGTCTCGATGCCGAGCGACTACTCGAGCGAGCACTCCCGGTCCGACGCCGCCGACCTCGCCGAGCGGCTGGGCCTGGGCTTCCGGACCGTGCCGATCGCCCCGATGGTGCGCTCCTTCCTCGACAACCTCGGCCTGTCCGGGCTCGCGGAGGAGAACCTGCAGGCCCGCGTCCGGGGCGTGATCCTGATGGGACTGTCCAACCAGGAGGGCCACCTCGTCCTCACCACCGGCAACAAGAGCGAGCTCGCCGTCGGGTACTCCACGTTGTACGGGGACTCGGTGGGTGGCTGGAACCCGGTGAAGGACGTCTTCAAGACGATGGTGTGGCGCCTCGCGGAGTGGCGGAACGCCGACGCCGGGGCCCGCGGCGAGACGCCGCCGATCCCGCCGAACACGATCACCAAGCCGCCGTCCGCCGAGCTGCGGCCGGGGCAGCTCGACACGGACTCGCTGCCGGACTACAAGGAGCTCGACGCGATCCTCACCGGGTACGTCGACAGCGACCTCGGCCGCGCCGAGCTGCTCGCCGCGGGCCACGACGAGGCGACGGTGGACCGGGTGATCCGGATGGTCGACCTCGCCGAGTACAAGCGGCGGCAGTCCGCGCCCGGGCCGAAGATCAGCCTCAAGGCGTTCGGCCGCGACCGCCGGCTCCCGATCACGAACCGGTGGCGTGAGCACGCGGTCTCCAGAGCGCGGATGTGACCCGCGTCTCACTGCGGGGTGACCACGGCCGTGCCAGGCTGTGGGAGTACCCGGGGACGCCGCATGAGCGCCTCGAGGAGAGGAGACGACCATGTCCGAGACCCCTGCCGAGCCGGGCCTCTACGGCGGCGTCGCGAGCCGTCGCGTGCGGACCCGGGACCTGTTCGCCGCCAAGGAACGCGGCGAGCGATGGCCGATGCTCACCAGCTACGACCAGTACACCGCCGAGCTCTTCGACGCCGCGGGCATCCCCGTGCTGCTGGTCGGCGACTCGGCCTCGAACAACGTCCTCGGCAACGAGACCACCCTCCCCGTCACCGTCGACGAGCTGCTGCCGCTGGTCCGCGCCGTCGTCCGTGGCACGAAGCGCGCGCTGGTCGTCGCCGACCTGCCGTTCGGGTCGTTCGAGGCGTCGCCGGAGCGGGCTCTCGACACCGCCGTGCGGTTCATGAAGGAGGGCGGCGCCCACGCGGTGAAGCTGGAGGGCGGCCGCCGGGTGGCCCCGCAGGTCGAGGCGCTCACCGGCGCCGGGGTGCCGGTGATGGGGCACATCGGCTTCACGCCGCAGCACGAGCACGTGTTCGGCGGGTACCGGGTGCAGGGACGCGGCAGCGACGGCGACCGGCTCGTCGCGGACGCCCTGGCGCTCGCGGAGGCGGGCACGTTCGCGATCGTGCTCGAGATGGTCCCGGCGGACGTCGCCAAGCGGATCACCGCCGAGCTCCGCATCCCGACGGTCGGCATCGGCGCCGGGCCGGACTGCGACGCCCAGGTGCTGGTCTGGCAGGACATGGCCGGGCTGCGCGGCGGCCGGATGCCGAAGTTCGTCAAGCAGTACGCCGACCTGCGGTCCGTGCTCACCGACGCCGTGGGGCGGTACGCCACCGAGGTCCGCGAGGGGACGTTCCCCTCGGAGGGTCACTCCTACAGCTGACACTCGTACAGCTGGGCCGTCAGTACGTCCCGCGCCTCCGCGAGCGACGGGCCATACCAGGTGAGGTGACGCCCGCTCACCAGCGCCGCGCGGATCCCGGGGAACGCCTCGGGGCCGTCGGCGGCGGTGAACCGGTACGGCTCGTCGGGCAGCACGACCAGCTCGGGGCGCGCCCGCCGCAGCTCCGCGAGCGGCAGGCGGGGATACCGGTCGGCGTGGTGCGCCAGCACGTTGTCGACGCCCAGGTGGGCCAGGACGTCGCCCGCGAACGTGTCCCGGCCGAGCGCGATCCACGGCCGGCGCCACACCGGCACCACGGCTGTCACACGTGGACGGTCTGATGTGGACGTCCACTGTGACCGTCCATCACGCCACCACTGTGGAGTGTCCAGATGACACACCACGAACACCTTGTGCAGGCTTGCCAGCGCCTGCTCGACGGTCCGCGGGGCGGTGACCCACACCGGGACGCCCGCCGCGCGCAGCGCCTCGACGTCCTCCCGGCGGTTCTCCTCCTCGTTCGCGATGACGAGGTCGGGGCCGAGCGCCAGGACCTCCTCGACCCGCGGGTACTTGCTGCCGCCGACCCGGGCGACGTCGAGGTCCGCTGGGTGGGTGCAGTAGTCGGTCGCACCGACCAGCAGCCCGGGAGCCGTGACCGCAACGGCCTCGGTCAGCGACGGGACCAGCGAGACGACCCGGCCCGGTGGCCCCGTCGTGGGGACCACCGCGCCGAGGTCATCACGCAGGAGCTCGCTCAGACGTCGGTCACCCGGATGCCGGCGTGGGCCTTGTACCGGCGGTTCACCGAGATGAGGTTCGCGGTGAACGCCTCGACCTGCCGCGCGTTGCGGAGCCGTCCCGCGTAGATGCCGCGGACGCCGGTGATGCGGCCCGCGAGGGCCTGCACCAGGTCGGTCGCCTCGCGGTCGTCACCGAGCACCAGGACGTCGGTGTCGATCGAGTCCACCGACGGGTCCGCGAGGAGCACCGCGCTGACGTGGTGGAACGACGCCGTGACCCGGGACTCCGGCAGGATCGCCGCGGCCTGCTGGGCGGCGCTGCCCTCGGGGACCTCCAGGGCGTACGCACCCTGCTTGTCGAACCCGAGCGGGTTCACGCAGTCGACGACGATCTTCCCCGCGAGCGCGTCGCGGAGGGACTCGAGCGTCGCGGCGTGACCGTCCCACGGCACGGCCACGATCACGACGTCGGCCTCGGCGGCGACCTCGGTGTTGGCCGCGCCCCGCACGGACAGGCCCTCCGGCAGCTGCGCGGTGAGCTCGTCGGCGACACCCTTGGCGCGCTCGGCGTCACGCGAGCCGAGGAGCACCTGCTGCCCGGCGAGGGCGAAGCGGTACGCGAGGCCCTTGCCCTGCGCGCCCGTACCGCCGAGGACGCCGATCACGAGTTCGGCCGGTTCCATGCGCATGCCTCCCGGAGAGCTGTACTGGTTCGGCCATCCTGTCACCCCGGTCCCCCGTACCCTCCTGCAGGTGGATGCACGCCGCGCCCTGCAGCTGCGCCGGATGCTGTCCGGGACGGCGGCACTCGACCGGGCGGCGTCGCTCGCCGGCGCGCTGACGCGGGGCGGGCATTCCCGCGGGGGGCTGCTGCTCGTCGGTACGCCCGACGACGAGCCGTGGCACCTCGCGGCGCACCTCGCGGACGAGGCGCGCTGGACCGCCACCCCCGCGCTCGAGCCGACGTGGGTGCGCTGGAACCCGCCGGCAGGCGCGGCCCCGCACCTGTCCGTCGGCCTCGACCGGATCGCGGCGGCCGGGCGCGGCGAGACGCTGTTCGTGGCGACGCCCACGGGCGCGCTCGACGCGCTGCTGGAACGCGTGGACCACGCCCGCCGCCACGGCGCCCTCGTGCTCGCCCTCGAGGGGTCCCCGACCGAGCTCCAGTCGCTCGCGCACGAGGCGGTCGCGGCCGATCCGGCCGTCGGGTACGACCTCACGACCCACCTCGTCAGCGTCGCGGCGGGAGAGTCCGCAAGTGGACGGACGCGCACCGCGCCGGCGCGCCTCCGGGACAGGCTGGCGCGACTGCTCCACCGGGGCTGACGCTCCGCCGGGTCGGCGTCCGGTGTGGACGCCGGGTGGTCAGGTCGCGGGCCCTCGGGTCGCGGGCCCTCAGGTCACGGGCCCTCAGGTCACGGGCCTCAGGTCGCCGCCTTGGGCGGCGGCAGCTTGCGGGCGGCGGCCTTGGCCGAGGTCCGGGAGGCGCTCGCCGCGGTCTTCCGGGCGGAGCTCTTCGCGGGCACCTTCGCTGCCTTGGCCGCCTTGGCGGGGGCCTTCGCGGGCGTCTTGGCCGCGGCCTTGCGCGCCGCCGTGGCCTTGGTGGCAGTGGCCTTGCGCGCCGCCGTGGCCTTGGCGGCACTCGCCTTGGTGGCAGTCGACTTGGTGGGGGCGGCCTTGGTGGCCTTGGTGGCGGCCTTGGCGGCGGTCGCCTTGGTGGCGCTCGGCCTGGTGGTCTTCGCCGCCGTGGCCCTGCGTCCCGGACCGGCCGTCGCGGCGGACTTGGTTGCCGGCGCGGTCGTCGCGGCGGACCGCCGGGCGGGCGCGGTGGCCTTCCTCGTGGCCGCGGCGGGCCGGGCGGCGGCGGTCGTGGTCGTCCTCGCCGGTGCAGCCTTCGTGGCGGCGGTCTTCTTCGCGGGCGCGGCCTTCTTCACGGCGGTCGCCTTGGTCGCGGTCGCCTTGGTCGCGGTCCTCTTCGCGGCCGCGGTGGTCTTCGCCGCGGCCGTCTTGGTCGCGGTCCTCTTCGCGGGCGCGGCCTTCTTCACGGCGGTCGCCTTGGTCGCGGCCCTCTTCGCGGGCGCCGTCTTCTTCGCGGCGGTGGCCCTCTTCGCGGGCGCGGTCTTCTTCGCCGCCGTCTTCTTCGCCGCCGTCTTCCGGGCCGGAGCACCGACCTGACCCGCGGCCTCCTTCACGGCCGTTGCCGCCGCCTCCGCCGCCGACCTGGCCGCGCGGGTGGTCGCGGCGGCCTTGCGCGCCACCGACCTCGTCGCCGCGGCCGTGGTCTCGGCCACCTCGGCGACGGTGCTCTTCTGGGCCCGGCGGGCGGGGGCCTTCGCCGCCGTCCTCTTCACCGCGGCGGGGGTCGCGGTCTTGATCGCGGCGGCCTTCTTCGCCGGAGCGGCAGCCCTCGTCGTCGCAGCCCTCGTCGTCGCAGCCCTTGCCGGGGTGCTCTTTGCCGCGGTGGTCTTCTTTGCCGCGGTCTTCTTTGCCGCGGTGGCCTTGGCCGCAGTGCTCTTCGCCCCGGTCGCCTTCTTCGCCGCCACCGGGCGGGCCGCCTTCGTTGCCGCCGCCTTGGTCGTCGCCGCCGCCTTCGTCGCCGCAGCCTTCGTCGTCGCCGCCTTCGTTGCCGTCTTCTCGGCAACGGTCCTCTTCGACGCGGTCGCCTTCTTCGCCGTGCCGGACGCCGTCCTCGCGGCCTTGGCCGGAGCCTTGCGAGCTGCCGTCTTCGTCGCTGCGGCCATGTGTGCCTCCTGTGGAGCGGTTCTCTCGATCACTGAACGTCCACATGGCGACCACGTCAAATCGCCACGCCGCGCCGGGGGTGCCGCGGGGGTTCAGTCGTCGTCGAAGCGCCGGTCCTCCGCGTCCCACGACTCGTTGCGCTGCTGCACGGTGTCGAGCGCACGTTCCGCGGTGGCGCGGTCAGGGTACGGCCCGAGCCGGTCCGCGCTCTTGCACAGACTGTCGCCGCTCTCGACCGTGTTGTGCTTCAGGCAGAAGTAGTACTGCTGCTCCACATCGCTCATGTGCGTCAGAGTGCCCCCATCGCGGGCGGTGTGCCAACCAGTCCACTGTGGATCGCGGGAGTCCGGACGTGCTCCGGCCGGAATCCGATCGCGAGGGCGCGCGCCACCAGCCGCGTCCCGATCCGCCCCACCAGCGGGACGCGCAGCAGCACCCGCAGGCCCCGCGGCGGGAACTCGGCCGCGCCCGCGCTCTCCAGCAGTGGCGAGATCATCCTCCGCTGCATGAGCAGTTGCAGCCGTTGCGTCATGACCGTCGGATACCGGCGACGGCGCTGGATCGCCGCGAGGTGCCGCCGCGAGAGGGTGCCGGCACGCAGGGGACGCACGAGAACGTTCGCGGCGGCCACCGCGTCCTGGATCGCGAGGTTGATGCCGACGCCGCCGATGGGGGACATCGCGTGCGCGGCGTCCCCGAGGCACAGCAACCCGTCGCGGTACCAGCGTTCGAGCCGGTCCACCCGGACCTCGAGGAAGCCGACGTCGTCCCAGCCGCGTATCTCCTCGACGCGGTCGCCGAGGAACGGCAGGTACCGCCGGAGCTCGGCGTGCAGTGCCCCGATGCCGCGTGCCTTCAGCTGGGGGAAGGCGCCCTTCGGCATCACGTAGGCGCCCTGCCAGTACGTCCGCCGGTCGATCATCGGGAACAGCCGCCCCGGCGCGAGCCGTCCGAACGTCCCGCTGGGGTCGGACTCCTCCTTGCGCACGCGGTACCAGAGCGCGTCCATCGGCGCGCCGAAGTCGACGGCACGGAGGCCGGCCGCACGGCGTACCGCCGAATGCCGCCCGTCGCAGGCCACCGTGAGCGGCGCGCGGACTTCCCGGATCCCGTCGGCGGTGCGGTACCGCACCCCCCGCACGACGCCGTCCTCGACCACGACGTCGAACGCCTCGGCCTCACGCCGCAGCCGGAACCCGGGGCAGCCGGCCGCCACACCCGTGAGGAAGTTCAGGAAGTCCCACTGCGGCACCATGCTGATGTACCGGAATCGGCCCGGCAGTGCCGTGAGGTCGCCGAGCGTGGTCGTGCCCGCGTCGGTGACGAGGGTGAGGCTCGTCGTCTTCTGCTGCGGCAGCCGTGCGAACGCGGCACCCAGCCCGAGCTCGTCGAGGACCTGCAGGGTCGACGGGTGGATGGTGTCGCCACGGAAGTCCCGGAGGAAGTCCGGGTACTTCTCGAGGACGAGCACGTCGATGCCGGACCGTGCGAGCAGCAACCCGAGCATCGCCCCGGCCGGGCCGCAGCCCACGATGCAGCAGGTGGTGGTCTCGACCTCGGACGTGTCCATCGGCTACCGCCTCGGCTCTGGCCCGCGACGCTACTCGCCCTTACCGAACTCGTACGAGCACGGCATCGACCGCACCCGTCTCGACGCTCTCACCCTGGTACGCCCGTGGAAACCACGACGGGAGGCGATGCAATGTCCCTCATCGAAGAGACCACGACGCGACGCGGCGCACGGCTCGTCGCGGCCCTCGTCCTGTCCGGCGGCCTCGTGGCCGGCACCGGGGTCGCCGCGCCGGCGGCCGTGGTGATGCCGGCCCGGGGCATCAGCGGCAGCACGGCCGTCGCAGGCGGCCACGACTGCGAGGAGTACAAGCACCGCGCCGAGTACTACCGCCACAAGGCCGACGAGTACCAGGCCCTCGCCGACGAGTACGAGCAGAAGGCCAAGGAGTACGAGAAGAAGTACGAGGACTGCCAGCATCCCTGACCGCACCACAGAGGGCGCCGGTCCGAGAACCGGCGCCCTCCGCGCGTCATCCGGCCCGCTCCCCCGCGTCCTCTCCGGTAGAGGGGGCAACCCGGCGGGAGGACGATCATGAAGCGATGGGTGACCCTGGGCGCGGCGGCGGCGTTGGCAGGTGCGGGGCTCGTCGGCTCGCGCGCGAGCGCGGAGTCGGACCAGGTGACCGCGGTGCTCCGGGATCCGGGCGGGACCGTGGTGGGGCTGGTGACGTTCGCGGGTGACGGCCGCGGCACGCGGGTGACCGCGGTGCTGCGGCCGAACAGGTACGTGGCGGCGGACCAGTTCCACGGCTTCCACGTCCACGCGAACGACAATCCGTCGAACGGCAGCGGCTGCCTCGCGGACCCGGCGCAGCCGCCGTCGACGTGGTTCCTGTCGGCCGACGCCCACCTCGCGCGGGCCGGCGAGATGCACGGCGAGCACGCCGGCGACATGCCGAGCGTGCTGGTGACCTCCCGGGGCCTGGCGGTGCTGGGGTTCGTGACGACCCGGTTCACGCCGGCGGCGGTGGTCGGCCGCGCGATCGTGTTGCATGCCGGGCCGGACAACTTCGGCAACGTGCCGGTCGGTACGGCCCCCGACCAGTACACGCCGAACTCCCCCGCCGCGACGGACAAGACCCACGCCACCGGCAACTCGGGGGACCGCGTCGCCTGCGGGGTGGCGCGGAGGGTCTGACCACGGACGACCGCTCGCCCCGTGGGCGCGGCCACTGGCGCGGGGGCGGGCAGCACCGACAGCGCCGTGGAGTCCCGCGGCACGACCGCACAACCGAGCCCTGACCGGGTCCCGCCGCGCCCTACGCTCGACGGAGCGCGGCGGAGCCGGAATCGAGGCGGCGGACGAGTCGGCCTGTACGCCGGGTTCTGTGACCGGGGCGCCTCGCGGCACTGCCCCGGCCGACGGCCATCCATCTACGCCTGCCGTCGCCGGCAGGCTCTAGCGGTCCACCCGCAGGCTCGGGCGGGCAGCCCTCGAACGCCTGCGCAGGCCGCCACCGAGGTGGCGGCCCTCTCGACCTTGCTCCAGGTGGGGTTTACCTAGCCATCCCGGTCACCCGGGATGCTGGTGGTCTCTTACACCACCGTTTCACCCTTACCTCCGGCCGGAGCCGGAGGCGGTCTTTTCTCTGTGGCACTGTCCCGCGGGTCACCCCGGGTTGGTGTTGCCAACCACCCTGCCCTGTGGAGCCCGGACGTTCCTCGGCGATGTCTCCATCGACGCGACCGTCCGGCCGACTCGTCCGCCGTACCGCCATCATACCCGCGCTAGTCTCCGCCCGGTGGAGATCACCGATGCAGCGTTGCTACTCGGCGCCGGGCTCGTGGCCGGCGCCGTCAATGCGGTCGCCGGCGGCGGGTCGCTGATCACGTTCCCGTCCCTGGTGGCCACCGGCCTCTCCCCCGTCGTCGCGAACGTCACCAACGCCCTCGCCGTCTGCCCCGGATACGTGGCGAGCGTGGCCGGCAGCCGCCACGACCTCACCGGCCAGCGCACCCGGGCCGTCCGGCTCGCCCCGGCCGCGATCGTCGGCGCACTCGGCGGCGCCGCGCTGCTCCTGCTGACCCCGGCGCGGGCCTTCGCGCTCATCGTCCCGTTCCTGGTGCTGGCCGCGGCGGGCCTGCTGGCGTTCCAGCCGCGCCTCCAGCGCGTCGTCGGCCACCCCGCGCACATCTCGCCGCGCCGCCGGCAGGTCACCCTCCAACTGCTCACGCTGCTCGGGGCCGTGTACGGCGGGTACTTCGGCGGCGCGCTGGGGGTCATCCTCGTCGCGGTGCTGGCCCTCGTGCTGGACGAGCCCCTGCGCCGGGTCTCGGCGATGAAGAACGTCCTCTCCGCGATCGTCGGCGTCACGGGCGTGCTCACGTTCGCCCTGTTCGGCCCGGTGCACTGGACGTCGGTGGCCGTGCTGGCCCCGGCCACGCTGATCGGCGGGTACGTGGGCGCCCGCGTGGCCCGCCGGCTGCCCCAGGGGGTGCTCCGCTGGAGCATCGTCGCGTTCGGAGTCGGCGTCGGGATCGTGCTGCTGGTCAGAGCCCGGTGAGCCCGTCGATGCTCGTCGCGTTGCGGTCCCGCCGGTAGTCGGCGAGCCCGGAGGGCCCCTTCTTCGCGGACCAACGGGCAAGGGTGTCCCGCTCCGACACGAAGTCCATCAGCGGGACGCCGTACCCGCACGAGTCGCTGATCCGCTCGGCCCTCACGACGATCACCGCCCGGGCCCCGGCGGGGTCGGCAGCGGGGAACCACGACGCCACCGCCGGGTCGTCCACACCGGCGACCGTCCCGCGCCCGTGTACCCGCACGATCTTCGGCGGTCCGGCGAACGCGCACCACATCAGCGTGATGCGCCCGTTCTCCCGCAGGTGCGCGATCGTCTCGACGCCGCTTCCCGTGTAGTCCAGGTACGCGACGGTCGACGCGTCCGGCACCGCGACCGTGCCCCGGCCGCCCTTCGGCGAGACGTTGACGTGCCCGTCCCCCGTGAGCGGCGCGGTGGCGACGAACACGACCGGCTGCGCGAGCATCCACTCGCGCAGCCGGTCGTCGATCCGCTCGTAGACCTTGCCCATTCCCCGATCGTGTCAGACGGAGGCCTTCACCTCGGGGAGTTCGTGCACGCGCGGGTCCCCCGCGTCGGCGACGTAGTCCGGCTCCCGCGTGGCGTCGGTCCCGTCGGCCACGCCGCCGGCCCGCAGCCCGACCGTCAGCAGGACGGCGACGACCAGGTTCACCAGCAGCGCGAGGAACCCGACGTACATCGTGACGCCGGTGTCGAGCCCGACCTGGGAGAGCTTGAACGCCGACCCGCCGAAGTGCGCGTGCCCGGTCGCCGGATTCGGAATCCGGTACAGCATCGCGAGCCCGGCGGCCAGGCCCGCCACGAGTCCCGCCACGAGCGCGCCCCGGTGGAACCAGCGCGTGTACAGGCCGAGCGCCACCGCGGGCAGCGTCTGCAGGATGATCACGCCGCCGATGAGCTGCAGGTCGATCGAGAACTGCGGGTCGAGGAACAGGATGCACGCGACCGCACCCACCTTCACGACCAGCGACGCGAGCTTGCTGACCCGCGCCTCCTGCTGCGGCGTCGCATCGGTGCGCAGGTACTCCTTGTAGATGTTGCGGGTGAACAGGTTCGCCGCGGCGATCGACATGATCGCGGCGGGGACGAGCGCCCCGATGCCGATGGCCGCGAACGCGACCCCCGCCATCCAGGCGGGGAACATGTGGTCGAACAGCGCCGGCACGATCGTGTTGCCGTCCTTGCCGATCGGCTTCACGCCGCCCGCGATGGCCATGTACCCGAGCAGGGCGATGAGCCCGAGCAGGAAGCTGTACGCCGGGAGCGCCGCCATGTTCCGCTTGATGGTGTTGCGGTTCTTCGCCGCCAGCACGCTGGTGATGCTGTGCGGGTACAGGAAGAGCGCCAGCGCCGACCCCAGCGCGAGCGTGACGTACTGCAGCTGGTTGTTCGCGTTCAGCAGGATGCCGCCGCGCGGGGCTCCGGTGGCGGGGTTGACGGTGGAGAGGACCTTGTCCGCGCTGCCGAAGATCGCGTCCCAGCCGCCCACCTTCGCCGGGATGACGATCACCGCCACGATGATGACGAGGTAGATCAGCGTGTCCTTGACGAACGCGATCAACGCCGGTGCCCGCAGCCCGGAGTTGTACGTGTACAGCGCCAGGATCAGGAACGCGACGACGATCGGCAGGTGCCCGGTCACCCCCATCGCCTTCAGCACCGCCTCGATGCCGACGAGCTGGAGGGCGATGTACGGCATCGTCGCGACGAGGCCGGCGAGCGCGACGCACAGCGCGAGCGTCGGCGAACCGAACCGGGCCCGCACGAAGTCCGCCGGCGTCACGAACCCGTGCACGTGCGAGACCGACCAGAGCCGCACCAGCACGAGGAACACCATCGGGTACACGATGATCGTGTACGGCACCGCGAAGAAGCCCATCGCGCCCGCGCCGTAGAGCAGGGCGGGCACGGCGACGAACGTGTACGCCGTGTAGAGGTCACCGCCGAGCAGGAACCACGTGATCCACGACCCGAAGTTCCGCCCGCCGAGTCCCCACTCGTCGAGGTGGTCGAGTGTCTCGGGGCGGCGCCACCGCGCGGCGACGAAGCCCAGCGCGCTGACGAGCAGGAACAGGACGGCGAAGACCACCAGCTGGACGTGGTGCTCGGAGACCCGAGGCATGTCAGCCCCTCCGCTTAGTCAGCTGGTACACGAGCACGGTCGTGCTGACGCCGAGCACGATGAACGCGAACTGGGCCCAGTAGAAGAACGGGAAACCGAACAACGTGGGATCGTGCCTGTTGTAGACGAACGTGAGGAGCGGCACGACGATCGGCACGACGAGCAGCCAGTTCCACGGGCTGCGGTCGGTGGGGGGCGTCGGACGCTCGGCTTCCGGAGCGGACACGTGACCTCCTGGGGGGCGGGATGAGCACGCGCCACGTGAGCTGGGTGTGACCCCGGTCACGTAGCGGGAGAAAGGTACCCGTGCCGGGTCACGGCGCGGTGACGAGGGGTACAAGCCGGACAAGTGCCCTGAGCTGGCAGGACTCGGACCCGGGAGGTCGGCGTGACCGCGTCGGCGCTCCTGCTCGCGTCCGTGCTCGGGTTCGCGGTGGCCCGCCCGCGCGGTCTGCCCGAGGCGGTCGTGGCGGTACCGGCCGCCGTGCTCGCCGTCCTCGCCGGCCTGCTCTCCCCCGCCGCCGCGTGGGCGGAGATCGGGGCGCTGCTGCCGACGGTGGGGTTCCTCGCCGCCGTCCTCGTCCTCGCGCACCTGTGCGACGTCCACGGCGTCTTCGCGTGGGCGGGCGGCGTGATGGCGGCCCGCGCCGGCGGCGACGGGCGGCGGCTGCTGGTCGCGGTGTTCGGCGCGGCCTGCGCCACCACCGCGGTGCTGAGTCTCGACGCCACCGTGGTGCTGCTGACGCCGGTCGTCCTCGCGACGGCACGGCTGACGGGCCTGCGGTCGCGGCCGTACGCGTACGCGTGCGCGCACCTCGCCAACAGCGCCTCCCTGCTGTTGCCCGTGTCCAACCTGACGAACCTGCTGGTGTTCCACCGCAGCGGGCTGGGGTTCGGGCCCTTCGCCGCGCGGATGGCGCTGCCGACGCTCGCCGTCGTCGCCGTGGAGTACGGCGTGCTGCGGCGCCGGTTCCGCGCCGATCTGCACCGGCCGGGTGTCGCCGGGCCGCCGCCGCCGGCGGCACCGGTGTTCGCGCTCGCGGTGCTCGCCGCCACGCTCGCCGGTTTCCTGGTCGTCAGCCCGGCATGGGCGGCCGCCGCGGGAGGGCTCGTCCTCGCGGTACCCCGCGTCGCCGCGGCCCGGGGACGGTGGCGGGCCGCCGGGCGGCTGCTCGCCGCGACACAGCCGCTGTTCTGCGCGTTCGTGCTGGCGCTCGGCGTGGTCGTGGCCGCCGTGAGCGCGCACGGCCTCGGGGACCTGCTGCGGCGCCTGCTGCCCGCGGGCACCGGCCCGGCGGCCCTGCTGGCCACCGCGGCGCTCGCGGCCGTACTCGCGAACCTCGTCAACAACCTGCCCGCGACGCTGCTGTTGCTGCCGATCGCGCACGGGCCGACCGGCCTCCTCGCCGTCCTGCTGGGCGTGAACGTCGGCCCGAACCTCACCTACACCGGCTCGCTCGCCACCCTGCTCTGGCGGCGCATCCGCGGCGTGGACGTGTCCCTGGGCGAGTTCACGCTGCTGGGCCTGCTGACCGTGCCGGCGTGCCTGACCGCCGGCGCCCTCGCCCTCTGGGTGACCTCCTAGCGGAGGTGCCCCGTGTCGTTGACGTACCGCACGCTCGCCGGGCCGTCGGCGTACCAGTCCACCTCGGACAGTCCCGCCACGTCGAGGTGCATCCGGAACAGGGCGCTCGGCGGCGCCTCGAGCGCGAGCCGCAGCAGCGTTTTGATCGGGGTGACGTGGGAGACGACGGCGAGCGTCCGTCCGATGTGCTCGGTGCGGAGCCGGTCGAGGGTCGCCTGCACCCGCTCGGCGGTCGCCGTGAACGACTCGCCGGCCGGCGGCGCCACGTCGGGCGACGTGAGCCACGCGTCGAGCTCGGTGGGCCACTCCTCCCACACCTCGGCGAACGTGAGGCCCTCCCACCGGCCGAAGTCGGTCTCGACCAGTCCGGTGTCGACCACGAGGTCCGCGCCGACCGCGTCCGCCACGGCCTCGGCGGTCCGCACGGCGCGCCTCAAGGGCGACGCCACGACCAGGTCGATCCCGCCCCGGTCGGCGAGCCGCCGTGCGACGCGCTCGGCCTGCGCCCGGCCCTCCGCGGACAGCGGCACGTCCCCCCGGCCCGAGAACCGCTTCTGCGGGCTGAGCGGGCTGGCGCCGTGCCGGACGAGGACGGTGGTGAGCGCGTTCTCGGTGGCCGTGCCCGACCAGGGGTCGGTCGGGCCGCCCGCGTCGTGCTCCGGCTCCGGCTCCGGCGCCGGCTCCGGGTCGCCCCACAGGTCCCGGTGCACCGGCCTGCCGTCCATGGCGGAGTTCGCCAGGGCGTCGGCCGCCTTGTTCTGCTCCCGCGGGATCCACGTGAACCTGATCGCGTCGAAGTCCCGCACGATCGCCGCGGCCCGCGACGCGAGCGGCTTCATGTCGGGGTGCTTGATCTTCCAGCGGCCGGACATCTGCTCGACGACCAGCTTGGAGTCCATCCGCACGTCCACCTGGCGCGCCCCGAGCTGCCGGGCGGCCTCGAGGCCCGCGATCAGGCCCGAGTACTCGGCGACGTTGTTCGTCGCGACGCCCAGAGCCTCGGCACGCTCGGCGAGCACGGTGCCGGTCGCGGCGTCGCGCACGAGCGCGCCGTACCCGGCCGGGCCCGGGTTGCCCCGGGAACCCCCGTCCGCCTCGACCACCACGCGCGCGTGGTCACCGCTCACAGGCCGGACTCCGAGGTACGGACCAGGATCCGGCGGCACTCCTCACAGCGCACGACGTCGTCGGCGGACGCGGACGCGATGGCCTCCATGTCCGAGCCGGAGATCTCGATCCGGCAGCCCTCGCAGCGACGGGCACGCAGCATCGCCGCGCCCAGGCCGCCCGACGCGGCGCGGATCTTCTCGTACAGGGCGAGCAGGTCACCGGGGATCTCGGCGGAGACGGGACCGCGCTCGGCGCGGCGCTCGGCCTCGGCGGTGTCGATCTCCGTGAAGGCGGTGTCCCGGCGCGCGACGGCCTCGTCGATCCCGCGCTGCGCCTCGTCCAGCGCCGTGACGGCGGCGTCGAGGGCGGCCTGCGCCTCCTCACGGGCCTCCATCAGCTCGAGCTCGGTGTCCTCGAGCTCGGACTGGCGGCGGGAGAGGGACGCGACCTCGTGCTGGAGGCTCTCGAGCTCCTTCGCGTGGGTCACCGCCCCGGAGTCCATGCGCTGCTGATCGCGCGCCCGGCGGGTCCGGACCTGCTCCACGTCGCTCTCGAGCCGGCGGATCTCCCGGTCCAGGTCCTCGACGGCGGTCCGCGCGCGCACCACGTCGTCACGGAGGCCGCCGAGCGCGGCGGTGGCCTTCTCGATCTCGGCGAGCTCGGGCAGGGTGCGGCGCCGGTGGGCCAGCTGGCCGAGGGCGGTGTCGACCGCCTGCAGGTCGAGCAGGCGGCGCTGGGCGGTGGGGTCGGCCTTCACGGCGTGGTCGACGCCTCCTTGTCGGGGTGGATCGCGGGGTCGGGGTGGGTGGCGGGGTCCGTGTGCAGCGTCCAGGGGTCGGTGACCAGGTCGCTGACGAGGAGCTCCACCGTAGCGCCCGTGTCCCCGTGCCGGACACGGAGCGCCGCCGCGAGTCTGCGCGCCGCGTCGTCGAGCCAGGGCCGCTCGGTGGTCCAGTGCGAGGCGTCGACCAGTGCGGGGCCGCCCCGCTCGCTGTGCTCCGACGCAGGATGGTGGCGGAGGTCGGCGGTGAGGTACACGTCGGCGCCGGACCCGACGGCGTCCGCCAGGTGACCGTCCCCCGCCCCGCCCGCGACCGCCACCGTCCGGACAGGACGGTCCGGGTCCCCGGCGGCGCGGATCCCCGCGGCCGAGCCCGGGAGCACCCGCGCCGCGTGCGCCACGAACTCCGCCAGCGTCATCGTCCGGGGCAGCGTCCCGACGCGGCCGATGCCCCGCCGCCCCGGCAGCGCGGCGAGCTCGACGACGTCGAACGCCGGCTCCTCGTACGGGTGCGCCGCGCGCAGCGCCGCGACGACGGCGGATCGACGGTCCCGCGGCAGCACCATCTCGACGCGGGTCTCCCCGACCTCCTCGATCGTCCCCACGCTGCCGATCGCCGGGTCGGCGCCCTCCTCCGGGCGGAACGTCCCCGTCCCGCTCGTCGTCCACGCGCACCGGGAGTAGGCGCCGATCGCCCCGGCCCCGGCCGCGGCGAGCGCATCGACCAGACGATCCGCGTCGGCGTGCGGCACGAACGTGACGATCTTGTCCAGCGGCGCCGGCGCGGACGGCCGCAGCGGCACGGTGCCGGACACCCCGAGCCGGTCGGCGAGTGCGTCGGAGACGCCCGGATCGGCGACGTCGGCGTTGGTGTGCGCGACGAGCAGCCCGGCGCCGCCCCGGATCAACCGGTGGACGAGCGCGCCCTTGGGCGTCGTGGCGGGGACGCCGTGGACCCCGCGCAGGAACAGCGGGTGGTGTGTGACCAGGAGCTGGGCGCCGCGCGCCAGCGCCTCGTCCACGGTGACCCCGACGGGGTCGACGGCGAACAGGATCCGCCGCACCGGCTCGGCGGGGTCCCCGCAGACCAGCCCGACGGCGTCCCAGTCCTCCGCCCAGTCCGGCGGGTACAGCGCGTCGAACGCGGCGACGACGTCGCCCAGCGTGATCTGGTCCACGGTCACGACAGTATCGGCGCCGCGGTCAGGCTTCCGCGCACGGCGCGCACTGGCCGGACAGCGCCACGTGGTCGGCGTCCAGCACGAACCCGAACTCGGTCGCGAGCCGCCGCGCCGTGCCGTCGAGGAGGTCGCCCGGCAGGTCCCGCACGGCACCGCACGAGCGGCACTGCGCGTGCAGGTGGCCGCCGTCGTTCCCCACCAGGTGGTACGCGGTCCGGCCGTGGCCGACGTGGACGTGCTGCACGACGCCGAGCTCGGAGAGTGCCTCGAGCGTCCGGTACACGCTGGCCCGGTGGACGCTCGGGTCGACGGCCGTCACCGCCGAGACCACCTCGTCCACCGAGAGGTGCTCCGTCCGCCCGGCGAGCGCGGTCAGCACGGCGCGGCGCGGCCCGGTCATCCGCTCGCCCCGGGCCCGCAGGCGCGCGGCCACCGCCTCGATGACGGTGCCGGCCGCGGTCACGACGAGGTGACGCCGACGAGATCGACGACGAACACCAGCGTGTCCGTCCCCTTGATCCCCACGCTCGACTGACCATGGGCGCCGTAGCCGAGGGCGGGCGGGATGGAGAGCAGGACGCGGCTCCCGACCTTCTGTCCGACGAGCGCCTTGTCCCAGCCCGCGATGACCTTGCCGACGCCGATCGGGAACCCCGCGGGCAGGCCACGGTCGTGGGACGAGTCGAACTTCTTGCCGGTCCTCCACACCACGCCGGTGTAGTGCGCCCACAGCGTCTGGCCCTTCTCGACCACCGGCCCGGTGCCGTTCACCAGCGGCTCGACGACCAGGTCCTTCGGCGGCGCGGTCTTCGGGACGGTGATCGTGGGGGTGCCCGTGCCGTCGACCGTGACCGACGGCAGGCCAGGCTTCGGCGCGACGGCGGTGCCGGCGGCCTTCTCCAGCGGGAGGAGCCGGAGGTCGAGCACGAACAGCAGGGTGTCGTCCGGCCCCACCCCGAGCTGGCTGTTGCCCTGCTTCCCGAACGCGTCCTTCGGCGGCACCCCGACGAGCACGCGGGTGCCGATCTTCCGGCCGACCATCGCCTTGGCCAGCCCCGGGACGATCTTCTTCTCGTCGGCGGGGAACACCTGCGGCTGCGAGCCGTAGCTGCTCTCGAGCTCCTTGCCGTCCCGTCCGTTCAGCACGAGGAAGTCGGTGACGACCGCCTGGCCCGCACGGACCACGGGACCGTTGCCCTCGTGGACCACCCGGGTCGCCGTGTCGGTCGCCTTCACGGGGTGGCCGACGGTGACCTTCGGCTTCTCGCCGAGCTTGCCGGTGACCTTCACGGACTTCAGCACGGGGTCGCCCCCGGAGCCGGATCCACAGGCGGCGAGGAACAGGGCGGGAACGACGAGCAGGGCGAGGGCGCGGGAGCGGCGCAGGCGCACGGGAAGGCCTTCGGTCGGGAACGGGAGGGCGTCACCACCTTAGCGGCGCGCGAACGGGACAGATGCCGACGCCGGGTCCACGGTGCGTGGGCTCTGCCCTCCTCCAGCAGACGGCCTGCACCGAGACGAACTCGCATTGAGGATGCGCGACCGGGGTGATAGGACGGCGTGACGTCCGCCGTCCGAGGGGAACCGCCCATGAGCCCGCGCCCGACTCCGCCGTTCCGCGCCGACCACGTCGGCAGCCTGCTGCGCCCGCCGCGCCTCCTCGCGGCGCGGGAGCGGTTCGCCGCGGGCGACCTCGACGCCGGCGCGCTCCGCGAGGTGGAGGACGAGGCCATCCGTGAGGTCGTCCGGATGCAGGAGGACGTCGGGCTCCGTTCTGCCACCGACGGCGAGTTCCGCCGGACCTCCTGGCACATGGACTTCATCTACGCCCTCGACGGCATCGGGAAGACCGACGAGACGCTCATGGTCCACTTCCGCAACGAGCAGGGTGAGCTCGACTTCTCCTCCGCGGCGCTGCGGGTGCACGACCGGGTGACGCTGGGCGAGACCATCTTCGGGGACGCGTTCGCGTACCTCCGCGACGCGGTCACCACCGCGACGCCGAAGCTCACGATCCCGTCGCCCAACATGGTCCACTACCGCGGTGGCCGGGCGGCGATCGACTCCTCGGTGTACCCGGAGCTCGACGGGTTCTGGGCGGACCTCACCTCCGCGTACGCCGAGGAGGTGCGCCGCCTCGGTGAGCTCGGCTGCACGTACCTGCAGCTCGACGACACGAGTCTCGCGTACCTCAACGACCCCCGGCAGCGCGCGATGGTCGCCGAGCAGGGCGGCGACGCGGAGCACCAGCACGAGCAGTACATCCGCACCCTCAACGCGGCCCTCGCCGGGCGGCCCGAGGGGATGGCGGTCACGACGCACTTGTGCCGCGGCAACTTCCGGTCCTCGTGGGCGGCCGAGGGCGGGTACGACTTCGTGGCCGAGGCGCTGTTCACCGAGCTCGACGTGGACGGGTTCTTCCTCGAGTACGACGACGAGCGCTCGGGCGGGTTCGAACCTCTGCGGTTCGTCCCGCCGGGCAAGCAGGTCGTGCTGGGGCTGGTGACGACGAAGCGCGGCGCGCTCGAGGACAAGGACACGCTGAAGCGGCGGATCGACGAGGCCGCGAAGTACGTGCCGCTCGAGCAGCTGTGCCTGTCCCCGCAGTGCGGGTTCTCCTCGACGGTGGAGGGCAACACGCTCACCGCCGAGGAGCAGTCCGCGAAGCTCCGGCTGGTCGTCGAGACGGCCGAGGACGTCTGGGGGTAGGCCCCGGGCCGCTCAGTCGCCCTCGGCCGGGACCTCCAGCACGCCGATCAGGTGGCCCTCGGGGTCGGTGAACTGACCGAGCACGATGCCCTCCATCACCCTGTCCGGCCCGAAGACGCGCGTCCCGCCCAGGCTCTCCGCCTTCGCGAGCGCGGCCTCCACGTCCGGGACGCCGACGTAGACGGTCACGTGTCCGCCGTACCCCTCGGGGCCCCCGGCGATGCCCCCGCCGATGGCGCGGCTGTCGGGACCCGCCGTCCGGGCGGGAGGCACCACGCCGTAGCCCATCGGGTTGTCGGCGTCGACCTCCCACCCGAACAGCTCCGCGTAGTACTGCTGCAGCTTCGGCCCGTCGGTCCCGATGATCTCGAAGTGGACAACCGGTCGTCCCATCTCCGTGCTCCCTCCGCGCTGGTTCCCGTCTCTGCCAGTGAAGACCTCCGGTACGACGAAAAGTCATCGTTCGCGCGGAAGCCGATGAGTTCTCCCCCAGCGTGCGGTCCCCCTGGGGAGAGCACCCGGCACGACGTACCGAGGAGACGACCATGAGTACCAAGATCTTCGTGAACCTGCCGGTCGCGGACCTGCGGAAGTCCGTCGACTTCTTCACGCGGACCGGCTTCACGTTCAATGCCCAGTTCACCGACGAGCACGCCACGTCCATGGTGGTCGGCGACGACATCGTCGTGATGCTGCTGGACCGGGACCGGTTCGCCGACTTCACCGACAAGCAGATCTGCGAGACCTCGACGCACACCGAGGCGATCATCGCGCTGTCGGCCGAGAGCCGCGACGGGGTGGACGAGCTGGTCGAGCGCGCGCTCGCGGCGGGCGCGCGGCCGTCGCAGGAGCCGATGGACCAGGGCTTCATGTACGGCCGCAGCTTCGAGGACCCGGACGGGCACCTGTGGGAGGTCGTCTGGATGGATCCGAGCGTCATCGAACGGTGACGGTGTCCCGGGTGGCGGGCACCTGGACACTGGTGTGGCCAACCGTGCACCGAGGAGGCCGGAACCGCCGTGAGAAGGATCAACCTGCAGCCCCTGTACGAGGCGTCCCCGCTCCAGGAGGAGTCCGGCGCGGGCACCGTCGGGGTGGACCCGGCCGACCTCCCGCTCAGCGCGCCGCTGCAGAAGGCCGTCGTGTCGTGGGGCGAGGAGTACCAGTCGACGTACGACGAGGAGTACCCGGAGGACTCCGGATTCCTGTCGCCGGTCGCCGCGTCCGACTACGACCGGCGCGGGCGTCTCCTCTGGGACCGTCTCGCGGAGGAGCTCGACGGCGTCGCCGAGGTCTCCTACCACAGCCTCACAGACAAGACGCTCCTGCCGCCCGACAGCCGCTGACCCGGCCCCGTGCCTGGCACGATCGGGGTCATGGAGGTACTCGGCAGCCGCGTCCTCGTCCGCCCCACCGATCCCGGGCGGAGCCGCCGGTTCTACCGGGACCAGCTCGGCCTGGCGGTCTACCGCGAGTTCGGTCCACCGGAGGAGCCGGGGCTGGTCTTCTTCACCGGCGGGGGGTACCTGGAGCTGTCCGGCCGCTCGGAGGGGCGGCCCGGTGGGGGCATCGCGCTGTGGCTGCAGGTCCGGGACGTGCACGCCGAGCACCGCAGGCTGCGCGACGCCGGGGTCCCGATCCTCCGCGAGCCGCGGACCGAGCCCTGGGGGCTCGTCGAGATGTGGGTCGAGGACCCCGACGGCACCGCGGTCGTGCTGGTGGAGGTCCCCGCCGACCATCCCCTCCGGCGCGATCAGCGGGGCGCGGTGGCCGCCGGCGAAGGCTGACCGGCGGCCCTTCCGGTCGTTCCGCGACGACTGCCACGTTCACGCGGCGGTGAGGGCTCGGGGGCACTCGTGGCCGGCGACCCGGGGTTCGGCACGGAGACATCGAACCCGCGGAGCTGCCGATCAGCCCCACCGGCCGGCGTGATCTGAGCCGATGGGCCGAGACGTGGCAGTCCACGTACGACCCCGGGTACCGCCCGACGCGGCATTTCCGTCACCTGAACACGAAGCCGACCTTCGCCGCCTGGGCCGGGAACTGTCGAAGCGCCTCTCCACGAACTGACGGGCGTCGCCGAGGTGTCACATTCAGAGCATGCTCGACGACCGAGGCGGTGTCCGTCAGCGGCCATGCCACGTCGTCGACCGCCGGGCCGCCTCGAACACGGCACCGACGGTGGCCTCGTCGAGGACGTCGACCCGGTCTCGCAGCCAGCGGACGAGAGCCATCCGGTTCACCACGTACACGTCCGCGGGGGGCGTCTTGATCGTGAGGTCGTCCGCGCCGACCGGGACGACGACACCGGTCGCAGCCACGGGGAACCCGCACGCGGCCGAGAGCAGGCGCCCGGCCCTGGCGGCCTCGTGGCGGCTGTTCCGGAGGTAGGGCTGGCGGAGGCCGTTCACCAGGAAGGTGTTGCCTCCCACCCATACCGTGCCGCCGGGATGGTGCTTGGCGTTCAGGGTGAACACGCCACCCGGACCCACCACGAGATGGTCGATGTCCGCGCCCTGCTCCCCGACCGGGACGGCGTGCAGGAATCGCCAGCGCGGGTCCTTCCTCGCGAGCCTGGTCAGCTGCGCGGCGACCATCTCCTCGCCGTCGGCGCCGATGCGCCACGCGCGCTCGTCGGTGTGGACGCCCAGTACGCGCGCGAGAAGGGTCCGGACGGGAGCTGCCGCCTTCAGCGCCACGGCCTGCTCGCGGGCCATCGCTCCCGCACGATGGGCGGCCAGGTCTTCCCACGCCGACTCGACACTCGCCGGCGCGGCCGCGATC
Organism: Mycobacteriales bacterium; assembly: GCA_036402915.1. Taxonomy (GTDB): domain Bacteria; phylum Actinomycetota; class Actinomycetes; order Mycobacteriales; family HKI-0501; genus JAVEDU01. The sequence goes on from DASWRY010000005.1 coordinate 31,251, forward strand.
TCGGCGCCCGACTCCTCGTGGCGCCATGCGGCGAGCGCGTGATGGAACGCGTCCGCCTGCTCCGGGACCTCGAGGTGGTCCTCGCCGGTGGCGAGGTCACGCCATCCGAGCCTGCCTCCGTCGGGTCCGGTCACGTAGACCCGGTCCTTGCCGTATCTGCGCCACCTTCTGACGCTCACACCATCCACCTGTACAACGTCGGCACGGTGACGGCCGCGCCGAAGCGTTTCCGCCGCGCCCGCCACCGCGAACGCGCGGACGCCGGGCCGGGGGGACCCTCACGGGAACGGCACGCGCGCGAGGGACGCGGTGACGGCCGCCTCGACGTGCAACCGGGTCGTCGGGAACACGGGGACGGGACTGTCCGCCGCGGTGACCAGCAGCTCGATCTCCGTGCAGCCCAGCACGACACCTTCGGCCCCGGCCGTGACCAGACGGCCGATGACCTCCCGGTAGACCCGGCGGGACTCGTCGCGGACGATGCCGAGGCACAGTTCGTCGTAGATCACGCGGTGCACGGCCGCGCGGTCGGCCGCCTGCGGGACGAGCACGCGCAGCCCGTGGCGGGCCAGCCGGTCGCGGTAGAAGTCCTGCTCCATCGTGAACGCGGTGCCCAGCAGGCCCACGGTCGAGAGGCCGGCTGCCTGTACCGCGGCGGCGGTGGTGTCAGCCAGGTGCAGCAGCGGGATGGACACCGCAGCCTCGACCTGGTCGGCCACCTTGTGCATGGTGTTGGTGCACAGGATCAGCAGCTCTGCCCCGGCCGCCTGGACCCGGACGGCGGCCTCGGCCAGCCGCGACCCGGCCCGTTGCCAGTCACCCGCGACCTGCAGCCGCTCGATCTCGGCGAAGTCCACCGAGTACAGCACCAGCCGGGCCGAGTGCAGGCCGCCGAGCCGCTCGCGGACCAGCTGGTTCGCCAGCCGGTAGTACTCCGCGGTCGACTCCCAGCTCATGCCGCCCAGCATCCCGATCACCCGCGACCCGCTCATCGCGCCACTGTCCCACCTCGACGGCCTCGGCAGCCGGATGGCGGCACCGCGCCGTCACGGCCTGTCGCAGTGGGCTCCCGGAGACGTGGCCCGCAGTTGCGCGAGGATCCGGGCGACGCGACGAGCGCGGGTGGCCTCGCGCTCGGCGCCGGTGATCGCGTCGACGTACTCACGCCGGCGGGTGAAGGAGAGCCCCTCGAAGGTAGCCCGCGCGGCGTCGTCGCCGGCGAACGCCGAGGCCAGCTCCGCCGGGAGGTCCAGCGTGCGTGCCGACGTGTCGCGCTCGAGCCGCAGGACGACCACTGCGCCGATGTCGACCGCGGCAGCTCGGCGGGTTGCCTTGTGCACCCCGACGCACACGTCGCCCCCGCCCATGGCCATGGTCGAGCTCGCGAAACCGACGCCGTCGATCTCGCCCTTCACCCGGAAGCGCACACCGCCCCCCAGGGCCGCGAGGACCTCCGGCGGCACGACGACGAAGGCACCCCCGCCGGGGCCCGCATCCAGTCGTCCCTCGAAGGGTGGGCCGAGCACGAGCCGACCGTACCCGCCCGACACGCGGAGGTCAGGTCACGAGGGATCAGGCCGGTCGGCCACCGCCGCCTCGGCTGCCCGTTTCAGCCCGGCGAGCCTGCGGTCCCACGCCGCGGCCAGCTCCGCGAGCCATCGCGCGGAGGCGTCGAGGCTGGCGGGGCGCACGGAGTAGAGCACCTCCCGGCCCTCCCGGGTCCCCTCGACCAGGCCCGCGCTCTCGAGCACCTGGAGGTGCTTGGCCACCGCCTGCCGGGACACCGGTAGCCGGCCGGCGAGGGCCGTCCCGCTGGCCCGGCCGGCCTCCGCGAGGACGTCGAGCAACCGGCGCCGCGTCGGGTCTGCCAGCGCGGCGAGGACCGTCCCGATGTCGGGCGCCGCCCCGGCATCCGTCGCGTCCGCGGTGGCATCGTCGGCGGTCACGCCCCGACGCGTTCGGAGTGCCGCTTGGCGACAGCGAGCTGGAACTCCCATCCCTCGGTGTTGCCCTCGAGCTGCGTCGCGCGAGCCTCGGCCGGCACGTCCAGGGAGGCGAAGCCGCTCTCGACGACCCGCAGGAGCGTGCCGCCGTCCTGCTCGGTGAGGAAGAACTCCACGAGCGTGGTCGCGACCTCCCGCGGATCCTGACCGGGGTACGCGCCCCGGTAGGAGGCGTGACGCGGAGCGTCGCTCGCCACCGGCAGGACCGGGAACCGCCCGTAGCGCGGGTCGTCCACGACGACGAGGCCGCCCTCCCGCGTGACGACCTGGCCGGAGCGGTCGCCGTCCCCGATCCACCATCCCGGCTCGCTCACGAGCCTCCACACCACCTCGACGGGGGCGTCGATCACGATCTCGCGCTCGATCCGGTCTGCGCCCTCGGCGGCGGGACTCATCTGTGTCCTCCTCGACTCGATAATGTGCTACCTGACGGTTGCACGTCGACAGCTGAGGTGCAACCCTCCGGTAGCACTTTCGGCGAGATCGGGCCGGGAGAGGCGGGCGGGGCCGGCGAGACCGGCGACGGGGACCGCGGCCGGGCGCGCGCCACGGACGGTGCGCCGGAGGGCCCAGCCGTCGTCGGTCATCCGATGTCCGGCCAACGGTCACGGTGACATTCGCGTCGGTGAGGGCATGTACGCCCGAGAATTCCGGTCTACCCCAGGGCAAGAGGACCGCTAGCCGGATCGACGGCAGGCCGGCGAACCGCAAGTCTGGTCTGGCCGCCCTGGAAACCATCCTCGTTCGGAGGAGCCCGCCATGACCGTGCCTGCGCCGTCCCGTCCGTCGGTGGTGGTGGTGGGTGGCGGCTTCGCCGGATTCTTCGCGGCCCGGACCCTGGAGCGGCTGCTGCCCGAGAAGACCGCCGACCTCACGCTGATCAGCGCGACCGACCACCTGTGCTACAGCCCGCTGCTGCCGGAGGTGGCAGCGGGCCGGCTGGAGCCGCGCCGGATCGCCGTCCCGCTGCACGCGCGGCTGCGGCGTACCCGGGTGGTGCAGGCGACGGTCGAGGAGGTGGACTTCGACCGCCGCACGCTCACCTTCTCGACGGGCGGTGCCGGTCGCGTGGAGGCGGCCTGGGATCGGCTGGCGCTGACCACTGGCAGCATCACGCGCACCTTTCCGACGCCGGGCCTGGTGTCGCACGCGCTGGGGCTGAAGAACCTGGTCGAGGCGGACTACGTGCACGACCACGTGCTCCGCCAGCTGGAGCTGGCCGACGCGACGCGTGATCCCGAGGAGCGGCGCGCCCTGCTGACGTTCGTCGTCGTCGGCGCCGGGTACGCGGGCACCGAGACCGCCGCCCAGCTGCAGTGGATGACCCTCGAGGAGCTCGGCCGCTTCCCGCGGCTGTCCCGGGCCGACGTGCGCTGGGTGCTGCTCGACCTGGCCCCGGCGGTGCTTCCGGAGATGGGCCCGCGGCTGGGCCGGAAGGCGCTGGAGATCGTACGCAGCCGTGGCATGGAGGTACGGCTGAAGACCACCGTGACGGCGATGGACGACGACGGCGTGACCCTCACCGACGGCACCCGGTTGCCTGCCCGCACCGTGCTGTGGACCGTCGGGGTCACGCCTCCGCCGCTGGTGGAACGGCTCGGGCTGCCGGTCAACCGGGGACGGCTGGTGGTCGACGATCAGCTCCGGCTGCGCGAGGGCGTCTGGGCGGCCGGCGACACCGCCGCCGCGCGCGACCCGTTCGGCACGGCCGGGCGGGACTATCCCCCGACCGCCCAGAACGCCCAGCGGCAGGGGATCGCAATCGGCCGCAACATCGCGGCCAGCCTCGGGCACGGCTCCCCGCGGCCGTACCGGCACCGCGACCTGGGGCTGGTCGCCGACCTCGGCGGGACCGCCGCCGTGGCCAAGCCTCTCGGCGTCCCGCTGACCGGAATCCCGGCCAAGATCGTCACCAAGGGCTACCACCTCTACGCGCTGCCCGCCGCCGCCAACCGGCTGCGGGTCGCCGTCGACTGGGTGGTCAATCTGATCAGCCGGCCCATCGCGGCGCAGCTCGGCCTCGTCGACCCGGCGGCGGCGAGACTGGGCACCGAGGAACTCGAGGTGACCGCCGGATCCGATGACGCCTCCGAGCGGGACGGGTGCGGCCCGCGGCGCCCCCGGCCCGCACCCAGGACGGCGACAACCTGACCCACACGCGACAGCGGGACCCGGGGGCTTCGCCTCACCCGGGTCCCGCTGAGTCCTGGTCCGTGTCCCGGCGGCTGTACGCCGCCGGGACACCGGGTCAGCTACAGCCGCTGGTCGAGCCGCAGCCCTCGCAGACGTAGCAGCTGCCGGCCGGCCGCATCTTCGTGCCGCAGGTGAAGCACAGCGGCGCGTCGGCCGACTTGCCCTGCACGAGCTCGAGCAGCTCCGCCGAGGAACCGACGCCCGAGACCGGCTTCGCCGCCGGGGTGGCCGGCGCGGCGGAGGCACCGGTCGTGGCGGCCTGCACCGGCGCGGGGGCCGGGGTCTCCACCGGGGCGGACTGCGCCAGGCCCTCGAGATCGACCTCGCCCGCCGGGGCGGGCGCCTGCATCGGCTCGCCGTCGAGCTCCCGCGCCCGCTCCTCCGCGGAGAAGATGCCGAGCTCGGCCCGCTGCTCGAACGGCAGGTAGTCGAGCGCCAGGCGACGGAAGATGTAGTCCATCACCGAGTTCGCGATCCGGATGTCCGGGTCGTCGGTCATGCCCGCCGGCTCGAAGCGCATGTTGGTGAACTTCGAGACGTACGTCTCCAGCGGGACGCCGTACTGCAGCGCGATCGAGATCGCGATCGAGAACGCGTCCATGATCCCGGCGAGGGTCGAGCCCTGCTTGGACATCTTGAGGAAGACCTCGCCGAGCCCGTTGTCCGGGTAGGACGACGCGGTCATGTACCCCTCGGCACCGCCGACGGAGAAGGACACCGTCTGGGCGGGGCGCTTCTTCGGGAGGCGCTTGCGCACGGCGACGTGCTCGCCGGTGGCGACGGGCGCCGCGACCGGCTTCTTCTTCGCCTTGGCGTCCGACAGCGGCTGGCCGACCTTGCAGTTGTCGCGGTAGATCGCGAGGGCCTTGATGCCGAGCTTCCAGCTCTCGAAGTAGATCTTCTCGACCTCCTCGACGGTCGCCGTCTCCGGCATGTTCACCGTCTTGGAGATCGCGCCGGAGATGAACGGCTGCACCGCCGCCATCATCCGGACGTGCCCCATCGGCGCGATCGCTCGCTCGCCCATGGCGCAGTCGAACACCTCGTAGTGCTCGGACTTGAGGCCCGGCGCGTTCACGACGTGACCGTGCTCGGAGATGTACTCGACGATCGCCTCGACCTGCTCGTCCTGGTAGCCCAGGGACTTCAGCGCGCGGGGCACCGTCTGGTTGACGATCTGCATCGACCCGCCGCCGACGAGCTTCTTGAACTTCACGAGGGAGAAGTCCGGCTCGATGCCGGTGGTGTCGCAGTCCATCATGAAACCGATGGTCCCGGTCGGGGCGATGACCGACGCCTGGGCGTTCCGGTAGCCGTTGGCGTTGCCGGTCTCCTGGCACAGCTGCCACTGCTTCGTGGCCTCGCGCAGGACCTGGTGGTCGTCGGCGCCGACCGGGCGCACCGCGTCGTTCGCCGCGGCGTGCTTGCGGATGACCCGCTTGTGGGCGTCGGCGTTGCGGGCGTACCCGTTGTACGGCCCGACGACGCCGGCGAGCTCGGCCGAACGCCGGTACGCCGTGGCCTGCATCAGCGAGCTGATCGAGGCCGCGAGGGTACGGCCGCCCTCGGAGTCGTACCCGTGGCCGGTCGCCATGAGCAGCGCGCCGAGGTTCGCGTACCCGATGCCGAGCTGGCGGTAGTCGCGGGTGGTCTGGCCGATGGCCTCGGTCGGGAAGTCCGCGAAGCAGATCGAGATGTCCATCGCGGTGATGACGAACTCGACCGCCTTGACGAAGGTCGCCGAGTCGAACGTGCCGTCCGGCCTCAGGAACTTCATCAGGTTGAGCGACGCGAGGTTGCAGGACGAGTTGTCCAGGCTCATGTACTCCGAGCACGGGTTGGACGCCGTGATCCGGCCCGTCTCGGGGTTCGTGTGCCAGTCGTTGATCGTGTCGTCGTACTGGAGGCCCGGGTCGGCGCACTCCCACGCGGCCTGCGCGATCTTCCGGAACAGCGTGCGGGCGTCCACTGTGGAGAGGACGCTGCCGTCCATGCGGGCGCGGAGGCCGAACTCCGTACCGTCCTCGACCGCCTTCATGAACTCGTCCGAGACGCGGACGGAGTTGTTGGCGTTCTGGTACTGGACGCTCGCGATGTCCTTGCCGCCGAGGTCCATGTCGAACCCGGCGTCGCGGAGGACGCGGATCTTGTCCTCCTCGCGCGCCTTCGTCTCGATGAACTCCTCGATGTCGGGGTGGTCCACGTCGAGCACGACCATCTTGGCCGCGCGGCGGGTCGCGCCACCCGACTTGATCGTCCCGGCGGACGCGTCGGCGCCGCGCATGAACGACACCGGGCCGGACGCGGTGCCGCCCGAGGAGAGCAGCTCCTTGGAGGAGCGGATGCGGGAGAGGTTCAGGCCGGCACCGGAGCCGCCCTTGAAGATGAACCCCTCCTCCTTGTACCAGTTGAGGATCGAGTCCATCGAGTCGTCGACCGCGAGGATGAAGCAGGCCGAGACCTGCTGCGGCGCGGACGTGCCGACGTTGAACCACACCGGCGAGTTGAAGCTGAACACCTGGTGCAGCAGCATCCAGGTCAGCTCGTGCTCGTAGACCTCGGCGTCCGCCTCGCCGGCGAAGTACCCGTGCTCCTTGCCGGCCTTGACGTACGTCAGCACGACGCGGTCGATGAGCTGGCGCAGGCTCTGCTCGCGCTGCGGGGTACCGACGGCGCCGCGGAAGTACTTCGTGGTGAC
>DASWRY010000006.1:0-12862 GCA_036402915.1 Mycobacteriales bacterium
GCGGCGCTGCGGGAGGTGGCCGCGAGCCCCGCCGCCGCCACGAGCACGGGGGCTGCCGGGAGCACCGGGCCGTTGCGGGAGGTCCAGCGCACCCGCACCCTGCCGGCCGCGCCCACCGGCGGGTCCGCGCCGGCGCCCGCCGCGCCGCCGCCTGCCGCGCCGCCGCCCTCTCCGCCCGCCACGTCCCCGCCCGCCACGTCACCGGTGGCCCCGTCCCCGGCGGCCCCGTCCCCGGCGGCCCCGTCCCCGGTGGCCCCGCCACCGCCGTCTCCACCGGCCACCTCGCGCAGGTTCACCGCACCGCCGGACGTCCCGCCGCCTGCGGCCCCGGCCACGTCGCCGCGGCGCCGCCGTACCCGGCGGCGGGTGCTCGCCGCCGCCGCCGTGGTCCTGGTCGTGGTCGCCGCCGTGCTCGCCTGGGCCGCGCTGCGCCCCGACCGGCAGAACACCACCGCGGCGGGCCCGTCCGCACACCCGAGCGCGCCGCGGGCGAGGGCCACCCCCTCGGCGGCGACTGCATCGCCCTCGCCGGAGCCCCGGCCGAGCAGGGCCCCGTCCTCCGCGACCACCGGCGGGGGACGGGCCGCCGTCCCGGCCGGCTACCGCTGGTACGAGGACCCGAGCGGCTTCGGCGTCGCCATCCCCCGGAGCTGGTCGGTCCGGCGGGAAGGCCCGGGCGGCCGCTTCGTGTACGCCCAGGACCCCCACAGCGCCCGGTACCTCCTCGTGGACCGGACCGACGCCCCGAAGGCGGACCCGGTGGCCGACTGGAGGCGGCAGGAGGCGGCCCGCGCGCCCGGCATGCGCGACTACCACCGCATCCGGATCGAGGCCGTCGACTACTTCCAGCGCGCCGCGGACTGGGAGTTCACGTACACGATGGACCAGGTCGGCCCGGTCCACGTGGTCAACCGGGGCTTCGTGACCTCCCCGCACCACGGCTACGCGCTGTACTGGCTGACACCCGCGGACGAGTGGCAGGCCGGGCAGGACGAACTGGCCGTGTTCCGGGAGACGTTCCGCCCTGTGGCCTGAGCGGCCGGGTTAGCCTGCGGACATGGAGCAGGTGTCGATGCGCACGAAGTTCCGGGCACACGTGCGCGACGAGGCCCTCGACGCCTGCCACGCGCTCGCGATCGAGCGCGGCTGGGCCCAGGTGCGCCTGAGCGAGGTCGCGACGGCGATCGGGGTGTCCCGGCCGACGCTGTACAAGGAGTTCGGCAGCAAGGACGGGCTGGGCGAGGCGCTCGTCCGGCGCGAGACCGAGCGCTTCCTCGTCGGCGTGAAGGAGACCCTGGACGCCCACGACGGCGACGTCGAGGGGGCGCTGCGGGCGGCGGTGCACTTCGCGCTCGTGACGGCGGAGGCGAACCCCCTCCTCCACGCCGTCCTGACCGCGACGCGCGGCGGCGACGACGGGCTGCTGCCGATGCTCACCACGCGGTCGTCCCCGGTCCTCGATCCCGCCACCGAGGCACTGACCGCCTGGTTCGCCGGGCACGCGCCGGAGTACGACCCCGCCGAGGTCCGCGACGCCGTCGACGTCACCGTCCGGCTCGTGGTGAGCCACCTCGTGCTGCCCGGCCCGGACCCGGAGGCGTCCGCCCGGCTGCTCGCGGAGGTCGCGGTGCGGTACCTCGGGGGACCCCGCCCGTAGCGTGTCCGGGACGACACGCCGCGTTTACACCCCATCCGGCATTGGCAATGACGCGACGTTGTGCCAGCGTGAGTCAACTCACAGCGGTGCCGAGGGGAGACAACCGTGACGGCGACCTTGAACAGCCCCCGAGCCGGGCGTCCGTACGACGAGGCAGACCTGTCCTCGCTGGCGTTCTGGCAGGCGACGGCCGAGGAGCGGGAGCGGACGTTCGCCATGCTGCGGGCGGAACGGCCCGTGACCTGGCACCCGCGGTCCGAGACCGCGATGTTCGACGACCCGAACGACGAGGGCTTCTGGGCCGTCGTCCGGCACCGGGACCTCGTCGAGGTCACCAAGCGGCACGACGACTTCGTCTCCGGCCAGGGCATCGTCTTCGAGTCCCTGCCGCCGGAACTGCTCGACGCCGGCCAGTCGTTCATCGCGATGGACCGGCCGCGGCACACCAAGATCCGCCGGCTCGTGTCGTCCGCCTTCACGCCGCGGCAGCTCCGCCGCATCGACGACCGCATCCGCGCCAACGCGAAGAAGATCGTCGACGACCTCGCGCCCCGCGGCGAGGCCGACTGGGTCACCGACGCCGCGCTGCTGCTCCCCATGCACAACATCTGCGACATGATCGGCATCCCGGAGGCCGACCGCCTCCGGGTTGCCGAGCGGTCCCGTTATGTCGGCGGCTGGAACGACCCCGAGGTCATGAGGGGCCGCCCGATCCTGGAGACCATGTTCAACAACATGGTCGAGGGCCGGGAGTTCACGCTCTGGCTCGCCGGCCAGCGCCGGGAGGACCCGAAGGACGACCTCATGAGCGCGCTGGTACACGCGGAGGTCGACGGTGAGGGCCTGACCGACCACGAGGTCGCGGCGTTCTTCAGCCTGCTCACGATCGCGGGCAACGACACGACCCGGCAGAGCCTCAGCCTCACCATGCACGCGCTGACGCAGTTCCCGGAGCAGCGCGCGTGGCTGATGGAGGACTTCGAGGGCCGGATCGGGACGGCGGTCGAGGAGTTCGTCCGGTGGGCGACGCCGATCATGACGTTCCGCCGGACCGCCGCGCACGACACCGAGCTCGCCGGGGTGCCGATCACCGCGGGCGACAAGGTGATCATGTTCTACGCGTCGGCGAACTGGGACACCGAGGTCTTCGACCACCCGGAGCGGTTCGACCTGTCGCGGACCCCGAACCCGCACGTGTCGTTCGGCGGCGGCGGGATCCACCACTGCCTCGGCATCCAGCTCGCGCGGACGCAGATCACCGCGCTGTACCGCGAGGTGCTGCACCGCCTGCCGGACATCGAGGCGGTCGGGGAGCCGGTGTTCGGGGTCAACAACTTCTTCCACACCGTGAACCACCTGCCGGTGCGGTTCACGCCGCGGCCGTGAGGGTCGTCCACGACCCGGACCAGTGCGCGAACCTCGGCATGTGCGAGGGCGTCGAGCCGGGCGTGTTCGAGATCGGGGCCGACGGGATGCTGGTGGTGCTCCGGCCCGAGCCCCCGGAGTCGCTGCGGGCGTCGGTGGAGGCGGCGTGCGCCTCGTGCCCGACAGGCGCCCTGCGGATCGAGGGCTGAGCCCCCGGGCGGCCGCAGCACCCCCTTCGCTGCCGCCCGGGAGAGGGTGGGGCGGCCGCCGTCCCCGGTGGCCGCCCCGCCCTCACACCGCCGGCGTGCGCTCCGCGGCGGTCTTGATCCGCTCCAGCGTGCGCGCCATCCCGGCGCGGTTGTGGGTCTCGGTGTCGCCGACGCCTCGAACGGCGGTTCCGATGGCCCCGATCAGGCGGCCGCGGCGGTCGTCGAAGTACTCCGTCACCGTGCATCCGTGCCCGCCCGGCTCGATGCGGTACCCCCACCGGGCCACCGCCAGCGGGCCGACGGCGACATCCCACGCGACCTCACGGTCCGGCTCGTGCACGGCCACCGTGCCCACCGTGGACCAGCGCCGCCAGCCGATCCGGTTGTACCCCCGGAACCGCGCGCCGACGGCCGGCGCCGTCGCCCCGCCGAGCCACTCCACCCGCCGGCACTCCGGCGACCACTCGCCCATGCGGGCCGGATCGCCGATCAGGGCCCAGATGTCCCCGGGGGGCGCGTCGACCTGCGTGCTCACCTCGATCATGCGGCGGAGGGTAGCGGTTACCGTCGACAGGTGCTCACCGCCCTCCGGACCGACCGGCTCGTGCTGGCCCCCGTCTCGGCGGAGGCCGCCCGGGACGTGGTGGCGGGCAGGTCGGCGCTGCCCGTGGCGCCCGGGTGGCCCGCACCCGACGTGGTGGAGACCCTGCGGGCGGCGCTGGACCACGGTGGCGACCTCGGGTGGCTGGTCGTGCTCGACGGGGTGGTGGTCGGCGACTGCGGGACGTACGGCGAGGCCGGAGGGGACACCGAGATCCGGTACGCCATCGCCCCGGCGTACCGCCGCCGCGGCCTCGCGTCCGAGGTGGTGGCCGCGCTGACGGGCTGGGCACTCGCGGAACCGGGGGTCCACCGGGTCGTCGCCCGGCGGGTCCGTGGGGACAACGTCGCGTCGCGGCGGACCCTCGAGCGGTGTGGCTTCACGCTGGACGAGGTGGATGACCGATACGTCTCCTATGTGTACGGTGACTCGAAGTAGGACTGGCGTAACAGCCGCATCACCTGCATCATGGAGATCGATCACCCGGTCGTGAGGTCGTTGGGGAAGGCGCACCTCGACAACCGGGAGGTCACTGTGCCTGCTCGTGGCGTCCTGTACGTCCACTCGTCCCCGCCCGCCGTGTGTCCGCACGTCGAGTGGGCGATCTCGCGTGTCCTCGGCGTACCCGTGCGCCTCGAGTGGGCCGCGCAGCCCGCCGACCCCACGACACAGCGTGCCGAGTGCAACTGGTCCGCCCGTACGGGGACGGCCGGCGAGCTCGCGACCGCGCTGCGCCAGTGGCCGATGATCCGCTTCGAGGTCACCGAGGAACCCAGCCCCGGGGTCGACGGCGAGCGCATCGCGTACGTGCCGGGCCGGGGCACCTTCCGTGCCGCGATGAGTGCCAACGGCGACGTCCTCGTGTCCGAGGACCGGCTCCGGGCGCTGCTCGCGACCGCGCCAGGCCCGGAGGCGCTGCACCACGGCCTGGAGAAGCTGCTCGGCACGCAGTGGGACCTCGAGCTGGAGCCGTACCGCGAGGCGGGCGACGGCGCGAAGGTCACCTGGCTGACCCAGGTCGGCTGAACACACCGCTGCCCGCGACCACCTCGGGGGTGGCCGCGGGCAGCGTGTGCGTGCCTACAGCGGGATGTTGCCGTGGGCGCCCCGCCCGGCCGGGGCCGCGGCGAGGGCCTCGGCGATCCGGCGCCGGGTCTGGGCGGGCTCGATGACCTCGTCCACCACGCCGATCTCGAGGGCGCGGCCCACGCCGCCCGCGAGCCGCCCGTGCTCCGCGACGAGCTCGTCCTTGAGCGCGGCGCGCTCCTCGGCCGGTGCCGCGGCGAGCTTCCTGCGGTGCAGGATGCCGACCGCCGCGCTGGCGCCCATCACGGCGACCTCGGCGCCCGGCCAGGCGAACACCGCGGTGGCGCCCAGGGACCGCGAGTTCATCGCGATGTACGCGCCGCCGTACGCCTTCCGGGTCACCAGCGTCACTCGCGGGACGACGGCCTCGGCGAACGCGTGGAGCAGCTTCGCCCCGCGGCGCACGACGCCGTCCCACTCCTGCCCGACACCGGGCAGGTAGCCGGGCACGTCCACCAGGACGACCAGCGGGACGCCGAGCGAGTCGCACATCCGCACGAACCGCGCCGCCTTCTCGGCGCTCACCGAGTCGAGGCAGCCGCCGAGCCGCAGCGGGTTGTTGGCGATGACGCCCACCGTGCGGCCGGACAGGCGGCCCAGGCCGGTGACGACGTTCGGCGCCCACTTGGCGTGGAGCTCGACCATCGGGGCGTCGAGCACCGCGTTGACGAGCGGCTTCACGTCGTACGCCCGGTTCGACTGCTCGGGCAGCAGCGCGCCGAGGTCGACCTCGTCGGTCACGTCGGCGGGGGAGAAGCGGCCGTGGTGGCCGAACAGCGACGCCAGGTCGCGGGCCCGGCCGAGCGCCGCCTCCTCCGAGTCGGTGACGATGTGCACGACGCCGCTGCGGCGGCCGTGCGGTTCGGGGCCGCCGAGGCGTTCCATGTCGACCTGCTCGCCGGTGACGCTGCGCACCACCTCCGGCCCGGTGACGAACACCCGGCCGGCCGGCCCCATGATCACGATGTCGGTCAGTGCCGGGCCGTACGCCGCACCTCCGGCCGCCGGCCCGAGGACGACGGACAGCTGGAGGATCCGGCCGGACGCCCGCACCATCGCCGCGAAGACCTGCCCCACCGCGTCGAGGGCCTCGACGCCCTCGGCGAGGCGGGCGCCGCCCGAGTGCCAGAGCCCGATGACGGGGACGCGCTCGCGGACGGCGATGTCGATGGCGTCGACGACGTGCCGGCAGCCCTCCGACCCCATCGCGCCGCCCATCTTCGTGGCGTCGGTGGCGAAGGCGACGACCGGGCAGCCGTTGACCTGGCCCCTCGCCGTCATCACCCCGGAGTCGTCACGGCCGGACACGGTCCGCAGGCTGCCCGCGTCGAACAGCGACTGCAGGCGCAGCTCCGGGTCGCGCAGGTCGCGCGGGGCGAGGTCGGTAGGTGAGGTCGCGCTCGTCACATCGGTCTCCTGTCGCAGGTCACGCGCGCCGGAAGGCGAGCGCGACGTTGTGGCCGCCGAACCCGAACGAGTCGTTCACGGCGGCGTCGAGCGAGATCGAGCGCGCCGAGACGCGGACGATGTCCAGGCCGACGTCGTCGTCGGGGTCCTCGAGGTTCAGGGTCGGCGGGACGACACCGTCCCGGAGGGCGAGGACGGTGGCGATCGACTCGACGGCCCCCGCCGCGCCCAGGAGGTGCCCGAGGCCCGACTTCGGCGCGGTCACCACGGGGTGCGTGCCGATGGCGGTCCGGACGGCGGTCGCCTCGGCCACGTCGCCGAGCGGGGTCGAGGTCGCGTGCGCGTTGACGTGTCCCACGTCGGTGGGGGACATGTCGGCGTCCGACAGGGCGAGTGTGAGGGCGCGGGTGGCCCCGCGGCCCTCCGGCTCGGGCTGCACGATGTCGTGGCTGTCCGCGCTGATCCCCGCGCCGGCGAGGACCGCGTGCGGGCGTGCGCCCCGGGCGCGGGCGAACTCGGCCCGCTCGAGGACCACCACACCGGAGCCCTCCGCGAGGACGAACCCGGTCCGCGCCTTGTCGAACGGCCGCGAGGCGCGCTCGGGCTCGTCGTTCCGCGTCGACATCGCGCGCATGTTCGCGAAGCCGGCGAGCGGCAGCGGGTGGATGCACGCCTCCGCGCCGCCGGCGACCACGACGTCGTACCGTCCGGAGCGCAGCAGGTCGAGCGCCAGCGCGATCGCCTCCGAGCCGGACGCGCAGGCGCTGACCGGGGCGGAGACCCGGCCCCTCGCGCCGAGCTCGAGCCCGACGACCGCCGCGGGACCGTTGGGCATGAGCATCGGGATGGTCAGCGGCGACACCTTGCGCGCGCCACCGGCCTCCATCAGGTCGTCCTGGCCGAGGAGGCTCAGCGCGCCGCCGATCCCGGTGCCGATGACCACGGCCAGCCGCTCCGGCTCCACCTCCGGCGTCCCAGCGTCGGCCCAGGCCTCGCGGGCGGCGACCAGCGCCACCTGCTCGCACCGGTCCAGACGCCGCGCCCTGACCCGCTCCAGCGTCTCCGTCGGCTCCACGGCGAGCCGCCCGGCGATCTGGACGGGGAGGGCCCGGGCCCACTCCTCGTCGAGGCGCACGATGCCCGAGCGCCCCTCGAGCATCGCCGACCACGTCGACGCGACGTCCCCGCCGAGCGGGGTCGTCGCGCCGAGGCCGGTGACGAGCACCTCGCCGGAGCGAGCGGTCACGCCTGCCCCTTCTCGATGTACGACACGGCGTCGCCCACGGTGCGCAGGTTCTGCACGTCGTCGTCGGGGATCTTCACGCCGAAGCGCTCCTCGGCGGCCACGACGACCTCGACCATGGACAGCGAGTCGACGTCGAGGTCGTCCTGGAAGGACTTCTCGTCGGCCACGTCATCGGGCTTGACGTCGGCGATCTCCTCGAGAATCTCGGCGAGGCCGGTACGGATCTCGTCACGCGTGCTCACTGGGGGTGTCCTTTCGGTTGGTGGTGCTGCGGAACCGCTACGGACAGGTGACGACCTGTCCGGCGTACGTGAGGCCGCCGCCGAAGCCGAGGAGCAGCACCGGCGCCCCCGAGGGCACCTCGCCGCGCTCGACCATCTTCGACAGCGCGAGGGGGATGGAGGCCGCGGACGTGTTGCCCGACTCCACGATGTCGTGCGCCACGACGGCGTCGGGGGCGCCGAGCTTGCGGGCGATCGCGTCGATGATGCGGATGTTCGCCTGGTGTGGCACGAACGCCGCCAGCTCCGTGGGGTCGACGCCCGCACGGCGGCACGCCTCCAGGGCGATCGGGGCGAGCGCGGTGGTCGCCCACCGGAAGACCGCCTGCCCCTCCTGGATGATCTTGCCGTCGCGGGTCTCGATGCGGATGGCGGGGCCCTTCTCGCCGTCGCTGCCCCACACGACCGGGCCGATGCCCGGCTCGTCGGAGGCAGACACGACCGCGGCGCCCGCGCCGTCCGCGAAGATGATGCAGGTGCTCCGGTCGTCCCAGTCCACCCAGTCGGACAGCTTCTCGACGCCGATCACGAGCGCGTTCGTCGCGGCACCGGCGAGGATCGCGTGGTTGGCGTTCGCCAGGCCGTACGCGAAGCCGGAGCACGCGGTGTTGAGGTCGAACGCGCCCGGCGCGTCCATCCCGAGGCGCGCCGCCACCTGGCCGGCCGTGTTCGGCAGCGAGCTGATCGCGGTGCAGGTCGCGACGATGACGAGGTCGATGTCGGACGGGCCGAGGCCCGACGCCGCGAGCGCCTTGTCCCCGGCCGCGACCGCCATGTCGGCGAGGGACTCCTCCGGCTCGGCGATACGCCGGCTGGCGATCCCGACCCGGTCCCGGATCCACTCGTCGCTCGTGTCGACCCGCCGCGACAGCTCCTCGTTCGTGACGACGCGCGCCGGCTGGTAGTGCCCCAGCGAGACGATCCGCGCGCCTGCGGGTCCGGTCGGTGCCCTCATCGGTCTGCTCCCGTCGGGTGGAGGCGTGCGAGCGGCGCACCGGGAGCGACCGGATCGTCCGCGTCGGCGAGCCACTCGACCAGGACCCCAGTGTGTGCGCTCACCACGTCGACCGCCCCTTGGCGCGTGACGACGTGGCCGACGACGGTGCCCGCGTCCACGGTGTCGCCGAGCTCGAGCTCCGCGGGGCTGAACCCGCCGGCGGCGGGCGCCACGGCGACGTGGAAGTGGACGCTCGAGTCGATCCAGTGGTGCGTACCGTGCCGGGCGGCGAGGTCCCGCGCGGCCGGGAGGTCGTCCGGCGTGTTGACCGTGACGATCTCGACGCCCTTCATCGCGCGCTTCGCGAGACCGGCCAGCGCTCCCGCCGGCGCGAGCTCGACCACGCCCGTCACGCCCAGATCGAGCATGGCGTCCTGGCAGAGGTCCCACCGGACCGGCGAGGTGACCTGGCGGACCAGCCGCGTGACCCCTTCGCCGCCGGTCACGACAGCGGTGCCGTCGGCGTTCGACAGGAGCAGCTTGGCCGGGTCCGTGGCCGCGACGCCCGCGGCGACCGCGCGGAGCGCCTGCTCCGCCGGGGCCATGTACGGCGTGTGGAACGCCCCGGCCACCTGGAGGGGGATCACCCTCGCCTTCGCCGGCGGGTTGTCCCGCAGGCGCGCGAGGCCGTCGACCGACCCGGCGGCGACGACCTGGCCGGCGCCGTTGCGGTTGGCCGGGTACAGGCCGTACTCCTCGATCCGGGCGAGCACCTCGTCGGGATCGCCGCCGAGCACGGCGCTCATGCCGGTCGGCTCGAGGGCGCACGCGGCCGCCATCTCGCGGCCGCGGACCGCGGCGAGCGCGACGGCCGACTCCGGCGTCAGCATCCCGGCGAGTGCGGCCGCGGTCAGCTCCCCGACGCTGTGCCCGGCCACCACGGCGGCGTCGGACATCGGCAGGAACTCGGCCGCGAGCAGCCCCGCGGCGACGAGCAGCGGCTGGGTCTTGGCGGTGTCCCGGATCTCCTCGGCGTCGGCCTCGGTGCCGAGGTGGACGAGGTCCACTCCGGCGGTCGTCGAGAGCCACCGCAGACGGGCGGCGAACCCCTGGAGGTCGAGCCAGGGCGCGAGGAAGCCCGGCTTCTGGGAGCCCTGTCCGGGCGCGAGTACGGCGAGCACGTCTCCGACTGTGTCGTCTCTGCACGCGCCGCGACGATGACGGTGCCCACCAAACCCGGGGGCGGACTTTGTACGTGTCCTACAACTGAGGGCTCTCCATGCGGCCGATCACGAGCGCGAGCCGGAGACTGAATGCATCCCGAGGGTCCGAGGGTGACAGAGCACACACGTCCGCGACCCGGCGGAGGCGGTAACGCACGGTGTTCGGGTGGACGAACAGGAGCCGCGCGGCGCCCTCCAGGCTGTTGCCGCTGTCGAAGTACACGGTCAGCGTCTCGAGCAGCCCGCCGCCCGCCGCGGCGATCTCGGCGTACACCCGGTGGAGGTCCTCCCGCGCCTCCGGGTCCCCGGCGACGACCCGCTCCGGAAGGAGCTCGGAGGCGGCCACGGGGCGCGGCGCGTTCGGCCATGCGGAGACCGCCCGCCACGCGGCGAGCGCCGCCCGGGCGGACGCGGTGGCGTCGGCGAGCGTCGGGACCGGGTGGCCCACGACGACGGGCCCGGCCCCGAACTCGGCGAGCAGCGGGGACACCGCCTTCGTGGGGGAGTCCGACCCGCCGAGGACCACGACGAGGCGGTCGGTGTGGATCCCGGCGAGCAGGTCGGCACCGGCGCGGCGGCCCGCGCGCTCCACGGCGTCCAGGGCCGTGTCGGCGTCGCCCGGCGGCGGGTTGCCGACCGCGACGGACACCGGCGTGATGTCGGCCCAGCCCAGCGCCGCCGACCGGCCGGCCACGACCTCGGCGTCGCCCCGGACGAGCGAGTCGATGAGCATCGCCTGGAGACGGGCGTCCCATGCCCCGCGGCTCTCCGCTGCCCGGGCGTACACGTGCGCGGCCGCGAACGCGACCTCGCGCGAGAAGCGGAGCACGGCCTCCCGGAGCTCCTGCTCCTCACCGGGCGCCGCGAGGTGCGGCACCTGCTCCTCGACCACCTCGACGGTGACCTTCACGAGCGCGACGACCTGCTGGAGACTCACCGAGCGCGCGAGGTCCCGCGGCGCCGCGGCGAAGACGTGCCCGGACACCTGGGGCGACGCGGCCGGGTTGCGCATCCACTCGACGAGCGCGGCGATGCCGGCCTGCGCGACGAGCGTGACCCACGACCGCTGGTCGGCGGGCATGGACCGGAACCACGGCAGTGCCTCGTCCATCCGGGACACGCTCTGCGTCGCCAGCGCACCGGAGGCGCGCTCGAGGCGGCGGAGCGTGTGGGTGAGACGGGGGCGGGGCACGGTGGTCAGCCTTCCATCGGGACCGGACGCGGTCAGCCCCTCCGTCGGCGGAGGGGCTGACCGTTCGTACCGGTCGGGTGCTCCGCGGTTACTCCGCCCCGCCCGCGGTCTCGACGACCGGTGCCGCGGTCACGTCGTCGATCCGGTACCGCTCCTGGGCCGACTTCAGCACCTCGGGCGGGACGTCGCCGCGCCGGACGAGCTGGCGCAGCGCCGCCACGGTGATCGACTCCGCGTCGACGTGGAAGTGCCGCCGCAGGGCCGCCCGCGTGTCCGAGCAGCCGAAGCCGTCCGTGCCGAGCGACGTGAAGTCGCCGGGCACCCAGCGCGAGATCTGGTCCTGCACCGCGCGCATGTAGTCGCTCACCGCGACGAACGGCCCCGGGGCGCCGGTGAGCACCTCGGTGACGTAGGGGGTGCGGGCCGTGCCGTCGGGGGAGAGCAGCGCCTCCTCCTCGGCGGCGACGGCGTCGCGCCGCAGCTCGTTCCACGACGTCACCGACCACACGTCCGCGGCGACGCCCCAGTCCTCCGACAGGAGGGTCTGCGCCTTCAGCGCGGCCTGCATGCTCACGCCGGAGGCGAGGATCTGCGCCTTCGGCACGTTGCGGCCGCTCGAGGGTGCCTCCGAGTACCGGTAGAGCCCCTTGAGCACCTGCTGGGGATCGATGTGCTCCGGCATCGCGGGCTGGAGGTACGGCTCGTTGTAGACGGTGAGGTAGTAGAAGATGTTCTCCGGGTCGTCACCGAACATCCGGCGCAGCCCGTCCTGGACGATGATCGCCACCTCGTACGCCCACGCCGGGTCGTACGACACGACCGCCGGGTTGGTCGACGCGAGGAGCGGCGAGTGCCCGTCCTCGTGCTGGAGCCCCTCGCCGTTGAGCGTCGTCCGGCCCGCCGTGGCGCCGAGCAGGAAGCCCCGCGCCATCTGGTCCGCGGCGGCCCAGAACGCGTCGCCGGTCCGCTGGAAGCCGAACATCGAGTAGAAGATGTAGACCGGGATCATCGGCTCGCCGTGGGTGGCGTAGCTCGTGCCCGCCGCCGTGAACGACGCGGCGGACCCCGCCTCGTTGATGCCCTCGTGCAGGATCTGCCCTGTCTCGGACTCCTTGTACGTGAGCATCAGCTCGCGGTCCACCGACAGGTAGGTCTGACCGAGCGGCGAGTAGATCTTCGCGGTCGGGAAGATGGAGTCCAGGCCGAACGTCCGGGCCTCGTCGGGGATGATCGGCACGAACCGCTTGCCGAACTCCTTGTCCTTCATGAGGTCCTTCAGGAGGCGGACGAACGCCATCGTCGTCGCGACCTTCTGCTTCCCGGATCCCCTCTTCAGGTCCGCGTACGCGGTGGGCGCCGGCAGCGTGAGCGGCTTGGAACGGTTCACACGCGACGGCAGCGAGCCGCCCAGCGCACGGCGGCGCTCCATCATGTACTCGTAGTGCTCGGAGTCCCTGCCGGGGTGGTAGTACGGCGGCAGGGTCTTGTCGAGCGCCTCGTCGGGGATGTCGAGGTGGAGCCGGTCGCGGAACAGCTTGAGGTCGTCCGGCGTCAGCTTCTTCATCTGGTGCGTGGCGTTGCGGCCCTCGAAGTGGCTGCCGAGCGTCCAGCCCTTGATGGTCTTCGCGAGGATGACCGTCGGCTGTCCGGTGTGCTCG
>DASWRY010000007.1:0-81425 GCA_036402915.1 Mycobacteriales bacterium
GAACGTCTCGATCGAGTGACCCGGCCAGAAGAACGTCTGGGTCAGGTTGTGACGCCGGAACAGCTCGAGGATCCGGGGGGTGCCGACCTCGCCGGCGAACATGCCGCGCGAGATGTCGTCGGGCGAGTCCTCACCGCCGTACGAGCCGAGCCAGCCGCCGACGGCGTCGATGTCGACACCGAAGGCCACGAAGATCTCCTTGGCCATCTGTCTTTCCCTCTCTGGTGGGACGTGGTGGTGCGGGGTGATGCGTGGGACGAGGTGATGCGTGGGACGTGGTGGGTCAGGACGCGAGCCAGGCGCGGATGATCTCGGCCGCGTCCCGGCCCGGTACCGCGAGTGCGACGGCGAGCAGCAGGCGCGCCTGCCACGGGCTGAGGTCGTCGGCGAAGACGGCGCCGGCCCGTTCGAGATCCGCGCCGCCACCCGCGTAGAGGGGTGCGACCGGCCCCGCCGTGACACGCGAGCAGATGAGGACGGGCACGCCCGCGGCGACGGCCTCCGCCACGGCCTCGACCATGGCGGGCCCGGCGTTGCCGACGCCGAGCGCGGCGACGACCAGGCCCTCCGCACCGACCGCGCGGCTGGCGCGCACGTGCACGCCGTCCGCGCCCGGGTAGGCGGACACGACGTCCACCCGCGGCAGGTCGGCCCGGTCGAGGTCCAGCGGCAGCGGGGCCGCGCGGTGCGGGCGCGCGACCGGGATCGGGCGCCCGTCGGCGACGCGGAACACCGGCCCCCGGCCCGGAGCCGCGAACGCGTGGCCCGACAGTGTGTCGCTCTTGCGCACGCCCCGGGCGGGGAAGACGAAGCCGTCGAACGCGAGCAACACCCCCCGGTCCCGCGCGGCCGGGTCGGCGGCGACGGCGAGCGCGTCGGCGAGGTTCGCGGGCCCGTCCGGGGCCGCGTCGTCGAACGGGCGCTGTGCGCCGGTCAGCACCACCGGCCGCGGATCGTCGTGGACGAGGTCGAGCAGGAACGCCGTCTCCTCCATCGCGTCGGTGCCGTGCGTGAGGACGATCCCGTCGACGTCACCGGCCGCCAGTCCACGGTGGACCTCACGGGCGAGCGTGAGGAGGTCGGCGGTCCCGAAGGCGTAGCTGCCCTTCGTCGCCACGTCCCGCGTGCGCAGCGCCACACCGGGAGGGATCGTGCCGACGCTCGCGAGGAGTTCGTCCGCGCGCACGGTGGCCTGGCGGCCCGCCGCGCCCGACCGGCTCGCGATGGTGCCGCCGCTGGCGACCAGTTCGATACAAGGCATGTGTGCTCCGTCACCGCAATCGTTTGCGGCGGCAGCTAAGCAAACGATTGCCATCGCAGTCAATGGGTACGCCCAAAGTTCCTCCGTCCGGTTGGATTTCCGGCGTGGCACGGCCACCCCGGGCGTGGACCACCGCTCCGGCATGGAACGCTGTGTCCCCGGACACGTCCGGGCCGGCGACACGAGGAGGAGCGGGATGGCACCGCAGTCAGGGGGTTCGCTCCGCCCGCCGGCCACGCTCGCGACCGTCGCGCGGCGCGCCGGCGTCCACGTGTCCACTGTGTCCCGTGCGCTCAGTCCGGACGAGACGGTGCGCCGGGGGGTCTCCGCCGCCACCGCGGCGCACATCCAGGCAATCGCGGACGAACTGGGCTATCAGCCCAACCCGGCGGGCGCGGCGCTGCGCACGGGCCGCTCCCAGATGCTGGGCGTCCTGGTCCCCCGTCTCACCGACATCGTCCTGGCGACGATCTACGAGGGCATCGACGCCGCGGCGTCCGCGGCGGGCTACCACACCGTCGTCGCCAACACCGGGGACGATCTCGACCTGCAGCACACGCGGGCCGACGCCCTGCTCGCCCGGCGCGTGGACGGGCTCATCCTCGGTGACGCCCGGACCGACTCCACGCTCGCGGCGGACCTCGCGCGGCGCGGCATCCCGCTCGTCCTGGTGTCCCGCCGGCTCCCGCGCCGCGTGTCGGTGACGACCGACGACCTGCTCGGGGGCCGGCTGGCGGGCGAGCACCTCGTCGGGATCGGCCACCGCCGCGTCGGCGTCGTCGCCGGTGAGCGGTACGCGAGCACGGGCCTCGAGCGGACGGCGGGGTTCCTCGCGGCGTACGAGGAGGCGGGCCTGGTCGTGCCGGACCGTTACGCGGTCACGTCGCGGTTCGACGTCGCGGGCGGCCGTGCCGCCGCCGAGCAGTTGCTCGGGCTGCGGCCCCGGCCCACGGCGATCTTCGCGGTGAACGACTTCGCCGCGATCGGCGTCATGGGCGCCGTCCGCGACGCGGGCCTGCGGGTCGGGGAGGACGTCGCCGTCGTGGGGTACAACGACGTGCCGCTCGCCGCGGAACTCCCCGTCGCGCTCACGTCCGTGCACGCCCCGATGTTCGACATGGGACGAGAGGCGGCGGCGACCCTGCTCGGCATCCTCGACGGCCGCCCCGGGCGCTCACGGCGCCTGCCCCCGACGCTGGCCGTCCGCGCGTCGACGGTCCCCGGCACCCAGGACCGGTCCACGGCCTGACGCGCGGCTACGGTGCGGCGGCGGCGACCGCCTCGGCGACCGTGCCGTGGATCGTGAAGGCCACGGTCAGCGCGGTGATCTCCAGGAGCTCGAGGACCGGGGTGGCGCACGCCGCCAGGTACAGCTCGCCACCCCGGGCCGCCACGATCCGCCGCAGCCCGATCAGCATCGACAGGCCGGCCGAGTCGATGAAGGTCACCCGCGACAGGTCCAGCACGAGATGCTGCACGCCCGCGTACACGTGGCCGTGGAGCCGGTCCCGTACCGCCGTCACGCTCCGCATGTCCAGCGCGCCCGTCACCGCCGCCACGACGCAGTGCTCGCCGTGCGCAGTCTCCAGGCGCCCCCCGAGGGACAGCGGCTCGATGCCGGGGTCCCGGCGGCCGTCAGATGTCACGTCCACATGGTGCAGTATTGACCACTGGATTACCCCCGGCCAGGCGACCTCAGCCGATCCGGTCGAGCACGAGTGGCCGGGGCTCCGCCGGTGTGCCCGCCGGGGCCAGCGTGACGGCCTCGTCGAGTGCGCCCAGCGCCCGTCCGAAACGTTCCGGCTCGTCGGTGTGCAGGGTGAACAGCGGCTGCCCCGCACGGACCGCCTCTCCGACGTGGGCGTGGATCCGGACCCCCGCCCCGGCCTGGACCCGGTCCTCCTTGCGCGCGCGCCCGGCGCCGAGCCGCCAGGCGGCGACGCCCACGGCGTAGGCGTCCATCGCCGTGACCACCCCATCCGCGGGCGCGGGGACGACGTGCGTCTCGCGCGCGGTGGGCAGGGCCGCATCCGGGTCGCCGCCCTGCGCGGCGATCATCCGGCGCCACACGTCCATCGCCGTACCGTCGCGGAGCCTGTCGGCCGGGTCGACGTCGTGCACCCCGGCGGCGGCCAGCATCTCGCGGGCCAGGGCCACGGTCAGCTCCACCACGTCGGCCGGGCCACCCCCGGCCAGCACCTCGACGGACTCGCGGACCTCGAGCGCGTTGCCCGCGGTACGGCCGAGGGGCGCCGACATGTCGGTCAGCAGCGCCACGGTCCTCACGCCCGCGTCGGTGCCCAGCTCGACCATCGTGCGGGCGAGCTCGCGGGCGGACGCCAGGTCCTTCATGAACGCCCCCGAGCCGACCTTGACGTCGAGGACGAGCGCACCGGTGCCCTCGGCGATCTTCTTGCTCATGATCGAGCTCGCGATCAGCGGGATGGCCTCCACGGTCCCGGTGACGTCACGCAGGGCGTACAGCTTGCGGTCCGCCGGCGCCAATCCCTCACCCGCCGCGCAGATCACCGCGCCGACGTCCTCGAGCTGCGCCAGCATGTCCGGATTGGACAGTGACGCGCGCCAGCCCGGCACGGACTCGAGCTTGTCGAGCGTGCCGCCCGTGTGCCCGAGGCCCCGGCCCGAGAGCTGCGGTACGGCGACGCCGCACGCGGCGACGAGGGGCGCGAGCGGCAGCGTGATCTTGTCGCCGACACCGCCCGTGGAGTGCTTGTCGGCCGTCGGGCGGGACAGCGAGGAGAAGTCCATGCGCTCCCCCGAGGCGATCATCGCCCGGGTCCAGCGCGAGATCTCGCGGCGGGTCATCCCGTTGAGCAGGATCGCCATCGCGAGCGCGGACATCTGCTCGTCGGCCACCGCCCCGCGCGTGTACGCGTCGATCACCCAGTCGATCTGGGCGTCCGACAGCTCCCCGCGGTCACGCTTCGCCCTGATCACGTCGACGGCGTCGTGCGTCTCACTCATACCCGGTCCTCCAGGTCCTCGGGCCCGAAGGCATCGGGCAGTACCTCCGACATCGTGCGGATCCCCCGGACGGTCTCGAGCAGCAGCCCCGGACCCCCGGCCTCCCACAGCAGCTGGCGGCAGCGCCCGCACGGCATGAGCACCTCACCGTGCCGGTCGACGCACGTGAACGCCACGAGCCGCCCACCGCCGGTCGCGTACAGCGACGACACCAGCCCGCACTCGGCGCACAGCACCACGCCGTACGCGGCGTTCTCCACGTTGCAGCCGACGACCACGCGGCCGTCGCCGGTCAGCGCCGCCGCGCCGACCGGGAACCCCGAGTACGGGGCGTATGCCCGCGTCGCCGCCTGCCGTGCCGCCGCACGCAGCGCCGGCCAGTCCACCTCGCTCATGCCGCCACACCCTCCACTGTCGCCGATCCGGACCCGCGCCCGCGCCCTGGTGACACAATCGCCGCATGCCGCCCCGGAACGCCGTGCGCCGCGTCACCGCGCGGGACGTCGCCGAACGGGTCGGCTGCTCGGTCGCCACGGTCTCGCTCGTCATCAACGGCAAGGCCGAGGGGCGCGTCGCCACGGGGACGCAGGAGGAGATCCGGCGGGCCGTCGCGGAGCTCGGGTACCGCCTCAACACGACGGCCAGCGCCCTCGCGCGCGGCGAGTCGAACGCGCTGGCGTTCGTCAGCCCCGACCCGACCAACCCGTTCTTCTCGATGGTGCTGGAGGGCCTGAGCGAGGCGCTCGACGAGCGGTACGCGCTCACCCTGCTGATGCCGAGCCACGGCAGCGACTACGACCGCACCACGCTCCGGCGGGCCCTCGCCGGCGACTTCGCCGGGCTGATCATCGCGAGCCCCGGCCGGGAGCTGCTCGACAGCTTCGTCCCGACGTGCCCGACGATCCTGCTCGACGCGGGCGGTCCCCAGGCGGGCCTCGCGAGCATCGATCTCGACGTCGCCTCGGCCGCGCGCGAGCTCTCGGCGCACCTCGTGGGCCTCGGTCACCGGCGCGTCGCGTACGTCGGGGTGAGCCGCGACAAGGCGTCGCTGCACCACCGGCGGCAGGTGCTCGCCGACGCCCTGCGCGCCGACGGCGCGCTGCTGGTCCCGGACGACCTCGTACTGGGCGAGCTGACCGTGTCCGCGGCGGAGGAGGCGTTCCCGGCCGCGTGGGCCGCGTGGCGGCGGGCCGGGGTGTCGGCCGTGGTGTGCGGCGACGAGTTGTACGCGTACGGGGTGCTGCGCGCGAGCGCGCGTCTCGGCCTGGGCGTGCCGGACGACCTGTCCGTGGTCGGCTTCAACGACCTCGTGTACTCGTCCCTGGTGTCGCCGCCGCTCACCTCGGTGAACCTGTCGGCGCGGACGCTCGGCGTCGAGGCGGCCACGACGCTCCAGCGGTACCTCCGCACCCGCCGGCCGCCGTCCAGCCGCACCCTCGCGGCGTCGCTCGTCGTCCGGGGGTCGACCGGCCCCGCGCGGCCGTGGTGACCGCCGTCACCGGCTCGCGGGGGCGAGACCCAGGTACGCCTCGGCGACCTGCCGGTCGATGAACCGCGGGACCGGGACGACGACGTCGGTCCGTCCCACACGTCCCGCCGCGACGGCCTCGAGGCACCGGGACTGCAGGGCGAAGCCCAGGTCCATCGACTCGATCGTGTTGCCGAGCGGACGGGGGCCGGCGAGGTTCACCATGTGGCCGTCGGTGAGGAGGTGCACCTCGCGGCCGTCCCGCAGCGCCAGCGTCGTGATGCCCTCGGCAGCCGGGACCACGTCTGCGACGCGGGGGTCGGCGAGGATCCGGTCCACCGTGATCTCGCGCGGGAAGTGGCCCGCGTTGGCGAGGATCGCCCCGTCCTTCAGCAGCGGCAGGTCCAGCTCCGTGAGGACGGACTCCGCGCCGGTGACGGTGACGACGATGTCGGCGTCGCCGAGGGCCTCGTCGCGCGGCGGCACCAGGAACCCGTCGAGGTTCGCCTGGAGCCGCAGCACCGGGTCGGTCTCGATGACGGAGACCGAGGCGTACGCGTTGCGGAAGTTCGCCGCGACGCCCTTGCCGCACGAGCCGTAGCCGAAGACGACGACCTTGCGCCCGTTGGTCACCCGGTTGGTGATCCGCATGAACGACTCGAAGACGCTCTGCCCGACGGCGTGCTCGTTCTCGGCGAACTGCTTGATCGGGCTGTCGTTGATCACCAGGATCGGCCGGCCCAGCTCGCCGCGGAGGCCCTCGAGCCGCATCCGGCCGGACGTCGTCTCCTCGGTGCCGCCGAGCAGGTGCTCGTACGGGTCCTCGAGGT
This sequence comes from Mycobacteriales bacterium, assembly GCA_036402915.1. Lineage (GTDB taxonomy): Bacteria > Actinomycetota > Actinomycetes > Mycobacteriales > HKI-0501 > JAVEDU01. Next base: position 6,545 of record DASWRY010000007.1, read on the forward strand.
ACCGCGCGAACAGGTCTCCGCCGTTGTCGAGCACCAGGTCGGGCCGCACGGCGAGGACCTCGCGGAGGTAGCCGTCGTGCTCGCGCTCGTCGGTGGTGGGCTTGCCGATCACCTCGACGCCGCGCGCCTGCAGGTACTCGATCGCCTCCGGCTGGGTGCTGTTGAGGTTCCCGGTGGAGACCACCCGCGCTCCGCCCGCCCTCAGGGTCAGCAGCAGGGCCACGGTCTTCGGCTCGAGGTGGATCCCGGTGCCGATCGTGAGGCCCTCGAACGGCCGTGTCTCGGTGAACTCCACGGCGATCGAACGCAGGAGCCGGCAGCTGCGCCCGACCCACTCGATCCTCGACGTCATGCGGTCCTCTCGTTCATCGACGGGTGGCGGGTGACCGGCAGTGCGGGCGGGACGCCGGTCGCGCCCGTGTCCTCGAGGCGCCGGCGCAGCCACGCGTCGCCGTACCAGGAAGACTCGTGCCGGATCAGGCCGCCGGTCACATGGAAGATGTCGATCGCGTGCAGGTACAGCTCCTGCCCCGCCGGCTCCACACCGTCGAACGTGGACGCGACCGTGGTGGTCTTCGCCCACTCGACCACGGCGGTCGGCCCGCTGACGACGAGCCGCATGGGCTCGAACGTCAGGTCGGGCAGGGCACGGAAGTACATCTCGAGATAGTCCGAGATCTCCCGGTGGCCGTGGTACGCCTTGGCGATCGTCACGTCCTCGAGGATCCCGTCGGGGGCCCACCACCGCATGACCTTCTCCACGTCCCCCGTGGCGGCGTCGGCGAAGATGGCGTCGATGACGCGTCGCGTGTCCAGCATGTCTCTCCAAATCGGAAGGTGCGAGAGGCCTAGACCTCTTCGGGCTCCTCGTACCAGCGGACGCGGTCCCCCACGACGCCGCGCAGGCGGGCCGCCGGCGTCAGCCGGTAGGCCTGCCACCGGATCAGCAGCTCGGCCGCCCGGTCCGCGACCGTCGCGTCCGTGGACGCGGCGAGCCGCTCGAGCGTGCCGCGGCCGGTGCGCCACAGGCCCCAGTCGCCGCGGACCAGCCGCTCGAGCCGCTCCGCCTGCAGTCCGAGGGCCTCCCACTGGTCGGTGAGGAGCGCCGACAGGTCGGACAGGTCCTTGGCCTCGCACCGGACGACCTGGAGCTTCGTCAGCAGCAGCTCCGGGACCGGCAGCGTCGGGGCGCCCGGCGGGAGGCCCTTCGCCCAGGAGACGACGTGGCACAGCCGGAGCTCGTCCACGAACACGTCGAGGTGCGCGCCGTCGGTGTCGAAGTACCGCATCCGGACGCTGCCGTTCATGCGGTTGAACGGTTCGTCGGGGGTGAACCCGTGCGCCTGAACCAGCGCGTCGACACGGGGCCGGCTCTTGCCGACCGTCGCGACGTCGATGTCGGCGAGCGTCCGGCCCCACGGCCCGCCGGGGCGGGCCGTGGGACACAGCAGCTCGACGGCCACGCCCCCGACCGCGGCGAGCGGCACGGCCTCCCCGGCGGCTTCGGCGAGCAGGGTGGCCGCGCGCTCGCCGCGCGGTGAACGCACCACGTGACTCGCTCCCATCAGTCCGGCGGGATCTCGCGGAACGCCAGCCCGAGGTCGATGTTCTGCCTGCGGCGGACGGCGGCGGAGACGTAGTAGAGGAGGACGCCCGCGGGGAACATCGCGAGGCTGAACCAGAACATCCCGGGGCTCTGTGTCACGTGGACACCCGAGAACGGGTCGCGGGCGAAGTTCCACACGATGAGCACCGCGGCGACGACGCCGAGCACGGCGACGATCGTGAGCTTCGGGATCCCGAACAGGTACCCGCGGATCGGCGCGGTCTCGTACTGGTCGCGGTACCGGTACGGGATGAGGGCCGCGGCCAGGCACCCGATGCCGAGCGTGATCACCTGGGCGAACGCGCCGACCACGACGGTGAACACGCTGGTGTACGCCCAGAACCACGAGACCACGGCCGCGATGGCGGTGACGACGACGACCGCGACGTACGGGGAGTTCGTCCGTGCGCTCACCTTGGACAGGGCATCCGGCGCGACGCGGTCCATCGACCAGCTGAACATGCAGCGGGTCATGATCATCAGCGACATCGGCACGGTCGGCAGCAGCCACGAGCCGAACCCGATGATCATCAGCACGCCGAGGACGACGTTGCCGGAGCTGCCGGCCGCGACCTCCATGTACGTCGGGGCCGAGTCGAGACCCAGCTTCGCGGGGTCGGCGGCCGCGATCGAGCCGAGGAAGCCCGAGCCCAGGCGCCCGAGGCTGAGCGCGATGAGGAGCAGCGAGCCGATCACCGCGACGACGGCCGTCGCCGGGCCCGCGAGGAGCTGCGCACGGCGGCCCGAGCGGACCTCACCGGCGAAGTACGACGACCCGAGGTAGTACGGCAGCGAGAACGACGGCCAGGTGACCGCCAGCAGGGTCGCGCCGAGGGAGAAGCCCGCGATCGCGAAGCCGTTCTCCTTCGCCGATGCCGCTGCCGCGGCCGTCGCGCCCTTGACGCCACCGGCCGCCTGCACATAGCCGTCGAAGTTCGCCTGCAGGCCCGCCCGCGAGTGCATCAGCATCGCGAGCGCGAAGGCCAGCAGCCCGAGCGCGGAGAGCGGCAGCGTGTACCGGAAGATCCGCAGGATCGACCGGGTGCTGCGGACCACGAACAGCAGTCCGAACCCGAGGACGAACACCTCGCTGACGATGAAGATCGCGAGGGGCTGCGTCAGGTGGCCGGCGAGCGAGAGGAGCGCGTCGTTGCCCAGCCGCGCGCCGAGCAGCCGCGCGAGGGGCGCGAGGCACCAGAGACAGAAGTAGTACCCGGACGACGTCAGGAACACGATCTGGAACGCCACGAAGACGAAGTTCGCCCCGAAGCCCAGCGCCGGGTGCAGCAGGCGGCTGATGAACACGTAGTCGCCGCCGCTCCGCCGCATCACCGAGCTGGCGACCGCGTACGTCAGCAGGATCGGCAGCGCGAGCACCGCACCGATGACCAGCGTCAGGTACACGTTCGCGCCGCCGTAGAACGGCAGCACAATCCCGAGCAGGAACGACACCATGATCGGGAACGTCGCGGTGTACAGGTTCACCAGCGATGCGTCGAATGTGGACGCTGCCCGGACGAGCCCCGACGACCGGCGGGCGAAGACCTCGCCGCCGCCCGCACCGGGGAGGTCGTCGAGCGACCCCACTCTCACGTTCTCCTCCAACGCCTTCTCCTTATCCCGCGACCAGCTGACAGCGCTTGACCTTGCCCGGCTTGACCTCGAGCACGACGCCGAGGAGGGAACCCTGGTCGTACTCGCTGCCCGGGTTCACCACCGTCGTGCGGCCCGACTTCACGACGCCCCGGCCCTCGTGGATGTGGCCGTGCAGGCTCAGGAGGGGCTGGTAGTCCCGGATGGAGTCCGCCACGGCGGTCGAGCCGACCGGCACCATGTCGGGCTGCCCGCCCACGAGCTGGATCTGCAGGTCCTCACCGAGCTGCGGCGCGTTGTCCAGACCCGAGTCGAACGGCGGGACGTGGATGTTGAAGATCGTCCGCGACGGGTCGACCGACTCCTGCAGCTCGCGCATGCGGACGGCGAGCTGGTCCTCGGTGCACTCCCGGTTGGTCTGCCACGGCGTGATGTTGCTCCAGCCGAGCGACGCGAGCGTGAAGTCGCCGAGGTCGAGCAGGCCGTCGTGCGCGTACGCGACCGGGTCCTGGTCGAGGTACGGGACCATGTCGTCGAAGTCGTCGTTGCCGAGCCCGATGAGCAGGCGCGTCCCGGTGCCCCGGAGGCGCTCGACGGCGAACGCGATCCACTCCTCGGTCCGCTCGAGCACCAGGCCGTGCAGGGTGTCCTCGACCAGCTGCTGGTCGCGGCGGAGCTCGTCCACGAAGTCGGGCGTCGTGCGCACCGTGTAGGTGCCGACCGTCGCCACGCGCCGCTCGAACTCCGCGACCTCCTCGAGCGTCTCGAGCTCGAACGCCGCGCCGCGGAAGCTCGCGCGCCAGCGGCCGTTCGCCTCGACGACCGGGACGAGCTCCTTGCCGGCGAGGTCGCCACCCATGACGAGGTACTCGACGCCGTAGAACTTGCCCGCGTTGACGAGCTTGCGGAAGCACGTGCTCGAACCGTGGATGTCCGACACGAAGAAGGCGCGCACGGTCTCGGTCTCCACTCCCCCGCACGCACGGCGGGCCACTCGGCGGCCGGTCACCTCGAGTCACCGGCGGTGCGAGCCCGAACGGTAGGGAGCGGGAAGCCGTTTGGTCAAGCGCTTGACGTCGCTTTTCTCAGACCGGTCGCACGCGGGGCGACGGAAGGTCGGCAACGTGTCCCACTGCCCGATTTGGACGTCCGATGTGGACGTCGTGCTAGGTCGACATCCGCCGGGCGCGGGCGAGGTCGAGGGTGCGGCCGAGGAGGCGAGGGGCCGAGGATCGCGTTCGCCTCGGTGGAACGGATCACACACCGGGTCCGGCCGCTACGCCGACCGGGTGGGGACAGATCCGTGCCGCGGAGCGGCGTCGGCGCACGCGGGGCCGGGAGAACGCGCGCCCCGCGCGTCTCCCCGGCCCCGGCGGCGTCCTACTGCGGCAGCGCCTCGTCGGAGGCGAACCGCCGGAGCACGTTCTCGGTGATCCGCGAGACGTTGTTGTCGTACTCGTTGTGCGACAGGGCGCCGCACCACGCGATCGACCCGGTGGAGAAGACACCACCGTCGTGCGGCGTCGTGAAGTACACGAGGTCCGCACGCACGTTCGGCTGCTCGTCGCCGCCGTGGGCGGGCATCGTGGTGCCGAAGTTCTCGCGCACCTCGAGCATCACGTTCGTATGGCCCTCGGACGACGCCAGCAGGTACGCGTGCGACGGCGAGCCGAGGCCGGGCTCGTACCAGTCGAGCTCCAGCCCCGCCGCTCCGTCGCCGCAGAGCCCGAAGTCGCCGATCAGCTCGTCGGCGCCGACGCCCTCGAAGACCCACGAGCCGCCCGGCGCGAAGCTGTCGGGCTTGCGGCGGTAGTAGCTCGAGATGTCCTGGCCCTGGGCGATGAACCCGACGCCGACCATCTTCTGCGGCGCGCGCCCGCGGTTCCGCCAGAGCCCGCCCATCTCGCCGGTGAAGCCCAGGTAGTACTCGCCCGGCTCGGCGGTCCACATCTGCGTGCCGTTGTGGCGCCGGATCTCGATCATGTTCGGGTTCTCGGGGTTGTACCCCGTGACCCAGTAGAACCCGTTGCCGCCCAGGTACATGAAGCGGCCGCCGGACGCCAGGTACGCCTCGATCGCGTCGAGCATCGGGCCGGTCGTGTACTCGGGGTGTGACCCGGTGACGACGGCCTGGTAGCGCGACAGCAGCTCGACCCCCTCGTCGTGCAGGTCGCGGTCGGTGACGACGTCGACCTCGAAGCCCTTCTCGGCGAACCAGTCCACCAGGTGGAGGTCCGCGTTGAACTGCCAGACGTTGCCGAAGGCGTGCCGGTACTTCGGCCTGACCGTCAGCAGCGGTCGCTGCCACGACGAGTAGCAGACGCCGGACCCGTCGGTGTGGAGATCGTAGAGAGAGTTGCCGAGTTCGCGGTGGATGTGCTTGTGCAGGTCCTGGGGACCCAGCACGACCGACCGTCCGATCGCGAGCTGGATCAGCTCGGCGTCCACGCCCATGTGGTCGTTCGCGTAGGCCAGATAGCTGTTGGTCGGCGCGAGGAACGCGATGCGGGCCGTCGCGGTGCCCTTCGGGGGCAGCACGTAGAACGGCACGTAGTCCTCGTGCTCGCCGGCGCGCAACCGCACCGCGTACACCCCGCTGCGCAGTCCGTCCGGGACGGTGAGCGTGAAGTCGACGTCCCAGCGCGCGTCGTCCAGGTCGTCGTCGTGGAAGTGGATGGCGCCGTACTGGTCGGGGGCGTGCGTGTACACGTGCTCCGCGCCGGTCCAGTTGTGACCGGTCATCGCGCGCACGGGGCCGTTCACCGTGGCGCCGTGCAGGCCGTTGCCGGAGCTGTCCGTGACGGCACTGAAGCGGACGACACCCTCCGGGCCGATCTGGTCCGCGAAGTCCCACGCACCCACGACGTCGGCGGCGTCGTCCACCAGCGCCCAGAGGCCGTTGCGGTCGAGCACGCGGCCGGTCAACCGCGGCCGCTCGAGCTTGCCGTTGTAGTGACCGTCCACGATGGTCCGGTCACCCTCCCGGCGGCTCGCCCATCCCGCCATCACCAGCGGCGCGGAGGTGCGGCCCGGCGCCACGTCGGTCTGGTGCTCGACCATCGTGATCAGGTCGGCGAACGTGTCGTGCCGGGAGATCGGCGCGTTCGCCGCACCCACGACGGCCTCCTGGTACACGCGGACGCTTCCCGTCCCGGCGTCGAACGACGCGGCGACGAGGTACCAGCACCGCTCGACCAGCGGCTCACCGGAACCGATCCGCGCGACGCGGCCGCTGCCGTCACCGAGTTGCAGCGCGACGCAGCCCGCCTCGTCCAGGATCAGCCCGTAGCCGGCCTGCTCCTCGTCCGACCACTTGGTGACGATCCCCTGTGGACCCTTCGCCGGCGTCGTCGGCCAGATCAGCGCCTGCACGGTGAAGCTCCCGTCCAAGGTCAGCGCCGGGTTGTCCTCGACGAGCACGTACGACCCGGGGTACGTCTGCTGCTCCCGGCCCTGGTACCGCCCGCTGACGGCGGTCGCCACGACCTCCTCCTTGAAGCCGGGCCCGCGCAGGTCGAGGTCGCCGTGCACCAGCTTGACGATGTCCGCCTGGTACGACCCGAGTTCCGGCGCGCAGCTCACGTAGAAGTCGAGCGTCTCACCCGGACGGACGTTCGGACGGTCGCAGTACCCGAGGATCCGCATCGGGCCGCTCACCACGTTCTTGGACATGTTGTGCTGACTCCTTCAGTTCGCGGCCGCGTCGACGATGCGGGTGACCTCGGGATCCCCGAGGTCGCGCAGCCGCGCGAGGAAGATCGCGTGCTGCGCCTCCGCCTGGGAGGTGAAGCGCGCCTCGGTGACGGCGAGCGGTGCCGCCTTGCCGCCGGGGTGCCGTGCGATCACCCACTCCTGGTACGGCTTGGTCTCGAGCAGCACATAGCGCGGCTCTCCCGGCACGGGGTTGCGCCGCAGGTACCGCAGCAGGATCTCGAGCCCGGGACTGTGCCCGGCCCCGAACGGGTTCGCCCGGTGCTCCGCGATCGTCTCCGGGGTGATGGTCGGGCGGACCTGCTGCGTGAAGATGTGACGGTCGACCTCCCGTCCTGCCTGTACCGCCTTGTCCGTTCCGCCGCTCACCGGGCGTCCTCCTCGTCGTCGTCCTGGACCTCGTCGTCGTCCTGGACCTCGTCGTCGTCCTCCCCGGGCAGGAAGCCCTCGACGGTCCGCTTCAGGAAGCGCCCGAGGGGCGGTGCGATGCCCTCCGGTGCGGCGATGACCACCACCGCGAGCAGCGCGCCGAGCACCAGGGCGTGCCAGCCGGCGGAGATGTCCTTGAGGACGAAGCCGTCCAGGAACACCAGCAGCACGGCGCCCACGATCGGGCCCCAGAACGTGCCCCAGCCGCCGAGCACGATCATCATGATCAGGTTGGTCAGCAGCGTGAAGCTCAGCGACGCCGGCGTCACCGACTGCTGGTAGTGCGCCATGAACGCGCCGGCCACGCCGGTGAAGAACGCGCTGTAGGCGAACAACAGGATCCGGAACCGGAACGGGTCGATGCCGCGGCTCACCGCGTACACCTCGGAGTCGCGCAGCGCCGTGAACGCGGTGCCGACGGGCGAGTACATGATGCGCCAGACGGCGTACGTCGTCAGCACGAACAGCGCCAGCCCGAGGTAGTACGTCCACAGCAGAGGGTTCGAGGTGAACCCGAAGCCGGGCGACTTCAGCCCGTAGAAGCCGCCGAAGACCTCGGGGCCCGTGCCGAGGTAGTTCTGCAGCAGCATCACGAAGCCGAGCGTCAGCAGGGCGACGTACACGCCGCGCAGCCGCAGGATCGCCAGCCCGATCACCACGGCGATCGCCGCCGCGGCGAGGCCACCCACCCAGATCGCCAGGAAGGGGCTCAGTCCCAGGTGGATGGCGAGGAGGCTGCTCGCGTAGCCGCCGACCGCGTACATCACCAGCTGGCCGAGGGAGAAGATGCCGGACACGCCCAGGACCAGGTTCCAGCACTGGGCGACCATCGCGTAGACGACCACGGTCACCAGCAGCGTGACCACGAACCTCTGCCCGCTCTGCGCCAGGATCCACGGCACCACGATCGCGGCGGCGAGACCCAGCCCGACCCCCCCGACGTTGAACCGGCGCCACGGCGCCGCCCCCGGCGCCACCTCGCGTACACGCACGCCCTGCGTCACGGCGCTCACAGCCGCTGCAGTTCCGGCGTGCCGAACAGGCCCTGGGGTCGGACCAGCAGCACCGCGATGATGAAGAGGAAGAGCGCCGGCAGCGACCACGCCACCCCCGCGAACGCCTGCACGAATGCCTCCAGGAGACCGATGATGTAGGCGGCGACGATCGTGCCCTTCACGCTGCCCATGCCGCCGAAGATCGTGACGACGAGCGCCTTGAGCATGGGCACGAACCCGGCCGTCGGGGACAGGGCGAGGATCGAGGTCAGCATCGCGCCGGCGAGACCCGACAACGACGCGCTCACGCCCATGACGATGAGGAACACGAGGGCGACGGGGATGCCCATCAGGCGCGACGCGTCCATCTGCTGCGACACCGCGCGGATCGCGAGCCCGAACCGCGAGGTCTTGAGGAACAGGTGCAGCAGCACGAGGAGCACCACGGCCACGCCGCAGACCAGGATCGCCTGGTACCGGAACACGACCTGGTCCACCACGAACGCGCCGTCGATGGCCGCCGGCATCGCGCGGACCTCGGGGCCGTAGACGAGCAGCAGCGCGCTCTCCAGCACCAGGGAGACGGCGACCGTCGCGATCCAGGACGCGTTGTCCCAGCCCGGCTTGCCGAGCATCGGCACGACGACCACCGCGTACAGCACGAGCCCGAGTGCCGCGGAGACGAGCATCGCGCCCGCGAACGCGAACACTGCGCCGAAGCCCAGCGACACCATGAGCGTGTACGCGACGTACCCACCGGCGACGTAGATCCCGCCGTGGGCCAGGTTGAGGAGGTTCAGGGAACCCCAGATCAGCGTCAGGCCGACCGCCATGAGGCCGTAGACCGACCCGAAGACGAGACCGCCCCAGACGGCTTGCAGAAGTTGTCCCACGATTCCCTCACTTCACCCGAGGTAGGTCGACAGCAGGGCCTCGTCACCGAGGAGGTCAGCGGCGTTGCCCTCACGACGGATCTCGCCGGTCTCCATCAGGTAGACGCGGTCCGCCATGCCCTCGACGTGGTTGGCGCTCTCGTCGACGAGCAGGAGCGCGAGGCCCTCGCGCGTGATGTCCTTGATCGCGGCGTACACGTCCTCGATGACCTGCGGGGCGAGGCCGAGCGACGGCTCGTCCACGATGAGCAGCTTGACGTCCCCCATCAGCCCGCGTCCGATCGCGAGCATCCGCCGCTCCCCACCGGACAGGCTCCGCGCGAGCTGGCCGGACCGCTCCTTCAACGGGGGGAACAGGGCGTACACCCGGTCGAGCCCGTCCTTGCGGACCTTCCAGGCACCGCGCCGGTACGCCCCCATGAGCAGGTTCTCCCGGACCGTCATCATCGGGAACACGAGGTCGCCCTGGGGGATGTGGACGATCCCCGCGGCGACGACGTCCTCGGGCTTGCGGCCCACCAGCTCCTCGCCCTCGAACTGCACGCTGCCGCCGGTCGGCCGCACCAGTCCGGAGATCACCCGCAGGAGCGTGGTCTTCCCGTGCCCGTTGGGGCCCAGCACGACGACGCTCTCGCCCGCGTCGACGCGTATCGAGACACCGTGGAGGACCTGCGCGGCGTCGTACCCGGCGCTGATGTCAGAGACCCGCAGCATCGGCATCCTCCTTCGTAGACCAGCTCGTGCCGAGGTAGACCTCCGCGACCCGCGGGTCGGCGAGGACCTCGGCCGGACGCCCCTCGACGATCGGCTGGCCGTGGTGCAGGACCAGCATCCGGTCGGCCAGGGCCTGCACGGCCTTCATGATGTGCTCGATCATCACGACGGTGACGCCGGTGCCGTTGAGCCTGCGGACCAGCTCGATCAGCTCGTCCCGCTCCTCGCGGTTCAGGCCGGCGAACGGCTCGTCGAGCAGCAGCACGTTCGCCCCGGTGGCGAGCGCGCTCGCGAACATCAGCCGCTTGAGGTCGATCACGGGAAGGTCCTTCGCGAGGAGCTCCTGCTTGCCGTACAGGTCGCAGGCATCCAGCGCCTCGAGCGCCCTGTCGATCGACTCCTGCGGGTACCGCAGCCGGAACCGGGTGCCCTTCTCGCGGCCGAACGTGCTCCCGACGAGCACGTTCGTGAACACCGTCTGGGAGGAGAACGAGACCGACGTCTGGAACAGCCGCGCCAGGCCGAGCTGGCAGATCCGGTGCGGCGCCATGCGCTGGATCTCGACGTCTTCCAGCGTGATGGTCCCGGACGTCGCCGGGGCGAGGCCCGAGATGGTGTCGAACAGCGTCGTCTTGCCTGCGCCGTTGGGGCCGACGATCGCGAACACCTCCCCGCGCTCGACGGAGAACGTCACCCCGTCGAGCGCGGCGAGTCCGCCGTAGGTCTTCGTGACCTCGTTGCAGCGGAGCACGGTCAGGCCTTCTTCATCCACGGCGGGAGGACGAACTTCCCGTTGGTGTACGGGTCCGGGTAGATGACCGTGTGGCCAGCGTCCTTCACCTGGGCGATGATCTGCGGCTGCCCGAGCGACGCGTCGGGCTGCTCCACCGGGTACGCCGCGTTGATGTGGTCCTTCAGGTACAGGACGCCCGTGACGCCGCGGACGGGCGTCTGCTCCACGACCTTCGCGACCTTCCGGTAGTCCTTGGGGTCGCCGGACAGGGCGGCGCAGTGCGCCCACACCTTGACCTCGTCGTACACTCCGCCCGCGTACGACCAGCCCGGCTCGGTCTTGTACCGCTTGCGGTACCGGTCGCGGAAGCCGTTGCCGATCTGATCGACCTGGAGCGCGAGCACCGACGACCAGATGATGCCGTTGCCGGCCGAGCCCGCGAGCTTCCTGAACTCCGGGTCGGACGGGGCGTAGTGCTGGTAGATCAGGGCCGGGATCGGCGCGGCGACCCACTGCTTGGCGAGCGCGGCGTTGTCGGGCGGGAAGAAGTCGGCCGTGAAGAACACGCTCGGGGCGTCACGCCGGACCTTCGAGAGAACCGGTCCCCAGTCGGTGACCTGACCGGTGGGGATGGTGTCGTACGAGACGATCTGCCAGCCGAGCTCCGTGACCTTCTGCCGGAAGCGCTTGGCGATCTCCGTCCCGCCCGGGTCGGCCCCGGCGGCGATCGCGACGGTCTTGCCGTTGGACGGCGTCCACTCGCCGCTCGCCGCGAGGCGGTCGAAGAACAGCCCGACGCCCTTGCCGTACGCGTTCTCCGCGGGGTCGCACTGGAAGATGCTCCAGTACTTCTCCGGGTCCTTGTCGTAGATCTTCCGCCAGTCCTCGCGCGTCGTGGCGTGGAAGTAGAGGATTCCCGCCTCGGCGACGACGTCGAGGTCCGGGCCCATCGCGTTCACGGCCGGCGCGATGATCACGTCGGGCTTCTCGGTGTCGACGATGCGGCTGAAGACCTGGCGGACGTTCGTCGGGTCGTTCCAGTCGCCCTGGTCGACCTCCACGTACTTCAGCTTCCGGCCGAGGACGCCTCCGTTCGCGTTGATCTCGTCGATGGCCATGAGCGCGCCGTTCTTCGACTCCCGGCCCCACGACGCGCCGCTGCCGGTCATCGGTGCGGCGAGCACGACCCGGAGGTCTGCGCCACCGCTGCCCGCGCCGGAGCCGGAGCCGCCGCCCGCCGTGCCGCGACCGGCGCCGAAGCCGCCGGCCGCACCGAGGACGAGTCCGCCCACACCGGTCGCCGTCGCCGCTCGGACGAAGTCACGCCGCGTCGTCTTCCGCGGCTTCTGACCCTCACCTGCCATTGCTGGTGTCCTCTCGTGTGGTCGTACTGGTCGGATCCGGTGTGCTGCTCATGCGCGGCCGGTGAGCTCGCGGACCCGGGCCCGCGTGTCCTCGTAGGGCTGGCCGTCGCGGTCGACGAGGTTGTTGGACCGGTCGAACAGGCCCACGACCCGGGGCTCGGTGTCGACGCCGGAGACCACGGCGACGAACGCGCGGGTGGTGAAGGCCTGGGGACGGAACGCGTAGACCGCGGTGTCGCCGACGCGGATGTCCACCGGCCCCGTGGGCACCAGCGTTCCGCCGTAGTAGTCGGTGGCGTTGACGGTCCGGCCGAAGAACGACCCGACGTCGACCGGCACCTTCTGGTCGAGGATCGCGCCGGGCTCGCGGCCCACGAACGCGTGGGGCTCCCACGGGCGGGTGCGGAACCGGCTGTCGTCGCCGACCGCCGCAGGGGTGTCGCAGGCGTAGAACCCGCCGCCGACCACGTACGCCCGGCCCTCGTACAGGTGCGACACCTCGCTGACGTACACCATCGCCGGCCGTTCCGGGGCCGTGTCGTCGTACAGGTGCAACGGGGTCGTACCCGTCAGGCCGTGGCCCGGCTCGACGGCCGTCCCGCCGAGGCGGGCCACCACCTCGAAGCCACGGGTGGAGCCGGCGCCGGGCGTGTTCACCTGGTCGATCCGGAAGCCGAGCTCGGTCAGCCGGTTTCGCGCCCGCAGCACGGTCTCGAAGTTCGGCGCGGGCTCGATCCGGCCGGTGTGCGGGTCGAACAGCGTGCCCGGGAACGTCACCACCCCGGCCACTCGTACGCCCGGCAGCGCGTCGACCTCCTTGGCGGCGGCCTCGAGGTCGGCCTCGGGGACACCGCCCTCCTCGTTCGGGTAGATGAGGTCGCCGTCCGCGCGTACCCGCAGCATGACGGCCTGCACCATGCCGAGCGCCACGGCGGCGTCGGACACCTGGCGGGCCTTGTCCACCGAGAAGATCGTCATGACCTCCGGCCGTGTCGACAGGACCGCGGGGAGGTCGTGCCGCGGGATCTGGACCAGGTGCCCGACGTGGCCGACCGGCAGGTCGAACCGGCGCAGCGCCTGGACGCACTGCACGTCCACCGCCACCGTGCTGTCCAGTCCCTCCGCGAGCGCGGTGTGGGTGATCACCGGGTTGCGGTTGTAGTGCTTGGTCATGAGGTAGGTCCGGACGCCGACCCGGCGTGCCTCGTCCGCCATGACCCGCGCGTTCGCCCGCACGGTGTCGAGGTCGACGACGTACGTGTTGGCCGGGATGGCGCCGGACTGCTGCAGCGCGGCGGCCGCACGGATCAGTGCGGGGTTCCGCCGGGCGGTCACGTCGAGGAACACGGGGCGTCTCCTTCGGACTGGGAGGAGGCCGAGCTCACGCGAACGCCCGGAGGGCGGACCCGGAGAGCACGACGGAGCGGGAGAGGTTGTGGGGCCGGTCCGGGTCCATCCCGCGGGCCTCGGCGAGCGCGACGGCCGCGCGCTGGGCGAGCACCAGGGATGCCAGCGGGTCGAGCGGCGAGGAGACCACCGTCGCGCCGGTCGCGCGTACCTCGTCCCCGAGGGACGGGTCGAGCGGGCCCATCGACCACACCGCGCTCGTCGGCGACGTCACGCTGATCGGCCCGTGGCGGTACTCCATCGCCGGGTACGCCTCGGTCCAGGCCTGCGCGGCCTCCCGCAGCTTGAGCGCCGCCTCGTGGGCGAGGCCGACCGTCCAGCCGCGGCCGACGAACGTCCACTGGGTGATCGCGGCGGGATCGAGGGGCAGCGCGGCGGACACGGCCCGCTCGGCGTCCACGATGGACTGCTCGACCCCGCCGTCGCCGGCGTGCGCGCGCAACAGCGAGAGCGCGGTGGTCGCGAACCGCGTCTGCACGACGGACTGCTCGTCGGCGAACGGGAGCGCGATGACGCCGTCGGCCCGCTCGCCCACCGGTCCCGCCGGCACGGCGGTCAGCGCGACCGACCGCGACGCCGGCGCGTCCGCGAGGACGTGGGCCACCTCGGTCGTCGTGCCGGACCGCGAGATCGCCACCAGCACGTCGTAGTCGCGTCCCCTCGGCAGCTCGGAGGCGGCGAATGCGTCGGTGACGCCGTGCCCGGCCTCCTCGCGCAGGGCAGCCCATGCCTGGGCCATGTACAGGGACGTGCCGCACCCCACCACGCAGACGCGCTCGCCGTGCCGCGGCAGGAGATCCGCCACGTCCCGGGCGAGGTCGGCGGCCTGGCGCCACATCGCTGGCTGACTCAGGATTTCCGCTGTCGTGTTGCTCATTGGCGGATGTCTACCGGCGTCTTCGATCATGGTCAAGCATTAGTTTCGCTCGTTCTTGCTCGACTTGAGGTCTGTGCAGGTCAGCGGCCTCGTAAAAATTGTGTTTCGGAGCGGGCTACCCACCAGCGGAGGCATGCGGCGCCTCAGGAATGCTCGATTCTGCGCGGTTCCGGCGCTACAGCGGGTAGTTGTGCAGGAGTGTGCACCGTGATTTGATCGCGACGACGGGGAAGCGGACACGGGGAGGCCGGACTGTGAGCACCCGCGAGCACGATCTGCTCGTCGTCGGGGACGCGAACCCGGACCTGATCCTCAGCGGTGGCGAGCTCGAGCCCGCCTTCGGGCAGCGCGAGCGGCTGGTGGGCTCCTCCGCGCTGGTACTCGGCGGTTCGGGTGCGATCACGGCCTGCGGCGCCGCGCGGCTGGGCCTGCGGACGGCGATGGTGGCGTGCGTGGGCGACGACGTCCTCGGCGACTTCATGCTGGCCGAGCTGGCGTCCGCGGGCGTGGACGTCAGCGGTGTCCGCGTGCTGCGGGGGTCGCCGACCGGGATCAGCGTCGCCCTCGCGCGGCCCGACGACCGTGCGGTGCTCACCGCCCTCGGGGCGATGGGCACGCTCGACCCGGCCGACGTCCCGACGGAGCTGCTCCGGCGTACGCGTCACGTCCACATCGCGTCGCCGTTCCTCCAGCCACGTCTCCGCGACGGGCTCGCGGACCTCGTGGACCGTGCGCACGACGCGGGCGCCACGGTCTCGCTCGACACGGGCTGGGACCCCGAGGACCGCTGGACGCCACTGCGAGAGGTCCTCCGGACGGTGGACGTCCTGCTGCCGAACGCGCAGGAGACGCTCCGGCTGGCGGCCACAGTGGACGGACGTGCCGGTACGGACGTGGCGGCCGCGGCCGCCGCGCTCGCGGCCGCGGGCCCGCTGGTCGTCGCGAAGCTCGGCGAGGAGGGCGCGCTTGCCGCCGGTGACGGCGAGCCGGTGCGGATCTCCGCTCCCCGGGTCGACACGGTGGACGCGGTGGGAGCGGGCGACTCCTTCGACGCGGGCTTCCTGACCGGGTGGCTGGACGGCCTCCCCCTGCCGGACGCGCTCATGCTCGGCTGCGCCTGCGGAGCCCTGTCCACCCGGCGGGCGGGCGGCACGGCGGGTCAGCCGACCCGCGCCGAGGCCGACGCGATGGTGGGGGTCGCCCCGTGACCGCCGACCGGCGGCCCGGCAACCCCGGTGACGGCCCCCGACCGCATAGCATCCGACCCGTGCGGAAGGCCGACCGCTTCGGGCGGATCCTGGAGCTGCTCTCGCAGGGTGGCAGCGTCGCCGTCGGCGACCTGTCCGCGGAGCTCGGCGTGAGCGAGGCGACGATCCGCCGCGACCTGCGCGCACTCGACGAGCAGCGGCTGCTGGAGCGCGCGTACGGCGGCGCGGTGTCCCAGGGGACGGCCTACGAGCTGCCGGTGCGCTACCGCGCCGGGCACGCCCGGGCGGAGAAGAAGCGGATCGCCCGCGCCGCGCTCGAGCGGGTGGGTGACGGCGAGGTCGTCGCGCTCACCGGCGGTACGACGACGACGGAGGTCGGCCGCCAGCTGGTGCACCGCTCCGGGTTGTCGGTCGTCACGAACGCGCTGAACATCGCGGCCGAGCTCGCGGTGCGGCCGAACCTCAAGCTCATCGTCACCGGCGGCGTGGCCCGCAGCGCCTCGTACGAGCTCGTGGGTCCCCTGGCGGAGTCCACGCTGCACGGCATCAACATCGACGTCGCGTTCGTCGGCGTGGACGGCATCGACCGGGACGCCGGTCTCACCACGCAGAACGAGACGGAGGCGGCGACCAACCGCGTCCTCATCGAACGCAGCCGCCGGGTCATCGTCGTGGCCGACGCCTCGAAGCTCGGCCGCGTGGTGTTCGCGTCGATCTGCCCCGTGTCCGCGGTGACCGAGCTGCTGACCGAGGCGGACGCCGATCCCGCCCAGGTCGAGAAGCTCCGCGCGGCGGGGCTCACCGTGACCACCGTCTGATCCCCCGCCCACTCTCCCGCCCGGCCGGTACGGCGAGGGCGCGGTACCCCCTCGGCTCGCGACAGCCCCGGCACGCAGGAGGCACACGATGCGTCCCACCGCGACAGCGCACTGTGGACGGCGGCCGTGATCCTGTGCGTCACGCTCAACGCCGCCCTCGACGTCACCTACCGGGTCGAGGAGGTCCGGTGGCACGCCGGGAACCGGGTGGCCGCGGTGGCGGACCGGGCCGGCGGCAAGGGGGTCAACGTCGCGCGGGTCCTGCACACCCTCGGCGAGGAGGTGGTCGTCACCGGCCTCGTGGGTGGCGCCGTCGGGGCGAGGATCCGCGCGGACGCGCGCGCCGCCGGGCTGGACGAGGAGTTCCAGGAGGTCGCGGGAGAGTCGCGGCGCACGCTCGCCGTGGTGGACGCGTCCACAGGGGACGCGACCGGGTTCTGGGAGGCGGGGCCGACGATCGCGCCGCACGACTGGGCGCGGTTCCTCGATCGGTACCACCGGTTGCTCGCCCGGGCCCGGGCGGTCGTCCTCTCCGGCAGCCTCCCGCCGGGGTTGTCCGCCGGCGTGTACGCGGACCTGGTCCACCACGCCCGCGAGGCCGGGGTTCCCGTCGTTCTCGACGCCGACGCTGACGCTCTCGCGGCCGGCGTCACGGCGAGTCCGGACGTCGTCAAGCCGAACGCCGACGAGCTCCGGCGCGCCACCGGGATGTCCGCCTATCTGCCCGGCGCGGACGCGCTGCGCGCCCGGGGTGCCGGTGCCGTGGTCGTGTCCGCGGGCGCGGACGGGCTCGTCGCGTCCACACCGGACGGTCGCTGGGCGGTCCGGCCGCCCGCACGGGTGACCGGGAACCCCACCGGGGCGGGCGATGCCTGCGTGGCCGCGCTGGTCCGGGGACTCGTGGCCGGGACCAGCTGGCCCGAACGACTCGCCGACGCCGTCGCGCTCTCCGCGTCCGCCGTGCTGCGGCCGCTCGCGGGCGACGTCGACCTCAGCGCGTACCGCCGATTCCGCGACACCGTGTCACCCGAGGAGATCTAGATGCCGCTCGTCACCACCGGAGAGATCGTCGAGGCGGCGCGGGCCGCGGGCACGGGGGCCGGTGCCTTCAACGTCATCACGCTCGAACACGCCGAGGCGATCGTCGCGGCCGCCGAGTCGGTGGGGTGCCCGGTCATCCTCCAGGTGAGCGAGAACGCGGTGCGGTTCCACCTCGACCGCATCCGGCCGATCGCGGCCGCCGCGACGGAGGTCGCCGCCGCGGCCCGGGTCCCCGTGTCCCTCCACCTCGACCACGTGGAGGACGACGACCTGCTCCGCCAGGCCGCGGACGCGGGGTTCAGCTCCGCCATGTACGACGCCTCCACGCGGTCCTACGAGGACAACGTCGCCGCCACCCGTGCCGCGGCGCAGTGGGCCCACGACCACGGCCTGTGGCTCGAGGCCGAGCTCGGCGAGGTCGGCGGCAAGGACGGCGCGCACGCCCCCGGGGCCCGCACCGACCCCGGGGAGGCGGAAGCGTACGTGGCCGCCACCGGCGTCGACGCCCTCGCCGTCGCGGTCGGCAGTTCCCACGCCATGACGACCCGGACGGCGAGCCTGGACCTGGAGCTCGTCACCCGCCTCCGCGACGCCGTACCCGTGCCACTGGTGCTGCACGGCTCCTCCGGCGTGCCCGACGCGGACCTCCGCGCCGGTGTCCGGCACGGTCTGGTGAAGGTCAACATCGGGACCGCCCTCAACGTGGCGTTCAGCGGCGCGGTGAGCGATGTCCTGGGGGGACCGCAGGCCCCCGTCGACCCCCGGAAGTACCTCCGGCCGGCCCGCGAGGCGATGATCGAGAGCGTGCGCCACCTGCTCACGGTGCTGAACGGGGAGCACTCGCCGGTCCTCGGGTGAGGCGGGCGGTCAGCAGCTGATCTTGCCGGTGCCGGGGCGCGTCCAGCGGCACGAGTCGACGGTCGTGCCGCTCGCGTTGCGCAGGATCGCGGTGTCCTTGTCGTTGTTCCACACGTACGCCCTGCGGCCCTGGTACCGGTAGATCGCGCTGTCGGTCCCGCGGCCGGTGCGCACGGAGACGGTCTTGCCGGCGCCGAGGGTGTACGCACCGAAGACGTAGATGTGGCTGCTGGTGTCCCGCAGCGTCCAGGACCTCAGCGAGACGGCACGCGTGGCTCCGTTGTGGAGCTGGACGAACTCGGCGTCGAGCGAGGCGTTCGAGCGGTCGTCCCGTCCCGGCGAGTCGTAGTAGACGAACTTGATCTGCACGGGCGACGTGGCCGCCGTGCCGGCCTGGGCAGGGAGCGTGGTGGCGAGAACGGCCAGGAGGCCGGTGAGCAGAGCCGCGGTGCGTGTGCGCATGAGGACACCTTCGAGTCGAGTGGTGGTCCCAGCCCGCCGGGCCGGCGGGGCGGCGTGCGCGGGCGATGCTGCCGTGTCGCGGCCCGGCGGCGTGCCGCTTCGACCGAAGAGCCGACCCGCCGTCCCCCGCCCGGGCGACCGACCACACCGCAACGCGGTTTTCCCGGGGCGAGGACGCGTACAGACCGGGGGCGCGGGCGTCAACGACGCGCCACGAGAGCGAGGTCGGCGGACGTCGCGAGCGCCGACGTGGCGGTGTTGGTGACCCCGACCTCGCCAGCGGATATTGAGATCTTGACCACACGGGACCACTTAGTTAAGTTCCTTTTCCTAACGAAGCCCGGTGACTCCCCACTGCCTCTGCGCAGGGCATCGAGACCCCGGCCCCCGTGACGGTGACGCATGAAGCGCGCCGTGACCCCGTTCGTCGATGCCCGCCGAGAGGACCGAAATGTCGCGACGAAGGACGGCAGTGCGCGCCCTGGTGGCCGCCTCCGCTGTGGTGGCGCTGGCCGCGTGCGGCCAGCCGAGCAGCAAGCCCGTGCCGAAGGCCGAGGGCCCGATCGGCACCCTGAGCGGAACCCTGTACGTGACCAAGGGCCCGAACGGCGAGACCGCCACGCCGGCCGCCCAGCTCGCCCTCACGGACGCCGAGCTCGCCAAGGTGAAGGCGGGCAAGCACAAGGTCGCGTTCCTGTGGCACACGTCCTCGCCGGACCAGGAGTCGGTGACGGCGGGTGCGAAGAGCGTGTTCGACTCCCTCGGCATCGAGGTCGTCGGCACCGCGTCGGCCGACTTCGACCCGGCGAAGCAGGCGAGCCAGGTTCAGACCATGCTCGCCCGCAAGCCCGACATCATGCTCGCGGTACCGGTCGACCCGGCGGCGTCCGCCGCGGCGTTCCGCCCCGCCGTGCAGCGCGGCGTGAAGCTGGTCGTCAGCAGTGTCGTGCCCAAGGGGTACGTCCACGGCAAGGACTACGTCGGACTCGTCAACGGTGACCTCGCCGAGATGGGCAAGCGGGCGGCCGAGATGCTCGGCAAGTCGATGGGCGGCAAGGGCAAGGTCGGCCTCATCTACTACGACGCCAACTTCTTCGCGACCAACGCCCGGGACCTCGCGTTCCGCAGCTGGATGCAGAAGCTGTACCCGGACATCCAGCTGGTCCAGCAGGGTATGGCCGACCCGGCCAAGGGGCAGGAGGCTGCCGCGGCCCTGCTGGCGCGGTACCCCGACATCGGCGGCTTCTACGTCCCATGGGCGGCCCCGCCGGCGCAGGGCGTCGTCGCGGCACTCCGGTCCAGCGGCAAGAAGCACGTCAAGGTCGTCACATTCGACCTCGACCCGGCCGTCGCGCTGGACATGGTCCACGGTGACTACATCATCGGCGAGGTCGTGAACCCGCCGTTCGTGCTCGGCGAGACGATGGCCAAGCTCGCCGTGTGGTCCCTGGTCAAGGACACCTCCCCCGACTTCGTCGTGACCCCGCCGGCCACCGTCTCGAAGGACAACCTCGCCGAGGTCTGGAAGCAGTCGACGGGACAGGAACCGCCGGCCGCGGTCGCCAAGGAACTGGCCGCGAAGTAGCCATGTCGCACCAGACGTCGGTACAGGAGAGCACGGCCACGATCACGGCCACCCGGTCCGACGGGGGCGGAAGAGGCTGGGTGGCCGGCCGGTTCGAGCGGTTCCGCACCGGCGGGATGCGGTCACTGGTCATCTACATCGGCTTCGTGCTGATCTTCGCGCTCTTCAGCATCACCTTGTACGACCGCGGATTCCTCACGTCGGACAACCTGCTCAACATCGTCCGGCAGTCGACGCCGGTGCTGGTGATGGCGGTGGGCATGACCTACGTCGTGTCCACCGCCGACATCGACCTGTCCGTCGGTTCCACCGTCGGACTCGCCGCCCTCGGCACGGCCCTGGCCCTGCGGGACCACGGGCTCGTGATCGGGCTCGCCGCCGGGGTCGGCATCGGTGCGGTCGTCGGTCTCGCGAACGGGGTCATCACCACGAAGATGCGCCTTCCCTCGTTCCTCGTGACGCTCGGCATGATGAGCCTCGTCGCGGGCGTCACCCAGCGGCTCACCAACCTGGTGTCGGTGCCGATCGACAACGAGGGCTACAACGCGTTCTTCGGGTCCGGTGACCTGGGGCCGATCCCGGGCCTGCTGATCTGGGCGGTCGCGGTGACCGCGGTGGCCCACGCGTTCTACCGCCGGACACGGTTCGGCCGGCACGTGCTCGCGGTCGGCGGCAACCGGGAGGCGGCGAGCTCCGTCGGCATCAACACCGACCGGCTGCGGATCGCGGTCTTCGTGATCAGCGGCGTGCTCGCCGGGCTCGCGGGGATGCTCTACGCGGGCACCCTCCACAGTGCTCAGTACATGCTCGGGACGAACGACCTCCTCACCGCGATCGCGGCGACGGTGATCGGCGGGACGAGCCTGTTCGGTGGCCGCGGCTCGATCGTCGGCGCGGCACTCGGCGCGCTGCTCATGGGGATGCTGAACAACGGACTGGTGCTGATGGGCCTCTCGGTCGCCGAGCAGACCGCGATCCGCGGCCTGCTGATCATCCTCGCGGTGTCACTGTCCATGCGGGAGCGGAAGGCATGACGCGCTCACCGGACGTGGTGGTCGTCGGCGCGGGCGCTGTCGGCATGGCGAGCGCGTACGAGCTCGCCCGGGCGGGCCTCCGGGTCGTCGTCCTGGAGGAACAGGCGGAGGCCGGGCTCGGCTGCTCGTACGGGAGCGCGGGGCTGGTGTGTCCGAGCCACCCCACGCCGCTCGGCACGTGGTCGAACGTGCGGGCCGGCGCGACCTCGCTCCTGACCGGCACCGGTCCGACCCGGGTCAGGCCGGAGTGGCGGCTCGTCCCGTGGATGAGCCGGTTCCTGGCGGCGACGGCGCGACCCGGGTTCGCCCGGCACGTCGGGGCCGTGCTGGCCGCGTCGGCGCGGCAGAGCCTCGTCCGGCACCAGGAGCTCGTCGACTCCGGTGTCGAGACGTCGTTCCGCGCCGACGGGATCCTGGGGCTCTACCGCTCCGAGCGCACACTGACCGCCGAACTGTCCAGGGTGGACGCCATCCGCCGGGAGCTGCCCGGTCGGCGCGTCGCGCCGGCGGCCCTCGGCCGGTACGTCACCGCGGACACCGAGGTCGCCGGGGGCGTCTACACCGAGGCCGAGGGCCACTGCGACAGCCGGCAGTTCGTCGTCGGCATGGCCGAGGCCTGCCGTGCGCTCGAGGTCGAGATCGTCACCGGTGCCGGCCCGGTCGAGCTGCTCCGGCGCGGCACCCGCGTCGAACGGGTGCTCACCGCGGCGGGAGAGTTCCGGCCGCGCTCCGTCGTCCTGGCCGCCGGGGTCGGCACGCGTCTCCTCGCCGAGCAGCTCGGCACCCGGCTCCCGCTGGTCGGTGCGACCGGTTACCACGTCGACTTCCTGACCGATGCCGTCGAGACGACGTGCCCGGTGTACCTGCCCGAGTCGCACTTCGTCCTCACCCCGCTCGACGGCCGGATGCGGCTCGCCGGGATGCTCGACCTCGGCACCCCACGGACGTCGGTGGAGCGCCGGATGCGGGACGTCTTCGACGAGGTACGGCGGTACTTCCCCCGTTTCGACGCGGAGGTCCGGGCCCGGTGGTCGGGGCAGCGGCCGTGCACGCCGGACAGCCTGCCCGTCGTCGGCGCCGGGGCGGGGACCGACAACGCGGTGTACGCCACGGGTCACGGGATGATGGGCATCGCGCTCGCGCCGATCACCGGCCGATGGGTGGCGGACATCGTCACCGGCGGCACGCAGGAGTCCCTTGCCGAGTTCTCGCCCGACCGCTTCACCCGCCTGGGCCGGTGAACGGCGGATGGACGCGATGAGGCCACGACGCGGGGACCGGTACTCCGGGCTCAGCGTCGTACGGGCGGTGAACGAGGATGCGGTGCTCGCCGCGATCCTCGAGCGCGGCCCGATCTCGCGCGCCGAGCTCGGGCAGCAGCTCGGGCTGTCCAAGCCGACGGTCTCCTCGATCATGGGCCGGCTGGAGAGCCAGGGCCTGGTCCGGGTGCACGGCGCGCGCCCGTCCGCGACCGGCCGTCCCGCCACGCTGTACGAGCTCAACCGGCAGGCCGGGTACGTCCTCGGGTTCGACCTCGGTGGCTCGACCGTGCGGGGCCTCCTCGCCGACCTCTACGGGGACGTGGTGCAGTACGCGGCGCGTCCGGTCGCGGGCGGCACCCCGTCGGCGATCCTGCGCCAGCTGCGCGAGATGCGGGACCACCTCGTCGCCGCGGCGGGAATCGACGAGCAGCTGCTCATCTCGGCCGGCATCGGGGTGCCGGGCATCCTCGATCCCTCGGGACACTCGGTCAGCGCCGCGTACAACATCCCGGCACTTGCCGAGCTGGACGTGCGGGGCGACATCGCGGCCGCGCTGGAGTTGCCTACCACGGTGGAGAACGACGTCAACCTCGCCGCCATCGGCGAGGGCTGGCGCGGGTGCGCGGTGGGGTGCCGCAACTTCGCGCTCATCGCGGTCGGGACCGGTGTCGGCATGGGCATCGTCCTCGAGGGCGAGCTGTACCGGGGACCGCGCGGCGCCGCGGGCGAGATCGACTTCCTCCCGCTCTCCGTCGACCAGGCCCCCGTGACCGGAGGCCACGGAGCCCTGGAGAGCGTCGTCTCCGGGCCGGCGATCGTGGCGCGGTACCGGTCGGCGACCGGGCGCGCCGACGTGCAGAGCGTCAGTGACCTCGTCGCGGCGGCCGCCGCCGGCGACACCGCCGCAGCGCAGGCCGTCGGGGAGCTCGCCGCCGCCGTCGCCTTCGCGGTCGCTGCCGTGGTCTGCGTCCTCGACCCGGAACGGGTGGTCCTCGGCGGTGGCGTCGGATCGATCGAGGGGCTGGTCCCGCCGGTCCGGGAGGCGTTCGGCCGGCTGGCCGCGCGGGACGTCCCGATCGAGACGGGCGCCCTGGCCGGCAGGGCCGCCGCTTACGGTGCGCTCGCCGTGGCGCTCCGCGACGCCCGCCAGCGGCTGCTCGACCGGAAGGACGGCACCGATGGCTGACGTCACCCCCGAACCCGAGAACCCTGGAGGACGCATGGCCGACACGCCTGCCCGCGCGGACGTGGCGCTCGAGGTGCGCGACATCGTCAAGACCTACGGTGCCGTCCAGGCACTCGGGGGTGTGTCCCTGACCGTCCGGGCGGGCGAGGTCGTCGGGCTCCTCGGCGACAACGGCGCCGGGAAGTCCACATTGGTCAAGTGCATCTCCGGGGTCACGAACCCCGACTCCGGCACGATCCTGCTCGACGGACGGCCCGTCGAGGTCCCCTCACCGCAGGCCGCCCGCAAGCTCGGAATCGAGACCGTCTACCAGGGCCTCGCCCTCGTGCCGGAGCTCGACGTCGCCGCGAACCTCTTCCTCAATCGCGAGGAGGTGTGGGGTGGCCGGCTGTTCGGCCGGCTGGGGATCCTCCGCAACGGCCGGATGGAGGCACGGTCCGAGGAGGTACTCGTCCGTATCGGGGCGCGGGTCGAGTCGCCGAGGCAGCGGGTCATGGACCTCTCCGGGGGCCAGCGCCAGGCCATCGCGATCGGGCGGACCGTCGCCTGGGGACGGCGGGTCGTCCTCATGGACGAGCCGGCTGCCGCCCTCGGAGTGGAGCAGGCGCGGCAGGTGCTCGCGCTGACCCGGACACTCGCCGACAGCGGTGTCGCCGTGGTCCTGATCAGCCACAACATGCAGCACGTGGTCGATGCGTGCGACCGAGCGGTGGTGCTACGGCAGGGCAGGGTCGTCGGCGATGTCCGCGTGCCCGAGACCACGACCCAGGACCTCGTCCACCTCATCACCGTGGGCACCCGCGCGGTGTCGTGAGCCCGAACCCCCTACCCACCGAGGAGAGCCCCGCCGTGACCAGGCCCACCCTCCACGCCGTCGACAGCGAGCACGCCTTCGGCCCCACCGGACCGTTCTCGCACGCGACCGTCCACAACGGACTCGTCTTCGTCGGTGGCCAGGGCCCCTTCGACGTCGACGGGCGGCAGATCGCCGGCGACATCGGCACGCAGTTCCGCGCCACGATGGACAACATCGTGGCGATCCTGGCCGCCGCCGGGACGTCGCTCGACCGGGTGCTGAAGGTGAACATCTTCGTGAGCGACCTGGCTCACCTGCCGGCGCTGAACGAGGCGTACCGCGAGGTCTTCGCCGAGCCGTACCCGGTCCGGACGGCCGTGCAGGTCGGGTTGCCGGGGTTCGACGTGGAAATCGAGGTCGTCGCCGCACTGGGCCCCTAGGCCGGCGGACCCCTCCAGAGTCAGGATCCGTCGCTTTTCTCCGACCGGTCGCACGCGGGGCGGCGGAAGGTCGGCAACGTGTCCCACTGCCCGATTTGGACGTCCCATGTGGACACGCGGACTCCGGGCGCAGCTGTGGGGCCTCCCCGATGCCGGAGAGGCCCCACAGGTCGCAGGCGTCCTACCGCAGCAGGTCCGACCAGGTCTCGATCCACTCGTACGGCACCGAGAAGCTGCCGAGGTGCTGGAGCAGGATCTCGTGCACACCCGCCGCCGCCATCGCGTCGAGCTGTCCGCGGATCTCCGCCAGCGACCCGAAGAGGCAGAACTTCCGCGCGAACATCAGCACGTCCTCGTCCGACACCAGGTGGTCGACGGCCGCCACGGCGTGGGCCCAGTCCTTCGCGTGGACCAGGTCCGGGTACACCGGCGCGGTGGGCGCCCCGTCCCGGACGTGGACGCCCGCCGTCGCGAGCGCCGGGCCGGCGCCCAGCTCGTGTGCCATCGCGACACACACCGGCTTGAGCAGCCGCGCGTCCCGCTCCGGCTCCTCGGTCGGGAGGCAGAACGACGTCATGACGCGCTGGAGCGGCGCCAGCCCCGGCGCGCGGCGCGCCTCCCCCTCGCCGACCTGCGCCAGGCTGCGCCGCAGCGCCGCCGGGTCGGACCCGTTCAGCACGATCACGCCGTCGGCCATCTCACCGGCGAGCGCGAGGTTACGCGGACCCGTCGCGGCGACGTACAGGCCGTGCAGCTCGGCGGGGCCCTCCAGCCGTACCGGCCCGGACCCGAAGTCGTGCTCCTCGCCCGCGGCGAGCGTCCGCAGCACCTCGATGGCCGCCCGGAGCTCGCCGGTGCGAGCGGACGGGAGACCCACCGTGCCCGTGGACGAGCTGCCGGTGCCGAGCCCCATCGCGAACCGGTCCGGGCCCAGCTCCGCCACCGTGCGGTGGAGGCCCGCCAGCACCGACAGGTGCCGGGTGCCCAGGCTGGACACCGCGATGCCGACCCGGATCCGCGAGGTCTGCGCGAGGGCGAGTGCCGCCGTGACGTACGGGTCCCGCCAGAGGACCTGCGAGTCGGGGAACCACACCCCGTCGTACCCCAGCTGGTCACAGCGGGCCGCGGCCCGCGCCAGCTCCGGCGCGGGCACGCACGGGGGGATCCGGACCGAGAGGCGGAGGCTCACCGCGCCACCGCCACGGACCGGATGCCGAAGTACCGGCGTCCGCTGTACACGAGCGGGGACCGCTCGCCGAGCGGCCGGGCGGCCAGCACGCCGCCCACGACGATCACGTGGTCACCGCCGTCGGCGGTCCGCTCGACCCGGCACTCCACGACGCTCGTCGCGTGCTCGGACAGCAGCGGGAGCCCGTGGGTCCCGAGGGTCCACGGCACGGCCGCGAACCGGTCGACGCCCTTCGTCGCGAACAGCGCCGAGGTCTCCTCCGCGCCCTCGTCCAGCACGTTGACGGCGAACCTGCCCGCCGCGGTGATGATCGGCAGGATCCCGGCCCTGCGGTCCAGCGCGACACCGAGCAGCGGCGGCCGCTTCGACAGCGGGATGAAGCTGCCGACCGTGACGCCGTGCGGCGTACCGTCCACGTCCACCGTGGTGAGGACCGCGACGCCCTGCGCGAACCGCGACACCGCCGCACGGAAGCCGGCCAGCGCCGGGTACTGCTCGTCCGAGTCCATCAACGCACTCCCACCGCGAGTTCTCCTGCCGCGCGCCCGAGCTGGACACGCAGTTCCGCCACCTTCTCGTCGCTCATCCGCTGCACCGGCCCGGCGGCGCTGAGCCCGGCGACCACCGTCCCGGCCCGGTTCCGGACCGGGACGGCGACCGCACGCACGCCCTCGTTGCGTTCCTGCTCGGACAGCGCGTATCCCTGCTCCGCGATGCGGTGCAGCTCCTCGCGAAGGTCGTCGGGGTCCGCGATCGTGTGCGGCGTGTACCGCACCAGCTCCGTCGCCAGGACCGTGCGCAGCAGCGCCTCGTCGCCGAACGCGAGCAGCACCTTCCCGCAGGCGCTCGCGTGGAGCGCGCCGAGCGGCGAGGGCAGCGTCGCCAGCCGGACCGCGGCGTCCTCCGGCTCACGCCGCTCGAGGTACAGCAGTTGCGACTCGTGCAGCACTCCCAGGTGGACGGTCTCCCCGCAGGCGACCACCAGCCGGTCGAGCACCGGCCGGGCCACCGTGAGCATCGGGTCCTTGCTGCCCGCGAACCCCCCGAGCGCGATGATCTTGGGTCCGAACGAGTACTCCCTGGACGCGAGCTGCTGGACGAAGCCCCGGCGCTCGAGGATCGCGAGGATCCGGTGCACCGTGGGCTTCGGCAGCCCCGTGCCGGCGGCGATGGCCGCGAGGCTGCTGCTGCCACGGCCCGTCTCCAGGGCCTCGAGGACCAGGAGTGCCTTGTCGATCGCTGTGTCCATCGCTCCGTCCAGTGCTCGGCCGAGCCCGTGGTCAGCCGCGACGCACGAGCAGGTGCTCGAGCGTCTCGTGCAGGCTCTTCTTGTCGAGCGAGGCGTACCGGCCGGCCCGCAGCCGCGTGGGGTCGCCCGCGTAGAAGCGCTCGTACTGGAGCTGGCGTGAGCCGAACCCGTCGCCGGCCAGGTCCCACGCGAGGCCGAAGATCGCCAGGCGCCGCTCGCCCGAGGCGGACCGGGCCTGGTAGAAGCGGTCCAGGACGTCCTTCATCGGACCGTCGAGGGAGCGACCTGCCGGGACGTTGATCAGCCCGCTGCCGCTCACCTGCTGGATGATCTCGACCATGCGGGGGTAGAAGAACGGGGTCAGGCCGCGGACCGCGAGCAGGCCGTCCGCGTCCGGCACGAACGTCGACTCGTCCCACTTGTTGGGCTTGGCGTTGTACTCGGCGCCGGCGACCGCGCTCTTCATGATCTGGGCCAGGTCGACCATCTCGCCGAGCTTCTCCTGCACGCCCAGGAACCCGTCGACGCCGATCGTGTCGGCCACCAGAGTGGCGATCGCCAGCGCCAGCTCGGCCTTGACGGTGGCGCGCGTGGTCGTCTGGTGCGCCGCGAACGTGGTCGTGTTCGTCGCGCGGTGGGCGGTGTTGGTCATCTCCACGTCGCGGTAGATGAACATCCGGTCCCACGGCACGAGGACCTCGTCGAAGATGACGAACGCGTCCATCTCGTCGTACCGGGTCGCGAGCGGGTGCCGGTCGCTGCCTGGGTGCGAGAGCGGCTCGCGGCAGACCATCCGCAGACCGGGGGTCGCGACCGGGATCGCGAACGCCATCGCGTACGCCTCCTCGCCCTCGCGCAGCGGCGGGCCGGGGTGCAGCGCCACCATGATCTCGTCCGCGAACGGCGCCAGCGTGGCGAGCAGGCGCGCACCGGACACGACCACGCCCGCGTCGGTCTCGCGCACCGCGTGCAGCGCGAGGCCCGGGTCCGCGACGTCCGACACCGACTTCGAGCGGTCGACCTGTGGGTTCAACAGGGCGTGCGTGAGGCACAGGCTCTGGCTGCCGACGAGGTCGTAGTAGTTCTCGATGTTCTTCTGGTACGCGGCCTCGCGCTGCCCGAAGAAGTCGCTGGCGATGCGCATCGGGGTGAGCATCGAGTTCATGAAGTCGGGCGAGCGGCCCATCAGGCCGTGGGTCCGCTCCGCCGCCACCCGGAAGGCCCGGCCGCGCCGCCGGACGTCCTCGACCGACTTCGGGATGAGGAGCGACGTCGGCCACGCCTCACCGCTGGAGTGCGTGAACGTCAGGTCGGCCGCGTACCGCTCGTCGTTCTGGGCGTCGTACACCTCCGCCATCGAGGCGATCGCGCCCGCGAAGGCGGGCTCCTGCGTCACGTCGTCGATCCGCCGGTCACCCAGCCACACCTCGCGCCCGTCCCTGAGCCCCTCGGTGTACTCCTTGCCGGTCCTCGCCATGTCGTCTCCAGTCGGGTCGTCGTCGGCCGGTCGCCCGGCCCGTGCCGGCTCGCCAGCGGCTGCCTCGCACGCGCGCCTCCGGCGCCGTTCCGCTATTTGGAACGCGTTCCACCACAGGGCCCAGGGACTATGGCGAAGAGCCCGCACGGCGTCAACCGTCCGCCGCCGATACCCGCGGATGTCCCCCGATCGGCCCACGGAGAACCGGGTGGGCCGGGGCGGACCGGGCGTATCGGGTCGCCGCCCGGGCAGTCCTTGGGCCGGCCGGGTGACCTGTCGTACGTTGTACGGTAGACGGCACGCCGACTCGGGTGACGTCACCGGCGCCGACAACGCCACCGCCGTGCGGGGTGTCTACTCCGGACGGTTGCGCAACGCGCACCAGGTGGAGGCGCTGACCGCCAACCTCATCGCGATCAACCGGCGGTACAAGGCCCACGCGGGGCTGCGCGTCACCGACGTGTGAGCCACCCGCGCCGGGTCACCACCCGCCGACGCGGTCGAACAGTCCCTGGATCCTGTCCGCGTCGGCGTCCCGTACGAGGGCGAGCGCCAGCAGGACCCGGCACTTGAACGGGTTCAGCGTCTGACCGGCGACGAGGCCCGCCCGCCGGAGTTGCGGACGGGGATGCACCCGGCCCGCGCTGCCCCGGTACGACTGGCACACCACCACCCCGGCCTCCACGGCACGCAGCAGTGCGGTGTGCTCGGCGGGGGTCGGGAAGCCCGCGCCCGTACCGGCGCTGACGATCCCGGCCGCACCTGCCGCGACGGCCGCGTCGACGAGCGCTCCGTCCGCGCCCGGGTACGACACGACGACGTCGACCCGCGGGATCGGGTCCGCCTCGGTGACGTCCAGGATCGGCGGAGGGCGCTCCTCCCGGTGGTGGAACACCACGCTGCCGTCGGGGTCGACGAAGCCCAGCGGGCCGAGGTCGCCTCCCCGGAACGCGTCCGTGCCGGCCGTCCGGGCCTTGGTCACCTGCCGCGCCGACCAGATGCTGCCGCCCAGCGCCACCAGCACGCCGCGGCCGGCCGCCCGGGTGGCGGCCGCCACCCGGACCGCGTCGACCAGGTTCAGCGGCCCGTCACCGCTCAGGGCGGACAGCGGGCGCATCGCAGCGGTGAGGACGACGGGTTTGCCGGTGTCCAGCACGAGGGAGAGGAGGAACGCCAGCTCCTCCAGCGTGTTGGTGCCGTGCGTGACCACCACGCCGTGGATCTCGTCGTCGGCCAGCGCGATGCGGACGTGTGCCGCGATCCCCAGCAGCCCGGGGAGCCCGAGGGCGTGGCTCGGCCCGGCCGGCGCCGGTACCTGCCGGATCTCGGCGATCTCCGCGACCTCCGGCACGGCGGCCACGAGCTCGGCGAGCGACAGCCGCTGTGACTCCGCCTCGGTGTACCCGGTCAGGTCGAGGCTGCCCGGTGACCAGGCCGTGATCGTGCCGCCGCTGCCGACGAGGGCCACGCGTCGGGGCGGGCTCACACGTTGTTGGCCCAGAACAGCCACTTCCGCTCCAGCCGCGCGTACCCGGCGTTCACCAGGTTGCCGAGGATCCCGAGGATGAAGAGCGCGGCGAACATGCCCGAGATGTTGAACAGCGACTGGCCGGTGAGCAGGTAGAAGCCGATGCCGTTCTGGCCGCCGACGAGCTCGGACACCACCATCATGATCAGGGCGATCGGCAGCGCGACGCGGAGGCCGGTCGAGATCATGGGCAGGGCGGACGGCAGGACCACACGCCGGATGATCTGCATCCGCGACAGCCCGTACATCCGCGCCACGTCGATGCGCTCCTGCCGGCAACTGCGGGCGCCGACGGTCGTGTTGACGAGGACGGGGAACAGCACGCCGAACACGATCACGGCGATCCGCATGCTGCTGCCGAGACCGAAGGCGAGCACGGCGACCGGGATGATCGCGACGGCCGGCAGGGCGCGGAGGAACTCCAGCGTGGGCTCGAGGTACTGGGCGACCCGGCGGGACGAGCCGATGGCGATGCCCAGCGCGATCCCGATCACGCTGCCGACGACGTATCCGGTGGCGAACCGCTCCAGGCTCGGGATCAGGTCCGCGACCGTGTGGTCGAAGAACCAGTCGTCCCGGAGCGTGCGGAGCACCGAGCTGAGCGGCGGGAGGTACACGTTGCCGAGGGTGCGCCCGAGGTACTCCCACGCGAGGAGCAGGACCAGCGGCAGCACGAGCGGCAGCAGCCGCCGGCCGAGAGACGAGACGCGGGCCGTCACTTCGCACCCCCGTCACGGACGTCGGTCTTCCAGAACACGACTTTCCTCTCCAGCGCGGCGACCACCAGGTTGATGACGTACCCGAGGAGGCCGACGGCGAAGACGCCGCCGTACATCTCCGCGGTACGGGTCGCGGTCTGCATCCGGACGATGTAGTAGCCGAGGCCGCCGCTGCTCGTGATGATCTCCACGGTGATCGCGAGGACCAGCGCGATGGCGGCGCTGACGCGGATGCCCGCCGCGATGTTCGTCGCCGCGCTCGGCAGCAGGACCCGCCGCAGCACCGCCGCGCGGCCGAGGCCGAAGTTGCGCGCCGTGTCGACGGCGACGGGGTCGGCGTCGCGGACGCCGTAGTACGTGTTGAAGAGGATGGGCCAGAAGGCGGCGTACGCCGTCATCGCCACACCGGTGGCGCTGCCGACGCCGAGGATCAGGATGCCGAACGGGATCAGCGCCACGGACGGCAGCGGCCGGAGGAACTCGATGATCAGCTTGAAGGCGCCGAAGATCCGCGGCGAGGAGCCGAGCACGACGCCGGAGGCCACCGCGGCGACGGTGGCGATCAGCAGGCCCGTCGCGAAGGTCGCGAGCGTCTGGCCGGCGTCGTGGAGCATGTCGCCGCGGAGCAGCTCGGCGTAGAGGGCGGCGAAGACCTGACTGGGCCGCGGAACGTAGGACGACCGGATGTACCACCTGGTGAGGGCCTCGAGAACCAGGACGAGCGCGACGGCGAAGACCAGGCCCCGCAGGTTGAGCCGGAGCCGGAACCTCCTGGCCGGGTCGTGCACCGGCGGTGTGGCGTGGTCTTGCCGCACCTCGGTCTTCTCGGAGACGAGCGTCATGCGAGTTCCTTCCCGGGCGCCGTCGCGCGGTGCGCCAGAAGTGCTGCGTGGGAGGCGCACCCGCGGTGGCCGCCGCCGGAGCGGCGGCGGCCACCGGGATCGCTAGTTCGTGCCCTTTCCGATGATGGTCTCCGCCTTCATCGGCGCCTTGAGGGCCTTGAACCGGTACATCAGGTCGAGCAGCGGCTGGAGCAGCTCCGGCGTGACCTCGTCGCCGTACGGCGACAGCTCGAGGGACGCGATCGCGGCGTCGGGCAGGCTCGCGTACTTCTGGAGGATCTTCTTGCGCTCCTGCGCGTTGGCCGGGTCGTTGGCCCACTTGTTCGTGTCCCGCAGCGCGGCACGGAACTTCTCCGCGACCGCGGCGTGCTTCGCGATGTAGTCCTCCTTGCCGAACCACACCGTGTTGAGGAAGTCCTTGCCGCCGTTCACGGAGTCGTACGGGCTGACCAGCCGGTGCGCGATCTTGCCGGCTTCCTGCTGGTCGACGAACGGCGACACGACCGCGCCCGCCGGGACCTGGCCGCTCTCCAGCGCCTGGCCGATGGCCGGGAAGTTCAGCGTGACGAAGGAGACCTTCTTCACGTCGACGCCCGCGTCGTCCAGGGCCGCCAGGGTGGAGAGGTGCGGCAGCGTGTTCAGCGCGTTCACCGCGACGGACTTTCCGGCGAGGTCCTTGACCCCCTTCACGTCCTTCGCGCGGTCGGCCACCATCAGCCACACGCCCGGCTTCGCCTTGGTGTACTTCACGCCGGCGGCCACCACGCGGAACGGGATGCCGGAGGCCGAGGCGCTCGCGACCGAAGTCGGCGAGGTCAGCGCGAACTGGGCCTTGCCGGACTGCACGGCGGCGGCGAGCTCCGGGACGCCCGCGACGATCTGGACGGTGACGTCCAGTCCGTGCGCGGAGTAGAAGTTCTTCTCCTTGGCGAGGAAGCCCTGGGCCCCCGAGTCGGCCGCGAC
Organism: Mycobacteriales bacterium; assembly: GCA_036402915.1. GTDB lineage: Bacteria > Actinomycetota > Actinomycetes > Mycobacteriales > HKI-0501 > JAVEDU01. The sequence continues at coordinate 39,524 of DASWRY010000007.1, forward strand.
CGTGGCGATCGTGATCTTGTTGCCGTTGCCGGAGCCGCTGTCGGAGCTGCCCCCGCCACACGCGGCGACGCCGGCGACCAGCGCCAGACCGGCCAGCAGGCCGGCGGCCTTCCTACCTCTGCGAAACGCCATCTCGGTTGGGACCCTTTCGTGGGGTGACAGGAACTTGCGTGGGACGTGAAGTGCGTGTCAGGCCGTGGGCTCGGCGGGGCCGCGGGTGCCGTGGCGCTGCGCGGAGAGGCCCATGACGTCGTGGATGTGCGCGCGGATGCGCAGGAACTCCGGCAGGCTCCGGGTCTCGACCTGGCTGCGCGGGCCCGGCAGGTCGACCACCAGCTCCTCGGCGACCGTGCACGGCGGCTTGCTGAGGACGAGGATCCGGTCGGCCAGGTAGATCGCCTCGTCGATGTCGTGGGTGACCAGCAGCATCGTCATGCCCGAGTCCGCGAACCGCTCCTGCACGTCGAGGAGGGTGTCCTCGAGGCCCTCCTTGGTGAGGGCGTCGACGGACGCGAAGGGCTCGTCCAGCAGGAGGATCCGCGGCCGGAAGGCGAGGGCGCGGGCGATCGCCACACGCTGCTGCATGCCGCCGGACAGCTGCCCGGGGTGGTAGCCCTCGAAGCCCTCGAGCCCGACGGTCTGGATCGCCTCGGCGACCCGTGCGTCCTTCTCCGCCTTGGAAAGGTCGCGCCGCTCGGCGAGTGGGAACCGGACGTTCCTCTCCACGCTCAGCCACGGGTAGAGCGACCGGGTGTAGTCCTGGAACACCAGCGCCATCTCGGGCGGCGGCGCGTCGATCTTCGTGTCGCGCAGCCGCACCTCGCCCGCGGTCGGCTCGAGGAGCCCGCAGAGCATCCGGAGGAGCGTGGACTTGCCACAGCCGGACGGGCCGACGATCGCGACGAAGTCGCCTTGGTCGACCGAGAACGACAGGCCGTCGCAGACCAGCGGGCCGCCCTCGCGATAACGCTTCTGCAACCCGTCGACGCGCAGGATCGGCGAGCCGCTCGACGCGTGCGCCGCACCGCTCCCCTGCGCGGCGTCCTGCTTGAGGTCTGTCGTCATGCTGGTCAACCCTTCGGTGGGACGGCGTTCGCCGGGTGTGGTGCTGTCCGCGCACGAGGTCGCTGGCGACGTCACGAGAGAGCGAACCGGCCGCACTCACCGGCGTGCGCCGGCCGGCCGGAGGGGGCCTGGCCCAGACCTGCCCGACGCCCGCGGGCGACCACCCTGTCGCCGTGGCCGGGCATCGGGGACCACGTTCCCCTCCGGTGCGCCCAACCGCCCGTCAGCTGTCCGGGTGAGTGGCCGTTGCTTAGTATCGTACGAAGTACGAGACGTGTGTCAAGGAACTCGTTGAGATTTCACCCACCCGTCTTCCGCGGCTGCCCGAGGGGCCGAGTGGGATCGCGGCAAAGGGCGCAGAACGGGTGACGACGCGCCTCGACCCGAGGTGGTCGAGGGCTCACTGTAATCGCTTGAGTCGCCTGAGTGACGGCGTGGCCGGACTACTGCATGCCGGTCTTGCGCAGGAACCCCTCGATGAGGCACTCGAGCCCGAACAGGAACTGCTCGTCGCTGGGCAGCGTCGTCACCTCGCCCGCGAGGGCGACCAGGTTCGGGAACTCCGCCAGAGGCAGGGCCGCGTAGAAGTGCGTGCGCTGGCGCTGCAGCTCCTCGACATCCGGATGGTCCGGCTTGCCCCACTGGCGCGGTGCCTGATAGCTCGCGAAGCCGAGCGTGTAGTGCATGATCAGGCCGTACGCCCGGACGGCCTCGCGGTCGCCGAACCCGGCCTCACGGAGGCGGCCGACGACTGCCTCCATCGCGCCGCGCAGGGACTCCCGGCTCGTCGTGACCCGGGTGGTGAACAGCCGGACGATGCTCGGGTGCTCCCGCATCATCTGCAGGAACGCGGACGCGAGCGTGCGTACGACCTCCGCGGGCTCGGTCTCCTCCGCAGGCGGCAGGCGGAAGCCGCCCAGCACGTGGTCGGCGATCCCGTCGAGGATCTCCTCCTTGCTGCGGAAGTAGCTGTAGAGCGTCATGGCCCCGGTGCCGACCTCCGCGGCGAGCCGCCGGATCGTCAGGGCGTCGATGCTCTCCTCGTCGGCGAGCCGGGTCGCGGCCTCGATGATCTGCTCGGACGTGATGACCCGGCCGCTCTTGGGCTGCGACGGGCTCCGGCGGGCGCGCGAAGGCGACATCGGTGGTGTCCTCCCTGATTACCGTCCGTCCGCGGACCCTGTCGTACGCTCTACCGTACACCTCGCTGTGAACCGAATGGTGCAAAGGACGCGCGGTCACGCGCTCGGCGTGACCGCCCGGAGGAGGGCCGAGCGCAGCTCGGCCGCCGCGGGCAGGGCGTCGAGCCCACGGCACAGCGCCGCCACCTCCGCCGCCGGTCCGGGCCGTGCGCCCCGGACGTTGCGGTGGTACTTCGTCACGATCTCGTCCTCGTCCGGCTCCGGCGCGTCGGCGGCGTACGCCTCCGCGGTACCGCCGCCCGGCAGGTGGACGACCACCCGGCCGCTCCACCGCCCGGGCAGGTCCGCGGCGAGGTCCTCGGCAGCGACCAGCTCGACGGGAGGTGCCACCGGTGCCGTCGCGGTACGGATGAACGTGACGTCCTCGCTCCGGCCCGCGAGATGCGCGGCCACGGCGACGCAGGCGCTCGCGGCGGCCTCCACCGGACCCCGCGGCGACCGGGCCGCCGTGACGAAGCGGCGCAGCGGTGCCGGGATGTGCACCTCCACCCGCAGCGCGTCCCCCACGGGCACGTCCTCCGCGGCCAGCTGCCCGAGTGCCGCGAGCGCGGCGTGGAGCGGGCGCGCGAACGGGTACCGCTTGAAGGAGCACGAGAGGAGATGCGGCCCGGCGCCCGCACTCGGCGGACCGAGCGGCCGGCCGCTGCTGCCGGGGAGCCCGGCGTCCAGCAGACCGGGATCGCCCTCGAGACCGGCCACCGCCTGGTACGCCGCCTCGACGCCACACGAGGCAGCGCGACCGCCCTCGAGGTAGTGCCCCTCCCCCAGCGCGTCGCTGCCGATCGGGCCGCCGGCCGCGTGGGCGGCGAGGGTCACGGCCCGGCGACGTCCGTCGGCATCCAGGCCCAGCAGGCGCGCCGAGGCCCACGCGGCACCGAGCGCGCCGAGCGCCGCCGTCGGCCACCACCGCTCCGGGTACAGCGCGGGTCCACCGAGCCGCAGCCCGGCCTCCACCACCACCTCGTACCCGCCGAGCACCGCGTCCACGAGCTCCCGCCCGGAGCTGCCGCACTGCGCGGCGACGGCGAGCGCGGCGGGCACCACCACGGCCGACGGCACGACGGCCCCGGCCGAGTGGATGGCGTCGAACTCGTCCAGGTGCAGGTACGCCGACTCGAGCGTGACGGCCATCCGCAGCGACCGGGTCCGGGCGTCGCCCACGACGGGCACCGCACCCATTTCCCCGGTCAGGTCGGCGAAGCGCCGGAGCAGGCGGGCGCTCGGGTGGCCGGCTCCCGCGACGAGGCAGCCGAGCGCGTCGAGGATGTGCGTGCCGGTGCGCGCACGGACGTCCGCGCCCGCCCGCGCGACGACCTCGTCCGCGCGGGCGGCCAGCGCCGGGACGAGCACGCCGCCCGCGGTCACCGCGCTCCGGCCGGAGCGAGCACCGTGTCCGCGAACGACTCCATCAGCTCGTACGGCAGCTCGTAGGACCCCACGTGCTGGAGGAAGATGCTCGTCGCCCCCGCCGCCGTCACCTCCCCGATCCGCCGCGAGATCTCCTCGGGTGTGCCGAAGAGGCAGAACGCCTGCGCGAACCGCACGGCCATCTCGTCGGTGACCCACTGCCCGCAGACCCGGACCGCCTCGTCCCAGTCCTCGGCGTGCACGGTGTCCGGGTACAGTCCGTCCACCACCGGCGGCACGTCCACCTCGATGCCGGCCATCGCGAGGAACGGCCCGCCGCCCTTCTGCGCGATCCCCGCGCAGATGGGCTTCAGCATCCGCGCGTCCCTCTCGACGTCGTCGGTGACGTGGCAGTACGACGAGACGACGATGTCCAGATCGGACAGTGAGCGGCCACCGAGGGCCGCGCCCTCGCGTACCTGCTCCACACTGGACGCGAGCGTCGCCGGCGAGACACCGGACAGCAGGATCACGCCGTCCGCGAGCTCACCGGCGAGCCGGAGGTTCTTCGGGCCGCTCGCCGCGAGATACACCGGCACGGCGGGGCCCGGGTCCCGGAGCCGCGACGACACCGGGCCGAAGTCGACGGGCTCACCGGCGAGCAGGCCGGTGACCTGGGCCAGCCGCTCCCGCAGCGCCGCCTGGGTGGTGGACCGCAGCCCGATCGGCTCGACCGCGCTGTTGCCCACACCGACACCGAGGACGAACCGACCCGGAGCCAGCTCCGCCACCGTCCGCGCCGCGGAGGCGACGACGGACGGGTGCCGGGTCTCCACGTTGGTCACCGCCGTGCCGATCCGCAGCCGGTCGGTGCCGAGCGCCATCGCGGTCAGCGTGGAGAACGGATCCCGCCACAGCAACTGCGAGTCCGGCACCCAGGCCTGGTCGAACCCCAGCTCCTCGGCGCGTCGTGCCGCCCGGGCGACCTGGTCGACCGGATGGCACGCCGGGAGCCGGATCCCGAACCTCGGGCTCACGGCGTCCCCGCGAGGTGGGCGAGGTTGAGCGTGTTGAACCGGTCGCTGTGCTCGTGCTGCGGCCAGTGCCCGCACCGCTCGAAGACCTCCAGCGCCGACCCCGGGATGCACTTGTTCATCCGGGTCGCCTCCGGGATCTCCCCGAACGGGTTCTCCGCGCCCCACACGATCAGCGTCGGCGCCTGGATCCGGCCCATCTGCTCCTCGGACAGCAGGTCCGGCTGCCGGTTCTCCATCTCCTGGAGGGCGAGCAGCCGGTCGATCGCGCCGACGAAGGACGGGCGGTGGTAGATCCTGTGCCGAACCTGCACGAGCTCCTCGGTGACGTCCTTCGCGGGGTCGAACATCAGCAGGTGCAGCCGCTTGCGCGTCAGTTCGATGTCGTCGCTCTCCACGGCGGCGCGGGTGCTGGTCTTGATCCGCTCCATCACCGCGGGGTTCGCGACGGTTCCGCCCGGTGCGACGAGCGTGATCTTGCCGACGCGGTCGGGGTGGTCGGCCGCGAGGCGCCCGGCGACCCAGCCGCCGAGCGACTCACCGACGATGTGGAACCGGTCCAGGCCCTCCGCGTCGGCGTAGTCGAGGATGTGCCGGACGTACCGCGCGATCCGGTACGGCTCGTCGACGCTGTCGGTGTACCCGTGGCCGAGCATGTCCACCGCGTGGCACGCGTAGCGCTCGGCGTGCGCGGGGATGTTGCGGACGAAGGCCTCCAGGTGCCCGCTCGTCCCGTGCAGGAACAGCACCGGCTCCCCGGAACCCGCCTGCAGCGCGCGGGTGCGGACGCCGTTCGCGTCGATGAAGCGGACCCGGTACTCCAGGTCGGAGAGGTCGGTCCAGATCGTCATGCTGCTACCTCGGTTTCGCAGAATCGGTTGGGTTCAGGACGCGGGCCGCAGCGAGGCGACGGCCATGCCGGTCAGCCACTGCGGGATCGCCGCGTACGCGTGGGTGGTGCCGCGGGACGGGCCGACGGCGGCGGCCATGGCGACCCACGAGCGGATCTCCTGCGCGCCGTTGCCCGCCTCGGCGTCGATGTCCTCGGTGGACAGTCCGAGGAACGCGCCGAGGTCGCCGATCTCGAGCGCCGCGAGGAAGCGCGCGTCGAAGTCCGGGTTGATGTCGGGCTCGGCCGCGCGGATGATCTGCCGCCGCCGGACCTCGTACTCCTGCCACGAGTTCCGGCCCTCGAGCCACGCCTCGACCAGGAACCGATCGTCGTCCGACAGCGCCTGGAACCACTTCGGCCACGGCAGGCGATGTGACAGCCCGCCCGACGCGATCACGGCGACGCGCTTCTCGTCGCCGTCGGTACGGATCGCCCGGCCGATCGCCTCGCCGAGCGCGTGACACCGGCGCAGCGACGGCAGCGGCGGGGCGAACATGTTCACGACCACCGGGACGATCGGCACGTCCAGCCCCGGTACGAGGTGCTGGTAGCTGTGTGTGATGCCGTGGTCGACCTGCATCCGCAGCGAGAACGCCGGATCGAAGTCCTCCGACAGCGTGTCGACGACGTGCCGCGCCAGGTCGGTGTCGGCGGGGAGCGCGCCCTTCGGCGTGTTCGCCTCCCCGGCGCCCAGCACCTCACCGACGCCGACGGTCATCGCGGGCATCAGGTCCAGGAACATGCCACGGAAGTGGTTCGAGCCGATGATGACGACGGCGTCCGGTCGGGCGGCCGCGAGCAGGTCGCGGGCCTCCTCGAGACCGGAGCGGAAGCGGATCGCGCCGGGGTCGTCGGCGACCTCGTCCCAGTGCGTGTTCATCAGGGTGCTGTGTGAGGCACCGATTCCGAGGACAACCGAGCTCATCAGGCGTTCTCCAGCTCTTCTCGCGTACGCGTACAGGTGGTGACCACGGTGTGGATCAGCGTGCGGGCGAACTTCTCCATCTCCCGCACGTCGACGACGTTCATCCCCATCGGGAAGTCGACCGGGAGGGGAGCCTCCGCGCCGGCCCGCGCCATGCCGATGCGGGCGGTGGGCAGGCCGCGTGACCGCAGGATGTTCGCGTCCGTCGCACCGCTGTTGGCGACGATCGGCTCGTGCGGCCGTCCCTCGACGTCCTCCCACGCGGCGACGGCGGAGCGGACGATCCAGTCGTCCTCCGGCGTCTGGGTGCCGGGGATCGAGAGCACCATCTCGGCGGTCGCGTCGAGCCCGGGGTTCGCGGCGACGATCTCCGCCAGCGCGGCGTCGAACTCCCGCTTCACCGACATCGGGTCCTGGGCGGGTCCGAGGCGGACGTCGACCAGCATCCGGCACCGTGCGGGCGACAAGGACGGCGTGCGGCCCCACCCGCCCTCGATGGCGCCGATGTTCCCCTGGGGCGCGACGAGCCCGCGGGTGTGCGCGGCGGCGTACCGCGCGAAGAACCGCTCCAGGCCCTGCGCGACGACGCCCGCGTCGACGATCGCGTTGCGGTACGGCATCCGGTGCCGGCTGCCCACGTAGCTGAACGTGCCGCGCACCGTGACGTCGAACCAGCAGAGCCCGACCTCCTCCCAGTGGACGGCCCAGCCGGGCTTGGCGATCAGCGCGTAGTCCGCCCAGATGCCCTGCTCGATCAGGAACGAGCAGCCGTTCCCCTGGCCCGCGTTGTACCGGGACGCACCGGGACGCCGGTTGGTCGGCATGCCGCCCGCACCGAGCCCGACGATCACGTCGCCGCGCAGCGGGACCCCGGCGCGGCGGACGGCCTCCACCGCCGCGATGAGGCAGGCGCCGTGCCCCTTGGGGTTGCTCGCGCCGAGCCCGAGTACGTAGTCGCCCTCGATCGACGCCTCCGCGCGCATGTCCCGCCGGAGGGAGTCGCCCACCCACGGGACGTCCTCCTCCTCGGTGCCCACCGTGAGCGTGTCGATCGGCGCGTACAGCAGCAGGTCGGCGCCGGTGCCGTCGCCGCGGAGCCGTCCGACCGCGTTTCCCTGATCCGCGTCGATGGGCTGGTACCGCCCGTCGAGCCCGCGCGCGGCCATCTCCTGGGCGAGCCAGCGGGCCAGCGGCCCCTCCTCGCCGGTCGGGCTCGGGATGCTCGTCATCCCGGCGACCAGGTCGCGCAGGCGGGTCCGGTCGAGCTCTGCCCGCGCCGCGTCGATCCACGCCCGTTCCTGCTCGGAGGTGATCACCGCAGTACTCCTTCCGTGGTCAGCAGACGCTCGGCCGCGGTCTCCGCGAGTCCGGCGACGGCGTCGAGCTTCCAGACGTTGCCCGGCAACGGGTGCCCGTGCCGGTCGAGCTCCGCGTCGACCAGCCGGCGCAGCTCCGCGGCCGAGGGCGTCGTCCCGGCGAGCGCACGCTCCACCGTGGACAGTCGCCACGGTGTCGGCGCGATCGCGCCGAGGACCAGGCGGACATCGGTCCAGGCGCCCCGGTCGTCCACCGCGGCGGTCAGCGCGACCGAGGCCGTGGAGAAGTCGCCGGTGTAGAGCGCGAGCTTCTCGAACACGCCCCGGCGGCGCAGTGCCGCGGCGGGCAGCACCAGCCGGACGACGACGTCCGCGGGACCGAGGACGGTCTCGCCGGGACCCGTGTAGAAGTCGGCGAGCGCCACCGTGCGGGTGCCCGCGGGCCCCGCGACGACCACCTCGGCGTCGTACGCCGAGAGGACGGTCGCGAGGTCGGACGGCGTGACGGCCTGGCAGCGGTGCGCGCCGACCGCGGCGTGCTGGAACCGGTGGTCACCGAGCAGCGCGTAACACGGGCTGGTCGCGCCGTTCCGCTTGTAGCAGGGGAACCCGTTCCGGAAGAACCAGCACCGCTTGGCCTGTACGAGGTTGCCGCCGACGGTGGCGGCGTTGCGGATCTGCGGGGACGCGATGGTCTGCACCGCCGCGGCGATCGCCGGCGCCGTGTCCGCGAGCCCGGCCGCGAGTTCCGCCAGGGTGACGGCCGCGCCGATCTCCACCGCGCCGTCGTCGCGCCGCCACAGCGACCGCAGCTCGGTGACCTCGGCCACCGAGACCAGCCGGGACGGCCGGTGCGGGTGCAGCCGCGCCTCGGTGAGCACGTCGGTCCCGCCGCCCACGACGGCACCACCCTCCGCGAGCGCCCCGACGGCGTCGCCGACGCTCTCCGCGACCAGCAGCTCCTCCGTGGTCTCCGGACCCTGCGCGCCGACGCCGGGGCCGAACCGGGTGCCCCACCGGTGCAGCACGAAATGGAGGCCCCGCGGGTACGCCCAGCGCACCAGCGCGACCCACCACCGGTCCGGCCGGCGCCAGATCCCGAAGTACCGGACGCGGCCCTCCTGCTCCGCGAGGGCGGTGAGGATCTTGTCCGGGGTCGCGGGCAGCACGCGGATCCGCACACCGACCGCGTCGTGGATGGCGTTCACGATCGCCGCGCCCGGCGGAATGATCGACATCTCGCCGACGCTCTTCGCGCCGTACGGGCCGTTCGGGTCGCTGCCCCCGACGATGACCGGCCGGATCCGCGGCAGGTCGGCCGCGCGCGGCATCGCGTAGTTCACGTACGCGGAGTTCACCACCCGGCCGCCCTCGCGGACGGTCTCCTCACCCAGTGCGGCCCCGATGCCCATGACCGCGCCGCCGGTGATCTGCCCCTCGACCAGCGTCGGGTTGATCGCCCGGCCCACGTCGTGCGCGGCCACGTAGTCGCGGACCCGGACCTTGCCGGTGCGCCGATCGACCTCGACCTCGGCACCGTGGGCGGCGAACGCGTACGTCGGTGAGAGGTTGGCCGTGTCCCGGTCCGGCGTGAGCATCTCGGTGCCCTCGAGGACGTAGCTGGTCTCGTGGCTCAGCACGCCGTCGCGGCTGTCCGGGCTGAGCCGGACCAGGTCCCCGAGCGGCACGCTGTCCTCCCCGGCGACCGCGTGGCCGCCGGTGAGCACGACCTCGCGGGAGCCGAGCTTCTCCCGCGCCAGGTCCTTCAGCGTCGCGGCGACCTCACGGGCGGCCTGCCCGACCGAGCTGCCGGTCATGTGCGTGCCGCGGGACGACCACGCGCCGAGCTCGAACGGTGTCTGCTCCCCGTCCATGGACAGCACGTCCACGTCGGCGGGGTCCACGCCCAGCTCGTGCGCGGCGACCTGCGCGAGGATCGTGCGCTGACCGGTTCCGGCGTCCGCGCCGCCGAAGCGAACGCGCACCCGGCCGTCCTCGTACACGTCGATCGCGGCGTCGCTGCGGTTCGCGAAGTCGTACGCGTACGCGCCGCTGCCGTGCATCCCCACCGCGACGCCGAGGCCGCGGCCCGGCACCCGCTCGGCCCGGCGCCGGTCCCAGTCGAGGCCGGTCCGGACCTCCTCGAGGCATGCGCCCAGCCGGTTCGTCGTCACCTCGTATCCGCAGAGCGTCGTGGTCCACTCGTCACCGAGGTTGCGCAGCCGCAGCTCGATCGGGTCGATCCCGAGCCGTTCGGCGAGCTCGTCGACCTGGCTCTCGACGGCGAGCGACACCTGCGGGGTGCCGTAGCCGCGGAACTGTCCGCCCGCCTGCGTGGCCGTGTCGACGAGGCGCGCGTCGAAGCGGACACCGTCCGGTCGGTACATCGAGCCGAGGGTGATGACCCCGACCCGCATCACCGACGAGCCCATGTGGTTGTAGGCCCCGTTGTCGACGCGGATGTCCGCCTCGAACAGCCGGATGCGCCCGTCCGCGTCCACCGACGTCGACAGGTGCGTCTCGAACCGGTGGCGTGGCTTGTTGGCCGCGAACTCCTCCTCGCGCGTCAGCGCGAGGAGCACGGGGATACCCGCCTTGCGGGCCAGCGCGGCGGCGAGCACCTCGTGCTCGGAGATCTTCGACTTGGCCCCGAACCCGCCGCCGACGGCGACCTCCCGGCAGATGACCTGCTCGCGGGACAGCCCGAGGAGGTGCGCGACCTCCTTGACGATGAACCACGGCGCCTGCGTGGACGTCCACAGCTCGAGGACCTCGCGGTCCGCGTCCCACGCGGCGAGCGTCGTGTTCGGCTCCATGACGGCGTGCGAGACGCTGGGGTACACGAACGAGCCCTCGACCGTGTACACGGCGGCGGCCCGGCCCGCGGCGACGTCACCCCAGTCCGCCGCCCACCGCACGGCGACGTTGCGCTCGCCGGTGGTGCGCTCGTGCAGCGCCCGCGCCCCGGGGGCCAGCGCCTCGGCGATGGTCAGCGGCGCGCGCAGCGGCCGGTACCGCACGCGGATCGCCCGGCACGCGGCTTCCGCCTGCTCGCGGGTGTCGGCCGCGACGGCGGCGACCTCCTGCCCGACGTTCCGGACGACGTCGCGCGCCAGCGGCGGCCGGTCGGACAGCGGTCCGCCGCGGTGCACGTACAGGGCGTCCGGCGGGAAGTCGCGGTGGGTCAGGACGGCGCGCACGCCGGGCATGCGCTCGGCGCGGCTCACGTCGAGATCGAGGATGCGGGCGTACGGCTGCGGCGACCGCAGCACGGCCGCGTGCAGGTGTGCGGGTGCCGCGAGGTCCGCGGTGTACGCCACGGTGCCGCGGCTGCGCTCCCGCCAGTCGATCGGCCGCAGCCGGTCCCCGATACTCACCGGCGTCTCTCCGCGACGGCACACACCGCGTCGACGAGGCCGTTGTACCCGGTGCAGCGGCAGAGGTTGCCGGCGAGGCGCTGCCGGACGTACGCCTCGCGGTCCTCGCCTGCGGGCAGCGGCTCGCGGAGGATCGCCGCGGCGTGGACGAGCTGCCCGGAGGTACAGAACCCGCACTGGAACGCGCCGTGGTCCGCGAACGCGCCCCGCAGCTGCTCCGTTTCCTCCCCCAGCCCCTCGGCGGTGACGACCTCTCCGCGCACGAGCCGGGCCGGCGTGATGCAGGACATCCGCGGCACGCCGTCGACCAGCACGGTGCACGCGCCGCACTCGCCGCGCTCACACGCGAGCTTCACCGAGGTGAGGCGCAGCTGGTCGCGCAGTACGCGCGCCAGCGACGTCCGTGGCTCGGTCGTCACCGTCGTCTCCGCGCCGTTGACCCGCAGCGCCGTGGGCTCGGGCACGTCAGGCCTTCCGCTGCGTCCGGACCGTCGTGCCCGTGGTGCGGATCAGCGCGATGTCGAGCCACCGGCGGACCTGCGGGACGGCGAGCGCGGCAACAGCCAGCGCGGGGACGACGACGAGCACTCGGCGCATCGGATGACCTTTCAGTCGCGGTCGAGGAAGGCGCGGACGGTGGCCGCGTAGGCGGCCGGCCGTTCCTCCTGGGGGTGGTGGGAGGTCCGGGCGAGGACGTGCACGTCGGCGTCCGGCAGTGCCCCGGCGAGGTGCAGCCCGTACGCCGGTCCGGCGAAGGGGTCGTGCGCTCCCCACAGCAGCAGCACGCGCGCTGCGACGTGGGGCAGGTACGGGGTGAGGTCCTCGGCCTCGCCGCGGACGGCAGCATCGGTCGCGATAGCCCGGCACTCCGGCCGCACGCTCGCGTCGTACCGCATCCGCACGGTGCCCGCGGGGACGCGGGATCGGTCGTACCACTCGTACGTGGCGATCAGCTCGGCCATCTTGGCGAGCGACGGGCCGCCGCCCCCGAAGTACGTGTCCCGGATGGACGGTCCGCTCACACCCGGGCCGGCCGGGTCGGGCACCGGCACGCTGCCGGTGAGCACGATCCGCCCCACCCGGTCCGGCGCCAGGGCCGCGAGCCGCAGCGCCACCGAGCCGCCCAGCGACTGGCACACCAGGTCCACCGTGGACAGTCCCAGTGCATCGAGCGCCGCGAGGACGTGCCGCGCGTGGTAGCCGAACACCGGCTCGGTCACCACCGGCACGTCCGACCCGCCGTACTGCGGCAGGTCGAGCAGGATCAGCCGCCGGCCGTCGGCGAGCAGGGGCGTCACCGGGCCGAAGTCGCTCCACGCCGAGCAGCCGGGGCCGCCGCCGTGGAGGAGCAGCGTCGGGCGCCCCGCCCCGAGGTCGTGGTAGTGCAGCCCGACCCCGCCGGCGGCGAGCCGGCGGGACTCAGGCACCCTTGTCGTCCTGGTACGGCTGCACCTTCAGGCCGGCCTTCTCGATCATCCGGCGCCAGCCGGTGATGGACAGGTCGGGCCGGTAGAGCCTCTCGGGCGGCGCATCCATGACGTCCACCATCCAGGCGTCCTGTGCCGTGAACTGGCCGTGGAACAGCCAGCGGATCGCGGCCAGGTACTTCGCCTTGAACAGCGCGCCCTTCGCGCCGGACTCGAACCGCACCATCATCTGGATGTAGCGGACGTGGTCGTCGTCGACCGGCACGTACCACTCGTAGTGGATGAACTCCGGGTACGCGACGCGCAGCAGCCCGGGGAGCCGGATCGAGACGAACCCCGGCAGGTCGAGCGCGGCGATCACCGGGTTGACCCTGCTGCCCTTGCCCGGCGCGTCCGGCAGCGGCATGCGCTTCCACCAGCGCTTGTTGCTCCACGTGCCGAGGCCCGGGAAGTCCGCCTCCCAGTGCACCTCGTCCTGGACGCGGATCAGCCAGGGGCCGACCTCCACCACGCGGGTCTTGTTCCACGCGGGCATGACCTTGAACAGCCGCCAGAGCGCGGTGTTGTGCAGGTACTTGGCGTGGCCCTCGTCGAAGCCGTTCTCGGCCGCGAACCGCCAGTTGCCGTCACGGATGTCGATCTTGCCGCCCATGACGTGGTCGTTGTCGAGCAGCTCCTCGGGGATGTCGCGCTCGACCGGGTGTGGGTCTCCGTCGCCGACGTACACCCACAGCAGGCCGAGGCGCTCCTCCACCGGGTACGTCTTCACCGAGATCCGGCCGCAGATCGGCGACTCCGGCCCGTCGGTGATGACCGCGGCGAGCTTGCCGTTCGTGACGTCGTACGTCCAGCCGTGGTACGGGCAGCTGACCGTGCCGGGGAACTCGCGCCGGCCGAGCGACAGCGGGACCCCGCGGTGCGGGCAGCGGTCGTGCAGGCCGTACACCGTGTCACCGTCGCGGACGAGCACGACCTTCTCGCCCAGCAGGGTCACGGGGTACGGCTTGTCGCCGATCTCGCGCTCCCAGACCACCGGGTACCAGTGGTCGCGGAAGCCCAGGGTGGCCGCGTTGTACGTCGGCCACTGCGACCAGTCCTGACCGGGTTGCGGGCGGGCGGCTCGCCCGGCGGGCTCCGCGGCGGGCTTGTCCAGGGGCTGTGCGGTCACGACCCGTCCTCTCGGCTTGTGATGCGCCGGGTAACAGCTGTCCCGTACATCGTACGGTCGAATGCACGGGAGTCAAGGGTCCCCGCGGTCATGCGTCCACCACCAGGCGGCCCCCGAGCGCGCGCGAGACGCAGAGCATCATGGTCTGGCCGGACTCCCGCTCCTCCGGCGACAGCAGCGAGTCGCGATGATCCGGGGTGCCATCGAGCACCTTGACCTCGCAGGTGCCACAGATCCCCTCGCGGCACGCGCTCGGGATGAACACGTCCACGGCCTCGAGGGCGTCGATCGCCGTCTGGTCGGCGGGCACCGTCACGGTGACGCCCGAGGACTCGCAGACCAGCTCGAACGGCTGGTCGGCACCCTCCGGCACGAACTCCTTGGCCTTGAACCGTTCGAGGTGGAGGGTGCCCGGCTCCCAGTCCCCGGCGCACCCCTCGATCGCCGCCAGCAGCCCCTCGGGCCCGCAGGAGTACACCGCGGTCCCGGCGGGCAGGTCACCGAGCAGCCGCGGGAGGTCCAGCAGGCCCTCCTCGTCCTCGGGCACGACGCGGACCCGGTCGCCGTACCGGGCCAGCTCGCCGAGGAACGCGAGCGTGCTCCGCGACCGGCCACCGTAGGCGAGGAGCCAGTCGGCTCCGGCAGCCTCGGCCCGGGCGATCATCGGCAGCAGCGGGGTGATCCCGATGCCGCCCGCCACGAAGAGGTACCGCTCGGCCGGCTCGAGGGCGAAGCGGTTGCGCGGGCCGCGGACCTGCACACGCTGGCCCGGGCGCAGGGATTCGTGGACGTATCGCGAACCGCCCCGGCTCGCCGGTTCGCGGAGAACCCCGATGCGGTACCGGTGCCGGTCGGCCGGGTCCCCGCAGAGCGAGTACTGGCGCACCAGGGCCGGCAACACGACGTCGACGTGCGCACCGGCCTCCCAGCTCGGCAGCTCGCCGCCCGCGGGGTCCTCCAGCAGGACCGACACGACGCCGTCGGACTCCCAGCGCACGGCCCGGACCAGCAGTTCGAGCTCGGGCTCGACCTCCGCCATCGTCCCTCCTCCGTCATTCCTTGAGACAGAGTACCGTACATAGTACGGCGCACAAGGGCTCCCCGAGGACTCCTTCGCTGTCGTCGCCGACCGCAGCGCCCAGCTCGAGCCGTTCGCCGCGAAGAGCAGCAGGGCCGGCAGCGAGAGCGCCCCACCTCTCGGGAACGGTCACCCGTAGGCTCCCGCGAGGAGGGCTCCGTACCCCTGCGGCCGGTCGGGGACGCGGCACATCCGCAGGCACTGCCAGAGCAGGGCCTGGTTGCTGGCGATGACCGGACGGGCGAAGTCCGCCTCGACGGCGGCGAGGACCGGAGCGAGCCGGATCCCCGCGCAGCTGAACAACAGACCGTCGGCGTCGCTGTCCCGGAGCCCGCCCGCGAGGTCCCGCCACACCCCCGGGTCGCGGGTGCCCTGTTCGACGGGCGTCCGGCAGGGCAGCGACGCGGTCGCGACGACCTCGAGACCGCGCGCCTCCAGGAAGCTGATCTCGGCGGCGGTCACCTCCTCGACGTACGGGGTGACGAGCGCGATCCGCCGGACGCGCGCCGCGGCGAGCGCCGCCAGCACGGCCTCGATGGTGGTCGTCGAGGGGATGCCGACCTCGGCCCGGATCCGCGCGTTCACCGAGTCCGGACCGGCGAGCATCGTCGCCGCCGTGCAGTTCATCGCGACGAGGTCGACCTCGGCGTCCGCGAGCAGCCGGCTCGACGCCTCGAGGTCCGTGAGCAGTGCGAGGTCGTCGGCCAGGCCCGACCGGCGGAACGGCATCCTCGTGGTGACGAACTGGACGCCCTCGGGCGCCATCAGCTGGACCTCGTAGTCGCACAGTCCGCCGGACGGATAGAGGTGGCCGATCCGGGCGGTGACACCGAACCCCAGGCTCACGCGCCCTCCCGTCCGATACCGACCATGTTCGTACAACGTACGGTAGCGTGTTCGGAGTGTCCACAGAGGAGCAGACCACCGCGGTGAGCCGCGCGCCGGCGGGACGGCCCCTGGCCGTCGGCGCCCTGACGTTCGCGGGCGTGCTGCTCGTCGCCTTCGCCGCGCGGGGGCCGTTCACGGCGGTCGGGCCGCTGCTCCCGGCACTCCGGGACCACTTCGGGCTGTCCACCACGGTCGCCGCGGTCCTCGCCGCCGCCCCGGTGGTGTGCTTCGGCGTCGTGGCGCCGTTCGTGCCCCGCCTCACCGACCGCGTGGGCCTCCACCGCGCCGTGCTCGTCGGCGTGGGCGTCCTCGGTTCCGGCCTCCTGCTCCGTGCCGCCGCACTGCCCGGGCTGTTCCTGGGCAGCCTCGTGGTCGGCATCGGCATCACCGTGATCAACGTCCTGCTCCCCGCCGTGACGAAGGCCGACTTCCCCGGCAACCTGGCCGTCGTCACGGGGCTGACCACGGCGGCCCTGACCATGTCGGCCAGCCTCGGCGCCGGCTTCGCGCAGCCCCTCGCGGCCGTGGCGGGCGGGGCGACGGGAAGCCTGCTGCTCTGGGGCCTGCCGGTCCTCGCCGCGCTCCTCGCCTGGGCGCCGGTGGCCCGCCGGTCACCGCGTGCCGTGGTGCCCCGGACGCGGCCCGCCCTGCGGTCGATGCTGCGGGACCGTGTCGCGCTGGCGGTGACGCTGTTCTTCGGGCTCGGGACGATGACCTTCTACTCGATGATCACCTGGCTGCCGACGATCCTCCACGACGACGCCGGCCTGTCGATGTCCGAGGCCGGAGCGCTCGTCGCGGTCGCGACGGCACTGGGAGGCCCCACGTCGTTCCTCGTGCCGTGGCTCGCCGGGCGGACCCGGTCACAGGTCCTCTGGGTGGTGGCGGTGACCGTGCCGATGGCGGTCGCCCTGGCCGGGCTGACCTTCGCGCCCGCGGCCGCTCCCGTCCTGTGGACGGTGCTCTGGGGGATCGGGAACGGGTCGTCCTTCCCTCTGGCGATGATCCTCATCCTGCTGCGCAGCCGCGACAGCGCGCAGACCGCCCGGCTCTCCGCCACCGCGCAGTGCGTCGGCTACCTCCTCGCCGCGACAGGGCCGCTCGCGGCGGGAGCCCTGTTCGACGTGACCTCGTCGTGGACGCCGGCCCTCGCGGTACTGCTGGGGCTGCTCGTCGTCCAGCTGGTGACGGGGTGGGCCGCGGCCCGGCCGCGGTTCGTCGAGGTGCCCTGACCCGGCCGGTCACTGCCGCCGGTCAGGAGCGGCGGGCCGTCTCCGCCGCCGCGAGGTCGGCGCCGAACACCGGCGGCGACGGTGCGGGCGCGACCAGCGGGACGACGGCACAGGCGGCGACCACGACGACCGCCCCCACCCACTGCAGCGCGGTGAAGCGCTCGCCCAGCAGCAACCCGGCGGCCCCCACCCCGATCACGGGCTCGAGCATCCCGAGCAGGCTCGCCGAGACCGGCCCGAGCCGGCGGAGGGCGAGGAACGCCCCGCAGAGACCGACGGGTACCACGACGAGGCCCTGGGCGAGCGCGTAGTGCCACCCGGACGCCGAGACCGACAGCGAGGTACCGGTGGCGAGCGCGACCGCACCGGTCGCCGCCGTGGCGCCGGCCGTGACGAGCCCGCCCGCGGCGAACGGGGGCAGCCGGGCAACCCAGGCCTCCCCCAGCACGACGTACACGGAGTACACCGTGGCACTGCCCAGCGCGCAGGCCGCACCGGTCCACGAGACCGCCACGCCCGCGCTGCCGGCGACCAGCGCGACGCCGCCGAGCATGGCGACGAGCAACAGGGCGGTGGACCGCCGAACACGCACACGGGTCCGCAGCCACACCAGCCCGACCACGAGCGCCGGGTACACGTGGACGAGCACCACGGCCATCTGCGCACCACTCCGCTGCAGGGCGGCGAAGTAGAACAGCAGCTGGATCCCGAACAGCGGCCCCCCGACACACACGGCGCCGAGGACGGAGCGCCGCGGCAGTCCCCGCAGCTGCCCGCAGAGGCCCGCGACGGCGAGCACGAACAGCGCCCCCGTGAGGCCCCGGAGCGTGACGAGCGCGAGCGGGGCCACGTCGTCGCGGAAGGCCAACGCCGCGGCGATCGGCGCCAGCCCGTACGCCGCCGACGACCCGACCCCCGCTCCCCACGCGCGGGCGACGCCCGCCCCGGCCCCGCCGCCGGTGGCCCCGCCGCCCGTGGCACCGCCGCCCGTGGCCCCGCCGCCCGTGGCCCCGCCGCCGGTGGCCCCGCTCAGCCGAGGTTCCGCGAGATGACGAGGCGCATGATGTCGGACGTCCCTTCCTCGATCTCCTCGAGCTTGGCGTCGCGCATCCACTGCTCGACCGGGTACTCCCGCGAGTAGCCCCACCCGCCGAGCGTCTGCACCGCGCCCCAGGTGCAGAACATCGCGGTCTCGGACGCGGTCAGCTTCGCCATCGCGGCGAGGCCGGTCGCGTCCCCGCCCGCGTCGATGACCCGGGCGCCGTGGTGGACGAGCAGGCGTGCGGAGGTGATCCGGGTCGCCATGTCGGCCAGCCGGAACGCCACGGCCTGGTGCTCGATGATCGGCTTCCCGAACTGCGTGCGGGTCCGGGCGTACTGGAGCGCGTACTCGTACGCCGCGCGGGCCGCACCGAGGGCGGCGGCGCCGAGGACCACCCGGGAGATGTCGAACGTCTCCATCAGCCCGTAGAAGCCCTGGCCCTCCGCGCCGAGGCGGTCCTCCTCGGGCACGAACACGTCGGAGAGGAAGACCTCGCGGCACACGATCGCGCGCTGGCCCATCTTGCGCATCGGCTCGCCGAACGTCATGCCGGGAGTGTCACGCCTCAGGAGGAACGCCGACACGCCGCGGGACCGCTCCGACGGGTCGGTCTTCGCGAACACGACGTAGAACTCGGCCGCGCCCGCGTTGGAGATCCACACCTTCTGGCCGTTCAGGCGGTACCCGCCGGCCACGCGCGTGGCGGTCGTGCTGATCGACGCGGCGTCCGAACCCGAGGCGGGCTCGGTGGTGGCGAGAGCCGTCATCGGCGCCTCGGGACCGGCGAGGGGCGTGAGCCACCTCTTCTTCTGCTCCCCGGTGCCGAGCGCGAGCAGCGGGTCGGCGAAGAAGCCGTTCGAGCACACCAGGTTGCCGATGCCCGGGTCACCCCAGCACAGCTCCTCCTGGACGAGGCACTGCGTGAAGACATCGGTGAACCCGCCGCCCCCGTACGCCTCGGGCAGCATGAAGTCGGTGATCCCCACCGCGGCGGCCTTGCGGAAGATGTCCACCGGCGTGACCACGTCCGCCTCGTCCACCTCACGTCCGCGGGGTCGGATCTCCTTGCGGGCGAAGTCGCGGGACAGTTCCACGACGGCGCGCTGCTCGTCGGTCAGGGGCCACGGGTCGGGCGCGGTCTTCGCCATGTGGGTCCTCCTCAGTTTATTGGTTGGATGTTCAGTCAGTTTTGAGATCACGCGTCGGCCGGTGCGGTGACCGGGTGCAGTACCCGAGGGCGCTCCGGTCGGACAGGTGCCGTGTCGGTGTACACCGCGGCCGGACGCCCGCCGCTCATCGCTGCACCGACACGAGCTGGCAGAACTCCTCGATGCCCGCCCGTCCGAGCTCGCGGCCCGAGCCCGAGGACTTCCAGCCCCCGAACGGAGCCTCCGGGTTGAACGGCGCGCCGTTGACGTCCACCTGGCCAACCCGGAGGCGGCGGGCGACCGCGAGCGCACGGTGCGGGTCGGCCGACCACACCGCGCCGGCGAGGCCGTACTCCGTGCCGTTCGCGATGTCGACCGCCTCGTCCTCGTCCCGGTACCCGAGGACAGCCAGCACCGGGCCGAACACCTCGCGTTGCGCGACCCGCGCGGAGGGCTCCACGCCGCTCAGCACCGTCGGCCGGACGAAGTGGCCGCGCGTCATCCCGTCGACCGGAGCCGTGCCGCCGGTCGCGACGCGCGCGCCCTCGGCGACGGCCTGCTCGACGTCCGCCTCCACACTGCGGCGCTGTGCGGCGGACACCAGCGGGCCCACGTCCGTGCGCTCGTCCCGCGGATCGCCGACGACGAGCGTCTCCGCGTGCGCGACCGCGATCTCGACCGCCTCGTCGTACCGCGCCCACGGCACGAGCAGCCGCGTCCAGGCGCTGCAGGTCTGGCCGGTGTTCAGCACGGCACTGTCCACTGTGGCCCGGACGGCGGCGTCGAGGTCCGCGTCGGCGAGCAGCAGGCTGGCCGACTTGCCGCCGAGCTCGAGGCAGGCCCGCTTGAGGTCCCGGGCCGCGGTCTGGGCGACCTGCCGCCCCACGGCGGTCGACCCGGTGAACGAGACCACGTCGACGCCCGGATGCGCCACCAGCGCGGTGCCGACGACGGTCCCGCGCCCGGGTACGAGGTTCAGCACACCCGGTGGCAACCCGGCGGCCACGGCGGCGTCGGCGAGGAGGTACGCGGTGAGCGGGGTCAGCTCGGCGGGCTTCGCGACGATCGTGCAGCCCCCGGCGAGCGCCGCGCCGACCTTGGCCGCGAGCTGGTACAGCGGGTAGTTCCACGGCGTGATCGCCGCGACCACACCGGCCGGCATCCGGTACACCACGGAGTGGCCGACCCGCTCCTCGAACGGCATCGTCCGCGCGAGCCGTGCGAACGACGCGATCAGGTCCAGCGCGAGGTCGACGTGCACCTCGCGGGCGATCCGCACCGGCGCACCCACCTCGGCGACCGTCGTGGCGACGAGCACGTCGCGGCGGAGGGCGAGCTGCGCGTGGAGCGCATCGAGCGCGTCGGCGCGCCCGGACGGGGACGTGGTGCCCCACGACGCGCCGGCCGCCCTCGCCGCCGCCACGGCGTCGTCGACGTCGGCCGCCGAACCGGACGCCGCGGAGCCGACGACCTCCTCGGTGGCCGGGTTCTCGACCTGCTCGGTCTGCCGGGCCGGGCGCCAGGCGCCGCCGACGAGGACGCCGTCCCGCGCCCAGAGCGAGCTGGTCACCGGGAGGCCCTGCTGTGCTCACGGACGTGCACGACGGTGGGCCGGTCGGCGGCGAACGCCGTCTCGAGCACCTCCGCGAGCCCGCTGCCGTCGGCGAGGGTCACGCCGTGGCACCCCAGGGCCCGTCCGAGCGCGGCGAAGTCGGGCGACCCGAGGGCCACGGCATGGACGGTGTCGCCGCGGTCGTCCATCTCGTTGCGGATCTCGCCGTACCCGCCGTTGTCCACGACCACGACGGGCAGCGCGAGCCGCAGCTCCGCCGCGGCGGCGAGTTCCGCGATGCTGAACATGACGCCGCCGTCCCCGTGGAGCGCGACGACGCGGGCCTCCGGACGGGCGACCTTGGCGCCGATCGCCGCCGGCAGGCCGTACCCGAGCGTGCCGAGCCCGGTCGGGTAGAGGAACGAGGACGGCGCGTACGCGGGCAGGTTCGACAGCGCGCCGTAGTAGCAGACCATCGCGCTGTCCCCGGCCACCACGCCGTCCCGCCCGAGCGCCCGCGCCAGCCCGTCGACGATGCCGAGCCAGGGCGCGCCCTCGGTCCGGGCGTCCTCCCGGAAGGCGTCCCGCGCCGCGGCGGCCCGCGCCGCAGCACGCGCCGGGGACGGGCCCAGCACGTCGAGCACCGCCCGCAGGGCCAGTGCGGCGTCGGCGACGACGGCGACGTCGGGCACGGCGTTCGTCGCGATGGACACCGCGTCCACGTCGATCCGCACGAGGCGCCCGCGCGTCGCGAACGGCGCGACCCAGAAGTCCGAGGGCGCGAGCTCGGTGCCGACCGCCAGCACGACGTCGCTCTCTGCGGCGAGCCGGGCCACCGACGGGTGGTGCACGCCAGCGCCCACCGCGAGCGGGTGGTCCGCCGGGAGGACGCCCTTGCCGTTCGCGGTCGTCACGACCGGCGCGCCGAGGCGCTCCGCGAGGAGACCCAGCTCGGTTGCCGCGGCACGGGTGCCCCCGCCCGCGATCACGAGCGGCCGCTCCGCGGTACGGAGCAGCGCCGCGGCGGCCTCCACGGCACCCGGGGCCGGGGCCGCCAGGGCGTGGGGCAGCGGCGGCACGACCTCGGCGTCGCCCCTCGCGTCCAGCAGGTCGAGCGGTACCTCGAGGTGCACCGGCCGCGGCCGCCCTCCCGTCATGTCGGCGAACGCCTGGGCGACCGCGAGCGGGATCTCGGCCACGCTCGTCACCCGGTGGCTGTACCGGACGACGGAGTCCATCGCGCCGCGCTGGTCCTTGACCTCGTGCAGGTACCCGTTGCCGCGCCCGGGGTGGGCGAGCGGCAGGCCGGGCGAGACGAAGAGGACCGGTACCGAGTCGGAGTACGCCTGGGCCGCCGCGGCGGCCGCGTTGAGGATCGCGGGGCCGGTCGTCGTCAGGCAGACGCCGGGCCGGCCGGTGACGCGCGCCCACCCGTCGGCCGCGTACCCGGCGCCCTGCTCGTGCCTCGGCGAGACGTGCCGGATGCCGTGTTCCGCGAGCGCCGCGTACACGGGGAGGTTGTGGGTCCCCGGGATGCCGAACACGGTGTAGACCCCGTGGGCGGCGAGTGCGGCGACGAGCGCCTGCCCGCCGGTGAGCTGTGCCATGCCGGTCCTCTCAGCCGCGGGTGCGCGGGTCGGTGAACTCCGTCTCGAGCGGTACGACGGTCACGACCGGCTCTGCCCTCGGACGATCAGGGCATCGACGGCCACGGCCCCGGACGGCGCGACCCGGACCGGGTTCAGCTCGAGCTCGGCGATCGCACCGCGGGAGGCGCCGAGCTCGGACACGGCGACCACGACGGCGACCAGCGCCTCCACGTCGGTGGCGGGACGGCCCCGCCAGCCGCACAGCAGCGGCAGGCAGCGCAGGCGCTCCACCATGTCGCGGGCGACGTCCGGCGTGACCGGCGCGATCTCCACGGCCACGTCGCGCCGGAGCTCGGCCTCGGTGCCACCCGCCCCGACCAGCACGAGCGGGCCGAGGGCGGGGTCGCGGCGGAACCCGACGAGCACCTCGACGCCGTGCGGGCGGGCGTCCTGCTCCTCGACCACGTACTCGCCGGGTCCGAGCCGCCGCTGCATCTCGACGAGCGCCTCCCGCACCTCCCCCGGCGACCGCAGGCCGAGGACGACGCCGCCCACCTCGGTCTTGTGGTCCAGCCAGCCCGCCTTGAGCACGTACGGCGCCCGGAGCGCCGCCACCGCGGCCGGCGCGTCGTCCGGGGTACGCAGGACCCGTCCGGCGGGGAACGACACGCCGTGGGCGGCGAGCAGCTCGCGCGCCGGCCAGTAGCCGGATTCCACGGGCATGGCGACCGGCGGTGGCTCGACCACGGACCGCCCCTCGTCGCACGCCAGGGCCGCGGCTCCGGCGAGCCCCCGGGCCGCCCCGTCGATGTCGGCGAACGCCGGTACGCCGTGCGCCTCGAGGGCCGCCACGACCGCCGAGTCGGCACGCATGCTGTGGATGACCAGCGGGCGGTCCGCCGACGCCGCCAGCTCACCGAGCCGGGCGGCGATCTCCAGTTCCCGGCCGGCGAGCGAGGGGGTGTCCGCGCCGTAGCAGCCGAAGTACCCGGTGAGCACGACCGCGTCGACCTCGCCGGAGCCGAGCAGGGCGCCCACCACGCCGGCGTACGTGCCGAGGTCCTGCTCCCCTCCCCCGGCCAGGTCGACCGGGTTGCTCACGGCGGCGCCCACGGGCAGCGCACCTGCCAGCGCCGCGCCGAGCCCCGCCGAGAGGGCGGGTACGGCGAGGCCCCGGCCGCCGAGGACGTCCGCGGCCACCCCGCCCTGCCCGCCGCTGTCGCCGACCACGGCGACCCGGCGGCCCCGCGGCAGCGGCGCGCGCAGCAGGACCCGGGTGACGTCGACCAGCTCGCTCGGCGTGGAGACCCGCACCGCGCCCGCGGCCCGGCAGAGCGCGTCCACCGCGTCGAGGGAGGAGGTCAGCGAGCCCGTGTGGGACCGGGCGGCCCGCCGGCTGGCCTCGCCGGCGCCGATGGTGAGCACGAGCGTGTGCTTCCCCGCCGCACGCAGGTCGCGGATGGCCCTCCGCAGACGGGCCCCGTCCCCGAAGCCCTCGAGGTACAGCGCGACCGCGCGCGTGTCCTCGTGGTGCACGAGGTCCTCGAGCAGCTCGGCAGCGGTGACGTCCACCTGGTTGCCGATCGAGACGAACCGGGAGACTCCCAGGCCCGCACGGGCGGCCAGCGCGCCGATCTCCGACCCGAGCTGGCCGCTCTGGGAGATCACCGCGAGCGGGCCGGCGGTGAACGTGCCCCAGGAGAGGTGCAGGTCGGTCGCGGCGTCGAACAGGCCGAGGCTGTTGGGCCCGACGAGCCGGGCGCCGTGGTCACGGACGGCCGTGGCGAGCGCAGCCTCGTCCGGGACACCGGCGGTGATGCCGAGGAACCCGCGGACCCCGAGCGCCAGCCCCTCGGCGACCACCGCGGGGACGTGCGCCGCCGGCACGCAGAGCGCCACCAGCTCCGGGACGACGTCGAGGTCGGCCAGTGACGGGAAGCAGGGCGCGCCGAGCACCTCGGCGGCGCGGCGGTTCACCAGCCGGACGTGCCGCCGGGCGCCCCCGGCGAGGGCACCGCTGGCGAGCCAATACCCCCACTTCGCGGGGTTGCCGGAGGCCCCGACGACCGCGACGGACCGCGGGTCGTGGAAGGCGGGCAGGGTGGAGGACACGGTACGACTCCTGATCCGGTGGTCAGTGCTGCGCGGCCAGGACGCCGGACGGCTCCGGGTCCGCGGTGCCGGCCGGGTCGTCGGCGAGGACGGCGGCGTCGTCGACGCGCCACCACACCGTGACGTCGGCGCCATGCCGGACCTCGTCGCCGCCCCGCGGCACGTCCGTCCGCAGCACGACGGTCCTGCCGCCCGTCAGGCGCACCTCGACGCGGCGGCTGCTCCCGAGGTAGATGCAGTCCTCGACGATGCCGTGGGCCACGTCGCAGTCCGGCGGCACCGTCACGTCCCGCGCCCCGACGTGCATCCGCTCCGGCCGGACCAGCACGCACACCGCGCCACGGCCCGTTCCGGGGACCCGCAGCCGTACACCGGTCACCTCGTCGACGAGGACGCCCCCGTCGGCGGTGCCCCGGAACAGGTTCGACGCGCCGACGAACTCGGCGGTGTACCGGCAGTTCGGCCGCTCGTACAGGCTCTGCGGGCTGCCGACCTGGACGATCGAGCCGTCGCGCAGCAGGGCGATCCGATCGGACATGGCGAGCGCCTCGTCCTGGTCGTGCGTCACGAAGACGAACGTGATGCCGAGCTCCTGGTGCAGCCGCCGGATCTCCAGCTGGAGCTGTTCCCGCAGGAGCTTGTCCAGGGCGCCGAGCGGCTCGTCCATCAGCAGGACCCGCGGCCGCGCCACGATCGCGCGGGCGAGTGCCACCCGCTGCTGCTGGCCGCCGGAGAGCTCGGACGGCCTGCGTCCGGCGAGGTGCTCGAGCTGCACCACCGCGAGCGCATCCCGGACCCGGCCGGGGATGTCGCGCCTCGCGACCTTCTGCCGGCGCAGCGGGAAGGCCACGTTGTCGGCCACGGACATGTGCGGGAAGAGGGCGTAGTGCTGGAACACCATGCCGAGCCCGCGGCGGTGCGGCGGCACCTTCGTGATGTCCCGCCCGTCCACGGAGACGGCGCCCTCTGTCGGCTCCAGGAACCCTGCGATGATGTTGAGCAGAGTGGACTTGCCGGACCCGCTGGCCCCGAGCAGGGTCAGGAACTCCCCGCCCCGCACGTCGAGGGTGACGTCGTCCAGGGCGACGCTGTCGGCGTACCGCTTCGTCACTCCCGCGATCCCGATGGGCGCCCCGGTGACGGCGTCGGTGGAGGTCATGAGGTGGCTCCCTGCAGGTCGACGATGAGGGGCGCGCGGTGGCGGCGGACCCACCTGCGCGCGAGCGCCGCTGCTCCCACGCCCGCGAAGACGCCGACGGTTGCCAGGAGGGACAGGCTGGAGACGGCGGCGACGGTGGGATCGATCTGGACCCTGACGCCCGACCACATGCGCACCGGGAGGGTGGACAGGTCCGGGCCGGACAGGAAGATCGCCACCACGACCTCGTCCCAGCTCGTGATGAAGGCGAACACGGCCCCCGCGAGCACGCTCGGCGCGATGACGGGCAGCGTGATCCGGAAGAACGTGGCCACCGGGCCGGCCCCGAGCGACATGGCGGCGAGCTCCAGCCGCCGGTCGAACGTCGCCAGTCCCGACGCGACGTTGATCGCGACGTACGGGACGGCGAGCGCGGTGTGGACGAGGACCATCCCGACCGTGGTCTGGGTCAGTCCCAGCCGGAGGAAGGCGATGTAGACGGACAGCCCGACGATGACGTACGGCACGATGATCGGCGCCACGACGAGCGCGGTCACGCCGGAACGGAACGGGAACCTGCCCCGCACGAGGCCGAGGGCCGCGAGGACACCGAGGACGACCGAGCACACCGACGACAGCACGGCGACCCGCGCGCTGGTGGACAACGCGTCCATCCACGATGGATCGTCGACAAAGGACTGGTACCACCGGGTGGACAGGCCTTCGGGCGGGAACTTCAGGAAAGAGCTGGCCGAGAACGAGGTGGGGACCACCACGAGGACGGGCAGCAGCAGGTAGATCCCGGTCACCAGGGCGAGGGCCGACAACCCGCCGCGGACCAGCAGTCTCGTCATGGGCGCCCCATCACGTAGCGGCGGAGGTCGACGAACCGGCTCGCGACCGCGAGCAGGAGGAAGGTCGTGACCAGCAGGACCGTCGCGAGCGCCGCCGCGAACCCGAAGTTCAGCACCGAGCTCACCTGCTGGACGATCAGCTCGCCGACCATCATGTTCTTCGGGCCACCGAGCAGCGTCGGCGTGATGTAGAAGCCGAGGGCCTGGATGAAGACCAGGAGCGAGCCGGCGGCGACGCCCGGCGCGGTGAGCGGCACGAAAACCCGCCAGAACGCGCTCGACGGCCGGGCGCCGAGGCCCTCGGCCGCCTGCACCAGCCTGCGGTCGATCGTCCGCATCGTCGCGTAGATCGGGAGGACGGCGAACGGCAGCGTCACCTGGACCATGCCGAACAGCACGCCGGTGAGGTTCCGGATGAGGGGCACCGGCGCGTCCACGAGCCCGGCGCCCATCAGCGCGGTGTTGAAGACCCCGCTGTCGCGCAGGAGGAGGACGAGCGCGAAGCTGCGGACGAGCAGGCTCGTCCAGAACGGCACGAGGACCACGGCGAGGAGCACCGCGCGCCACCGAGGGCCCGCGAGGGTCATCAGGTACGCGTACGGGAACGCGAGCAGCAACGTCACCACCGTGACCGCGAGGGCCGTGGTGAACGTGTTCGCGAGCACGCGGAGGTAGAGCGGGTTCGCGACGAGGTCGCGGTAGTTCTGCAGGCCCGGGGTGGGGTCGGTGACGCTCTTCGCGAGCGTCATCACCAGCGGCGCGACGAACACGAGGAGCAGGAAGGCGACGAGCGGCAGGAGGAGCGCGCCCCAGCCGTCGATGCGGACCATCCGCCGCCACTGCCGGGACGATTCCCGCCGCACCGGGAGGGCACCCGCGGGGGCGCCCTCCCGGACGGCGGAGCTCACGACGCGATCCAGGCGTTCAGCCGCTCGGTCACCTTGTCGTAGTTCTTCGCCCAGTAGCCGTAGTCGATGACGCCCGCCGACTTGGCCTTGTTGGCGGGGAACGTCGTCAGCTCCTTCGCGACCTCCGGCTTCACGAACTCCATGGCCTTGGGGCTCACGGGCGCGTACGCGGAGGCGTCGGCGTCGGCCGCCTGCGCCTTCGGGTTGCCGAGGAACCAGGTCATCCACTTCTGCGCGAGCGCGGTGTTCGGGTACCCGGCGGGGATGCCGACCTGGTCGTAGCTGATGAGGTTCTGGTTCCACTCGTTGGCCACCGGCTGGCCGGCCTTGGCTGCGTCGTAGATGCGGCCGTTCCAGGCCTGGACCAGCGGGGCCTCACCGCTCGCCACGAGCTGCGCCTGCTCGTCACCGGTGTCGTAGAAGACGATGTCCTTCTTGATCGTGTTCAGCTTCTTGAACGCACGGTCGATGTCGAGCGGGTACAGCTTCTCGGCCGGGACGCCGTCCGCCAGCAGGGCCGCCTCGAAGATGCCCCCTGTCGCGTACTTCCAGAAGCCGCGCTTGCCCGGGAACCTCTTGGTGTCGAAGAACTCGGCCCACGTGGTCGGGTGGGAGGTCGCGAACTTCTTCGTGTTGTACGCGATGGTGAACGAGTACTGCAGGTTCGGGATCGCGCAGTCGCCCATGAACCCCGGGTCGACGCCCGCGGCGGTCGCCGCCGCCTTGACGTCGTCGGGCAGCTTGGTCAGCCGGCCGTCCGCGCAGGCGTTGTTCGCGAAGTTGGGCTCGATCTCGGTGATGCCCCAGGAGACCTTCTTGGCCTGGACCTGCGCGGTCAGCTTGGCGTAGTCGGTCGGGGAGTCCTGCCGCACCGTCACGCCGTTCTCGGCGGCGAACGGCGTCACGTAGGAATCGACGTGCGCCTTCTGCGCGCTGCCGCCCCACATGGTCACGGCGAGGGTCTTGCCGCTCGCGCTCCCTCCGGAGTCGTGCGACGTGCCGCACGCTCCCAGCGCGGCGACGAGGCCAGCTGCGACGACGAGGGTCGACGCCTTGCGACGAGCATGTGCCACGGCAGTTCTCCTAAATTGACTGGTCGTCCAGTTATTTGGGAGAGTGACGGCGGTCACACACACTGTCAAGGACCTCGAGAACAGTCGCACCGATCGGTTGAACCAAACATGCACAACCGGGCAGGAACCACGTGCGGCTCAGGCGTGCGGGACCACCCGCGTGTCCGCGACCGCGTCGATGAGCGCCATGCACGTGTCCCGCATCCGCCCCACGGTCATGTGGCCCGAGCCGATGAGGACCTGGAT
This sequence comes from Mycobacteriales bacterium, assembly GCA_036402915.1. Taxonomy (GTDB): domain Bacteria; phylum Actinomycetota; class Actinomycetes; order Mycobacteriales; family HKI-0501; genus JAVEDU01. The sequence goes on from DASWRY010000007.1 coordinate 68,137, forward strand.
CGCGAGTCCGTCGAGCATGCCGATCAGCTCGTCGGTGAACCGGTACGGATCACCGGGCCGCAGCAGACCCTGGTCCTGCCCCTGGCGGACCACGTCCGCGACGAACCCGCGCCACTCCCCGTAGACCTCGTCGTTCAGGGTGCGCAGGGTGGGCTCCCGGAGCGCGGAGACCCAGAGCTCCACCCAGACGAGCCACGCCTCGACGGTGTCCTCGCTCTGCGGGAGGTACGACTCCACGACCAGCCGCAGCCGCGACACCGGGTCGGTGTCGGTCTCCGCGATCCACCGGCGGCGCTCGAGGGACGCCCGGAAGTTGAACTCGAACGCGGCCCGGAGGAGCGCCTGCTTCGAGTCGAAGTAGTAGTGGACCGACCCGTTGCTGAGGCCGGCACGGCGGGCCACGTCGGCGATCCGCAGGTTGCGCAGACCCCCGTCCGCCACGGCGGCGCACGTCGCCTCGAGGATCTGTCGTCGGCGTTCGACCTCCACGCTGCGGCGAGCCATCGGGTCCCCCTCGTACGGTGCGCTCCCGGTGGAGCGCACCACAGCGTAATCGGCAGCAGGCGCCGCCCAGGGCGGAAGACGCCGGATCAGCCTGCCGACAGCGCGGCGAGGACGCGTTCGACGTCGCCCAGGTCGTTGAAGTAGTGGAACCCGAGCCGGAGCCGGTCACCGAGCAGCGAACACTTGATCCGCTGCTCCGCCAGCTTCCGGTGGACGCGGTCGGCGTCCGGGACGCGCACCGTCACGATCTGGCTCGGCAGCCCCCGTGCCACCGGCACGCAGCCCACCTTCTCCGCCTCGGCGAGGAACGCGGAGGCGAGCCCGACGCAGTGCTCCTCGACGGCCCGGCGGTCGAGCCGGGCGTGCAGCCGGAGCGCCGCCTCCGCGCCGATCCAGGAGAACCAGGCCGGGGAGGCGTCGAGGCGGGCGGCCGACCGCGGGAGCGTGAGGTCGCCGCCGAAGTACCCGTGGGGCGCCTCGGTGGACTTCCACCCCGGCGCGAGCGGCTCCAGCTCCGCCAGCCGGTCCTCCCGTACGACGAGCCAGGCCGCGCCGCGGGGGCAGAGCATCCACTTGTACCCGTGGACCGCGAGGTAGTCGGGCCGGACCGCGTGGACGTCCAGGTGGAGGGCGCCGAGGCTCTGCGAGGCGTCCACGAACAGCCGGGCGCCGGCGCGGTCGGTCGCCGCGCGCAGCTCCGGCAGGTCCGCCCGCACGCCGTCGGACGAGAGGACCTCGCTGACCGCGAGCAGGGCGGTCTGGCCGTCCAGCGCCGCCACGAGGTCCTCGGTCCGGAGCGCGCCGTCCCGCGGAGCGACCCGGACGACCTCGCGCCCACCGGCCTGTGCCTGCAGCCACGGGTACAGGTTGCTCCGGAACTCGCTGTCGCCCACCACGATCCGGCCCGCGGGCAGCGCGGCCGCCACGGTCGCCGCCGCCTCCGACACCGAGCCCACCAGGGCGACGGTGTCGTCGGGGACCCCGAGGAACGAGGCGAAGAGCGTGCGCACCCCGAGCGGGGTCCGGTCCCAGGCCAGCCAGTCGAACTCGCCCGCGTCCCAGTCGTCGAGCGTCCGGCGCAGCACCTCGGAGACCGGGCGGGCCGCGGGCGGGCTCCCCGGCGTGTCCAGCCACGTGTGCCGTCGCAGGGCGGGGAACAGGTCGCGGAACCCGGCCGCGTCCAGCGGCTCCGTCACGGCGTCGCGCCGTCGGTGGGTACCGCGACGATCCCCTCGATCTCCAGGTACACGTCGGGTGCCGCGAGCGCCGCGACGACCGCGAGCGAGTGCGTCGGGTACACCCCGTCCGGGTACCACTCGCGGTAGATCTCGTCGCGCACGGCGTAGAAGGCCGGCAGGTGCTCGACGCCCGATACGAGGGTGAAGAGCTTGACGATGTGCGCCGTCGAGACGCCCAGGTGCTCCACCACCGCGGCGATGTTCGCGTAGATCTGCCGTGCCTGGTCGGCGGCGTCACCCAGCGGGCCCCCGCCCGGGCGGTTGCCGACCTGCCCCGCCACGAAGACCAGCGAGTGCCCCGCGGGCGCCTGGCCCAGGTGGCTGTACTTGCCGATCGGCGGCGCGAGCTCCGGCGGGGTCCACAGGCGTACGGCGTCCAAGACAGTTCCTCCCAGCGGTGAGCGGTCGTCCGATTGTGTGCACGGGAGCCCGTCCAAACCTCCCCGCCCGAGCAAGATCCCAGATAGCCGTAAAGTCTGGTGCGGCATCTGGCGCAATCCGCGGCCGGGCTTGTTACTGGCCCTCCCCGCCCCAGGAGACGACGGGCCGGGAAGGACGAATTCCGGGCCGCCGTCGGGACGAATGGGACGGCGCCGCGGTCGCGACAAAAGTGACGTTCTAGGAGTGCACCAGATGCAGAACGATCCCGGCGATGCCGGTCCTGACGAGGCGCGCAGGCGGCTCTTCACGACGATGTACACGATCCGGTTGTTCGAGGAGGAGGTCACGCGACTGCGTGCGGCCGGCGACGTCGTCGGCTCCGTCCACCTCTGCAACGGCCAGGAGGCCATCTACGCCGGTACCTGCGCCGCACTGGACCTGACCAGGGACATCGTCTTCCCGACGTACCGGGGGCACGGCTGGACCATCGCGTGCGGAGCGCCGATCGAGGACATGTTCGCCGAGTTGCTCGGGCGGGAGAGCGGCCTGAACGGCGGGCGCGGGGGCTCCGCGTACCTGTCCGCGCCGCAGTGGGGCATGTACGGCGAGAATTCCATCGTCGGCGCCGGTGCCCCCATCGCGACGGGTGCCGCGCTCGCGGCGACATTCGACAATTCCGGACGCGTCGCGGTGGCGGCATTCGGGGACGGCGCACTCAATCAGGGCGCCGTGCACGAAGCCATGAACTTCGCGTCGATCCGGCATCTCCCGGTCATCTTCCTGGTCGAGAACAACCGCTATTCGGAGCTCACCGTCACGGCGACGATGGTCGCCTCGGACCGGCTCTTCAAGCGCAGCAGCGCGTACGGCTTCCCCGGCGTACGCATCGACGGGAACGACGTCGGCGCCGTGCGGGCGACCGTCGCCGAGGCCGCGCGGCGTGCCAGGGCCGGCGAGGGACCCGTCCTCATCGAGGCGATGACCGAGCGGCTGGTCGGGCACTACATCGGCGATGCCGAGCAGTACCGCGAGCCCGGTGAGCTGGACCGGGCCCGGGAGACCGAGCCGCTGGTGCGCTGCGCGCGGGAACTGCTCGACGCCGGCGTCACCGAGAGCGAGCTCGAGGCGCTGAAGGAGCAGGTGCGCCGCGATGTCGCCGAGGCGAGCCGGCGTGCGCTCGCGTCCCCCCTGGCCAGCCCCGACACCGTCCTGGAGCACCTCTATGCCTGAGGAAACGAAGAACCTGACCTACGCCCAGGCCGTCAACGAGGCCCTCAGCCGGGCACTCGCCGAGCGGCCGGAGACCCTCCTCTTCGGCGAGGACGTCGGCATCCCCGGGGGCGTGTTCGGCGTCACCAAGGGTCTCCGGCGCCAGTTCGGCGAGCGGGTGTTCGACACCCCGATCTCCGAGTCCGCGATCCTCGGCGGAGCCATCGGCGCGGCCCTCGTCGGGATGCGGCCGATCGCGGAGGTCATGTGGGCCGACTTCACGCTCGTCGCCCTCGACCAGCTCATCAACCAGGCTGCCAACGTCCGGTACGTCTCGCGCGGCGCGCTGACCGCGCCGATCACGGTGCGCACCCAGCAGGGCAGCGGGCCCGGCGCGTGCGCCCAGCACTCGCAGAGCCTCGAGGCGATCTTCGCCCACGTACCCGGCCTCCAGGTCTGCATGCCGGCGACCGCGCAGGAGGCCTACGACCTGCTCCTCAGCGCGATCTGGTCGGACGACCCCGCCATCGTCATCGAGAACCGGAACGTCTACCACGGCGAGAAGGAGCCGGTACGCCTCGGCGGCCCGGTCCGCCCGGTCGGCGGCGCGGCGATCCGCCGCCCCGGCACCGACGTCACGGTGGTCACGTGGGGCACGATGCAGCACCGCGTCCTGGACGCGGCGGAACGGCTGCAGGCCGAGGGCATCTCGTGCGAGGTGCTCGACATGCGCTGGCTGCGGCCCTTCGACACCGCGGCGATCCACGCCAGCGTCGCGCGCACCGGCCGGCTCGCCGTGGTGCACGAGGCGCACACGTTCGCCGGGCTCGGGGCCGAGGTGGTCGCGTCGGTCGCCGAGTCGGGCCTCACGCTGTCCGCGCCGCCGCTGCGTCTCGGTGCGCCGGACGTCCGGATCCCCGCGGCGCCGTCGCTGCTCGCCGAGGTCATCCCGTCCGCGCCGCGGATCGCCGAGTCGGTACACCGGCTCGTCCACCAGTCCCGTCACGCCGCCTGAAGCACCAGGGAGCACAGCCATGACCGTCAACGCTGCGCCGGGCGCCGTCGAACTCCGGGGCCTCACGAAGACCTTCTCCGCCGCACTGCCGCCGGCCGTGGCGGGAGTCGACCTCCAGATCCGCGCGGGCGAGTTCGTCACCCTGCTCGGCCCCAGCGGGTCGGGCAAGACGACGACGCTCAACATGATCGCCGGGTTCGAGCACCCGACGTCCGGCCAGGTCTGCATCGGCGGCACCGACGTCTCCTCGCTCCCGCCGCACAAGCGGGGCCTGGGCATGGTGTTCCAGCAGTACGCCCTGTTCCCGCACATGACGGTCGCGCAGAACGTCGCCTTCCCGCTGCGCCGGCGCAAGGTGCGCAAGAAGGAGGCGGCGAAGCGGGTCGCCGACGTGCTGGAACTCGTCGGCCTCCGCGGCTTCGGTGAGCGCCTGCCCACGCAGCTGTCCGGCGGTCAGCAGCAGCGCGTCGCCCTCGCCCGTGCCGTGGTCTTCAACCCGCCCGTGCTGCTCATGGACGAGCCCCTCGGTGCGCTCGACAAGAAGTTGCGCGAGCAGCTGCAGAGCGAGATCGCGCGCATGCACCGCGAGCTCGGCATCACGTTCGTCTTCGTGACCCACGACCAGGAGGAGGCCCTCGCCCTGTCGGACCGGGTGGCCGTCTTCAACGAGGGGCGGATCGAGCAGGTCGGGACCGCCGTCGAGCTGTACGAGGCGCCGACGTCGCTCTTCGTCGCGGAGTTCCTCGGGGACTCGAACGTCTTCCGGGGCGTGGTCCGGGACCGCGCCGGCCACCGCACGCTCGTCGGCGACGGTCACGAGCTGACCGTCGGGAGCGGCAGCGCACACCCCGTGGGCACGGCCGCCGCGATGATCGTCCGGCCCGAGCGGCTACGCCTGGAGGCCACCGACGCGGTGGTGGGCAGCGGCGTCAACGCGCTCGGCGCCACCGTGTCCGAGGTCGTCTACCAGGGGTCGTACCGCAAGGTGCATTTCCGCTGCGACGACGGCGTGGCCGGGTCGTGCCGTGAGCACGTCGGCAACACCTCACGGGCGTCGGCCGGCGAACGGGTCACGGTGACCTGGGACGTCGACCAGTCGGTACTGGTACCCGACCCCGCCGGGGACGCGAACGACCACGCCGCCGCGTCGCAGGTGACGGTGCCGGCATGACCGCCGCGCCACGCCTGGCCCTCGAGGGGGTCAAGGTCCTGGACCTGAGCCGGTGGATCGCCGGCCCGTTCTGCACCATGTTGCTGGCCGACATGGGCGCCGACGTGATCAAGGTCGAGCGGCCCACCGGCGAGGACGTCCGGGCCCTGGAGCCGCGCATCGGCGACGAGAGCGCGTACGTCCTCCACTACAACCGCAACAAGCGGGGCGTCACCCTGAACACCCGGCACCCGGCGGGCGTGGCGGTCCTCGAACGGCTGGTGACCTGGGCGGACGTCCTCGTCGAGAACTACCGCCCGGGGACGCTGGCCGCGATGGGCCTGACGAAGGAGCGGCTCGAGGAGCTCAACCCGCGCCTCATCGTCACGTCGATCTCGGGCTTCGGCCAGTCCGGGCCGCTGCACCGCCAGCCGCTGTTCAACGCCGTCGCCGAGGCCATGTCGGGAGCCATGAGCCTGACCGGCAGCCCGGAGAGCGGCCCGACGATGAGCGGCACCTTCGTCGCCGACCACACCGCCGGCCTGCACGCGGCCTTCGCGACGCTCGTGGCCCTGTACCACCGCGACCGCTCCGGGGAAGCGCAGAGCGTGGACGTGGCGCTGTTCGACGGGATCTTCTCCGTGCTCGGCTACCCGGTGACCGCCGCGCTGAACGGCGTCGACGTGCCCCCGCCGACCGGCAACCGCGATCCGGTCACCGCCCCCGCGAACGTGTTCCGCACCGGCGACGGCCGCCACGTCTACATCGACGCGGGCAACGACGCGATGTTCGCGTCGCTCGCGGGGGCGATGGGCGCACCGGAACTCACCGCCGACCCGCGGTTCCGCACGAACCCCGACCGGCTCACGCACGTCCTCGAGATCGAGGCCCTCGTCGGGGAGTGGGCCCTCGGCCGGACCCTGGCCGAGGTGTCGGAGGTACTCGAGGCCGCCGGCCTGCCGTTCGGCCCCGTGCTCGGTGTCGGCGAGGCGCTCGGCAACCCGCAGCTCCGGCACCGGGAGATGGTCGTCGAGGTCGCCGACGACTCCGGCGCGACGACCCGCCTGCCGGGCGTCGTGGCGAAGCTCTCCCGTACTCCGGGTCGCGTCCGGTCGGCCGCGCCCCGCGCGGGCCAGCACACGGCGGACGTGCTCGCCGAGCTCTGCCACCTCTCCCCCGCCGACATCAAGGCCCTCGACGACCAGGGCGTGATCTAGGCACCCCGTGCCGACACCCGCATCGACCCGCCGCGCCGGGGATCCGTACCCGGATCCGCGGCCACCCATCGGAGGACGTGCATGACCGAGAACGTACAGGCGCCGCCGGCGGCGCTGTCCCGGCAGGAACAGGCCGCCGTGGACGCGCTCGACCGGGGCCGGGAGGAACTCCTCCGGTTCGTGTCCGAGCTCGTCGCGATCCCCAGCGTCACGGGGAACGAGGGCGAGGCGGCCGCGTTCGTCCACGACTGGCTCCGCCGCAACGGCTTCGAGGCGCGCAAGGAGTACATCGACGACTCCGCCCTGGAGCGCTGGCCACGGTGCGCCGGTGAGCGGGACCTGGAGAACCGCCCCAACATCGTCGCGGAGCTCCGCAGCGCCGCTCCCACGATGGGTGACTTCGTCATCAACGGCCACGTCGACGTGGTGCCGGCCGGCGATGCCGCCAAGTGGGCGCGGGACCCGTTCAGCGGGGCCCGCGAGGACGGCCTGATCTGGGGCCGCGGCGCGGCCGACATGAAGGGCGGCCTCGGCGCCGCCCTCTTCGCCCTGCGCGCGCTGCGCGATGCGGGCGTCGAGCTCCCGTTCAACGTGCAGGTGCAGTGCGTGGTCGCCGAGGAGTCGGGTGGCCTCGGCACCCTCGCGCTCATGCAGGGCGCGCCCGTGCCGTCCGCGGCGATCGTCCTCGAACCGACCGAGTGCAAGATCGTCACGGCCTGCGGCGGGGCGACGCCCTTCACGCTGACCGTCAACGGCAAGGCGGCCCACGTGGCGCTCCCCTGGACGGGCGTCAGCGCGTACGAGAAGTCCCGCCTCGTCCACGACCGGCTCGTGGCCCTCGAGCGGGAGCGGCACGCCCGTCTCGGGCACCCCCTCTTCGACCAGCTGCCCAACAAGGCGCCCCTGTCCATCGGGAAGGTCGAGGCGGGCGAGTGGCGGCTCACCATCCCCGACACCGCCCGGCTGTACGGCCGCGTGGGCACGTTGCCGGAGGAGGACCTCGCGGCCGTCCGCGGCGAGCTGGAGGCGGCCATGGCCGGCCTCGCCTCGGAGGACGACTGGTTCCGGGACCACCCCGTGGAGATCCACTGGGACGGCGACTTCGACGGCTGGGAGACCGCCGCCGACTCGGACCTCGTCGCGGGCCTGCGGGCCTCGGCGCGCGCCACCGGCGCGGACATCCAGACGGCGTGCGTCACGTACGGCAGCGACGCCTCCGCCTTCGCGGGCATGGGCGTCCCGGTGGTCCTGTTCGGCCCGGGGAGCATCGCGAACGCGCACTGCAAGGACGAGTACGTGCCCGAATCGGAGATCGCGCTGGTGAGCCGGCTGACCGCCCTGGGCATCGCCCGGTTCGGCGCCGCCCGGTCGGGCTCCTGAGCCGGCGAGGAGAGAGAACATGACCACCACGCACCCGGATCTCAAGCCCGTCGAGTACGCGGCGATCGAGGTGGGCGAGACGCTCGGGCCGCTCGAGCTGACCGTCGACGACCACCTGCTCAAGACGTACTCCTGGTCGCTCGACGACTACCACCCCTGGCACCACGACGGGGCGTCCTCGCCCTTCGGTGACCGGGTGGCACCGGCGGCGTTCGCCCTCGGCGAGCTGCTGCGCCTGCTGAACACCCGCTACGACCCCAACCGTGACCTCGGGCTCCACCAGCGCGAGGAGGTCTGGTTCGACTCCCCCGCACGCCTCGGCGAGACCGTCCGGCTCGAGGGCCGGGTCGTCGAGAAGTACGAGCGGCGGGGCCGGGGCTACTACGTGACCGAGGCGGAGGCGCGGTCCACGGTGGACGGACGGCTCATCGTCCGGCACCGGGCCGTCGAGGCCGTCGAGATCGGCGACCCCACCAAGCTCGGCACCGGGTCCGCCGGCACCGCGACGCAGCAGCGCAGGGTCGTCGGCGAGTATCCGGCGGACCGGACCCCGGCTCCGTACGCCCGCCCCGACCTCGCCGTCGGCACACCGTTGCCGACGCTCACCAAGGTCCTGCACCAGGAGCAGATCTCGGTGTACTCGAACGTCCAGTCGTTCTGGCGTACGACCCACACCGACCTGGAGGTCGCTCGGGGGCAGGGGCTCGACACCACCCTGGCCCAGGGGCTGATGAACGCGTGCTACGTGTCCGAACTGGCCACCGGGTTCTTCGGCCCGGCGTGGCACACGGCCGGGCACCTCGAGGTGGCCTTCATCGCCCCGATGGCGCCCGGCGACGAGGTGCTGGTGCGCGGTGTCGTCAGCGACACGTCCACACAGGACGGATCGTGCTGGGTCGAGGCCGAGGTGTGGGTCGAGCGGGTCGCCGACGGGCGGAAGCTCGCGGTGGGCTGGGTCGACGCACCGGTACGTCCGTGGTAGACGCACGAGTCGACGCCCCGGCAGAGCAGGGCGAGACGGTCCTGCTCACCCTGCAGCGTGGCCTCAGCGTCCTCGAGGCTGTCGCGGCGTCCAACGGCAACTCGACCGCCAAGGCGATCAGCCGGCAGCTCGGCCTCAACCTCAGCACCACCTACCACCTGCTGAGGACGCTGCGCGCCTGCGGTTACGTGGTGCGGCTGCCCGGCGGCGTCTTCGACGTCGGGCCCAGCAGCGCCGCGCTGAGCCGCCGGCTCCAGCTGAGGTCCGGGCCTCCGCCCGAGATCTCGGCGCTGCTCGCGCGGCTGCACAACAAGACCCAGGACAGCACGTACATCTGCGGGTGGTTCCAGGGCGCCATCACGCTGCAGCAGTTCATCGAGGGCGTGCGCACCCTCAGCGTGCAGACGCTGGAGGCCGGGTACACCGGCCACATGCACGCCCGGGCGTCGTGCAAGGCGATCCTCGCGTACCTGCCGGAGGAGCAGGTCGAGATGATGTTCTCCGGGGTGGATCTGCCGGCCATCACGGCGCACACGGTGGTCGACTACGACGGTCTCGTCTGCAGCCTCGCCCAGATCCGGCGCCAGGGCTACGCGCTGGACCTCGAGGAGTTCGCGGACGACGTGTGCTGCGTCTCCGCCCCCTTCTTCGATCCCACCGGCTTCCCGGTGGGGTCGTTCACGGTGTCCGTCCCCGCGTCCAGGTTCAGGACGATGCGGGACAAGCTCATCGCGGACACCCGGGACGTGGCCGTCACGGCGACGAACCTCTTCAAGGCCGGACGGATCGCCGCACCGGAACCCGTGGCGGTACCGCGCCGCAGGTCCTGATCCCCGCGGCCCACGGCCACCACACGATTTCCCACCACCGGAGTGTCCACAGCAAGGGATAGGAGTGACGACGTGAAGTTTTCGAATCGCATGAAAGCAGCGGTCTTGCTGCTCTCGATCGGGGTGACGGCCGCCTGCGCCAACGGCGGCAAGTCCGGCGGGTCCGGCGGGCTGGTGTTCGTCGGTGCGGGCGGCTCGTACCAGGCCGCGCAGCAGAAGGCCTTCCTCGACCCGTACACCACGAGCACCGGCGTGAAGATCCAGCAGGACTCCCCGCTGAGCTACCCGAAGCTGCGGGCCATGGTGGACGCGAAGAACGTCACCTGGGACGTCATGGAGGGCCTGCCGCAGTTCGCGCTCGCCAACTGTGGCAAGTACCTGGAGAAGATCGACTACAACGTCGTCGACGTCAGCGGGGTGGACAAGAAGCTGGTGTCCGACTGCGCCGTCCCGGACATGCGTTCCGCGTACATGCTCGTCTACAACACCAAGAAGTACGGTGCCAACGGGCCGAAGTCGTGGGCCGACTTCTTCGACACCAAGAAGTTCCCCGGCAAGCGCGGCGTGATGAACATGGCGAACCAGGGCAACCTCGAGGTCGCGCTCATGGCGGACGGCGTCAAGCCGGCGGACATCTACCCGATCGACTACAACCGGGCGTTCCGCAAGCTGGACAGCATCCGCAAGGACACCGTCTTCCTCAGCACGGGCGCCGAGCAGCAGCAGGCGCTGGCCACCGGCCGGGTCGACATGATGATGGCGGCGTGGCCCGGGCGTGCGTACGACGCGGAGAAGCAGGGCGCGTCGCTCACGGCGGTCTGGAACCAGCCGCTGCTGTACTGGGACGTCCTCGTCGTGCCGAAGGGTACGAAGCACAAGGCCGAGGTCATGAAGTTCCTCAACACCGTGGTGTCGGCGGATGCGCAGACGCGCCTCGCGGAGAGCTACGCGTACGCCCCGATCAACAACGCCTCGAAGCCCAACTACAGCCCGCTGCAGGAGAAGTACATCCCGCACGGTCAGGACAACGGGACCGGCTTCTGGCGGAACGAGAACTGGTGGGCCCAGAACCTCGACGACGCCACTGCCAAGTGGACGAAGTGGGCTGCTGGCTGATGCCCCCTCGCTGTCGGGAGCGGCCGTGCCGCTCCCGACAGCGGTCCCCCGACACCCTGTGAGACGGAAGGCCCTCCCGATGGCTGTACAGGCGTTAGCGGTGCGTTCCCCCGCCAGGCGGGGGCCGGCCGGCGTACTCCGCCGGCTCACCGTCCTCCTGCCCGCGCCCGCGCTGGCGCTGGTCGCGGCGGTGTTCCTGGTCCCGATCGGCCTGCTGATGTACCTCAGCGTCACCGACCCCACTCCCGGGCTGCACAACTACACCGCGATCGCGTCCGACGGGGTCAGCATCACGGTGCTGCTGCGCACCCTGCGGATGGCCGCCATCGTGACGCTGGCGACGGTGCTGCTGTCCTATCCGTACGCGTACGTGATGACGCTCGCCAAGCCGCGCATGCGCACGGTGATGTTCGCGATCGTGCTCATGCCGTTCTGGACGAGCCTCATGGCGCGAACGTTCGCCTGGGTCGTCCTGCTCCAGAACGACGGCCCGCTCGACAAGCTCCTCGGGTTCTTCGGACTGGCCTCCGGGGGCCTGCTGGGCACTTCGACGGGTGTCACCATCGCGATGACGCAGGTCCTGCTGCCCTTCATGGCGCTGCCGCTGTACGCGAGCCTCCGCGGGATCGACCGGAGGCTGACCCAGGCGGCCCTCGGCCTCGGCGCGCGGCCCGTGGTCGCGTTCCTGCGGGTGTACTTCCCGCTATCGCTCCCCGGGATCGCGGCCGGTGCGGCCCTCGTGTTCATCCTGGCGCTCGGCTTCTACGTGACTCCCGCGCTGCTCGGCAGCCCGCAGGAGTCCATGGTGTCGCAGCTGATGGCCTCGCGGATCCAGGAGCTGGTCCAGTTCGGGGCCGGCGGTGCGCTCGGGACGATCGTGCTCGTGGTCACGCTGGTGCTGCTGGCGCTGGTGAGCCGCCTCGCCCGGCGCAGCAGCGCCCTGTCGAACGGGATGGGGAACAAGTGAACGGCTCGGGACGCATCGGCTGGAGCCTGCGGATCGCGTGCTTCCTGGTGGCGACGTGCCTCGTCGCCCCGACGCTCGTGGTGGTCCCGCTCAGCTTCACCGGTCAGGACAGCTTCAAGTTCCCGCCGCAGTCCTGGTCCACCAGGTACTACACGCGGTTCTTCACCGCGCCGGAGTGGGTCTCGGCGCTGCAGACGTCACTCGAGCTCGCGATCATCGTGACGGTCCTCGCGACGGTGCTCGGCACCGCGGCGGCGTACGGCCTGAACCGCTCGCGGTGGCGTGGAGCGGGCCTGCTGAACGGAGTCCTCCTGACGCCGCTCATCATCCCGCAGATCGTGATGGCGCTCGCGATCTACATCGCCTTCCTGCGGTGGGGGCTGGTGGGCACGATGACCGGCCTGGTCCTCGCGCACACCGCGCTCGCCGTACCGTTCGTCGTCGTCCCCGTCTCGGCGAGCCTCCGCGCGCTCGACCGGCGGCTGGAGAACGCGGCGGCAAGCCTCGGCGCCTCACCGGCCGCGGTGGTGCGGCACGTGACGCTGCCCCTCATCGCCAGCGGGGTCATCTCGGGAGCGGTGTTCGCGTTCGTGACGTCGTTCGACGAGGTCGTCCTGTCGATCTACCTGCAGTCGCCGGACCTCCGGACCCTGCCGGTGAAGATGTTCACGAGCGTGACGTCGGATACCGACCCGACGATCGCCGCGGCCTCCACGGTGATCGTGACCGCGACGACCCTGCTGATCCTGGGCTCCCAGGTGCTCGTGGCATGGAAGGCGCGGAGCGTGGCGCGGAGGGCGGCGGCGCGGAACTCTGCGGTGGCTGCGTAGGGCGGGAGGCCGGCGGCGGTGCTGCCGTCGGCGGTTCGATCCGCCTCTATCGTGGCGACATGACGGACGCTGGGGGATCGGCCACGGGACCGGTGCTGGGGCTCGTCTGTTCCGGCGGGGGCGGCGCCCTGTCGATCCGCGCCGAGCTCGTGGAGCCGTTCCTCGCCGAGGGCTGGACCGTCGGCGTCACGGCGACTCCCACGGCGTACCGCTGGCTCACCGACGCGGGCGAGGTCGACCCGATCGAGAAGACCACCGGACTGCCGCTGCGGCACGAGCCACGACTGCCGCGTGAGGACAGTCCACATCCGACACCCGACTGCTACGCGGTCGTACCTGCCACGGCGAACACGATCGCGAAGCTCGCGCTGGGGATCGCGGACAACCAGGCCCTGACCCAGGTGTGTGAGGCGCTCGGCGGGCGGACTCCGCCCGTGGTCATCTCTCCCCGGGCCAACGCCGCCCACGCC
>DASWRY010000008.1:0-3968 GCA_036402915.1 Mycobacteriales bacterium
GAGGTGCACGCCGAGGCGCTGTCCGCGAACGAGCCGCTGCGCGCGGCGGTCCGCTCCCTCGCCGCGTCCGGCGCCCCGGTCGCGGCCGAGTGCGCGGGCCTGCTGTGGCTGGCGCGCTCGCTCGACGGGCTGCCGATGTGCGGGGTCCTCGACGCCGACGGGGCCATGACGCCGCGGCTCACCCTGGGGTACCGCCAGGCCGTCGCGTTGACGGACAGCGTGCTCGCCGCCGAGGGACAGCGGGTGAACGGGCACGAGTTCCACCGCACCGCCGTCACCCCGCGCGCCGGGAGCCGCCCGGCGTGGCGGTGGCAGGGCGCGGAGCCGGAGGGCTTCGTGCAGGGCGGCGTCCACGCCTCGTACCTGCACCTGCACTGGGCCGGGCTGCCGTCGATCGCGCAGCGGCTCGTCCAGGCCTCCGTCGGAGTGGCCGCATGACCGCCCGGCTCGTCGGCGTCGGCGTCGGCCCCGGCGATCCGGAGCTCTGCACGGTCAAGGCCGTCCGCGTCCTGCGCGAGGCGGACCGCGTCTTCGTCCCGGTGATGGACGCGGACGAGGTGGGCCGCGCCGAGGAGACCGTGCGGGCCCACGCGGGCCACGACCGCATCGAGCGGCTGGTCTTCGCGCTGAACGAGCGCACCGACACCGCACGGCGCGAGCGCCACTGGGACGCGGCGGGCCGGCGGGTCGCCGACTACCTGCGCGCGGCGGGCCCGGCGACGACGGCGGTGTTCGCCACGATCGGCGATCCCAACGTGTACTCCACGTTCACCTATCTCGCCCACACGGTCGCCGAGCTCATGGACGTGACGGTCGAGACCGTCCCCGGGATCACCGCGATGCAGGCGCTCGCCGCCCGCAGCGGCGTGCCCCTCGTGGAGGGCACCGAGTCGCTGACCCTCCTGCCCCTCGCGCGAGGCACGGACGGGCTCGCGGAGGCGCTCGCCGGAGGCGGCAGCGTCGTCGCGTACAAGGGCGGCCGGATCCTCGGCTCGGTCGTCGACGCCGTCACCGAGGCGGGCCGGTTGGACGACGCCGTGTTCGGCGCCCACCTCGGGCTGCCGGACGAGGTCGTCGTACCACTGTCCGGCGTGGACACCGCCGCGGCGCCGTACCTGTCCGCCGTGCTGATCCCCGGCCGGCGCAACTCTCGTGGAGGCAAGCTGTGACCACCGGCCGTGTGACGTTCGTGGGGGCGGGCCCCGGCGCCGCCGACCTCATCACGCTGCGCGGCGCCCGCGTCATCGGCGAGGCCGACATCGTCGTGTGGGCCCGCAGCCTGTGCCAGCCGGACATCCTCGACCACGCCCGCCCCGGCGCGGAGATCGTGGACTCCGCGGAGATCCCGCTCGAGGGCGTCGTGGCGATCTACGAGCGCGCCGCGCGCGACGGCCTGCACGTGGCGCGGGTCCACTCCGGTGACCCGGGTCTGTGGGGCGCGGTCGCCGAGCAGATCGAGCGCTGCCGCGCGCTGGGCCTCGACACCGAGGTGATCCCGGGCGTCAGCGCGTTCAGCGCCGTCGCGGCGATCGTCCAGCGGGAACTCACCGTCCCCGAGGTCGCGCAGTCGGTCATCCTCACACGACTGTCCGGCGGCAAGACCCCGATGCCGGAGCGGGAGAGCGTCCGGGAGTTCGCGCGGCACGGCACGACGATGGCGATCTTCCTGTCCGCGGCGCGCTCGGGCCAGCTCGCCGACGAGCTGCGCGAGGGCGGGTACGCCGAGGACACCCCCGTCGTCGTCGCGTACCAGGCCACCTGGCCGGACGAGCTGATCGTGAACTGTACGGTCGGGACGCTCGAGGCCACCGTGAAGCAGTACAAGCTGTGGAAGCACACGCTGTTCCTGGTCGGTCCCGCGATGGGCGGCTCCGTCGACACCCGGTCGCACCTGTACCACCCGGGGCACTTCCACGGCTTCCGCAAGGCCGACCGCGAGGCGCGCCGCGTGCTGAAGGGCGGCCGGTGACGGACCACCCCGACCTCTCCGAACCGGATCTGCCCCGCACCGCGAAGGTCCGTCCGAAGGCCCTGCGCACGGGCTGGACCACGGGCGCCTGCAGCGCGGCGGCCGCGAAGGCCGCCACCACGGCCCTCTCCACCGGCGAGCCGCAGACCACGGTCGAGATCGGCCTCCCCGGTGGGCAGCGGGTCGGCTTCGCCGTGCACTCGTGCACGGTCTCCCCGGATCGCGCCGAGGCGGTCGTCGTCAAGGACGCCGGCGACGACCCCGACGTCACGCACGGCGCGCACCTCACCGCGACGGTGTCCTGGCGGGCGGAGCCCGGCGTCCAGTTGGACGGCGGCGTCGGCGTGGGCGTCGTGACCAAGCCCGGGTTGGGCCTCGAGGTCGGCGGCCCGGCGATCAACCCGGTGCCCCGCCAGATGATCACCGCCGCTGTCACGGAGGTCACCGATCGGGGCGTCCGCGTGGTGATCAGCGTGCCCGACGGCGAGAAGATGGCACGCAAGACCACGAACGCGCGGCTCGGCATCCTCGGCGGCATCTCGATCCTGGGTACGACGGGGATCGTCCGTCCCTTCTCGACGGCGTCGTGGCGCGCGAGCGTCGAGCAGGCGGTGTCCGTCATGGCCGCCCAGGGGGAGACGACCCTCGTGCTGTGCACCGGCGGGCGCACCGAGCGCGGCGCGATGGCGCTGCTGCCGGACCTGCCCGAGGTCTGTTTCGTGGAGGTCGGCGACTTCACCGGCGCCGCGCTCCGGCGCGCGGTCGAGCACGGCCTCACCCGGGTGGTCTTCGTCGGGATGGCGGGCAAGCTGACCAAGCTGGCCCAGGGCATCCTGATGACCCACTACACGCGGTCGAAGGTGGACACCGGCCTGCTGGGCCGGATCACGCGCGAGGTCACCGGCGACGAGGCGCTCGCGTCCACCGTGGACGGTGCGAACACCGCGCGGCACGCGTACGAGCTGTGGGAGACCGCCGGGGTCCTGCGTTCCTGTGGGGACGAGCTGTGCGCCCGGGTGGCGGAGGTGCTCGCCCGGTTCGGCGAGCAGCGGCTGGGGTCCGAGGTCGCGATGGTCGACTTCAGCGGGCAGCGCGTGGTCGCGGCGACGCGCCCGGAGTGGGTCGCGTGAGGATCACCGTGCTGGGCGAGGGACAGACGGTGCCCGCGGAGGCGGACCTCGTCGTGGGCGGCCGGCGGCACCTCGCGGCCCTGAGCGCGGGCGGTGTCCGGACCGTCGAGCTGGGACCGCTCGGCCCGGCGCTCGACGCGATCGCCGCGGCACGGCGCCCGGCCGTCGTGGCGTCGGGGGACCCGGGGTTCTTCGGGATGGTCCGCGTGCTCGCCGATCGCTTCGGCCCCGAGGCGCTCGACGTACGCCCCGGTGTCTCGTCTGTGGCGACGGCCTTCGCCCGGGCCGGGATCCCGTGGGACGACGCCGTCGTCGTCAGCACGCACGGCAGCGAGGGCGGCCGGTCGCTGCGCCGGGCCGTGAACGTCTGCCGGGCGCGCCGCAAGGTCGCCGTCCTCACCGGACCCGGCGCGGGCCCGGCCGAGCTGGGCGCGGCCCTGGCCGGGACCGGCCGCGTGCTGTACGTCGCCGAGCGCCTCGGCACGCCGGAGGAGCGCGTGGACGAGGTGACGCCCGAGGAGGCGGCACGCCGGACCTGGGACCCGCTCAACGTCACGCTCGTGGTGGACCCGGAGCACGCGGTCGGCGGTCCCGTGTGGACACCGGCCACGGTCGGGCCGGAGCGCTGGGCCCTGGACGACGAGGCGTTCGCGCACCGGGACTCGATGATCACCAAGGCCGAGATCCGGGCGCTCGCCCTGGCACACCTCGGACCGCGGCTCGGCGATCTGGTGTGGGACATCGGCGCGGGCAGCGGCTCCGTCGCCGTCGAGTGCGCCCGGTTCGGCGCCGCCGTCGTCGCGGTGGAGCGATCCGCCGAGGGCGCCTCGCGCATCGCCGACAACGCCCGTGCTCACGACGTCGACGTG
>DASWRY010000009.1:0-36241 GCA_036402915.1 Mycobacteriales bacterium
GGCAACCGGATCAGCAACAACGGGCGCTACGGGTACCGGCAGCACGATCTCGCGCGGGGCAAGGCCGTCCCGACCTCCGACCTCGTCCTCGACGGCAACGACGTCTGGGGCAACGCGCTGTGCGGGATCCGGGTGGACGCCGCCCTGCGCGACCCCGCGCTGAGCGGCAACCGGGTGCGCAACAACGGCCGGCGGAACGCCCCCGCGGCGTCGGGCAGCGGTGACGCCGTGCGGTACGGACCGGACACGGTGGAGGACACCCGCGCACACTGGCCCCCGGACGGGCACCGCGGCAAGGTGGTGACCGCCGGGGACGCCGAGGCACTGGTCATCGCCAACACGGACACCGTTCTGGTGCTCGCGCCGCACCGTCCGGGCGCGACGAGCGCGTGGCGCGGCGACCCCCCTTCCGACGGCACGCCGTACCGGCTGCCGGACCCACCGGAGGTCCGTGCGGGCGTGACGTTCGACGCGGCGGTGCTCGCGCCGACGCTGCACGGCAACCGCATCTGGGACCGGCAGGAGGAGCGCACCCAGACCCACGGGCTGTACGTCTCGGCCCGGGAGTCCTGTGTGGACCCCCGGGCCGACGACAACCGCGAGAACTAGGCCGCGACGACCGCCTCCTCGAGCTCCTCCTCCGCGGGCGTCACCACGGCGGAGGCGGCCCCGCGCCGCCGTTCGGCCAGCGCGGCGAGCCCCACGACGAGGAGCGCGGCGGCGAACCACAGCGCGATCTTCCCGACGTCACCGCGCACGGCGAGGCCCGGGTAGTACAGGAGCTTCCGGCCGCCCTCGACCAGCCCGGAGCCGATCCAGAAGCTGTGCAGCGCCGAGAAGAACCCGTTCTGCAGGTACGGCGCGAAGATCCCGCCGGAGGACGTGAAGTTCAGCATCACGAACAGCGCCACCAGCGTCGCGGTGGTGAACCGTCCGAGGAACGTGTGCAGCCCCACGCCCAGCAGCACGATCGCCGACGAGTACAGCCAGGACAGCAGCCCGATGGCCCCGACGTGGCTCGGCAGCGCGTGGTACAGCGGCCCGGCGACCAGCGTGCACAGCACGGTGACCACCCCGGCCGCGAGGACGGCGAGCCCCGCGCGGATCCGCATCGCCAGCGCCGACCCCGCGACGCCGATCGCGATCGCGGCGCTGTACGAGCCCACCGAGAGCGCGACGAGATAGAAGAAGATGCCCTGCCCGGTCGGGTCGTGCCGGTCGGTCGGCACGACGTCCCGGACCTCGAGGGGCAGTCCCTGGGCGAGCGCCACGGGGGCGAACATCCGCTCGACCGTCACGGCCGTCGTGTCGGACCCCGCGGACGCGACCAGCAGCGCCGGGCGGTGCGGGTCGGGGACGTACGCCCCGGCGATGTCCTGGTGCGCGAGCGCCTCCCGGGCCGCCCCCTCGCTCGGCGTCGTCCGGATCGCGACCCGGTCGCCCAGCCTGTCCTGGAGCACCTGCGCGAGCACCTGCGTCTGCGGGGTGCTGCCGACCACGTCGACGCGGACGCCGTGCGGGCTCGGCTCGTGGAACGCGCCCAGGTACGCGAGGGCCATCCCGGTGCCCAGGAAGAGCGGGACGAGCAGGTGGGTGAGGACGTGACGGACGGCCGTGCGCGTGATCATGGTTGTAGTCTACAACTAGTTTTGGGACGACCCCGGGAGGCGCGCGGCACGGTTCCCGGGCAGGCTGTCCCGGCGTGGAACACTGGAGCGAGCACGCGATCTTCTGGCACGTGTACCCCCTCGGGTTCGTCGGCGCCCCGCGCGCGGCCGGAGACCCCGTACCGGTACCCCGTCTCCTGCGGCTCATCCCGTGGCTGGACCACGTCATCGGCCTGGGGGCGAACGGCCTGCTGCTCGGCCCGGTGTTCGCGTCCGAGACGCACGGGTACGACACGGTCGACCACTACCGCGTCGACCCGCGCCTCGGCACGGAGGACGACCTCCTGGCCCTCCTGGCGGAGGCACACGACCGCGGGATCCGGGTGGTGCTGGACGGCGTCTTCAACCACGTCGGACGGAGCTTCGCGCGGCCGGACGAGGTGGCGTTCCGCCGCGAGGGCGGGGCGGTCGCGGTCTTCGAGGGGCACGACCGGCTCGCCGTCCTCGACCACGACAGCCCGGAGGTCGCGGACTACGTCGCCGGCGTGATGGACCACTGGCTGCGGCGGGGCGTGGACGGGTGGCGGCTCGACGCGGCGTACGCGGTGCCGCCGGCGTTCTGGCGCCAGGTCGCGGACCGGGTCCACGGCGCCCATCCGGACGCCTGGCTGCTCGGCGAGGTCATCCACGGCGACTACGCGCGGTTCGTCACCGAGGGCGGCCTCGACACGGTGACCCAGTACGAGCTGTGGAAGGCGATCTGGAGCTCGCTCGCCGACCGGAACCTCTACGAGCTCGCCCACGCTCTCGGGCGGCACGGCGAGCTGCTGGAGACGTTCGTGCCGCAGACGTTCCTCGGCAACCACGACGTCACCCGGATCGCGAGCCGGCTCCCCGACGCGCGGCACCTCCCGCACGCGGTGGCGGTGCTGTTCACGGTGGCGGGGATCCCCAGCGTGTACGCCGGGGACGAGCGTGGCTTCACCGGCGTCAAGGAGGACCGGGAGCACGGGGACGACGCGGTGCGGCCGCCGTTCCCCGACGACCCGGCCGGGCTGTCCCCGCTCGGCGCCGACGTCCACGCGCTGTACCGCGAGCTGATCGCGCTGCGCCGTCGCCACCCGTCGCTCGTCCGGGCGCGGACCGAGGTCGTGCACCTGGACAACCGGCAGCTCGTGTACACGTCGGGCGCCGGCCTGCTGGTCGCGCTGAACCTCGACGACGCGCCGCTCGACGTCCCGCTGCCGCCGGGGCGGTGGACGGTGGAGGCGGGGTCAGCGGGGGTCGACGGCGGCCGGCTGCGCACCGGCGGGCACGGGTGGGCGGTGCTGGCGGGCGGCTGACCCGGGCCGGGCGTAGCGTGGGTTCCGCAGCGACACCGCCCGAGGACACGCCATGGCCGCACACCTCTTCCGTGACCGCCGCGAGGCCGGCCGTACCCTCGCCGCACTGCTGGGCCGCTACCAGGGCCGCCCCGACGTCCTCGTCCTCGGGCTCGCCCGCGGCGGCGTGCCGGTGGCGTACGAGGTCGCGACGAGGCTCGACGCCCCGCTCGACGTGCTCGTCGTCCGCAAGCTCGGCGCGCCCGGGCAGGAGGAGCTCGCGATGGGCGCGATCGCCGGTGGCGGCGTGGCGGTCGTCGACGACGACGTGGTGCGCGCGCTCGCCGTCACCCCGCGGCAGCTCCAGGAGGCGGCCCGGCGGGAGAGTGCCGAGCTCGCGCGCCGCGAACAGCTGTACCGCGAGGGCCGGCCCGAGCCCGAGGTGACCGGCCGCACCGTGATCGTCGTGGACGACGGTCTCGCGACCGGGACCAGCATGCGCGCCGCGATCGAGGCCCTGCGGCGGCTCGGGGCGGAGCATCTCGTCGCCGCCGTACCCGCCGCCCCGGAGTCCACCTGCCGGGAGCTCGCCGCCCTGGTGGACGAGGCGGTGTGCGCGACGACGCCGACCCCGTTCTTCGCGGTCGGTGAGCAGTACTGGGACTTCCGGCAGACGACCGACGACGAGGTGCGGGAGCTCCTCCGCGCGGCCGCGGGCACCACGCGCCGCGAGCCGGAGCCCGCCTCCGACGCGGAGGTCCTGCGCGTGGACCTGCTGCCGGTGGACGAGGGCGTGCCGCCGGACGTGGCGCTGTTCGACCTGGTGGGGGACGCGCACTACGTGCTGATCGGCGAGGCCTCGCACGGCACGCACCAGTTCTACGACGCCCGGGCGCGGATGACCCGGCGGCTGATCGAGGAGAAGGGCTTCTGCGCGGTCGCCGTCGAGGGCGACTGGCCCGACGCGTACCGGGTGAACCGCTGGGTGCGGGACCGCTCCGACGACGCGGACGCCGAGGAGGCGCTGCGGGGCTTCGAGCGCTTCCCGACCTGGATGTGGCGCAACACCGTCGTGCTCGACTTCGTCGGCTGGCTGCGGGAGCACAACGCGCGGCACGATGCCGTCGGGTTCTACGGGCTCGACATGTACAGCCTCCACCGGTCGATCCACGAGGTGATCGCGTACCTGGAGCGGACGGACCCGGCCGCCGCCGCCCGTGCCCGCGAGCGGTACTCGTGCTTCGACCACCACGACGGCGAGGACGGTCAGGCGTACGGGTTCGCGGCGGCCTACGGGGCCGGCGACACCTGCGAGCAGCAGATCGTGGAGCAGCTCGTCGAGCTGTGCGAGCGGGGCCTCACCGACGGCGCGGTCGCCGAGGACGAGCTGTTCGCCGCGCAGCAGAACGCGAAGGTCGTGAAGTCGGCCGCGGAGTACTACCGCGGCATGTTCACCGGCCGGGTCAACACCTGGAACCTCCGCGACACGCACATGGTGGACACCCTCGACGCACTGTCCGTGCACCTGGGCGCGCAGCGGGGCGAACCGGCGAGGATCGTCGTCTGGGAGCACAACTCCCACCTCGGCGACGCGCGGGCGACGGAGTCGCGGATGCGCGGCGAGCTGAACGTCGGCCAGCTCGTCCGGGAGCGGCATCCCGGCGACTGCCGGTCGATCGGGTTCACCACGTACACCGGCACGGTGACCGCCGCGGACGACTGGGGCGGCGCGGCCGACCGGAAGACCGTCCGGCCGGGGCTGCCCGGCGGCGTCGAGGCGCTGTTCCACGAGGTGGGGGTGGCGCAGTTCATGCTGTCGTTCCCGCTCGCGGCCCGGGCCGCCGAGACCCTGTCGTCGGCGCGGCTGGAGCGCGCGATCGGCGTGATCTACCGGCCCGAGACCGAGCGGCAGAGCCACTACTTCCGGTGCCGGGTGTCCGACCAGTTCGACGCGGTGATCCATCTGGACGAGACACGGGCCCTCGAACCACTCGAGCGGACGGCACGCTGGGAGGCCGGGGAGCTCCCCGAGACGTACCCGTACGCGGTATGAGCGTCCGGATCCCCGCCGCGGGGGTCGAGCTCGAGGCGGACCTGGAGGTGCCGCCGGACGCCGCCGCCGCGGTGCTGTTCGCGCACGGCAGCGGGAGCAGCCGGTTCAGCCCCCGCAACCGGTCCGTGGCCGCGGCGCTGCGGGAGGCCGGGTTCGCCACCGTGCTCGCCGACCTCCTCACCGCGGAGGAGGAGCGCACACGGGACCTCCG
Source organism: Mycobacteriales bacterium (assembly GCA_036402915.1). Taxonomy (GTDB): domain Bacteria; phylum Actinomycetota; class Actinomycetes; order Mycobacteriales; family HKI-0501; genus JAVEDU01. Next base: position 5,194 of record DASWRY010000009.1, read on the forward strand.
GTTCGCGATCGACGTCCTCGCCGTCCGCGTGATCGCGCTGACCGACGGGCTCGGGGCCGGGGGACCGGTGGCGGCCCTGCCCCTCGCGCTCTTCGGGGCCAGCACCGGCGCGGCGGCCGCCCTCGTCGCGGCGGCCGCGCGCCCGGCCGCGGTCCGGGCGGTGATCTCCCGGGGTGGCCGGCCGGACCTGGCGGGCGCGTTCCTGCGCCTCGTCACCCAGCCCGTGCTGCTCGTGGTGGGAGAGCGGGACACCGAGGTGCTCGCGCTGAACCGGGCGGCGGCGGAGAACCTGGCCGGCGACTGCGATCTCGTGGTCGTCCCCGGGGCGACCCACCTGTTCGAGGAGCCGGGGACGCTGGAGGAGGTGGCCCGGATCGCCGCGACGTGGCTGCGGGGGCACGTGTAGCGGCCCGGCATCGGTGGCGCGGTCGGGGCAGCGGTGGTTGTGTCGTGGGGAGGGTGGCGCGGCGTACCGCGACCGTGCACCAGGGCGACGGAGACATCCGATGATCACTGCCGACACCATCGACCGCATCGCCGGCTTCGACAGCCACGGACTGCCCGTGGTCTCGGTGTACGTGGACGTCCCGGTCGACCCGCGGGACCGCAAGGACCTCCGCGGGCGGACGGTCGGTCTCCTGCAGCAGATCGAATCGCTCGAACGCGACGACACCCTGGACCACGACGCGCGGATGTCGGTACGGGGCGACCTGACCCGCATCCGGGAGGCGGTCGCGACCGACGACTTCGACTCGCGGGGGGTCGCGTTCTTCTCGTGCAGCGGCGCGGACCTGTTCGAGGAGGTCACCCTGCCCCGGCCCGTCCACGACAAGGTGATGGTGGACGAGACCCCGTGGGTGCGCCCGATGCTCGCGGTACTGGACGAGTACCGCCGCTGCGGGATCGTCCTGTTCGACTCGCGCACAGCGCAGGTGTGGGAGCTGTACCAGGACGAGCTGAGGCAGGAGGAGCGGGTCCGCGACAAGAACGTCCGGAAGGACGACCTCGCGGGCGGCTGGCAGGGGTTCGCCGAGTGGCCGGTGCGGAGGCACGCCGAGGAGCTGACGCTGCGTCACTTCCGGCACGTGGCGAGCGTGCTCGCGAACCTCGACCGCAGCCAGCGGTACGACGTCCTCGTCGTGGGCGGGCACGAGCCGGAGATCCCGCTGTTCCTCGACCGCCTCCCGCGGTACCTGCGGGAGAAGGTGATCGGCACGTTCGCAGCCGACCTGGACACGGTCGACCGCGGCGTGATCAGGGAGCAGGCCGGCCGCATCCTGGACGAGTACGAGCGCGACCAGGAACGCGGTCAGGTCTCCGAGCTGTTCGAGCGGGCCGCCGAGGGCAGGCCCGCGTCGATCGGCCTCCGGGACACGCTGTGGGCGGGCTCGATGTCGGCGGTGCACCACCTGCTGGTCCAGGAGGACTCCATCGAGCCCGGCCGGGTCTGTGACAACTGCGGATGGCTCGGCATCGCGGGCAAGGCGTGCCCGGTCTGCGGCAGCTCGCTCCGGCACACCCCGGATGTCATCGACGAGCTGGTCCAGGCCGTGATCGACGAGAGCGGCACGGTCGAGCACGTCCAGGCGGACACCCGGCTGCGGGAGCACGTGGTCGCGGCGTCCCTGCGGTTCCCGCTGCCGCCGCAGCCGGACGCGGTCGTGGGCACGCTCTGAGGACCGTCCCGATCGGCGGACCGGCCGGTGGCGGCCGTACCGTGGAAGGCATGGACCCCCTCTCCGGCAGCCCGACGTCGGCGTCCCGTGTGACCCTCAGCAGGATCATGTCCACTGTGGACGTGAACCTGTACGGCACCGTCCACGGTGGCGTGATCATGAAGCTGGTCGACGACGCCGCGGGCGCCTCGGCCGCCCGGCTCTCGCGGGGCAACGCGGTGACCGCGTCGATGGACGAGATGCTGTTCCTCTGGCCGGTGCGGGTCGGCGACCTGGTCCACGCGGCCGCGCAGGTGAACTGGACCGGCCGGTCCTCGATGGAGGTCGGCGTGACGGTCACCGCCGAGCCGTGGGACCGCGCCGGCACCGAGCCCGTGCACGTCGCGACCGCGTACCTGGTGATGGTCGGGGTCGACGCGAACGGCCAGCCGCGCGACATCCCCGCGGTGCTCACCGAGACCGAGACCGACCACCGGCGGTGGCGAGAGGCCGTGATCCGGCGCGAGCACCGGCTGGCCCGCCGTCAGGCGATCCTGCTGAGCCGGGGGACCCCGCCGGGGGCCTGAGCCCGGTCACCCCGCGGTGCGCTACCTCCGCGTGCCGACCCGGTGCCGTGCGAGGATCCAGACGGCCTCGACGCCGTCACGCCAGGTGATCTTCTTGCCGGCCTCGCGGCCGCGGGCGCGATAGCTGATCGGCACCTCGTACGGCCGGATCCCGCGCCGGAGGAGCTTCGCGGTGAGCTCTGCCTCCATGCCGAAGCCGGGCTGCCGGATGTCGAGTGACCGGTACAGGGGGAGCGGCAGCAGCTTGAAGCACGTCTCGAGGTCGGAGATGTAGCTGTTGTAGAGGACGTTCGCGACCGTGGTCACGCCCTTGTTGCCCATCACGTACCAGAACGAGTACGCCGAGTGGGACCCGAACGTCCGCGTCCCGAACACGACCTCGGCCTCGCCCGCGAGGATCGGCTTCAGCAGCCCGGGGATCTCCTCCGGCGCGTACTCGAGGTCCGCGTCACAGATGATCATGTAGTCACCCGTGGCCGCGCCCGCCGCCGTGCGGATCGCGGCGCCCTTGCCGCGGTTGACCGGGTGGTTGCGGCGGACCACGCGCGGGTCGTCGATCTTCTCGAGCACGGCGGCCGTGTCGTCCCTGCTGCCGTCGTCGACCACGACGACCTCGACCTCGGCGGGGTACTCGACGCCCAGGACACGTTCCACGGCCGCCGCGACGGTGCTCTCCTCGTTGTAGACCGGCATGAGGACGGACAACTTCATGCAGGGAGCTCCTCGGCAGCGTCGGCGCGGACTGGGGCGATGATGGCAGACGCCGGGGGGCGTGGTGCCCCGGACCGCATCAGCCCGCGTGCCGTACGCCGGGGACCTGCACGCCCAGCGTCGCCGTGACGCGCTCGTCGGCGGCCCGGCGGGCGAGCGCGGCGGGATCCGGGTCGCGGACGAGCACCACCGAGGCTCCCGCGACGAGCGGGACGGCCAGCCAGTCCAGCGGCCGCGGCCGGTGGTCGGCGGACGCGGCGACGAGCAGCCGGTCACCGGGCGAGAGCCCCAGCTCGGTGGCACGCTCCCGGGCCGCCGCGACGAGCCCGGCGTGGTCCACCTCGGCGGACCCCACGAGGGCCGCTGTGGCGCCGGTGACGGGGGAGACGGGGACGAAGCGGTCGCCGTACGCGGGCACCTCGACGGCGTAGTCCTGCGTTCCCGCGGGAACCTCGCGCAGCCGGGCGCCGAGCGGCGCGAGCGACAGGAGGTAGACGTCGGGCGCGCCGGTGCCCGTCGCCTCGCCGGCGCGGTCGGCCGCCGCGAACGCGACGTCCGCGTGGTCCGGGGCGGCGCCACGGACGCCGTGGGCGACGGCGAGCCCCGCGGCCCAGCAGCCGAGCATCACGGCGGCGGTCTGCCAGTGCGGCGGCAGCAGCACCGCGGCGCGGTCCCCGGCCCCGAGCCCCGCGCCGTCCGCGAGGAGATTCGCGGTCTTCGCGACCCAGTTGTCCAGAGTGGACGCGGACAGCTCGACACGCTCGCCGGTGCGGTCGTCGTAGTGCGTGAAGAGCGGGCCCGACGGGTCGCGGGCCAGGGCGGCAGCCAGCAGGTCGACGGTCGTGGAGGTCACCCGGGCGACCCTACGCGACGGCCGCTCGCCCCCTGCGGGGGGTTTGTTCGGGTTCTGTGAAGGTCCGGCGCGCCGGTCAAGTAATCCCGCGTGCCCGCCGATGGGCATATGTGCCCACCGGCCGGCCGGCCCGGGCGCGAAGACCCTCGGCGCGAATCGTCCCCCCGCCGATCCCGAGACACAAGGAGATGCCCCGGCATGCGACGCATGATCACCGGATCGCTCGCCCTCTCGGTCGGCCTCACCTCCGCGGTGCTGGTCGTCCCCGTCCTGAGCAATCCGCTGGCCGCGAAGCCGCACCCCGTGGAGGCCCACACCACCGAACTGCGCCTCGGCGATCTCGCGTCGCCGGCGACCGGCGTGCAGGCGCGGCGCGGCCTGCCGCAGGGCGTCGCCCTCGCGACCGACGCGGCGGCTCAGCTGTCGGCTCGGTACGCCCGTTCGGCGCAGACCGCGGCCGCGGCCGCGAAGACCGTCGTCCTCCGTCGCGACTCGGTGTCCACCTTCTCCGCGGTCGGGGTCACCTGGAAGCGCGACCCTGCCGTATCCGGTGTCTCCGTCGCGGTCCGCGCCAAGGGCGCCGACGGCACGTGGGGCGCCTGGTCGACCTCCGACGCGGAGCCGGACCCGAGCGGCCGCTCCGCGGCATCGGTCCGGGACGGCGCCGGGATGATCTGGACCGGCCCGTCGAAGGGTGTCGAGGTCTCCGTGACCTCCGTCACCGGCGGCGTGCCGCGCGACGTCCGCGTCGAGCTCATCGACCCCGGCGCGTCGGCTGCCGACGCGAACCCGCAGGCCGGTGCGCCGGCCTCCGCCGCGAACGCCGGGATCGCGATGCCCACGATCTACACCCGGGCCCAGTGGGGCGCGGACGAGAAGAAGATGACCTGGCCGCCGTCGTACGCCCCCGCGGTGAAGGCGATCACGCTCCACCACACGGTCAACTCGAACAACTACACGCGTGCGCAGGTCCCGGCGATGCTCCGGGCGATCTACCAGTACCACGCGGTCAGCAACGGCTGGGGCGACATCGGCTACAACGTCGTCGTCGACCGGTTCGGCCGGCTGTGGGAGGGCCGCACGGGCGGCATCACGCGCGCCGTCGTCGGCGCCCACGCGGGTGGGTTCAACTACGGCACGTCCGGCATCTCGATGCTCGGCAACTTCTCGACCGCCGCCGTGCCGTCGGCCGTGCGCGAGTCGGTCGCCCGCTACGCCGCGTGGAAGCTGTCGCTGTACGGCGTGAACCCCACCGCCACCACCAAGCTGACCGGTGGCCAGAACACCAAGTACAAGAACATCGTCACGGTCACGCTGCCGACGATCTTCCCGCACCGCATGACCAGCCTCACCGCGTGCCCCGGTACCGGCGGCATGAACGCGCTGCCGTGGATCCGCACCCGCGCCAAGGCGCTGATGGGCAGCTGGGCCAGTCCGACGTACATCGCGTCGCAGATCGTGACGTACGACCGCACCACGGCCACGTGGTACCTGCGCAACGGCACCGAGCTCCGGCAGGGCGTGAAGGGCGACATCCCGCAGCCGGGTGACTGGACCGGCGACTCCCGTGCGGACTTCCTCGTGTACCGCCCGAGCACCGGCCAGTGGCTGCTGCGCGGCGCCGCGGCGGTCGCCTACGGCATCAAGGGCGACATCCCGGTGGCCGGTTACTACGGCACCGGCCGCGCGTTGCAGCACGCGGTGTTCCGCCCGTCCGACGCCACCTGGCACGTCAGGGGGCTGTCCGCGGTCACGTACGGCACGGCCGGCGACACGCCGGTCCAGGCCGACTACAACGGCGACGGGCGCACCGACTTCGCCACGTTCAGCCCGAAGACGGCGAAGTGGTCGCTCCGGAACGTCGGGTCGTTCACGTTCGGCCAGGCCGGCGACATCCCGGTGCCCGCGGACTACAACGGCGACGGCAGGGCCGAGGCCGCCGTGTACCGGCCGAACACCGGCCAGTGGCTGATCCGCGGCGGCGCCACGCTCGCGTGGGGCAAGCCCGGCGACATCCCGGTGCCCGGCCTGTACGACAACGACCTGAAGGCGGACGCGGCGGTGTACCGGCCCGGCACGCGCCGGTTCTACGTCTACCGGATCAGCTCGTTCCCGGTCGGCACCTCGGCCAGCACCCCGCTGGTCTACCGCTAGCCGGCTCCGGGCCGGTCCCCTCCCCGGGGGGCCGGCCCGGATCCGCAACCCACGTCCGTTCCGCCACCCTGGTCCCCCCACGGTCGTCCCCCCGGCCGAGCCAGGGTCTCCTCACGGAGGCTCGCATGCCCTCGCGTCACCCGTACCGCCCCGTGCACCGCGCCGCCCGGTCCTCCCGGCCCTGGCGCCGGGTGCTCGCCGGCGCGCTCGCCGCGGTCACCATCGGCTCGGTCCTCGGCTCGACCCACCTCGCCGTCGCGGACCAGGTGTACCCGGTACCGGCATCCGGCTCGTACACGATCACCGGCGCGGGCTTCGGCCACGGCAACGGGATGAGCCAGTACGGCGCGAAGGGCGCCGCCCTCCGCGGCGTCTCCGCGAAGGCCATCACCGACTTCTACTACCCCGGCACCGCGTACGCCACGCTCGCCACCAAGACCAACCGCGTGCGGCTGTCCGCAGTGGACGCCCGCCCGGTGGCGGTCACCGCGGCGGCTGGTCTCGTCGCGACGGACGGCGCGGGCAAGAAGTGGACGCTGAGCCCGAGCGGGACGACCGCCTGGCGGTTCTCGTGGACGGCCGCGAAGAAGCAGTTCGCGCTGCAGAGGCTCGTGAAGGGCGTGTACACGACCGTGTACTACGCGCCCGGCCCGCTGCGTGTCGGTGGTCCGTCCACGATCACCGTCCAGTTCGGGCGCTCCAAGGGCGACTGCAAGGGCCTGACCTCGGTCACGTACTCGGGGACGCTGCGCACGCTGTTCGTCGACGGCAACCAGCGCAGTGCCGCCGACCTGCCGATGGAGTACTACCTCCGTGGCGTCGTCCCGTCGGAGAGCCCGGCGAGCTGGCCCGCCGCGGCACTGCAGGCGCAGGCGGTCGCGGCGCGCTCGTACGCCGCGTTCAAGCAGACGGCGAGCCGCTGGTTCGACTCGTACGACACCACGCAGGACCAGTGCTGGGACGGCGCGGCCGCCCACACGTCCACGACGGACGCCGCGGTCGCGGCCACGGCCGGGAAGATCCGGACCTACGGGGGCAAGCCCGCGTTCGCGCAGTTCTCGTCGTCCAACGGCGGGTATCTCAACGCCGGGTCGCAGCCGTACCTCGCGGCGAAGGCCGACCCGTACGAGAAGTACTCGGGCAACCCCAACGCCTCCTGGACCAAGTCCGTGACCACCGCGACCCTGCGGTCGGTGTCGGGCCTCGCAAAGGTGACCGGCGTGCGGGTGACCGGCCGCGACGGCCGCGGCCAGTGGGGTGGGCGCGTCACGACGATCGTGGTGGACGGCGCCACCTCGGCCGGCAAGGCCGCGAGCACGAGCTTCACCGGCTCGCGGTTCCGGGTCGCGCTGGGACTGCGCAGCACGTACTTCACATTCGGCACCCCGGCCACCTCGACCGGGCAGGGCGGGTCCGTGGCGGGGGCCGCGACCCCGACGCTGTGGCGGGGGGCGAGCCGCACGTGGTCCGCGCGCGGCGCGAAGTCCGTGAGCGGCCAGTCGACAGCCGCGTCGCGGCCACTGCTCGTGGACACGAACGGCGACGGCAGGACGGAGTACGCGAACTTCGACCCGGCCGGCGGCCGCTGGACGTTCCAGGGCGGCGGGACGACCTCGTGGGGCACCCGGGGCGACGTCCCGGTGGCGGGTGACGTCAACGGGGACAAGAAGACCGATCTCGCCGTGTTCCGCCCGAGCACGGGCAAGTGGTACATCCGCGGCGCCGCGACCGTGACGCTGGGCCGGGCCGGGGACGTCCCGTTCCTGCGCGACGTCACCGGGGACGGCAAGGCGGACCCGATGGTGTACCGGCCGTCGAACCAGACCTGGTACCGGGTGGGGGCCGCCGCCGTGCGGTTCGGCCGGCGGGGGGACATCCCGGTTCCGGCCGACTACAACGGTGACCGCCGCACCGAGCTCGCGGTGTACTCGCCGTCGACAGGTCTGTGGACGGTACGCGGATCCAAGCCGGTGGCGTGGGGCAAGCGGGGCGACGTGCCCGTGCCGGGGGACTACGACGGGGACGGCAAGGCCGAGATGATGCGGTTCCGCCCGTCTGTCGCGGGCTGGTACGCCCCCGGCAAGCCGTCGCAGGTGTTCGGGACGCCGGGCAACGGAGCGGTGCCGGTCGCGCCGCTCCGGTGAGGGTCACTCCGCTCCGAGGCGGCTCGTCGTAGGCTGGCCCTCGTGGCATCTACGGCAGCTTCCGGAGTGATTGCGTGATCGGCGACGACAGACCTGCCGGGGGGCCGAGGGTCCTCCTCGACGCGACGGCCGTGCCCGCGGACCGCGGGGGCGTGGGCCGGTACGTCGACGGCCTGGTGGCCGCCCTCGACGCCGGTGGCGCGAACCTCGCGGTGGCCTGCCAGCGCAGCGACGCCGACCGGTACCGCCGGATGGCGCCGTCCGCGACGGTCGTGGGCGGTCCCGCCGCGATCACGCACCGTTCGGCCCGCCTCGCGTGGGAGCAGACCGGCCTCCCGATGATGGCGCAGCAGCTCGGCGCGGAGGTCATCCACTCGCCGTACTACACGGCGCCGCTCCGCGCGGGCTGCCCCGTCGTGGTGACCGTCCACGACGCGACGTTCTTCACCGAGCCGGGGCACTACGAGCGGGCACGCGGCACGTTCTTCCGGTCGGCGACCAAGACGTCGCTGCACCGTGCCGCCCGGGTGATCGTGCCGAGCAAGGCCACCCGCGACGAGCTGATCCGGCTGCTCGACGCCGATCCCACGAAGCTCGACGTGGCGTACCACGGTGTGGACGCCGACACGTTCCACGTCCCGGACGACGCGGAGCGCACGCGCGTCCGCTCCCGCCTGGGGCTGGTGGGGTCGACCTACCTCGCGTTCCTCGGGGCGCAGGAGCCCCGCAAGAACGTCCCGAACCTCATCCGCGGCTGGGTCACCGCCTGCGCCGGCCGGGAGGACCCCCCCGCGCTCGTGATCGCCGGCGGTTCCGGACACGACCAGGAGATCGACGGCGCGATCGCGGAGGTACCGCCGGAACTGCGGCTGCTGCGGCCCGGATACCTGCGGTACGCCGACCTGCCGGGCTTCCTCGGCGGCGCGGAGGTCGTCGCGTACCCGAGCCACGGCGAGGGCTTCGGCCTGCCGGTGCTCGAGGCGATGGCCTGCGGCGCGGCGGTGCTCACGACGCCGCGCCTGTCCCTTCCCGAGGTCGGCGGCGACGCCGTCGCGTACACCGGGGAGGACGCCGCGACGATCGGGCGCGACCTCGCCGCGCTGCTCGACGACCCGTCCCGGCGCGAGGCCCTCGGCAGCGCCGCACACGAGCGGGCCCGTCAGTTCACCTGGAAGGCCAGCGCGGAGGCCCACCTGGCGGCCTACGCCCGGGCTGCCTCGTGACGTTCACCGCGGTCGTACCGGCGGGCGGGAGCGGGACGCGTCTCTGGCCGCTGTCCCGCTCGCACGCGCCCAAGTTCCTGCACGACCTCACCGGCGGCGGCCGGAGCCTGCTCCAGTCCACCGTGGACCGGCTCGCGCCGCTCGCGCCCCCCGGGCGGACGTTCGTCATCACCGGCGGTGCCCACGCGGCCGCCGTCGCGCGCCAGCTCCCCGCCGTACCGGCGGAGAACATCCTGGTCGAACCGTCTCCGCGGGACTCCGGCCCGGCGATCGGGCTCGCCGCCGCGGTGCTGCACGAGCGGGATCCCGGCGCGGTGATGGGGTCGTTCGCCTCGGACCACGTCGTGCTGGACACCGGCGCGTTCGTCGCGGCCCTGGAGGCCGCCATCGAGGTGGCCGGCACCGGGCGGCTGGTCACGATCGGCATGACGCCGACGCGCCCGGAACCCGGCTTCGGGTACATCCACCAGGGCCCCGCGCTGGGCGTGGGCGGCGCGTACGCGGTGAACGCGTTCACCGAGAAGCCGCCGTACGAGGTGGCCCGCGCGTACGTCGAGTCCGGCGAGTACCTGTGGAACGCGTCGATGTTCGTCTGGCGTACCGCCGTGTTCCTGGACGAGCTCGCGCGGCAGCAGCCGCAGCTGCACGACGGCCTCCGCCGGATCGCCGCGGACTGGGACACGCCCCGTCGCGAGGAGACACTCTCCGAGACGTGGCCGACGCTGCCGCGGATCTCCGTGGACCACGCCGTCATGGAGGGCGCCGCGGCGCAGGGCCTGGTCGCGACCGTGCCGGCCGCGTTCGGCTGGAGCGACGTGGGGGACTGGGACGGTCTCGGCGTGGTCGCCGGGAACGGGTCGCCGGTCACCGTGCTGGGGGACTCCGCGCGGGTGCTCGCCGTGGACACCGAGGGGTCGGTCGTCGTGCCGGGCAGCGGGCGGCTGGTCTCGGTGCTCGGGCTCCGCGACCTGGTCGTGGTCGACACCGACGACGCCGTGCTGGTGTGCGCGCGCAGCCGCGCGCAGGACGTCAAGGGCATCGTGGACGCGCTCAAGGCGCGCGGGGCGACCGACCTCGTGTGAACGCGCTCACCCGGATGTGGCGGCCCCCCGCGCCGCTGGACGTGGGGCTGACCCTGCGCCCGCTGGCCCGCGGAGCCGGTGACCCGACGCACCGGGTGCTGCCGTCGGGGATCTGGCGTACCGCCGTGACCCCGGCCGGCGCTGCCACGTTGCGGCTCGTGCCGGGTTCCGCCGTCCGTGCCGACGCGTGGGGACCCGGCGCCGCGTGGATGCTCGACGCGGTGCCGGACCTGCTGGGGGCGTCCGACTCGGTGGCGGGCTTCGCCGCGCGCCACCCGTTCGTCGCCGCGGCCGCGCGCCGCATGACCGGCCTGCGCCTCGCCCGGACGGGGCTCGTGTTCGAGCAGGTCGTCCCGGCCGTCCTCGAGCAGAAGGTCACCGGCACCGAGGCCCGCCGGTCGTGGCGGGAGCTGCTGTGGCGGTTCGGCTCCGTCCCGCCGGGCCCCGCGCCGGAGGGCATGCGGGTACTGCCGTCGCCCGCGGAGTGGCTGGCGCTGCCGGACTGGGAGTGGCACCGCGCCGGGGTCGACCTGACGCGCCGCCGCGCGATCCGGGCCGCCGCCACCGTGGCGGGGCGGCTCGAGGAGTGCGCCGCGATGACGGTCGAGGCGGCCGTGCGGCGTCTCCGCTCGCTGCCCGGCATCGGGGTGTGGACGGCCGCGGAGGTCGTGCAGCGCGCACTGGGCGCGCCGGACGAGGTGAGTGTCGGGGACTACCACGTCGCCGCGTGGGTCGGCTGGGCGCTGACCGGCCGGCCGCTGGACGACGAGGGGATGCTGGCGGAGCTCGCGCCGTACGCGGGGCACCGGCAGCGCGTGGTGCGGATGGTGGAGGCCGGGTACCGCAAGCCGCGGTTCGGGCCCCGGGCGAGCGTGCGGGACTACCGGGCGATGTAGCGGGCGGGATCCACCGTCAGGTCTGCGCGGCCGCGCGGGCCCGTTCCACGGCCGCGGCCACCACCGCGGCGATGTCGCCCCCACCGTCCGGCAGGGCGTCCACCGGCCACCACCGGAGGTCCGCCGACTCGCTGCTGCGGACGTGTTCCGCCCCGGCCGGCGCCACCGCCACGTACCGCACGTCGAAGTGCCGGGTCGGAAGCCCGAGGGAGCACGTGATGGGGTGGACGTCGAGGTCCACCGGCACGGGGTCGACCACGATCCCCGGGATCCCGGACTCCTCGACCGCCTCGCGCGTCGCCGCCGCGGCGAGCGACGGGTCGTCCTCGCAGTGCCCGCCGAGCTGGAGCCAGCGGCCGACGCGCGGGTGCAGCGTGAGCAGGACCCGCGTGAGCGTCGCGTCCAGCACCACCGTGCTCGCGGTGAGGTGCCCCGGCACGCAGGCGCGCGCCATCGCGTCGGACCGTGCGGCGAGGAAGCCCAGGAACGCCTCCCGCAACGCCTCCCGCCCGGGCGCGGTCCAGTGCTCGAGGACCCGGACGGCGTCGGCGTGCAGGGTCACCGCACCACCAGGAAGTCGTCGACCTCGCGGGGCGGCCGGTCCCGCGGAGCCTCGGTCGGCGTGCCCACGGCCACCGCGCCCATCGGCTCCCAGTCCGCGGGCAGGCCGAGCACCTCCCGCACGACGCCGGCGCAGAAGAGCGTCGAGGACACCCAGCACGACCCGAGGTCCTCGGCGGCGAGCGCGACCAAGAGGTTCTCGACGCCCGCCCCTGCCGCCACATGGAACATCGTCCGTTCGGCGTCCGCCCGCCGCGCGTCCGGGTAGTCGTGCGCGCCGCCGGTCCGCACCAGGAACGGCACGATCACCAGCGGGGCGTACCGCAGGACGTCACCGCGCTTCAGGCGCCGCTCGATCGACTCGGGCGAGAACCCGTCTCGCCGGAGGTCGGCCGCCCACGCGTCGGCCATCGCGTCGAACAGCCGCGCGCGGAGGGCGGGGTCGGTGAGCGCGACGTACCGCCACGGCGTGGTGTGGTGCGGCGCCGGCGCGGTGATCGCGGCGGCGACGGCCCGCCGCACGGCGCCGAGGTCCACCGGGTCGGCGGTGAAGGACCGTACCGACCGGCGCCGCAGCACCGCGTCGCGCCGTGCCTCCCGGGTGCCGAGGGAGAACATGTCCTCCGCCGACCCGCGCACCAGCACCGTCGCACCGCGACCGTCGTCCACGAAGGACAGTCCACGCACGACGGCGGCGGGTACGCCGCCGAGCTTGCCCTTGACCAGGTCGGCCGCCGCGGCGAGCTCGTCGGCGACGGCGACCTCGGTCAGCTCGAGCGCGTTCCCGTACGGGTCGGTCGCACCGCGGTGGTCGGTCACGGGCGCGATCCCCGCGGCGCCGATCGCGTTGTCCACGAGGCCGTTCCGCCACGGGCGTCCCATCGTGTCGGTGACGACGACGGCGACGTCCACGCCGAGCGCGTCCCGCAGGCCGGCCCGCAGCGCCCGCGCGGAGGCATCCGGGTCCTCCGGCAGCAGCGCGAGCGTGTCCCGCTCCACATTGGACGCATCGACGCCCGCGGAGGCGAGGACGAGCCCGCGCGTGTCCTGCACGATCCGGGTACGCCCCCGCGTGGCGACGACCCGCACGGTCTCGGCGGAGATGGCATCCTGCCGGGCGGACTCGCGTCCCACCGGATCGACCGGCGTGCGGACGAGGCGGCCCTCGGCCTTGCTGACGACCTTGCTCGTGACGACGACGACGTCCCCGTCGGCGAGCCACGGCGCGGCACCCGCGAGCACGGCGGCGAGGTCGTCGCCGGGGCGCACCTCGCCGACACCGGTGACCGGCCGGATCTCCAGGCGGTCAGCCACGGCCGAGCTCCACGGCGGCGCGCACCATGGCGGCCGTCGCGTCCACATCGGTCATGTACAGCGGTACGGCCGCCACCTTGACCCCGGGGACCGTGGCGCCGGCGTCCGCCGTGTCGACGAGCCAGCCGTCGAGGATGCCCTCCGGGGAGGCGGACCGGGAGCCGTAGTACGTACCGACGCCCTCGGCGGACACCTCGGCGCCGACGGCCGGGAGGCACCGCTCGGCCATCCCGCGCACCGGGGCGCCGCCGATGATCGGCGACACGCCCACCACCGGTGCGGCCGTCTTGCGGAGCGCCTCGCGGATGCCGGGCACGGCGAGGATCGTGCCGATGCTGACGACCGGGTTGCTGGGCGCGACCAGCACCACGTCGGCGCCGCCGATCGCGTCCAGCACCCCGGGAGCGGGCACCGACTCCGGCGCGCCGACCGGGACGAACTCCACCGGGTCCAGCTGCGCGCGGTGCCGTACCCACCACTCCTGGAAGTGCAGCGCCCGCCGTCCCTCCGGTCCGGACACCACCACGTGCGTCTCGACGCGGTCGTTGCTCATCGGCAGCAGCCGGACGCCGGGCCGCCACCGGTCGCACAGCGCCTCGGTCACCGCGTGCAGCGTGTACCCGGCGTCCAGCATCCGCGTCCGGACCAGGTGCGTGGCGATGTCCCGGTCGCCGAGGCCGAACCACGTCGGCTCGGCGCCGTACGCGGCCAGCTCGTCCTTGACGGTCCAGGTCTCCGCGGCGCGACCCCAGCCACGGTCGGTGTCGATGCCACCGCCGAGGGTGTACATGACGCTGTCCAGGTCCGGGCAGACACGGAGACCGTGGAGCGTGACGTCGTCCGCGGTGTTGACCACCGCGGTGACGTCGGAGGACACGGCCCGGACACCCTGGAGGAAGCGGGCCCCACCGACCCCGCCGGCGAGCACGACGATGCGCATGGCGTCCATCGTGGACCACCTGCCGCGCCGCGCCGGAACCGCCCCGGCCACGAGACCCGCCCGGCCCGGCCGTGCGTCCGGACGTAGTCTGCTGACATGGCGTCTGATCAAGTCCCCGTGTCGTCGGCGCTCCGGCGCGCGCTTCGCCGCGCCCGGGACGGTGTGGCGCTCGACGTGACCGAGGCGGCGGTGCTGCTCGAGGCGCGCGGCGGGGCACTGGACGACCTGCTCGCCAGCGCCTCCCGCGTCCGCGACGCCGGGCTCGCGGACGCCGGGCGGCCGGGCGTCGTCACGTACAGCCGGAAGGTCTTCATCCCGCTCACCCGGCTGTGCCGGGACCGGTGCCACTACTGCACATTCGCCACGGTGCCGCACCGGCTCGACGCGCCGTTCCTCGAGCGCGAGGAGGTCCTCGGGATCGCGCGGCAGGGCGCGGCGGCCGGGTGCCGGGAGGCGCTGTTCACGCTGGGAGACCGTCCCGAGGACCGCTGGCCGCAGGCCCGGGAGTGGCTCGAGGCGCGGGGGTACGCGTCGACGCTCGACTACGTCCGCGCCTGCGCGATCGCCGTGCTCGAGGAGACCGGCCTGCTGCCGCACCTCAACCCGGGCGTGCTGAGCTGGGACGAGCTCGTCCGGCTCAAGCCGGTCGCGCCGAGCATGGGGATGATGCTCGAGACGACGTCCGAGCGGTTGTGGAGCGAGCCGGGCGGTCCGCACTACGGCTCGCCCGACAAGGAGCCCGCCGTGCGGCTGCGGGTGCTCGAGGACGCGGGGCGCGTGGGCGTGCCGTTCACGACCGGGATCCTCGTCGGCATCGGGGAGACGCTGACCGAGCGCGCCGAGTCGCTGTTCGCGATCCGGGCGTCGGCCCGCCGGTACTCCCACATCCAGGAGGTCATCGTCCAGAACTTCCGCGCCAAGCCGGACACGGCGATGGCACGGATGCCCGACGCCGACCTCGCCGACCTCGCGGCCACGGTGGCCGTGGCGCGCCTCGTGCTCGGCCCGAAGATGCGGCTCCAGGCGCCGCCGAACCTCGTCGGGGAGGAGTACGACCTGCTGCTCCGCGCGGGGATCGACGACTGGGGCGGCGTGAGCCCGGTGACGCCGGACCACGTCAACCCCGAGCGGCCGTGGCCCGCGATCGAGGAGCTGGCCGCGCGCACGGCCGCGGCGGGCTTCGCGCTGCGGGAGCGCCTCACCGTGTACCCCCGGTACGTGCTCGCGGGTGAGCCCTGGATCGACCCGCGGATCTCCGCGCACGTCGCCGCGCTCGCGGATCCGGCCACCGGTCTGGCCGACCCGGCGACCCGCGCCGTGGGCCGCCGCTGGCAGGAGCCGGACGGCGGGCTGGTGCACACCGGCCGGACCGACCTGCACGCGAGCATCGACACCACCGGCCGGACCTCGGACCGCCGCGACGACTTCGAGACCGTGTACGGCAACTGGGACGCGGTCCGCGCCGACGTCGCGGGTGCCCGGGCCCCGGAGCGGCTCGACGGCGACGTCGCCGCCGCGCTGCGGCTCGCCGCCGACGACCCCGCCGCGCTGCTGGAACGGGAGGACCTGGCGCTCGCACTGTTCGGCGCCGACGGCGCGGCGCTCGAGGAGCTGTGCCGGCTCGCCGACGACGTGCGGCGGGACACCGTCGGTGACGACGTCACGTACGTCGTGAACCGGAACATCAACTTCACCAACGTGTGCTACGTCGGCTGCCGGTTCTGCGCGTTCGCCCAGCGGCGGACCGACGCGGACGCGTACAGCCTCTCCACCGAGGAGGTGGCGGATCGCGCCGAGGAGGCGTGGGCCGCCGGGGCCACCGAGGTGTGCATGCAGGGCGGCATCCACCCCGACCTGCCCGGCACGGCGTACGCGGACATCGTCCGGGCCGTCCGGACGCGGGTGCCGGACATGCACGTGCACGCGTTCAGCCCGATGGAGGTCGTCACCGCGGCGGCCAAGGCGAACCTCTCGGTCGCGGACTGGCTGACCGGCGTCCGGGAGGCCGGCCTCGGCACGATCCCCGGCACCGCGGCCGAGATCCTGGACGACGAGGTCCGGTGGGTGCTCACCAAGGGCAAGCTGCCGGCGGCGACCTGGGTCGAGGTGGTGTCCACCGCGCACCGGCTCGGCATCCGCTCGTCGTCCACGATGATGTACGGCCACGTCGACCACGCCGGCCACTGGTTCGGCCACCTGCGGACGCTCGCGCGGATCCAGGACGACACCGGCGGGTTCACCGAGTTCGTGCCGCTGCCGTTCGTGCACCACAACGCGCCGATCTACCTGGCCGGGGTGGCGCGCCCGGGTCCGACGGTGCGGGAGAACCGGGTCGTCCACGCGATGGCGCGCCTGCTGCTCCACGGCCGCATCGACCACGTGCAGTGCTCCTGGGTGAAGCTCGGCGACGAGGGCGCCGCGCAGATCCTCGCCGGGGGAGCGGACGACATGGGCGGCACGCTCATGGAGGAGACGATCAGCCGCATGGCGGGCTCCGAGCACGGGTCCGCCCGGACGGTGGCGCAGCTCACGGGGATCGCACAGCTCGCCGGGCGCCCGGTACGCCAGCGGACCACGACGTACGGGGACGTCCCGGTCAGAACGCCCGTTTCGCTCCTGTGACCGTTTCGCACCGTGCTGCCGTGGTTGCGTGGAGTGTGATCAGCCGAACGGGCCATTAGCAGATCTCGGCTTGACTGCCACGCATTACACGCGTGTAATTCGTGTTGGGGATAGAACGGGGTCGTCGCGACGACCCCGTGCAGGCCTTCCGAGGCGGGGGTTCGCCGCGCCGGGCTGACGTCCGACGCCGGAGCGAGGAGAGGCACAACATGTCCGAGGACACCTTGGTCGCCGACCTGCTCAGTGGTGACGCTCCGGAGTGGCAGGACCGCGCTCTGTGCTCTCAGACCGATCCCGAGGCGTTCTTCCCCGAGAAGGGCGGCTCCACGCGCGAGGCCAAGCGGATCTGCACCGGTTGCGACGTGCGGGCGGACTGCCTGGAGTACGCGCTCGCGCACGACGAGCGGTTCGGGATCTGGGGCGGCCTGTCCGAGCGGGAGCGCCGCAAGCTGAAGCGCCGCGCCGTCTGAGTTCTGCCCGGCGCGAGCGCCGGCGCCCTCACTCGTGGGGCGCGTCGGGGTCGATCTCCTCCGGGTCGAGCCCCAGCAGGTTCGCGACCTGCTCCACCACCACGTCGTGCACCAGATCCCCGAGGTCCTCCCGGTCCAGCGCCCGCGCCTCGAGCGGGCGCCGGTAGACCACGATCCGCGGCGCCGTCCGCCGCCCCCGCCCGGTCTCCCGCGGCGGCAGCAGGCGCGCGAGGGGCACCTCGCCGTCCTCGAGCACGTCCGAGTCGTACGACGGCAGCTCCGGAGGTACGTCCTCCACCGCGAACTCCACCCCGCGCAGCTGGCTCGCCCAGCGCCCCTCGAGGTGCTCGACCGCATCCAGGACGAGGTCGTCGAACATCTGCGCGCGGCTCTTCGACAGTGGCACCGTGGTGGGCACCAGGAGCCCGCGCATCCCGCGGCCGCGGCGGTCCCGGTGGACGCCGGGGTTGCGGTTCCGCGGTCCTCTCATGTTCAGGAGGGTAGTCCGACACGGCGGCAGGTCGTTGGATGCGGGGCCGATGCCAGCTACCGTGCCCGCGTGAGGACTCATCGGCGTTGTTCGCGATCCGCGTGCCCGGCTCCTGCCGTGGCCACCCTCACGTACATCTATGCGGACTCCACGGCCGTCGTCGGGCCGCTGGCGACGTTCGCCGAGCCCCACACGTACGACCTGTGCGAGGCGCACGCGCTGCGCCTGACCGCCCCGAAGGGCTGGGTGCTGGTCCGGCCGGACGGGGGGTACGCGGCCCCGGTACCGACCGGTGACGACCTCGCGGCGCTCGCCGACGCGGTCCGCGAGGCCGCCCGTCCCGCGCCGCGGGAGGACCCGCCGCCCGCGGGTCCCGCCGGACCGGTCGGCCGGCGCGGCCACCTGCGGGCGCTGCCCAGCCCGTACTAGCGGGCAGCCCGGCGGAACACGTCCCGGCCGTCCGCTGATCGTGGGGCGAAGGACTCGCCGTTCCCCTGGACACCGTGTCCGGAGAGGCTGACGAGCCGCCCACGTCCGCCGTCCGATGCCCCGGTCACCAGCCCGTGTACCGCCGACCGTGCCCGCATCTCGGCCCTCCGCCGCCGTGTGGGCGGGACGCCGGGCCGGCACGACCACGGGCCACATCGCTGCGCCGGACACCCGACACGGCTGACCGGCCGGGCGGGGTGTCCTGACGCAAGGGATACCCACGAATGGCCGAACGGGGGATCTGGCGTCCGGCCCGTACCGACGATGGTTGTGTCGTCCCCGGAGAAACCCGCGGACGGCCTGCCCGACCGTACCGCGCCCCCCAGGAGTGCAGATGTCCCTCGTCACCACCCCCACGTCGACGCTCGCCACCTGCGGGTACTGCGGAAGCGTCCGCGTGACCTCGATCTCGATGACGCTGACGGACGGGACGCCGGTCGACTTCGCCTCCTGCCACACCTGCGAGCGCCGCAGCTGGTCCGCCGCGGGCAGCGCGCTGCCGCTCACCTCCGTGCTCGACCACGCGCGCAAGCCGCGCTGACCCACCGCGGGCTCGCCCGCACCCTGCGCCCCGACGAGGGCGCTCCCCGGCCGGTGGCCGGTGGCTCTCCGGGGGGGAGGGCCACCGGCCGCCGTTTTTCGTCACCGGCACGTCACGCCGTCCACAGGACCGCCCACCGTCCACAGGACCGCCCGCCGTCCACAGACTGTGCCGACCTGCCGGGGCGGCGGGACCCGGCCCGGTAGGCTCGAGCCGCCAGGCGTCCGCGTGAAGGGGTGTGTTCGTAACCGTGACCGAGGTTTTTGTCGGTGACCTGTCCCGGATCGTGAAGGCCTACGACGTCCGTGGCGTCGTCCCGGAGGAGTGGGACGAGCGCGTGGCGCGGGCGCTCGGCGCGGCGTTCGCCCGGGTCGTCGCCGCACCGCGGATCGTCACCGCGCACGACATGCGCGACTCCTCCGTCCCGCTCTCCCGCGCCTTCGCCGAGGGGGTGCTGAGCCAGGGTGTCGACGTGGTCGAGGCCGGCCTCGGCTCCACGGACCTGCTGTACTTCGCGTCGGGCCACCTCGGGCTGCCCGGGGCGATGTTCACGGCGAGCCACAACCCGGCCCGGTACAACGGCATCAAGATGTGCCGCGCGCACGCCGTGCCGATCGGCCAGGACAGCGGCCTCGCCGACATCCGGTCCCTCGCCGAGAAGCTGCTCGCGAGCCCCGGCGAGCCCGCGGCGCGGCCGGGCGAGCTCACGACCACCGAGCTGCTCGGGGACTACGCGGCGTACCTCCGCGGGCTCGTGGACCTGTCCCGTATCCGCCCGCTCACCGTCGTGGTGGACGCCGGGAACGGGATGGGCGGCCACACCGTGCCGACCGTGCTGGCGGGCCTGCCGCTCACGGTGGTGCCGCTGTACTTCGAGCTCGACGGGAGCTTCCCGAACCACGAGGCCAACCCCCTGGACCCGGCGAACCTCGTGGACCTGCAGGCGGCCGTCCGGGAGCACGGGGCCGACCTGGGACTCGCGTTCGACGGGGACGCCGACCGCTGTTTCGTCGTGGACGAGCGCGGCGAGCCGGTGAGCCCGTCCGCGGTCACCGGCCTGGTCGCGGCGCGCGAGCTCGCGCGGTACCCGGGTGCCACGATCATCCACAACCTGATCACGTCCCGGGCGGTGCCCGAGATCGTCGCCGAGCGCGGCGGCGTTCCGGTCCGCACCCGCGTGGGGCACTCGTTCATCAAGGCCGAGATGGCCCGTACCGGCGCGGTGTTCGGCGGGGAGCACTCGGCGCACTACTACTTCCGGGACTTCTGGAACGCGGACACGGGCATGCTCGCCGCCCTGCACGTCCTCGCCGCCCTCGGTGGGCAGGACGGTCCGCTGTCCGCGCTGCTCGCGTCCTACGGCCGGTACGCGGCGTCCGGCGAGATCAACTCCACGGTGGACGACCAGGCGGCGCGGACCGCCCTGGTGGCCGCCGCGTTCGGCGGGCGCGAGGGTGTGGAGGTGGACCACCTGGACGGCCTCACCGTGACCCTGCCGGACGGCAGCTGGTTCAACCTCCGGCCGAGCAACACCGAGCCGCTCCTCCGGCTCAACGTCGAGGCGCGCGACGCCGAGCGCGTCGCGGCCCTGCGGGACGAGGTGCTGGGCCTCGTGCGCTCATGACCCCTTCGGAAGGACACCCCGTGACCACCCTGGACCCCGAGCTGCTGGCGATCCTGGCGTGCCCGTGCGAGGCGCACGGCGCGCTGGAGTACGACGAGTCCGCGTCGGAGCTGGCCTGCACCGTCTGCGACCGCGTGTACCGCGTGGAGGACGGCATCCCCGTCCTCCTCCTGGACCAGGCGCGGCGCCGGGCATGAGGTCGCTGCCCGGGAACGGGTCACCCGCCGAGGTGGACGCCGACCGGCTCGACGACGTCGACGCGCTCACGTCCGGCGACGGCGGGATCATGCTGCGGTCGGTCGCGAATGCGGGCGCGCAGCTCCGCGAGTCCGCCGCACTCGCCGCCGAGGCGGGCCTGCACGTGCTCGGCGAGGAGGGCCGTCCGCGGGCGCTGGTCGTCGCCGGCGTCGGCACCGCGGCACGGACGGGGGACATCCTCGCGGCGGTCGCCGGGCCGCGCTGCCCCGTGCCGGTCCTGTCCCACCGCAGCACCGGCGTTCCCGGCTGGGTCGGTGCCGCCGACGTGGTGCTCGCCGTGTCGGCGTCCGGCCACAGCCCGGAGGCGCTCGCCGCCGCCCAGGCCGCGGCCGTCCGGGGCGCCCGGCTCGTCGCCGTGGGCGCGCCGGACTCGCCGCTGCAGGCGTACGCCGAGCGGGCGCGCGCGCTGTTCGTCCCCGTCACGCCGCGCCGGCCCGCCCGGATCAGCCTCTGGGCCCTCACCGTGCCGGTGCTGCTCGCGGCCCGCGCTCTGGGCCTCGTGACGGTGACCGAGGCGGACCTCGCGGAGACCGCCACGCGGCTCGACGCCGACGCCGACCGCTCCCGCCCCAGCGCCGAGTCGTTCGTCAACCCGGCAAAGGCCCTCGCGCTCGAGCTGGCCGGGTCGATCCCCGTGGTGTGGGGGTCGTCGCGGCTGGCGGCCGTGGCGGCGAGCCGGTTCGCGGACGGGCTCGCGGCGAACGCGCGCTACCCCGCCGTGGCGGGCGAGCTCGTCGAGGCGGGGCGCGGCCGGATCGGCCTGCTCGACGGCGTCTTCGGCTCGCTGGCCGGCCGGCGCGACATCTTCGCCGACCCCGATGACGACACCGGCTCCGCCCGGCTGCGGCTCGTGCTGCTGCGCGACGACCCGTCCGCCGTCTACCCCGAGGAGGGGGACGGCGCGGACACCCCGATCGACGCGCGCCGCGCCCAGGCCGTGATCGACCTCGCCGGCGAGCGCGGGATCGGCGTGAGCGTGCTGCACGCCGAGGGCGCGTGCGCGCTCGAGCGGCTCGCGTCCCTCGTCGCCGTGCCGGACTTCGCGTCCGTGTACCTGGCCCTGGGACACGGCCTCGACCCGATCGCGGTCCCCGCGGTCAGTGAGATGAAGGAGCGAACCGCCCCGTGAGTGCCTCCGGAGGAAACCGGGCCATCGTCGCCGCGCTGGCGGCGAACCTGGGGATCGCGGTGACGAAGTTCGTCGCGTACCTGCTGACGATGTCGTCGTCGATGCTGGCCGAGTCGATCCACTCGGTCGCCGACTCCGGCAACCAGGCCCTGCTGCTCGTCGGCGGGCGGCGGGCGCAGCGGAGGGCGACTCCCCGGCACCCGTTCGGGTACGGCCGCGAGAGGTACGTGTACGCGTTCGTGGTGTCGATCGTGCTGTTCTCGGTCGGTGGGCTGTTCGCGCTGTACGAGGGCTACCACAAGGTCTCCCACCCGGAGCCGATCAGGTCGTGGCAGTGGGTACCGGTCGTGGTGCTGGTGGCCGCGATCGGGATGGAGTCGTTCTCGTTCCGGACCGCGATCGTGGAGTCGAACCAGATCCGCGGCACGGCCTCCTGGCCCGAGTTCCTCCGCCGCGCCAAGGCGCCGGAGCTGCCCGTCGTGCTGATGGAGGACTTCGCGGCCCTGCTCGGCCTCGTGCTCGCGCTCGCCGGCGTGGGGCTCACGCTGCTCACCGGCAACGGCGTCTGGGACGGCGCCGGTACCCTCGCGATCGGCGTCCTGCTGGTGGCGGTCGCGGTCTTCCTCGCGGTCGAGACGAAGAGCCTGCTGATCGGGGAGTCCGCCGCCGACGACGTGGTCGCCTCGATCGAGCGGGCGCTCGAGTCGGCGGACGGCGTCGACAGCGTGATCCACATGCGGACGATGCACCTCGGGCCGGAGGAGCTGCTCGTCGGCGCGAAGATCGCGGTGCCCGCGGACGCCTCCGGCGCCGACATCGCCGCCACGATCGACGCCGCCGAGGCCGCCGTACGGGCCGAGCAGCCGATCGCGCGCGTGATCTACCTCGAGCCCGACCTGCGACGGGCCTGACGCCACAGTGGACGCCCTGCAGACCCGGATCCGGCCGTACGCCTGGGGATCGCGGACCGCACTGGCCCTGCTCCAGGGGCGGCCGGCGCCGACCGACGGTCCCGAGGCGGAGCTGTGGGTCGGGGCGCACCCCGGTGCGCCGTCGAGGCTGGTGCGGGACGGCCGGACCGTCGACCTGCACGACGTGCTCGCCGCCGACCCGGAGCGGGAGCTCGGGCCCGCCGTGGTGGCGGAGTTCGGGCCGCGGCTGCCGTACCTGTTGAAGGTCCTCGCCGTCGAGGCGCCGCTCTCGCTGCAGGCGCACCCGGACGCCACCCAGGCCAGGGCCGGGTTCGCGGCGGAGGAGGCGGCGGGGATCCCGCTGGACTCCCCGGCGCGCAATTACCGGGACGCGTCGCCGAAGCCGGAGCTGGTCTGTGCGGTGACGCCGTTCGAGGCGCTGTGCGGGTTCCGGCCGCTGCCCGGCACGGTGCGGCTGATGGACCGGCTGACCGGGCGCCGGAGCGGCGCTGTCCTCGCGCCGTACGCGGAGGCGCTGCGACGCGGCGGTGAGTCCGCGCTGCGCGAGGTGGTCACCTCGCTGCTCCGCCTCGACGGCGACGCCGCCCGCGGCCTGGTCGCCGCGGTGGGAGACACGTGCGCGAAGGAGGCCGGGGCGGCGCTGGGGGCGTTCAGCTCGGGGTCCGACGTCGGCTGGTGGGACGCGGCCGGGGACGACCCGGACACCGTTGTGTACGCCTGCGTCGCGGACCTCGCCGAGCGACACCCCGGCGACACCGGCGTCGTCGTGGCCCTGCTGCTGAACCACGTGCGCCTGCTGCCCGGCGAGGCGATCTTCGTGCCCGCGGGCGGTCTCCACGCGTACCTGAGGGGCGTCGGTGTCGAGGTGATGGGCAACTCCGACAACGTGCTCCGCGGCGGCCTCACGCCGAAGCACGTGGACGCCGACGCGCTGCTGTCGGTGCTGCGGTTCACGGCCGCGGCGGTCCCGCCGGTGGAGCCCGTCGGTGACGGTACGGGGACCGTGCGGTGGCCGACGCCGACGCGGGAGTTCTCCCTCGCCCGGACGACCGTGGACGGCGACGCGGTGCTCCTCCCGGCCGGGGTGCCGCAGATCGTGCTGTGCGTCGAGGGTGAGGTGCGCGCGGTCTCCGGCGGGACCACGGTGGACCTGCGCGGCGGCGCGGCGGCCTTCGTGGC
This sequence comes from Mycobacteriales bacterium, assembly GCA_036402915.1. Classification (GTDB taxonomy): domain Bacteria; phylum Actinomycetota; class Actinomycetes; order Mycobacteriales; family HKI-0501; genus JAVEDU01. The sequence continues at coordinate 29,048 of DASWRY010000009.1, forward strand.
CGCGTCGGACGGGTCGGACAGCGCCGACGGGGCGGTGACGCTGACCGGCCGCGGGGTCGTGTTCCGGGCGTCACCGGGCTCTGTTCCCGTAGAACCTTGACACGCACCTGCTAACCTGGGTCCGATGAGCGTGCTGACGATCCAGGAGGCAGCGGAGACGACCGGCTGGTCGGCCCGCATGCTGCGGTACCTGGAACAGGCCGGCCTCCTCGAGCCACCGCGCTCGTCGGCGGGGTACCGGCTGTACGGCCCCGCAGAGCTCCAGCGCCTTCGCACGCTGCGTGAGCTGCTCACCCGGCACGACATCGGTCTCACCGACGTGGGCTTCGCCCGGCGGCTGCGGACCGAGCCCGCCCTCGCGGCGGCACTGGACCACTGGTTCGACGCCCCGCCCGCCCGACCCGACGACGTCCCCGCGGCCGACTGGCTGCGCTGGGAGCAGGAGAAGCACCAGCGCCTGCTGTCCCTCGCGGAAACAGACGCACAAGCCGAACACGACTCTGTCAAGGAGAACGCATGAGCCACGACTTCAAGGTCGCGGACCTGTCCCTCGCGCCCTTCGGCCGCAAGGAGATCCAGCTGGCCGAGCACGAGATGCCCGGCCTGATGTCGATCCGGCGCGAGTTCGCGGCGTCGCAGCCGCTGAAGGGCGCCCGCATCGCGGGGTCGCTGCACATGACCGTGCAGACGGCCGTGCTGATCGAGACGCTCACCGCGCTGGGCGCGCAGGTGCGCTGGGCGTCCTGCAACATCTTCTCGACCCAGGACCACGCGGCCGCCGCGATCGCGGTCGGCCCGGAGGGCACGCAGGAGAACCCGCAGGGAGTCCCCGTGTTCGCCTGGAAGGGCGAGACGCTGCCCGAGTACTGGTGGTGCACCGAGCACATCCTCACCTGGCCGGACGGCGAGGGCCCGAACATGATCCTCGACGACGGCGGTGACGCGACGCTGCTCGTCCACAAGGGCGTGCAGTTCGAGGCCGCCGGTGCGGTGCCGTCCGCGTCCGAGGGCGACTCCGAGGAGTACGCGGTCATCCTCGACACGCTGCGCCGCTCGCTCGTGGCCGATCCGCAGCGGTTCACGCGCATGGCGGCCGCGATCAAGGGCGTCACCGAGGAGACCACCACCGGCGTCCACCGCCTGTACGAGATGCAGCGCGACGGCGCGCTGCTGTTCCCGGCGATCAACGTCAACGACGCGGTCACCAAGTCGAAGTTCGACAACAAGTACGGCTGCCGCCACTCACTGATCGACGGCATCAACCGCGCCACCGACGTGCTCATCGGCGGCAAGGTGGCGCTCGTGTGCGGTTACGGCGACGTCGGCAAGGACTGCGCGGAGTCGCTCCGCGGCCAGGGCGCCCGCGTGATCGTCACCGAGGTGGACCCGATCTGCGCGCTCCAGGCGGCGATGGACGGCTTCCAGGTGACCACCCTGGACGACGTCGTCGAGATCGTGGACATCTTCGTCACGACGACCGGCAACAAGGACATCATCATGGCGTCGGACATGGCGCGCATGAAGCACCAGGCGATCGTCGGCAACATCGGCCACTTCGACAACGAGATCGACATGGCCGGCCTCGCGCGGATCCCGGGCATCGTGAAGAACGAGGTCAAGCCGCAGGTCCACGAGTGGGTGTTCCCGGACGGGCACTCGATCATCGTGCTGTCCGAGGGCCGCCTGCTGAACCTCGGCAACGCCACCGGCCACCCGAGCTTCGTCATGAGCAACTCGTTCGCGAACCAGACGCTCGCGCAGATCGAGCTGTGGACCAAGCAGGGCGAGTACGCCAACGAGGTCTTCGTGCTGCCGAAGCACCTGGACGAGAAGGTCGCGCGGCTGCACCTCGCCGCGCTCGGCGTGAAGCTGACCGCGCTCAGCAAGGAGCAGGCGGACTACATCGGCGTCGACGTCGAGGGCCCGTACAAGTCCGACCAGTACCGCTACTAGGTGTCCCTGGCGGCAGACGGCGAGGACCGGATCGCGTGGGCAGACCGCGCGATGCCGGTCCTCGGCCGCATCCGGGAGCGGTTCGCCGCCGAGCGGCCGCTCGACGGCCTCCGCGTCGGGGCCTGCCTGCACGTGACGGCCGAGACGGCGAACCTCATGCGGACGCTGGCCGCGGGCGGTGCCGAGGTGCACCTCTGTGCCTCGAACCCACTGTCCACGCGCGACGACGTGGCCGCCGCCCTGGCGGCACAGGGCATCGCGGTCCACGCCGTCCGCGGCGCCGATCCCGCGGCGTACCGGCGGCACGTCGGTGCGGTGGTCGACGCCGGCCCGCATCTCGTGCTGGACGACGGCTGCGACCTCACCGTCGCCCTCCACACCGGACGGCCGGAGCTCGCGGCGCAGGTCCTCGCCGGCTGCGAGGACACCCCGACGGGCGTCCTCCGCCTCCGCGCGATGGCGGCCGCGGGCGCGCTGGCGTTCGGTGTGGTCGCGCTCGACCGCACGCCCGTCCGCCGCATCGCCGACCACCGTCACGGCACCGGTCAGTCCACCCTGGACGGCATCCTCCGCGCGACGAACCTCATGCTCGCCGGGCGCCGTGTCGTCGTGGCGGGATTCGGGCCGGTCGGCCGCGGTGTCGCCGAGCGGGTGCGCGCGCTGGGCGCATCCGTCGTCGTCACCGAGGTGGACCCGGTGCGTGCGCTGGACGCCGTGCTCGGCGGCTTCCGGGTGATGCCGATGCGCGAGGCGGCCCCCGTCGCGGACTTGGTCGTCACGGCCACCGGCAACCGCGACGTCGTGACCGGCGAGCACCTCGCGACGCTGCGGGACGGCGCCGTGCTCGCCAACGCGGGCCACTTCGACGTGGAGATCGACGTCCGCTGGCTGCGCGCGCATGCCGTGGGCGTGCGGCGGGTACGGCCTGCGGCGGAGGAGTTCACGCTCCCCGACGGACGCACGGTCGTGCTGCTGGCCGAGGGGCGCATCGTCAACCTCGGCGCGGCCGAGGGCAACCCGCCCGCGGTGATGGACATGGCGTTCGCCGAACAGGCGCTCACGACGGCGTGGCTCGCGCGACACCACGGGGGGCTGTCGCCGGGCGTACACCCCGTCCCGGCCGACATCGGGGCGGAGGTGGCGCGGCTGGAGCTCGCCACGCTCGGCGTCGTGCTGGACGGCCTCAGCGACACCCAGCGGCGGTACCTGTCCGCCTGGGAGACGCCGACCTGGGAAGGGAGCGGCTGACGTGCCGACGGGGGAGTACCTGCTCAGCGACCCGCACGACGGCACGCCGCTCGCCGTCGAGCGGTTCCGGTGCGCTCGCGGGCCGGTCGGCTGGCGTTACGTGGCGACCCGGCACCTCGCCGAGGCGCCCGACGGCCCCGCGGTCGGCCGCGTGGACGTGACCGTGGACGACCGCTGGCGCCAGCTGCGCGTCGAGATCACCGCGGGCGGCTGGCTCGTCCGCGGCGGGCTGGGCGGCGACGGGCTCACCTGGCTGCGCCGGGCCGCGGACGGCACGGGCGAGGTGGAGGAGTACGTCCGGCCGGCGGCGGGGTTCGCCGGCGCGTCCCCTGCGCTGCTGGTCTGCGCGGCGCGGATGGCGGCGCTCGCGCCCGAGGGGCAGGCGGATCTCCCGGTGATCGTGCTGACGCCGCCGGGGCTGGCGGCGAGGACGGCTCGGCAGCGATGGCGCCTCGACGGCCGTACCGCCCACCGCTCCGAGGACGGGGCGGAGGTGCTGGTCGACGACTTCACGCTGCTCGACCTCGACCTCGGCACGGGGGAGCCCGTGCACCTCGCGGACGACGTCGTCCTGGCCGCTCCCGGTGTCGACCTGGCCGAGCTCGATCCCGGCTGACCGTACGCGCCGCCCGTTCGTGACGGTTCGCCCCTTCTCGCCGCGGCCCCGTCCGCCTGGGGAGTCCGTAGCTGTCCGAATTGGGCAGACTGCCCGCGGAGCCACGGTGTGGGGTGTCACGATGGGGGCATGAGAACGCGTGTGCTCGTGGTCGACGACGACCCGGCGCTCGCGGAGATGCTCGGCATCGTGCTGCGCAGCGAGGGCTTCACGCCCTCGTTCGTGGCGGATGGGGAGCGGGCGCTGAGCGCCTTCCGCGAGAGCCGGCCGGACGTCGTCCTGCTCGACCTCATGCTGCCGGGCATGAGCGGGATCGACGTGTGCCGGGCCATCCGGGCCGAGTCCGCCGTCCCGATCGTCATGCTGACCGCGCGGGGGGACACCGGTGACGTGGTCCACGGGCTGGAGTCGGGGGCGGACGACTACGTCGTGAAGCCGTTCAAGCCGAAGGAGCTCGTCGCGCGGATGCGCGCGCGGCTCCGGCGCAGCGAGGACGAGGTGGCCGAGCAGCTCACGCTGGGCCCGGCGGAGGCGCCCGTGGTCATCGACGTGCCCGGCCACACGGTCACCCGCGACGGGCGCCCCATCGCGCTGACACCGCTCGAGTTCGACCTCCTCGTCCAGCTCGCCCGGAAGCCGCGGCAGGTCTTCACGCGCGAGGTGCTGCTCGAGCAGGTGTGGGGGTACCGGCACGCCGCCGACACCCGGCTGGTCAACGTCCACGTCCAGCGCCTCCGGGCGAAGGTCGAGCGCGACCCCGAGCACCCCGAGGTGGTGCTGACCGTCCGGGGCGTGGGGTACAAGGCCGGCACGGCCTGATCCCGTGAGGACGCGTCTGCTCGCCCCCGTCCGGGGGGCACGCCGGGCGTGGCGGCGATCGCTGCAGCTCCGTGTCGTCGCCACCACGCTCGCCGCGTCCGGCGTGGTGGTGCTCTGCCTCGGTGTGGTCCTGGTGCACCGCATCACCGACGGGCTCGTCGATGCGAAGCGCGTCAGCGCGGTGTACGAGGCGGAGACCGGCCAGACGTACGCCCGGCAGCAGCTCCAGGCGCTGCGCGGGCCGCAGGACGCCGAGCTGCAGCGGACGCTGTACAGCGTGGGCGGCAACCTGTCGGACCGCGCCGGCCGCGCCGCCCAGTTCGGGGTGGTGCTCGTCCCGGCCGACCGGGCGCTGCCGCCGGTGTACTCGGGCCACCTCGTCCGCTCCGACGTGGACATCCCGGCGGACCTGACCCGGCGGGTGGCGGACGACAACGTGTTCGCGTACCAGTACACGCAGATGGCCCCGGACGGCGGCCGCACGCGGGCGACCCTGGTGATCGGCGCGCCGGTCGTGACGACGGCGGGGTCGTTCGCCCTGTACTACCTGTTCCCGCTCGACGCCGAGGCGTCCACCGCCCGCCTCGTGCAGAACACGCTCCTCGCGACCGGCATCGTGCTGGTCCTGCTCGTGGCCGCGGTGGCCGCGCTCGTCACCCGGCAGGTCGTCACCCCGGTCCGGGCCGCCGCGCGCACGGCCGAGCGCCTGTCCGCCGGGCTCCTCCAGGAGCGGATGCGGGTCGTCGGCGAGGACGACCTCGCGCGGCTCGCGACGTCCTTCAACCAGATGGCGGCGAACCTGCAGCGCCAGATCGTCCAGCTCGAGGACCTGTCCCGGCTGCAGCGGCGGTTCACCTCGGACGTGTCCCACGAGCTGCGGACGCCGCTCACCACCGTGCGGCTCGCGGCCGACGTGCTGTACTCGGCGCGGGACGAGTTCGACCCCCACCTGCGCCGTGCCGCGGAGCTCCTCCAGACGGAGGTGGACCGCTTCGAGTCGCTGCTCACCGACCTGCTCGAGATCAGCCGGTACGACGCGGGCTTCGCGGTGCTCGAGGCGGAGGCCGCCGATCTCGGCGAGTTGGTCCGGCAGTCCGTGGACTTCATCCGGCCGCTCGCGGAACGGGCCGGTTCCGACCTCCGCGTCACCCTGCCGGACGAGGCGGTCGTCGCGGAGGTCGACCGGCGCCGCGTCGGGCGGGTACTGCGGAACCTGCTCGGCAACGCCGTGGAGCACGGCGAGGGCCGCCCGATCGACGTGGTGCTCGCCCGGGACGCCCACGCGGTCGCGATCACGGTCCGCGACCGCGGGGTGGGGTTCAGGGCGGGGGAGTCGCAGATCGTGTTCAACCGGTTCTGGCGCGCCGACCCGTCGCGGGCGCGGCAGACCGGCGGTACCGGCCTCGGCCTCTCGATCAGCCTCGAGGACGCGCGGCTGCACGGCGGCTGGTTGCAGGCGTGGGGCGAGCCCGGCCTCGGTGCGCAGTTCCGCCTCACGCTGCCCATCGACCCGACGAAGCGGCTGACCGCCTCCCCGCTGCCCCTCGTCCCCGCGGACGCGGGACCGCCGGCGCTGGCCGGGGTCACGGGTGCGTAGAGCCGCCCTGCTGGTCACGCTCCTCCTCACGCTGGCGGGCTGTGCCGCGGTGCCCGACAGCGGGGTGCCGGTGACGGTCCGTACCGTCCCGCCCGTCCGTGGCGACGGGGAGCAGCCCGACGTCCGCGTGCAGGCGCCGGGGCCCGTGCCCGGGGCGGGGCCGGTCGAGGTGGTCCGCGCGTTCCTCGGATCCGCCGTGTCGAGCGACGGCGGGCACGCGGTCGCGCGGAGCTTCCTCACCCGGGAGGCGCGCCGGGCCTGGCCCGACGCCGGTCCGGTCCGGGTGTTCCACCTGCGGGACGTCGCCCAGACCGGGAACGACGGCGTCCGTGTGCTCGGGACGATGGTCGGGGCCGTGGGGGCCGACGGGTCGTTCACGCCGGACCCGGGACCCGTCGACCTGACGTTCCGGCTGCGGCGGAACGGCGGGGCCTGGCAGGTCGCCGCGCCGCCGCCCGGGGTGTACCTGCAGGACGTCTACTTCACCCAGGTGTACGCGCCGTTCACGGTCTACTTCGCGTCCGCCGGTGCGCGGCGGATGGTCCCCGACCTCCGGTACCTCGACCGTGCGCTCGGCAACGCGCAGCCCACCGAGCTGGTGCGGCTGCTCCTCGGCGGTCCCTCGGCGTGGCTGTCGCCGGGGGTGCGGAGCGCGTTCCCGCCCGGGACGCGGCTGCGCGGCAACGTCGTGTCCGACCGAGACGTGCTGGTCGTCGACCTCACCGCCGAGGCTGCCTCCGCCGGCGCGGCGGAGCGTGCCCTGCTGTCGGCGCAGCTGGCGTGGACGCTGCGGCAGTTCCCGATGACGGGGGTGCGGGTGGAGGTGGAGGGGCGGCCGTTCGAGGTGGCGGGCGCGCGGGGGCAGTGGGGCTCTCTGAATCCCGCGAGCCCCGCCGAGGCGCTGCCCGCGTACCACCTGGACCACGGGGGCGTCCGCGTGCTCGTACCGGGGGAGCGGTCC
>DASWRY010000010.1:0-37720 GCA_036402915.1 Mycobacteriales bacterium
GCGCATCGAGCTCCTGCCGCCCGGCCAGCTCGGCGAGATCGTGGTCCGCGGCCACTGCGTGATGCTGGGGTACCTCAACCGGCCGGAGGACACCGCGGCCGTCATGGTCGACGGCTGGTTCCGCACCGGCGACCTCGGCACCCGCGACGAGGACGGGTACCTGACCATCGTCGACCGCAAGAAGGACATGGTCCTGCGCGGCGGCTACAACGTGTACCCGCGCGAGATCGAGGAGGTCATGCTCCGCCACCCGGCGATCGCGCAGGTCGCCGTGATCGGGGTCCCGGACGCCCGGCTCGGCGAGGAGGTCTGCGCGGTGATCGTGCCCGCGGACGGGGTGGAGCCCGACGCCGCCGGGATCGTCTCGTGGAGCAGGTCACACCTGGCCGCGTACAAGTACCCCCGGCGGATCGAGTTCGTCGACGCGTTCCCGCTCGGCCCGTCCGGCAAGGTGCTGAAGCGGGAGCTGGTCGCGCGGTTCCGCTGAGCCCGGCGGACGGACCGGGGCCGCTCGCCGTCGCCGGCCCGAGCTAGGCTCGGCAGTCGTGCTGGTCCTCCTCCTCGACACGTCCTCCGCCGCCGTCACCGCCGGGGTGGGGGAGGTGGGCGACGGTCACTGCCGGGTGCTGTCCGAGCGTTCCCTCGTCGACGGCAAGAAGCACGGCGAGGCGCTCGCACCGCTGATCACCGCCTGCCTGGAGGCCGTGGGCCGTACGCCGGCGGACCTCGGCGCGGTCGTCGCGGGCGTCGGGCCGGGGCCCTTCACGGGGCTCCGCGTCGGCCTGGTCACCGCCGCGGCGTTCGCCGATGCGCTGCGGGTCCCCGCGTACGGCGTCTGCTCGCTCGACGCGCTCGCGGCCGCGGTCGCCGACGACGGCCCGCCGTTCCTCGTCGCGACCGACGCGCGGCGCCGGGAGGTCTACTGGGCCGTCTACGGCGGCACCGGCGAGCGGCTGACCGAGCCCGCGGTCTCCCGGCCCGCCGCCGTCGCGGAGGCCGCCGCCGAGTGGGGTGCCCGCCGTGGGGTCGGCGCCGGTGCGCGGCTGTACGCCGACGTCCTGGGCCTCCCCGTCGCGGCGCCGGACCACCCCGACGCCTCGAGCCTGCTGTCGCTCGCGGCGGCCCGGGTCGCCGCGGACGCGCCGACCGAGGCGCTGACCCCGCTGTACCTCCGCCGCCCCGACGCCGTCGAACCGGCCGCCCGGAAGAGCGTGCTCGGATGACGGTGGCGACTGCCGAGCTCGCGCCGATGCGCTGGTGGCACATCGCCCAGGTGCTGCCGATCGAGGAGCAGCTGTTCGGGGTCGAGCAGTGGACGGCCGGGATGTTCTGGTCGGAGCTCGCCGCCGCCGACCGGTGGTACCTCGTCGCCGTCGCCGGAGACGACGTCCTCGGGTACGCCGGGCTCTGCGTGTACCCCGACTCGGCGTGGGTGCAGAACATCGCCGTCCGCCGCTCCGCCCAGGGCACCGGGCTCGGGGCCCGGCTCCTCGACGCGCTGCTCGGGGAGGCCGCGCGGCGAGGCGCGTCCCAGATCGCCCTCGAGGTCGCCGCGGACAACGCGACCGCGCAACGGCTGTACACCCGGCGCGGGTTCGTTGTCACCGGCGTGCGCCGCGGGTACTACCAGCCCTCGAACACCGACGCCCTCGTCATGGTCAAGGAGGACCTGTGAAGTCCGAGCCGCTGGTGCTGGGCATCGAGACGTCCTGCGACGAGACGGGTGTCGGCATCGTCCGTGGTCACACCCTGCTCGCCGACGCCATAGCGTCCAGTGTGGAAAGTCATGCCCGGTTCGGCGGTGTGGTGCCGGAGGTCGCGAGCCGGGCACACCTCGAGGCGATGGTGCCGACCGTCCATCGTGCACTGTCCGATGCGGGCGTTGCGCTGTCCGATGTGGACGCGATTGCGGTCACTGCCGGTCCGGGCCTCGCCGGCGCGCTGCTCGTGGGCGTCGCGGCCGCGAAGGCGTACGCGCTCGCCGCCGGCAAGCCCCTGTACGGCGTGAACCACCTCGCCGCCCACGTCGCCGTCGACACGCTCGAGCACGGCGCGCTGCCCGCACCCGCGGTCGCCCTGCTGGTGTCCGGCGGCCACTCCTCGCTCCTCGCGGTCGACGACCTCACGCTGACCGTGGAAGCCCTCGGCGCGACGATCGACGACGCGGCCGGCGAGGCGTTCGACAAGGTGGCGCGGCTGCTGGGGCTCCCGTTCCCCGGCGGGCCGCACGTGGACCGCGCCGCGCGCAGCGGGTCGTCGGTGGCGATCGCGTTCCCGCGCGGGCTGACCGGCCCGCGGGACCTCGCCGAACACCGGTACGACTTCTCGTTCTCCGGCCTCAAGACCGCCGTCGCGCGGTGGGTCGAGGCGCGGGAGCGCGCCGGGGAGCCCGTGCCGGTGGCCGACGTGGCGGCGTCGTTCCAGGAGGCGGTGGTGGACGTCCTCACCGCGAAGGCCGTCGCCGCCTGCCGCGAGCGCGGCGTCGGCACGCTGGTCATCGGCGGCGGGGTGGCGGCGAACTCGCGCCTCCGCGCGCTGGCCGCCGAGCGCTGCGCGGCCGCCGGGATCGCGCTGCGGGTACCCCGGCCGGGCCTGTGCACCGACAACGGCGCGATGGTGGCCGCCCTCGGGTCGCACCTCGTCGCGGCCGGGCGACCGCCGTCCGCGCTCGACATCCCGGCCGACTCGTCCATGCCGGTCGAGGCGGTGCGGGTGTGATCGTCCGGATGTGGGAGGTCGTCGCCCACCCCGACACCCACGCCGACGTGCTGTCGTGGGTGTGCGAGGCCGCGGTACCGGCGCTCGAGGTACGGCCCGACCACGTGTCCAGCGAGGTGCTCACCTCCACCGACGGCCGGGTCGTGGTGGTGAGCCGCTGGCGTGGCAACCCGGTCGATCCCGAGTCGCCGCCCCGGTACCAGCTGGCCCAGACCGCGCGGTCGTGGGACTTCGGTGCGGTCGACCGCTGAGGTCGTCCTCGACGTCGACACGGGCGTGGACGACGCGCTGGCACTGGTCCTCGCCGTACGGACGCTGCGGGTGCGCGCGGTGACCTGCGGGTACGGCAACGTTCCGCGCGACCGCGCCGTCCGCAACACCCTCGCCGTCCTCGACGTGCTGGGCTCTGCGGTGCCGGTGGGGTGCGGCGCGGCCGTCCCGCTCTCCGGGGTACCCGTGCCGCCCCGGTCCGTGCACGGCCGCGACGGCCTCGGGGACCTGGAGCTGCCGCCGCCGGCCCGGCCCGCGTGGGGCCCGGCGCCGGACCTGCTGCGGGCGGTGCTCGCCGACGGCGTCACCGTGGTGGCGCTCGGCCCGCTCACCACGCTCGCGATGCTCGGCCCGGACCTCGCGCGCATCGGGCACCTGGTCGTGTCGGGCGGGCTCGCCGGCCCGGACCCCAACCTCGACGCGGATCCGGAGGCCGCCGCGGCGGTGTTCGCCGCCGTGGGGCGGGTGACCGTGTACGGGCCGGTGTTCGCCGACGTCCCGCTGTCGCAGGCCGACGTGGGTCCGCTGTGCGCCTCGCCCGACCCGGCGGCGCGGCTGGTCGGCCGCCTGGCCGCGTGGCAGGTCGCGCGGGGTGCGGGGCTCGGCGACGCGGGCGCGGTCGCGGCCGTCGTGAGGCCGGACCTGCTCACGACCCGGCCGGGGTCGCGCTGCGGGGCGCGCGTCGAGCTGGCGGAGCGTGTGGACGGCGCGGCGGCGGGGCGGGTGTTCCTGGGCGCGCTGACCTGACCGCGCTCAGGCCCGGTCGCTCACCGCGGCCGCGGCATGGGCCTCCCGGGCGCAGTGGGCGCAGCAGTAGAAGTGGCCGTCCACCTCGGTACCGTGGCCGATCACCTTGCAGTCGCAGTGCTCGCACACCGGCGCCATGCGGTGGATCGCGCACTCGAAGCTGTCGAACGAGTGCCGCGCCCCCGCGGCCACCACCTCGAAGCTCTTGTCGTAGTCGTTCCCGCAGACCTCGCAGACGGCCATGGCTGCTCCTCGGGTCGGGACGCCCCCATCCTCCACCGCCCGGGCGGCGCTGACCACGCCGACGTCGCTCAGCGCACCGCCGTGCACAGGAGGACCGTCGGCTTCGCGCCCACCCGCGTCAGCACCACGGTGGCCTCACCGTCGCCGGCCAGCCGCAGGTCCCGCCGCAGTGTCTCGACGTCCACCGCCGAGCCCCGCTTCTTGATCTCCGCCCGGCCGACCCCCCGGGCGCGCAGCGCGGCACGCAACCTCTTGAGCGAGAACGGCATGACCTCGTCCACCCGGTACGCCCGCGCGAAGGGGGTCGGGATCAGCCGCCCCGACGTGAGGTACGCGATCGTCGGGTCGATCCCGGTCGCACCGAGCGACGCCGCGAGTTCCGCGACGAGGTGCGCCCGGACGACGGCGCCGTCCGGGTCGTACAGCCACTCCTGCACGGGCCCGACCGGTGACAGCGCCGTCCCCGTCCCGGTCAGCGTGGCCCCGGACGGCAGCAGGGTCGCGCGGCGCGGGGTACCCGAGGCGAGGTCGCCGCACCACAGGGCGGCCTCCTTGACGTCCCCGCCGTCCGACACCCACTCGGCCTCGACCCCCGGCGGCAGGCGCGCGTGGTCGATGCCCGGCGCGACCTTGAGCCCGACGCGCGGCACGGTCGCGACCAGGGACATCAGGAAGTCCCACGACGGCGAGTACGCCGACGGGTCGAACACCCGCCGCCCCCCGCTGCGCCGCGCCGGGTCGCAGAAGGCGGCGTCCACGCCGCGCAGGTCCAGCGTCGTCACGTCGGCGCACCGGACCGCGACCCGGTCGGTGAGCCCGAGGACCTCGGCGTTCGCGGCGGCGACGGCGGCGGTGAGCGGATCGGCGTCGACGCCGGTCACGGACACCCCGGCCCTGGCCAGCGCGACGAGGTCCCCGCCGATGCCGCAGCACAGGTCGGCCACCCGCGCGATCCCGGCGAACCGCTCGGCCCGGTGCGCCGCGACGGAGGCGCGCGTGGCCTGCTCGACCCCGTCCGGCGTGAAGAACATCGCGTCCGCGTCGGCACCGAACTTCGCCGCCGCCCGCGCCCGCAGCCGTACCGTCCCCACGGCCGCGGCGACGAGCTCGGGGGAGTGCCCGGCGGCGCGGAGCGCGGTGGTGGTCGCGAGCACCCGGTCGTCACCCGTCCCGAGCTCCGCGGCCCGGCGCAACACCTCGGTACCCGCCGGGGTACGCAGCGCGGCGAGCGTCGGCGGGGTGAGCACGGGTGCAGTCTCGCAGGGGCCCGGAACGGCCCGTCGTTGGCACTCACCTTGACGGAGTGCCAGCCGCGGTCCTAGCCTTCCGATTGGCACTCTCACCTCGAGGGTGCCAATCCCGCGGCGGCGGTCCGGCTTCCCGCGACGACGGATGCGCCCTACGGGTCACACGACTCGCAGACGAACGAAACCCAGGAGGGTCCGACAGTGACCACCGCGACCAAGGTGACGATCAAGCCGCTCGAAGACCGTGTCGTCGTCCAGGCCAACGAGGCCGAGACCACCACGGCGTCCGGGCTCGTCATTCCCGACACCGCCAAGGAGAAGCCGCAGGAGGGCACCGTCATCGCTGTCGGCCCCGGCCGCTTCGACGACAACGGCAACCGTGTGCCGCTCGACGTCGCCGTGGGGGACACCGTCCTCTACTCGAAGTACGGCGGCACCGAGGTGAAGTACGCGGGCGAGGAGTACCTCGTCCTGTCCGCCCGCGACGTGCTCGCGGTCATCGAGAAGTAACCCGCGCTGCAGACTGCCCCGGAGCCGTACGGCACCGGGGCAGTCGCGTGAAAGGACCCGACAGATGGCGAAGATCCTCAGCTTCTCCGACGACGCGCGAAAGGGACTCGAGCGCGGCGTCGACAAGCTCGCGGACACGGTCAAGGTCACCCTCGGCCCCCGCGGGCGCAACGTCGTGCTCGACCAGAAGTTCGGCGCCCCGACGATCACCAACGACGGCGTGACGATCGCGCGGGAGGTGGACCTCGTCGACCCGTTCGAGAACCTCGGCGCGCAGCTCGCCAAGGAGATCGCGACCAAGACGAACGACGTCGCGGGCGACGGCACCACGACGGCGACCGTGCTCGGACAGGCGATGGTCCGCGAGGGCCTGCGCAACGTGGCCGCCGGCGCGAACCCCACCGCGCTGAAGCGCGGCATGGAGGCCGCCGTGACGGCGGTGTCCGACCGGCTGCTGGCCAAGGCGATCGGGGTGGAGTCCACCGAGGACGTCGCGCACGTCGCGACGATCTCGGCGCAGGACGCCGCGATCGGCGACCTCATCGCCAAGGCGATGGACGCGGTCGGCCGGGACGGCGTGATCACCGTCGAGGAGTCGAACTCCACGGTGACCGACCTCGAGCTCACCGAGGGCATGCAGTTCGACAAGGGGTACATCTCGCCGTACTTCGTGACGGACCCCGAGAACATGGAGGCGGTGCTCGAGAACGCCTACATCCTCATCACCGACGGCAAGATCTCCTCGATCCAGGAGCTGCTGCCGCTCCTCGAGAAGGTCCTCGACGCCAAGGCCCCGCTGCTCATCGTCGCCGAGGACGTCGAGGGCGAGGCGCTGTCCACGCTGGTCGTCAACGCGATCCGCAAGACGCTGCCCGTCGTCGCGATCAAGGCGCCGGGCTTCGGGGACCGCCGCAAGGCGATGCTCCAGGACCTCGCGGTCCTCACCGGCGGTCAGGTCATCTCCAAGGAGGTCGGTCTCGAGCTGTCGCAGGCGGGGCTCGACGTCCTCGGTCGTGCCCGCCGCGTCACGGTCACCAAGGACAGCACGACGATCGTGGAGGGCGGCGGCACCCAGGACGACGTCGAGGCGCGCGTCCGGCAGCTCAAGAGCGAGATCGAGAACAGCGACTCCGACTGGGACCGCGAGAAGCTCCAGGAGCGGCTCGCCAAGCTCGCCGGGGGCGTCGCGGTGATCCGCGTCGGCGCGCCGACCGAGGTCGAGCTCAAGGAGCGCAAGCACCGTCTCGAGGACGCCATCTCCGCGACCCGCGCGGCCGTGGAGGAGGGCATCGTCCCCGGCGGCGGTGCCGCGCTGGTCCACGCCGCCGCGGCGCTGGACGAGCTGACGTTCACGGGTGACGAGGCCACCGGCGTGCTGGTGGTCCGGCGGGCGCTCGACGAGCCGCTGCGGTGGATCGCCGAGAACGCCGGCCGCGAGGGCTACGTCGAGGTCGCGCGGGTACGGGAACTCCCGTGGGAGCAGGGTCTCGACGCGGCGTCCGGTCAGTACGTGGACCTGCTCGCGAACGGCATCGTCGACCCGGTCAAGGTGACCCGGAGCGCGGTGGCGAACGCGGCGTCGATCGCGGCGCTGCTGCTCACCACCGAGAGCCTGATCGTGGAGAAGCCGGCGGAGCCGGTGGGTGACCACGGCGGCGACGGCCACGGTCACAGCCACGGGCACGGCCACAGCCACGGCCCCGGCTTCTAGCCGGACAGCACGCAGGCCCGGGCCCCGCACGGGGTCCGGGCCTGCCGTGTCTCGTGTGGACGGTCTGGACAGACGACAGGCCCGGTTCCCTGGTGGGGGCCGGGCCTGTGGTCGTCTCCGCCGAGGCGCCGAGGGGGTGCGTCTCGGGCCTCAGCCCATCGCGACGATGCGGGTGCGGCCGGTGGCGATGAGCTGCTCGCGCTCGCCCTCGGAGAGGCCGCCCCAGACGCCGTACGGCTCACGCACCTGCAGGGCGTGCGCGGCGCACTGCCTGATGACCGGGCAGGTCCCGCAGATGGCCTTCGCCTCTGCCTCCCGGCGGGCGCGCGACGGGCCTCGCTCGCCCTCGGGGTGGAAGAAGAGCGAGCTGTCCACGCCGCGGCACTTGCCGTGGAGCTGCCAGTCCCAGAGGTCCGCGTTGGGGCCGGGAAGGCGTCGTACGTCAGCCATGTCGTCGTCCTCCTCTGACTCGCCTGGCCCTGGTTCGACCGGTGGGTCGTCAGAGGCTTCGGCTTTCCGAGTTGCGGCCGGGTTCAGGGGCCGCACCGAGAACGTAGCAAGCGCGCCACAGGTTGTTCAAGTGCTTCGTTGCAGAAATTGTTCAAGTTGCTTCGAGGGTGTGTCGCCAACCATCATGGGCGCGTGACCGCCGATATCTCGAGCGGTGTGGATCGCACCGAGTCAACGGACGCCGGCACCGACCTCGTGCTGACGGTGGCCGCCGTCGCCCGGCGGCTCGGTGTCGCACCCGCGACGCTGCGCACCTGGGCCCGGCGGTACGGGCTCGGCCCGAGCGCGCACGAGAGCGGCACCCACCGGCGGTACACCGACGGCGACCTCCAGCGGCTCCAGGCGATGCGGCGGCTCACGTTGTCCGGGATGCCGGCCGCGGACGCGGCCCGCGCGGTCCTGTCCGCCCACGGTGAGGCCGAGGACACCGCGATCCGCAAGGCGGGCCCCGGCGGGCCCGGCGGGCGCGTCATCGCCCTCCCCGGGGGCCACCCCGGCCAGCGCGGCCTCGCCGCCGCGGCGATGGCCCTCGACACGTTCGGGGTCGCGCGGCTCGTGCGGCAGTCGCTCGCCGAGCACGGCGTGATCCACACGTGGGACGAGCTGGTCCGGCCGGTGGTGAGCGCGATCGGCCGCCGCTGGGAGACGACGGGCGAGGGAGTCGAGGTGGAGCACCTCGTCTCGTACACCGTCGACGCGGTGTTCCGGGACCACGCACTGCGCGGTCCGGAGCCCGCGCACGGCCGGCCGCTCCTGCTCGCCTCGGCGCCGGGCGAGCTGCACAACCTGCCGATGTCCGCGCTCGCCGCCGCCGTCGCCGAGCACGGCGCCGCGGCGCGGCAGCTCGGTCCCGCCACACCCGCCACGGCGATCGCCGCCGCGGTGCGCCGCACCGGTCCGAGCGCGCTCGTGCTGTGGTCCCACGTACCGGCGACGGCCGACGTGGCCCTGCTGGCCGCCCTGCCGGTCACCCGGCCGCCCGTGGCGGTGATCACGGCCGGTCCGGGGTGGGACCGGGACCTGCTGCCGCCGCGCGTGGGGCACGCGACCTCGCTGACCGACGCGGTCCGGATGCTGCTCCGCGCCGCCGCCCCCTGACCGGCGCACCGGTACGCTGTCCACGATGGACGACGGGGGTGGGCCGGTGGGGCACGCGGAACACGTGCTCTTCCACCGTGCACCCGCCGATGCGCTCACCTCTCTCCGCGAGGCGTCCGCCGATCCGTCCACTCCGGACGGTGCCCGTGCGCGGTGGCTGTCCGGGGTGGCCCTCGGCGCGCTCGGCCGGTACGGCGCCGCGCTCGAGCTCCTCGCGCCGCCCGGGGGAGCCGGGATCCCGCAGCCCCGGTACGCGTCCCTCGCCGCCTCCACCGCCGCGAGCATCTACCGGCAGCTCGGCCGGCACACCGACGCCGAGCGCCTCGACAACGCGGCCCTGCCGCTGACGGACGCGCCCGACGCCGTCTTCGACGCGCAGCTGGGCCTCGCCGCCGACGCCGTCGGGCTGCACCGGGGTACGGACGCGCGCCGGCTGCTGCGCGGGGCCGCGGCGGTCCTGCCCGAGGGCTCGTGGCGGCACCGGGTCCGGCTCGGCTGGGTGACCACCGAGGTCGCGCTGCTCGACGGTGACCCCGTGGCCGCGGTCGCGGAGGCGCGGCGGTCCGTCGCCGACAGCGAGGCCGCGCAGGCGCCCCGGCACGTCGCGAAGAGCCTGCTGTTCCTCGGGGCCTCGCTGGTGGGGGAGCTGCAGGGTGCGGGCGGGCGTGCCGACGAGGCGGCCGCGGCCCTCCGCCGCGCGGCGACGCTGGCCGAGGGTCTCGGCGCCCTGCCGCTGGAGTGGGTCGCCCGCGCGCTGCTCGGTGCACTCCTCGGCCCGACCGACCCCGACGGCGCCGCCGCCCACCTGCGCGGCGCCCGGGCCGCGGTCGCGGGCATCGCGGGCGGCCTGCCGCCGGCGGATCGCGCCGCGTGGCTCGCCAGGCCCGACCTGGCGGCGCTCGGGGTGCGCTGACGGGCCCCCGCCCACGTCCCCGCCCACCTCCCGGCAACGAATCCGCATCAACTCGTCATGGGACGGGGGTCCAGTCCGTCCCCTGCCGTGCCGAAGAGAACACGGTCGGCAACACATCAGGGGAGGTCCGGCGTGCCGTCCGTGCTGATCTGCATCGCTTCACCCGTCGTCCGTCAGCGCCTCGCGCTGTGTGCGGCGGGGATCGCGGGCATGGGCGTCGTGGGAACCGCCGCGAGCGGCCGCGAGGCCCTCGCCCGCTACACCGCCGCCCCCGCCGACCTCGTGCTCGTCGACGCCGCACTGACCGACCCGGACGGGGTCCAGACGACCCGCCTGCTCGCCGGGCGCGACCCGGCCGCGGCCGTGCTCGTCGTCGGGGTGGACGACGACCCGGCCCTGGTCACCGCCGCCATGGTGGCCGGGGCGCGGGGCTTCCTGCGGGTCGACCTGTCCCGGGAGGACCTCGCGATCGCGCTGGCGCACGCGCTCGCCGGCGACCTGCCGGGCAGCACCGTCCGCGGCCAGGAGGCCGCCCGCCGCCGCGTCGCGCTCACCGAGCGCGAGCTCCAGGTGCTGCGGGGCATGTGCGAGGGCAAGAGCAACGGGGAGATCGGACGGGAGCTGTACCTGTCCGAGGACACCGTGAAGACGCACGCCAGACGCCTCTTCCGCAAGCTCGGGGTCAACGACCGGGCCCATGCCGTGGCGTCCGGTTTCCGCCTCGGCATCGTCTCCTGACGGGGGGCCCACCCGGGCACGCTGCGTGACCGCGTTACGGTCGAACCCGTCCCGTGGCGGAGTGACTGGAGGTCGGGTGGCGGCGAAGAGCGCACCGGAGGGCGAGCTGAACACGCTCGCCGCCCGTGCGGCCGACGACGAGCCCCGCGCCATCGAGCAACTGCTGGCGCGGATCCGTCCCATGGTCGTGCGGTACTGCCGGGCCCGGCTGGGCCGGGCGGGAGGGGCCGCGCACACGACGGCCGACGACGTCGCCCAGGAGGTCTGCCTGGCGGTCCTCAACGCGCTGCCGCGCTACCGCGACGTGGGGCGGCCGTTCAGCGCGTTCGTGTTCAGGATCGCGGCGCACAAGGTCACCGACGCCCACCGCGGCGCGGTCCGGGACCTCAGCCGTCCCGTCGAGGTGCTCCCGGAGGTCGTCGACCCCGCCCGCGGGCCGGAGTCGGAGGCGCTCGCCGCGGAGACGTCCCGCCAGGTGCACGACCTGCTCGACACGCTGCCGCCCGCCCACCGCGAGGTGCTCGTCCTGCGCGTGGCCGTCGGGCTGTCCGCGGAGGAGACCGGCCAGTCCCTCGGCATGACGCCGGGTGCCGTGCGGGTCACCCAGCACCGGGCGCTCGCCCGCCTGCGCGAGCTGATCGGCCGGGACCGGGCCGGCCGGGACCGGGCCGGCCGGGACCGGGGCGGGCGTGACCGGGGCGGGCGTGACCGGCTCGGCGAGGTGCCCGCGTGAGGCAGCGCCGCTCCCTGGACGCGATCCGCCGCGACGACGTGCTCCTCGACGCCCTCGGCTCCGGCGCCGTCCCCGACGACGACCCGCTCGCGCTGGCGCTGGCCGGCTGGCGGCGCGACCTCGACGCCGAGCCGGTGCGGCCACGACGCCTCGCCGGTCTCCGCCACCACGTCCGCCGGGGCCTCGGCTCGGCCGCCGTGGCCTCCGCGCTGGGGCTCGCCACCCTCGGCGGTGTCGCCGCCGCGGCGACGCAGGCGGGCCCCGGCAGCGCGCTGTGGCCGATCACCCGCGTGGTGGCGGCGGACCGGGTGCAGTCCCTCGAGGCGGCCGGCCGCGCGCGTGACCTGCTGCGCCTCGCCGACGAGGCCGCCGCGGCGGAGCGGCACGACGAGGCCGCCCGCTACCTCGCGGAGGCGGAGCGGGACACCTCCCGGGTACGCCTGGGCGACGGCGAGCGCGAGCTGCGGGACCGGGCGGCGGACCTGCGCCGTCGTCTCGGCGCCCCGCCGGCCGCTCCGGAACCCACCGCGTCGCCGAGCCCGTCGGCGTCGCCGTCCGGGACGCCGTCCGCGAGCCCGTCGGGCACTCCGTCGACCGCGCCGCCCACCGGGCCGAGCACGTCGCCGAGCCCGGCTCCGAGTCCCTCGGGCTGGCCGTCCCCGCGGCCGTCGCCGACCGGGCAGCCGTCGCCGTCGCCGAGTGCGCGGCCGGGCGGGTCGCCCCGGCCCTCGCCCGGCAGCCGGGCGCCGTCGTCCGGTGGTGAGGGGCTCACCAGCGAGGGGCAGGCCCTGCTGCGGCTGTTGCTGCCGCAGCGCTAACGGCCGTCGTCGGGCCCGTCGAGGTCGTCGTCGTCGTCGTCCACGGCGTCCTGGATGCCGTCGACGTACCCCCGGGCGTACTCCCAGGTGACGTAGTCCGCCGGGTCCGGGTCGAACGCCGGCTCGTGCACCCGGCTCTCGCCGGCGTCCACGAGGTGCCGCAGGTTCGCGCGCAGCAGGTCCCAGCCGAAGTAGTGCGGCACGCGGCAGTCGTCGCAGTCCACCACCAGGCCGCGCACACCCCGGGGCCCGAGCAGGGCCTCGTAGACCTCGAGGTCCGCGAGGTCGTCCAGGACGTCCTGCCGCTCGGCCGGCGTCAGCGGCGCGGCGGAGTCGCCGTCGTCGGCGTCGTCCAGCGCGGCCGCCGGGTCGGACGGGTCCCCGGCGAAGGGGTCGAGTGGCTCGTCGTGCACACCCCCACCGTAGCCCGCACAACCGCCACGCGTCCGCCGTCGGGTCACCCCGCCGGTCCCGGACGACCGGGGCGTCGCCGTACGATGGGCCTTCGACCCCCCACCCGCCTCCCCGACCCGCCCCGAGACCGGAAGAAGTCCCATGGACCTCACGCCCGCCGGCGTTCCCGAGCCGTTCCTGCCGCTCGGCCTCACGTACGACGACGTGCTCCTGCAGCCGGCGGAGAGCGATGTCATCCCGAGCGAGGTCGACACCACCTCCCGGCTGACCCGGCGCATCAGCGTGCGGATCCCGCTGCTCTCCTCGGCGATGGACACGGTCACCGAGGCCCGGATGGCGATCGCGATGGCCCGGCAGGGCGGCGTGGGCGTGCTGCACCGGAACCTCTCCATCGACGACCAGGCCCAGCAGGCCGACATGGTGAAGCGGTCCGAGGCGGGCATGGTCACCAACCCGATCACCTGCTCGCCGGACGACACGCTGGCGGACGTGGACCGGCTGTGCGGGCAGTTCCGGATCTCCGGGGTACCGGTCACCGACGCCGACGGCGTGCTGGTCGGCATCGTGACGAACCGGGACATGCGCTTCGAGGCCGACCACTCCCGGCGCGTCCGCGACATCATGACCCCGATGCCGCTCGTCACGGCGCCGGTCGGCGTGGACCCGGACGACGCGCTGACCCTGCTGCGGCAGCACAAGGTCGAGAAGCTCCCGCTGGTCGACGACCGCGGGCGCCTGCGGGGCCTCATCACGGTGAAGGACTTCGTCAAGCGCGAGAAGTACCCGTTCGCGACCAAGGACGACTCCGGCCGCCTCGTCGTGGCCGCGGCCGTCGGCGTGGGCGAGGACGCGTACAAGCGGGCGCGCACCCTCGTGGACGCCGGTGTGGACGTCCTCGTCGTGGACACCGCGCACGGCCACCAGCGCGGCGTGATCGAGATGGTCCGGCGGCTCAAGGCCGACACCGAGGTCGAGGTGGTGGGCGGCAACATCGCGACCCGCGGCGGCGCCCAGGCGCTGGTCGACGCGGGGGTGGACGCGATCAAGGTCGGCGTCGGCCCGGGCTCGATCTGCACGACCCGCGTCGTGGCGGGGGTCGGCGTGCCGCAGGTCACCGCGATCTACGAGGCCGCGCGGGCCGCGAAGCCCGCCGGCGTGCCGGTGATCGGCGACGGCGGGCTCCAGTACTCCGGCGACATCGCCAAGGCGATCGTGGCCGGTGCGGAGACCGTCATGCTCGGCTCGCTGCTCGCCGGTGTCGAGGAGAGCCCCGGCGAGCTGATCTTCATCAACGGCAAGCAGTTCAAGTCGTACCGGGGAATGGGGTCGCTCGCCGCGATGCAGTCCCGCGGGCAGGCGCGGTCGTACTCGAAGGACCGGTACTTCCAGGACGACGTCCTCTCCGAGGACAAGCTCGTCCCGGAGGGCGTCGAGGGCCAGGTGCCGTACCGGGGCCCGCTCGCCGCCGTCGCGCACCAGCTCGTCGGCGGGCTGCGGGCGTCGATGGGGTACGTCGGGGCGCGCACGATCCCCGAGCTCGGCGATCGGGGCCGGCTCATCCGGATCACCCCCGCCGGGCTCAAGGAGTCGCACCCGCACGACGTCCAGATGACCGTCGAGGCGCCGAACTACCCCGGTCGCTGACCCTCCGAAGGAATCGAGCTCCCAGTGCGTGACGTCGTGCAGATCGGGATGGGCAAGACCGCCCAGCGCGCCCACCACCTCGACGACGTGGCGATCGTCCCGTCGCGCCGGACCCGCGACGTCGACGAGGTGTCGACGGCGTGGCAGATCGACGCGTTCCGGTTCGAGCTGCCGCTCGTGGCGCACCCGTCGGACGCGACGATGAGCCCGGCCACCGCGGTCGAGGTGGGCCGGCTCGGCGGTCTCGGCGTGCTCAACGCCGAGGGGCTGTGGTGCCGGTACGAGGACCCGCGGCCCGTCTACGACGCGATCGTCGCCCGGACCGAGGACGTCACCACGCACCTCCAGAAGGTCTACGCCGAGCCGGTGAAGCCGGACCTCGTCACCGCCCGCATCAAGGAGATGCGCGACGCGGGCGTGACGACGGCGGTCCGGATCTCCCCGCAGCACACGCTCGACCTCGCGCCCACCGTGCTCGCCGCCGGGGTGGACCTCCTGGTCATCCAGGGCACGATCGTCTCTGCCGAGCACGTGTCCACTGTGGACGTCCCGCTGAACCTCAAGGAGTTCATCGCAGACCTCGACGTGCCGGTGATCGTCGGCGGCTGCGCGGACTACAAGACCGCGCTGCACCTCATGCGCACCGGCGCGGCCGGCGTCATCGTCGGCACCGGCGCGGACTGGTGCTCCACCTCGGACGAGGTGCTCGGGATCCGCGTCCCGATGGCCACCGCGATCTCCGACGCCGCCGAGGCGCGGCGCGACTACCTGGACGAGACCGGGGGCCGGTACGTCCACGTCATCGCGAACGGCGACATCGTCACCTCCGGCGACATCGCCAAGGCCATCGCCTGCGGCGCGGACGCCGTGATGCTCGGCGAACCGCTGCGCGAGGCCGCGGGGGCGCCGGCGCGGGGCGTCTGGTGGGACGCCGTCGCCTCGCACCCGAAGCTGCCGCGCGGCGACGTCGGCGCCGCGCCCGAGGGGTACCCGGCGGGGACGCTCGCCGAGGTGCTCACCGGCCCCGCGAACACCCCGAGCGGGCGACTGAACCTCTTCGGCGCGCTCAAGCGCGTGATGGCGAAGACGGGGTACCGCGATCTCAAGGAGTTCCAGCGGGTGGAACTCGTCATCGACCGCTGACCGAGGAGGGGGACGCCGTGGCCAAGGCGACCTGGAACGGCACCGTCATCGCCGAGAGCGACGAGACGGTGATGGTGGAGGGGAACCACTACTTCCCCGCGTCCTCCGTGCGGACCGAGCTGCTGCGGGAGTCGGGCACGCACACGATCTGCCCGTGGAAGGGCACGGCGAGCTACTACTCGGTGGCCGTGGACGGTGAGGTCAACAGCGACGCGGCCTGGTACTACCCGGAGCCGAAGGACGCGGCTGCCGAGATCGCGGGCCACGTGGCGTTCTGGCGGGGGGTCGAGGTCACCGACTGACCGCCCGGCGGCGCCGGGGAGGGAGCGCTCCGGAGTCGGAGGAGGGGAGCGCTCCCTCGTCTCGGCACCGCGACCCCGGATCCGGGGGGGGTGTACGACCCGGGGTCATGGGGTCGCTCTGTGCAACGACGCCTCCCCGCGATCGGTTACGGCATGTCACCTGGGCGGAGCAGCATGCAACCGCCGATCTCCGAGCAGGCCCGGCCAGGTCACCCGGACAGCCGGGCCGCGCCGATCCCCGAGCCCAGCGCGACGAGCGGCGGCGGACGGCCGTGCGACTCGGCGCCGTGATGAGCCGGCCCGGCCCGGCGAATAGACTCCACGGCGTGACCTCCACCGCTCCCGATGCCCGGCCCGTTCTCGTCGTCGACTTCGGGGCGCAGTACGCGCAGCTGATCGCCCGGCGCGTCCGTGAGGCCCGCGTGTACTCCGAGATCGTCCCCAGCACGATGCCGGTCGCCGAGATGCTCGCGAAGGACCCCGCCGCGATCATCCTGTCCGGCGGACCGTCCAGCGTGTACGCCGACGGCGCGCCGCAGGTCGACCCCGCGCTGTTCGAGCGGGGCACGCCGGTGTTCGGCATCTGCTACGGCTTCCAGGCGATGGCGCAGGCCCTGGGCGGCACGGTGGCGCACACGGGCCTGCGGGAGTTCGGCCGCACGGTGCTCGAGGTGACCGGCGCGGACAGCACGCTGTTCCACGGCCTGCCGGCCGAGCAGCCGGTGTGGATGAGCCACGGCGACGCGGTCTCCGAGGCACCCGAGGGCTTCGCCGTGGTGGCGACGACCGCGGGCGCGCCGGTCGCGGCGTTCGAGGCGCCGGCGCGGGGGCTCGCCGGGGTGCAGTTCCACCCGGAGGTGCTCCACACCGAGCACGGGCAGGCGGTGCTCGAGCACTTCCTGTACGAGATCGCGGGCTGCCGTCCGGAGTGGACGACCGCCAACATCGTCGAGGAGCAGGTCGCGCTGATCCGTGACCAGATCGGCGGCAAGCGGGTGATCTGCGGGCTGTCCGGCGGCGTCGACTCCGCCGTCGCGGCCGCGCTCGTGCAGCGCGCGGTGGGGGACCAGCTCACCTGCGTCTTCGTGGACCACGGCCTGCTGCGGGCCGGGGAGGCCGAGCAGGTCGAGCAGGACTTCGTCGCCGCGACCGGCGTCCGGCTCGAGGTCGTGGACGCGCAGAAGCGGTTCCTCGACGCGCTCACCGGGGTCACGGACCCGGAGACCAAGCGGAAGGCGATCGGCCGCGAGTTCATCCGCGTCTTCGAGGAGGCCGCGCGCCAGGTCGTCGCCGACGCGGGCGCGCACGGCGAGGAGGTCGAGTACCTCGTCCAGGGCACGCTGTACCCGGACGTGGTCGAGTCGGGCGGTGGTACCGGCGCCGCGAACATCAAGAGCCACCACAACGTCGGCGGCCTGCCCGAGGACCTCCAGTTCTCGCTCGTGGAGCCGCTGCGGACGCTGTTCAAGGACGAGGTCCGCAAGGTCGGCCTCGAGCTGGGGCTGCCGGAGGCGATCGTGTGGCGCCAGCCGTTCCCCGGCCCCGGGCTCGGCATCCGGATCATCGGCGAGGTCACGGCCGACCGGCTCGAGCTGCTGCGGCGGGCCGACGCGATCGCCCGCGAGGAGCTGACCGCGGCGGGCCTCGACCGGGACATCTGGCAGTGCCCCGTCGTGCTGCTCGCCGACGTGCGGTCGGTGGGCGTGCAGGGTGACGGGCGCACGTACGGGCACCCGATCGTGCTCCGGCCGGTGTCCAGCGAGGACGCGATGACCGCGGACTGGACCCGCCTGCCGTACGACGTGCTCGCGACGATCTCGACGCGCATCACGAACGAGGTGGCCGAGGTCAACCGCGTGGTCCTGGACGTGACGAGCAAGCCGCCGGGCACCATCGAGTGGGAGTGACGCGCGTCGCCGCGTACGCGGTCCTGCGGGACGACTCGGGTGCGGTGCTGCTGACCCGGAACTCGCCGCGGTCCGACTTCCCCGACCTCTGGGCGCTGCCCGGCGGCGGCGTCGAGCACGGGGAGCACCCGGCCGAGGCCGTGCTCCGCGAGGTCCGCGAGGAGACCGGCCTCGACGTCCGGCTGACCGGGTTGCCGCGCGTGTACAGCGATGTCACCGACGTCCGCGGCCTGCCCCTGCACACGGTCCGCCTCGTGTACGACGCCGAGGTCACCGGCGGTGACCTGCGGCCCGAGACGGACGGCACGTCCGACGCGGTGGCGTACGGGACGGACGACCGGCCGCTGCTGCCGTTCACCGCGGCGGTGCTGGGCCTGCCGGCGCCCCCGCCGCCCGTCGCGCGCCCGGAGCCGGGGGAGCCCGTCGTCCGCGCGCAGGGCGTCGTCCGGCGGCAGCGGCTCGCCGCCTACGGCCTCGCGTACTCGGGCGGCCGCGTGCTGGTCACCCAGCTGTCGGAGCGTGCCCCGCTGCCGTCCGCGTGGACGTTGCCCGGCGGCGGGGTCCACCACGGGGAGCACCCCGAGGCCGCGCTCGTCCGCGAGGTCGCCGAGGAGACCGGCCTGCGCGCGACCGTGGGCGCGCTCGCCGGCGTGTACAGCACCCACTTCACCGGACAGTCGCCGAGCGGGGTGCTGGAGGACTTCCACGGGATCCGGCTCGTGTACGACGTGGACGTGGACGGTGCCGCGGCACCCCGGGTGCTCGAGGTCGGCGGCACCACGGCGGCGGCCGCGTGGCACCCCGTCGACCGGGTGGGGGAGCTGTTCGCCGCGCCGCTCCTCACCGAGGTGCTCGGCCGCTGACGCCGGATCGGTGGCTGCACCGGCGGGTCCGGGTGTGGCAAGGTGGACAGAACGCCCTCGGCACTCGTGGGCACGAGACGGGAGGACGTGTGCGGGCTCGACGGTGGCGGCGGTCCGTGGACAGCCCTCGTCCCGCCGGCCGCCGGTGGCGGCGCAGACTGAGCCGCAGTGGAACCTTCGCCCGCCGCGTCCTGGTCGGCCGGCGCGCGGGCCGGTCCGGTGTCACGGCGGTCATGGAGCCCGTGACGGAGGCGGACAGCAGACACGTCGTCGCGGCGCGGCCCTACCCCGTGCCGCCGCCCGTCGGCCCGCCGGTCGCGTGGACGTCACCCGGCGCCGTGCCGGACGGCTCGGCCGTCCCCCTGCTCACCGGCCCCCACACGCCGGCCCGGCGACTGCGGTTCGCGCTCGTCAACGCCTGCACGATCGCCAGCCTGGTGCTCGGGATGTCGGCGATCTTCCTGGCGTTCGGCGGCCACGTGCGGGTCGCGGCGCTCGCGCTGGTCGGCTGCGTGGTCTTCGACGGCCTCGACGGCGGACTGGCACGCAAGCTGGGCGTGTCGACGCCGTTCGGGGCGCAGATGGACTCGCTCGCCGACATGTGCTCGTTCGGCATCGCGACCCCGGTCGTCGCGTACATCTGGCTCGCCGGCGACGCCCCCACGGCGCTCGTCGGGTCGTCGTGCGCGCTCGTGGCGGTGTGCGCGGCGCTGCGGCTGGCCCGGTTCAACGTGTCGCCGAAGAACGGCAACTACTTCAGCGGCGTACCGACCACGATCGCCGCCGCGATCACCGCGCTGTCGGTCGTGCTGAGCCCGGTGCCGGGTCCGTGGCCCGTGCTGCTGGTCGGGGCCCTGGCGCTCCTGATGGTGAGCACGTTTCCGTACGTGAAGCTCGGCCGCGTCCTGCGCCTGCCCGCGTGGGTGTGGATCGTGCCGACGGCGGGAGCGATGATCGACGTGCCGGGCACGTTCACCCTGGCCGTCACGCTGTACCTGGCCTCGGGCCCGATCCTCTGGCTGCGGCAGCGCGGAGCCGTCCCGGCGCTCTAGCGGTAACGGGCGATCACGGTCTCCCCGCCGACCACGCGGTCACCGGGGCCGACCAGGGCCTCGGCCGCGTCACCGGGCAGGTACACGTCGGTCCGCGACCCGAACCGGATCAACCCGAACCGCTCGCCGCGCGCGAGGAGCCGGCCGGCCGGGGCCCGGTGCACGATCCGGCGGGCGATCAGGCCGGTCCGCTGCGCCACGGCCACGCGGCCGCGGGGCGTCTCGAGCACGGTGTAGCAGGCGACGTTGTGCTCGGCGCCGGGGCTCTGGGCCATCGCGTACCCGCCCTCCTCGCGGAACACGTCCACCACCCGCCCGGCAACGGGGGACCGGTTCACGTGCACGTCCAGCACGGACAGGAACACCGCGATCCGGAGCCACTCGCCGGGCCCGAACCGGTCGTCGGTGAGGCGTTCCACCGACAGCACCGTGCCGTCCGCCGCGGCAACGACCGCGCCGGGCTCCTCGGGCGTGAGGCGGCGCGGGTCCCGGAAGAACGCGGCGACCGGTACGGCCGCGATCGCCGGCACCAGCCACGCCCGGCCGCCGCGGCGGCGTGCCAGGAGGGCGGCCCCGCCGAGGAGGGCGGCGGCGGCGACACCGTTGGAGTCCAGCGCCATGCCGCGGGTGAGGGGGACGCTCGAGGGGGAGTACGCGGGCGCGATCCGCTCGGCCACGGCGGCGTCCGCGGGGGTGAACGCGAGGTGGAACACCCGGAGCGGCACACGGTTCCGGAACACCGTCTCGGTCCGCACCGCGTCCCCGACCCGGCGCCGCGGCAGGGCCGTGGTGGCGAACGACAGCGTGCCGCCGGGGGCGATCATCGGGCGGTACTCCGCCAGCAGCGCGTCCACGTCCGTCACCGGGGCGAGGACGACCGCCGCCTCGACACACGCGCCGGTCTCCGGGGCGTCCGCGACCTTCACGCGGCCGGCGAGGTGCCGCAGCGCCGGGTCGTCCTCGAGCCGGGCCCGCAGGGCCGCGGCCCGCACCTCGTCCTCGAGGACGACCGTGACGCGGTCGCCGGGCATCACGGCGGTGAGCAGGGTGTGGAGCGACGACTCGTGGCCGCCCACCGCGAGGAGCTCCCGCGGGCCGGGCCGGCGGGTGATCTCGCCGATCAGGGTCGCGGTCGCGACGCGGGAGAGGCGGCCGGCCGGGCCGGTGGCGAGGATTCCGAGGGCGGGGGACGCAGTGGGCACGGGGCGGACCTGTCCGTCGACGACGCATTACCGCCGGGAAGCATAGGCCGCGCGGGCACCCCGCGTCCGGGACGCCCCCGCCCCCGCCCGGTGGTCCGGGGCGGGGGCGCGTCCGCGGCCGTGTCCGCCGCCACCGCCGCCGCCGCGAGCGCGGTGACGAGCAGCAGCAGCGACACGGTGGCGGTCATCGGCCGGCGGTGCCGTCGAGGTCGTCGATCCGGGTCTGTGCGCCGTCCCCGCGGGGACGCCGGGGCAGTGCCCCGAGGAGGCCCACGACCCCCGCGACGAGCAGCGCGACCGCGAGGGGCCAGCCGAGCGGCATGTCGAGCCGTCCCACCCGGTCCACGCCCCACCAGCACGCCACCGCGCCGAACACCAGACCGAACACCAGCGAGACCACGTCCAGGTCATGCCGCTTCACGTCGTACCTCCACGTTGCCCGCTCCCAGGTCGATCCGCAGGTCCAGGCGACCGCCGCCCGGACCGTCCGGTCCCACGTCCGTCCGGGCCACGTCGGTCCCGGGCCCACTCTGCTCGGCGCCGAGCACGCGCGCCCGGCCGACGCCCACCTGGGCGTCCGCGGAGACGTCGGCGGTCGGCGGTACGAGGACGACGACCTCGCCGGCGCCGAGGTCCACACGCGTGGACACCACGCCGGTGGCCGGGAACGGCACCGACCGCAGGTCCAGCACGACGTTGCCGTACCCGTGCTTGTACACGGGCTGGACGGTCGCCGCGGTGAGCGGCCGCCAGGTCCGGTCCCCGGACGGGCCCCGGACCACGTCCGCGTGTTCGGCCGCCGTCGTCACCGCGAGGGCCAGGCTCAGCAGCACGCCCCACGCGATCAGACCACGGGCCCGGCCGGCGAACGCGCCGACCAGCAGGCCCAGCGCGACGACCGCGAGCGCGGTGGCGACGTACGCGCTGACCGGCACCGCCGCGCCGAGCAGGTCCGCGAGTGCCAGGCCGCCGAGGGCGAGCAGCACCACGCTGACCGTGAGCCGGCCGAGTGCGGACCGCTCCCGGCGCGGCTTCGGGCGCCGCGCCGGTTCCGGCGGTACCGGGGGTACGGGCGGCACCGGCGGTACCGGCGGTACCGGCGGTACTGGCGGGGCCCACGTCGTGCCTGCGGGGTCGGCGTACGGGCCGTGGGGAGCGAACGCCGGGGAGTACGCCGCGCTGTCCGCGGGCGCCCCCGTCGGCATCGCCCCGGCGGTCGCCGGTCGCGGGGCGCCGCGCCGACCGGCGCGGTTGAGGTAGTAGACCACCAGCCCGACGCTCGCCAGCAGCAGGACGAGCGGGATCGTGGCGCTGTCCAGGACCCCGATCAGCGCGACGACCGCGCCGCCCAGCAGCACCACGGTGAGGGGGGTCGAGACGCTGGACGTGCCGCGGCCGAACAGCGCCTCGAGGGCGGAGTGCCGCTCGCCCTCCTCGGGGAGCACCAGCCAGCCGACGAGGTACGCGAACACGGCCAGCATGGCCACGGACCAGTGCCCGATCGCGCCGAACAGCACGAGGGCGCCCAGCAACACCCGCCACGCCACCGGGTCGGTGCGTGTGGCGGCCCCCAGGCCGCCGCAGACGCCGGCGATCAGGCGGGGCTCGCGGGTCCGGGGGAACAGGCCGGACGGCCAGCGCGGGCCCGGCGGCGGTGGTGGGGGCGGCATCGTGGTGCCACCCGGTGGGGGAGGCGGTGGGGTGCCGCCTCCGGGCGGGGGAGGCGGTGGGGTGCCGCCAGCCGGTGGGGGCGGCGGTGGGGTGCCGCCACCCGGTGGGGGAGGCGGTGGGGTGCCGCCCCCGGGTGGGGGCGGCGTCGCGGGGTCCGGCGTCGCGGACGGCTCACTGCTCATGGCGACGATCGTGCCGCCCGGCCCGCCCGGCGGGCATCGGGGACCGACCCTGAGCCGACCCTGATCTCTCCGGGGGCGGATCTCCGGGTCGTCCCGCGTGGTCGCGGGCCGTCCCGCCGTGTGACCATCGACCGGCACGTACCACCGAGGAGGCACCGATCACCGCGAGCACGCCGTACCGCAGGCTGTACCGCCGCGCGGACGGCCGTGTGCTCGGCGGTGTCGCGGCGGGCATCGCCGACCACCTGGGGCTGCCGGTGGTGGCGGTGCGGCTCACGTTCGTCGTGCTGTGCGGGTTCGGCGGGCTGGGCGCGGTGCTGTACGCGTCGTTCTGGGCGGTCCTCCAGCGCGATCCGGCCGGCCGGTCCGACGACCGGGACGCCGGGCAGTTCGTGTCGTTCGGGGCCCTGGCGCTCGGTGTCCTGCTGCTCGGCTGGCTGGTCACCGGCGGCGGCCGGCTCGGCACGGTGTGGCCCGCGGTCATCGTCATCCTCGGTGCGGGGGTGATCTGGCACCGCGCGGACCCGGCGCAGCGGCGGCGCTGGTCGGAGTACGGCTCCTTCTCGGCCCTCGGCGGACTCTGGACGCACGCCGCGGCGCGGCTCGTCGCCGGCGGGCTGCTGGTGCTGGTCGGGCTGATCGGGTTCCTGGTCTGGTACGGACAGCTGCGGGTGATCCGGCAGGGCCTGCTGTTCGGCGGGGTACTCCTCGCGGGCGTCGCCGTCGTCGCCGGGCCGTGGATCTGGCGGACGGTGGTCGAGCTGCGCGCCGAGCGCGCCGAGCGCATCCGCTCGCAGACCCGGGCCGACATCGCCGCCGTGGTGCACGACCAGGTCCTGCACACGCTCGCGCTCATCCAGCGCCACGCCGACGATCCCCGCGAGGTCGCGCGGCTGGCGCGCGGGCAGGAGCGGGACCTGCGGAACTGGCTGTACAAGCCCACGGCCTCCCCGTCGGAGACCCTCGCCGCGGCGATCGAGGCGGCGGCGGCGGAGGTCGAGGACACGTACGCCGTCACGGTCGACGTCGTGGTCGTCGGCGACGGGCCGGTCGAGGAGCCGCTCGTCGCGCTCGTCCAGGCGGCCCGGGAGGCCCTGGTCAACGCCGGCAGGCACGCCGGGGTGGCGACCGTCTCGCTGTACGCGGAGGTGGAACCGGACGCGGTGAGCGTGTTCGTGCGTGACCGCGGCGCCGGGTTCGACCTCGGTTCGGTGGACGGGGACCGGCACGGCGTCCGGGGGTCCATCGTGGAACGGATGGAGCGCCACGGCGGTACCGCGGAGATCCGTACCGCCCCCGGCGAGGGGACCGAGGTGCGGCTGCGGATGGCGCGCGCGACGAGGGGAGCGGCATGAACGGGCCACGGGTGTTCCTGGTGGACGACCACGCGATGTTCCGGGCCGGCGTCCGCGCCGAACTGGGGCAGCACCTCGAGCTGGTCGGCGAGGCCGGCACGGTCGCCGAGGCGGTGGCCGCGATCGGGCGGCTGCAGCCGGACGTCGTGCTGCTCGACGTCCACATGCCCGACGGTGGTGGGCGGGCCGTGCTCGAGGCGGTGCGGCGGGAGCACCCGGGCGTCCGGTTCCTCGCGCTGTCCGTGTCGGACGCGGCGGAGGACGTGATCGGGCTGGTCCGGGCGGGCGCCCGCGGGTACGTCACCAAGACCATCTCGGCCCCCGAGCTCGCCGACGCCGTGCGGCGGGTGGCGGAGGGGGACGCGGTGTTCTCGCCGCGGCTGGCGGGCTTCGTGCTGGACGCGTTCACGCAGCATCCGGCGGCACCCGTCCACGACCCGGAGCTCGACCTGCTGACCGCGCGGGAGCGGGAGGTCCTGCGGCTGCTCGCGCGGGGCTATGCGTACAAGGAGATCGCGTCGGAGCTGTTCATCTCGGTGAAGACGGTCGAGACGCACGCGTCGAGCGTGCTCCGGAAGCTGCAGATGTCGAACCGGTACGAGCTGAGCCGCTGGGCGGTGGACCGGCGGCTGGTCTGAGCTACTCCGTCCGCAGGATCGTGAACCCCTCCGCGAGCCGCCCGGTGTCGAGCTTCGCCTCGACGGCGTTCGCCGTGAGCCACCCCCGCAGCATCGCGTCCAGCCCGTCCATGTGCGCCGTCTGCGAGACGTGTGCGCGCAGGGCCGCGAGCTTCCGCTCGTACGTGTCGGTGATGTCCACGAAGTGGTCCGGCGCCGGGCTGCCCATCAGCCACACCTCCGGCACCGTCCACGCCTCGAGCCCCTCGTCGGCGAGCAGGGACGGGTGGGCGAACGGGTTCCGCGCATCCGGGTACACCGCCGCCAGCGCCGCCTCCCCGGCCGCCAGGTGGTCGGGGTGGCCGATGCCGATGCGGTCCCACCGCCGCAGCGGCGACTGGGTGAGCACGCGGTCCGGCCGGACGCGGCGGATCGCGCGCGCGAAGTCCCGCCGCAGGTCGTGCGTGACGTACAGCGCCCCGTCGGTGTACCCGTCGAGGAACTCGACGTCCTTCACCCCGACGGCGGCGGCCGCCGCCCGCTGCTCCTCCTCGCGGATGGCCGGCATCCGCTCCCGCGGCGTGTCGTCGAAGCCGCCGGTCTCGCCGCGCGTGGCGAGGCAGTACGCGACCTGGAGCCCCTCGTCCACCCAGCGGGCGATGGTGCCGGCCGCGCCGAAGTCGATGTCGTCGGGATGGGCGACGAGCACGAGGACGCGCTCGGCGTCGGGCAGGGGCGCGGGAGACGGGGGATAGCTCATACCCCGAGGTTAGCTAGAGCGTGCCGCGTCCGGCCTTCAGGAGCAGCATCCCGAGGCGGGTGCCGTCGGCGCCGAGCGCGGCGCGGAAGCGGTCGAGGACGGCCTGCTCGCGGGCGAGCACGAGCCGCGTGCCCCCCGAGGCCATGCGGACGGTACCGATCTGCCGGGACAGTGCGGCGCGCTCCTGCCACAGCGCGATGAGGGCGGCGTCCACCTCGTCGATCCGCTGGCGCAGGTCGTCGATCGAGGCGTCGGTCTGGACGGTCACGGTGTGCTCCTGGTGTCGTGGGCCCCGCCCGAGACGACGAAACGCCCCGGGCGGTGCCCGGGGCGTCGAGTGGTGGGGTGCGCGCTCAGACGGCTGCCGGGAACCGGTAGCCGTAGAAAAACTCGTACGAACGGCGCGTCACGTCCCTCAGTGTCGCACAGGGACCCCGTTCCGGGGAACGGGCTGTGCCCGCCGTCACGGGCGCGTGTCGCCGATCGGTGCCGTCGGCTCTCCGGGCACCTGCACCGCGCCACGGTGACCACGGGTTGGTCACCGTGTACGTGGCAGGGCTGGGACCTCCGCGGGTGCGCCGATCCGGACTCGCGCAGTCGCCGCCAGGACCGCCGCCGCGCCCGTGAGGACGCCCGTGAGCGCGAGCCCGCTCCCGACCGTGGTCGCCTGGGCCACGCCTCCGATCGCCGCCGGGGCCATCAGCCAGCCCAGGTAGCTCGTCGTCACGACCGCCGCCACGGCGTGCGCCCGCGCCGGGCCGCTCTCGGCGGACCCCGCCGTGGAGAAGACCAGCGGCACGATGCACGCGGTCCCCAGCCCGGCCGCCGCGAAGCCGGCCACCGAGCCCGCCGCCGACGGGGCCGCCACCGCGAGCAGCAGCCCGGTCGCGGACACCACCGCGCTGCCGATCAGCACCCGCCGCCGGCCGAACCGGTGCACGACCGCATCACCGGTGAGCCGCCCCGCGGCCATGCACACCGAGAAGGTGGCGTACCCGGCCGCCGCGAGCCCGGGCCCCGCCCCACGCGACGTCGTGAGGAAGACCGCGCTCCAGTCGGCGACCCCCGCCTCGGCGAACATCGACGCGAACCCGACGAGCCCGAGCAACAACGTGGTCCGCGACGGCACGGCGAACACCGGCCCGGTCTCCCGGGGCACGGGCGCCCGGTGGAGCCTCCGCGCGAGGACCAGCCCCGCCAGTCCGGTGGCCACGCCCGCGGCCGTGAGATGGACGGGAGCGGGGATCCCGGCGTGGGCGGCCAGCCCGCCCGTCGCGGCCCCGGTCAGCCCCCCGAGGCTCCAGCCGCCGTGCAGCCCGGACATCGTCGGGCGACCGCGCGCCTCCTCGACCGCGACGCCGTGGGCGTTGGCCGCGACGTCGAGCATCCCGACGGCGAAGCCGAAGACCGTCAGCGTCACGACCAGCACGGCGAGAGACGGCGACCACGCCGGCAGCGCCAGGGCGGCCCCGAGCGCCACGACGGCGACCGCGGCGGTACGCCGGGTACCCCAGCGCAGCAGCACGGGCGGCGCCGCGGGCATCGCGAGCAGGCCACCCACGGCGGGCCCGAGGAGGGCGAGCCCGAGCGCGCCAGGGGAGAGGTGCAGCGCCCCGGCCACCCACGGGATCCGGGCCGCCCAGGCGCCCTGGGTGAACCCGAAGACGCCGAACAGCAGGCCGAGCGTCAGCCGGTCCCCCGCGAGCCTCTGCACCGATTCAGCCTAGCCGCCGTGCCGACGGCCGTGGCGGAACGCCTGTCCGACCCGGCGCCTAGACTCGCAGGCGCGATGACGACCCTCTCCCGGCACCCCGACTCCGCCGCCCTCCTCGACGGGCTCAACGACGCCCAGCGCGCCGCCGTCGTCCACCACGGGAGCCCGCTGCTCATCGTGGCGGGCGCCGGGTCCGGCAAGACGCGGGTGCTGACCCACCGGATCGCGTACCTCCTCGGCGAGCGCGGTGCCCAGCCCGGGGAGATCCTCGCGATCACGTTCACCAACAAGGCCGCGGGCGAGATGAAGGAGCGCGTGGCCGCCCTCGTCGGCGCGCGGGCGCGGGCGATGTGGGTGTCGACGTTCCACTCGGCGTGCGTGCGGATCCTGCGGGCGGAGGCGAAGACCGCGGGCCTGAAGAGCACGTTCTCGATCTACGACGCCGACGACGCGCGGCGGCTGATGACCCTCGTCGCCCGGGAGCTGGACCTCGACCCGAAGCGGTACCCGGCACGGGCGCTCATCGCGCAGGTCAGCAACCTCAAGAACGAGCTCGTGGACCCGGAGACGTTCGCGCGGCAGGCGTCGAACGGGAACGAACGGATCCTCGCCGAGGCGTACACCCTTTACCAGCGCCGGCTGCGCGAGGCGCACGCGCTGGACTTCGACGACCTGATCATGACGACCGTGCACCTGCTCCAGGCGTTCCCGGCGGTCGCCGAGCACTACCGGCGGCGGTTCCGGCACGTCCTCGTCGACGAGTACCAGGACACCAACCACGCGCAGTACCAGCTCGTCCGCGAGCTCACCAGCGGCGGAGAGGTCCCCCCTGCCGAGCTCTGCGTGGTCGGCGACGCCGACCAGTCGATCTACGCGTTCCGCGGCGCGACGATCCGCAACATCCTCGAGTTCGAGCGCGACTACCCCGACGCGCGGACGATCCTGCTCGAGCAGAACTACCGCTCCACGCAGACGATCCTCTCCGCCGCCAACGCGGTGATCACCCGCAACACCGAGCGCAAGGCCAAGAGCCTGTGGACGGACTCCGGTGACGGCGAGCCCATCCACGCGTACGTCGCGGACAACGAGCACGACGAGGCCGCCTGGGTCGCGGGCGAGGTCGACCGGCTGTGCGACGACCACGGCGTCCGGCCGTGCGACGTGGCGATCTTCTACCGGACCAACGCGCAGTCCCGGGTGTTCGAGGAGGTGTTCATCCGCGTCGGCCTGCCGTACAAGGTCGTCGGCGGTGTGCGCTTCTACGAGCGCAGGGAGGTCCGCGACGCGCTCGGGTACCTGCGCGCGATCGCGAACTGGGACGACACCGTCAGCGTGCGCCGCGTGCTGAACACCCCGCGCCGGGGGATCGGGGACCGCGCCGAGGCGTGCGTCGAGGCGCTGTCGAGCCGGGAGCGGATCTCCTTCGCCGCCGCCCTGGAGCGCTGCGCCGAGGCGCCCGGCATCGGCACCCGCGCGGTCAAGGCGATCGGGGACTTCGTCGCGCTGATGGCGGACCTGCGGGACCTCGCCGAGGCCGAGCCGCCGAGCGCGGTCCTCGAGGCGGTGCTCGACCGCACCGGATACGTCGCGGAGCTCGAGGCGAGCACCGACCCGCAGGACGAGGGCCGCGTCGAGAACCTGCAGGAGCTCGTCAGCGTGGCGCGCGAGTTCGAGGAGCGGGCGGCGCTGACGGGCGACCCGGCGACGCTGCCCGCGTTCCTCGAGCAGGTCGCGCTCGTCGCGGACGCCGACAGCATCCCGGACCCGGACGGCGACGATGCCGGCGTCGTCACGATGATGACCCTGCACACGGCGAAGGGCCTCGAGTTCCCGGTGGTGTTCCTGAGCGGGATGGAGGACGGGGTGTTCCCGCACCTGCGGTCCCTCGGCGACGCGAAGGAGCTCGAGGAGGAGCGCCGCCTCGCGTACGTGGGGATCACCCGCGCCCGCGAGCGGCTGTACCTGTCCCGCGCGGTCACCCGGACGGCGTGGGGCCAGCCGCAGTACAACCCGCCGTCGCGGTTCCTCGACGAGGTGCCGGCGTCGCTGCTCGCGTGGGAGCGGGAGGAGCCGACCCGCGCGGCCACTGCGCGCTGGAACGGCGGGAGCGCCCAGGAGCGGCTCGCGTCGACGGGGCTGTCGTCGCCGATCAGGCGTGCGGTGCCCACGGGATCTCCCGGCGGACGGGAGGTCCCCGTCGTCGACGTGGGGGACCGGGTCACGCACGACACGTTCGGGCTCGGGACGGTCGTGGGGCTGCGCGGCGGTGCGGAGAAGCAGCAGGCGGAGGTCGACTTCGGGGCCGGTACGGGCCGGAAGTGGCTGCTCCTGCGGTACGCGCCCCTGCAGAAGCTGTAGGGACCGCCGGGCTACAGCGAGAAGTTGACGTCCTGGTGCAGGTCGACGCCGCGGGCGAGCATGAACGGGATCGGGTCCACCGCGACGCCGTCCACGCGGACCTCGAAGTGGCAGTGCGGGCCGGTCGAGTCCCCCGTGCTGCCGACGAGGGAGATCTCCTGGCCGGCCTTCACCTTCTCGCCGACGTGGACGAGCAGCTTGGAGTTGTGGCCGTACCGGGTGGTGATGCCGTTGCCGTGGTCGATGATGACCGCGTAGCCGTACCCGCCGTACCAGCCCGCCGTGATGATCGTGCCGGCGTGCGCCGCCCGGACGGGGTTGCCGTAGCCCGCGGCGATGTCGACGCCGTAGTGGAACGTGCCCCAGCGCGGCCCGAACGTGGAACTCATCGGGCCGGAGGCCGGGCGCGTCCAGTCCGGCGCGGGCTTCGGGGCGGCGACCCGCGTCTGCGAGCGCGAGGCGCGCTGCGGCGTGGCGGTGCGGGCCTGGGTGAGCTTCCGGGTGGGCTCGGTGAGGGTGGCGCCGTGACCGGCGGGCCCGCCCCCGGACGCGAGCGCCGTGGAGTCGGCCGCGTTGACGGCGGGGAGGGCGGAGCTCGCGCCGAACGCGACGACCCCGGCCCCGACGACCGCGGTGGTCACCACGACGGCATACCGGCTGCGGACGTCGGCAGGGGCGCGGTGGCGCCCGACATGCCGTCCAGCAGGCTTCCGGTGATGCACGAAGCACCCTTCGTCGCGTTTCAGGACCGTGCACGAGGACGGTCCGAGACGAACCTTCCGACTGCACTTGCATGCCGCGGATGACCTCGGCAACGCGGGCAACGGTAGCCAGCGTGTCACCACCGTGACAAGTTCCCCGGACGAATCGGTGAGGAAGATTCCGCTTCTCACCCGAACGGACGTGAGCCACGTCACACACCGTGACCACGTCCCCGGCGGGCCGTAGCTCTCAGGCGGGTGCGGCCGTCGCCGGCGCCGTACCGGGCTCGCGCCGCGCGGCCCGGCGGTCGTCCAGCGACGCCACGGCGGAGTCCAGCGTCCGCCCGTCGTGGTCCAGCCGGGCCAGGGTGGCCACGACCTCCCGGACGACCCGGCCGTCCACCGGAAGCGACATGTGCCCGACGTCGGCGGCGAGCACGTTGCGGGCGTCGAGGTCGGGATGGTCCACCTGCGCGTTGCGCACCGGCATCACGAGCTGGTCGAGGTCGCTCCAGATCGCGACGAAGCGGGTGCGGCAGCCCGGCGCGGGCTCGCGCAGCTCCGCGACCACGTCCGAGTCCGGCCGGAGCTGGCGCGTGAGGTGGTGCAGGGGGAGCAGCCGCGCCACCTCGGTACCGCCGTGTGGCGTCCCCATCGTCACGAGCGTGTGGACGCGGGCGTCGCCGCCGAGGCGCTGCACGTAGTACCGGCCGATGACGCCGCCGAGGCTGTGGCCGACGACGTGCACGCGGTCGTACCCGGTCTCCTCGCAGAGTGCCTCGACACGGCGGCCGAGCTCGCGGGCGGCGTCGCGGATGTCGGACGTGAAGACGCTGTAGTTGACCGTGCACACCCGTCCGAAGCCGTGCCGCCGCAGCGCCCTCCGCAGGAACGTGAAGATCGACCGGTTGTCGACCATCCCGTGTACCAGCAGGATCGGCGTGCCGGCCGCCTCGGGATCCGACGCGACGAGGCTGCGGCGGAGCGGGTCGAGGGCGCTGAGCGTGTGCCCGCCCGGATCCGGCTCGAGGCGCTCCTCGGCGACGCCGAGCGGGTACAGGGCGAGGTGGGCCGCGATCCACACGGCCTCGACCGTGACGCCGCGGACGGTGCCGGGGGAGAGCACCCGGCGGGCGGCGGTGCCGGCCCCGGTGACGGCGGCCTGCACCGCGTCCCGGGCCAGGGCCGTCGGCCCCGCGAGCATCGCGCGCATATCCGTCCCTTCGGCTGCCGCCGCCCCCGGGCTTGAGGGAACGGCGACACTTTCCCTTTCCTTGAAGGAAAGTAGCCCCGGACGTGCCCTTCCGCCCGTCGAACGACCCCGAACTGAACGACCGCTCAGGTGATGCCGCTAGGCTGCGGGCAGTCGGACGTCGACACGGAGGTCTTCGGTATGAGCTCTCGGATCCGCGTGGTGGTGGCGAAGCCCGGTCTGGACGGGCACGACCGCGGCGCCAAGGTCGTGGCCCGCGCCCTGCGCGACGCGGGCATGGAGGTCGTCTACACCGGCCTCCACCAGACGCCCGAGCAGATCGTCGAGACCGTGATCCAGGAGGACGCCGACGCGGTGGGCCTGTCGGTCCTGTCCGGCGCGCACATGACGCTGTTCGCCCGGGTGGTCGAGCTGCTCCGCGAGCGCGGCGCGGACGACGTGGTCGTGTTCGGCGGCGGGATCATCCCGGACGCCGACATCCCGGAGCTCGAGACGCTCGGTGTCGCGAAGGTCTTCACGCCCGGCGCGGCGACGATGGAGCAGATCGTGGAGTGGGTCCGCGGCAACGTGAGCGCGCCCGCCCCCTCCTGACCGGGCCGGTCAGGAGGGGAGCAGGCCGCGCCGCACGAGGTGCGCGGTCTCGTACACCGCGAACGGCTCGAGCCCGTACCGCGCCCACGCCCGCTGTACCCGCGTGTTGTGGGTCTGGGTGGAGATGACCAGCCGCCGCGCGCCGAGCCCGGCCGCGAGGTCCTCCACCGCGGCGAGCAGGTGGCCGTACAGGCCGCGTCCCTGGACCCGCGACGCCATCCCCGCGAGCAGGATCTCGAGGTGCTCGGCGCCGCCGGACAGCGCGCACGTCGCGAGCCCCACCGCGTCGCCACCGGCGCGGAGCACCACGACGGCGTGGCCCCCGTCGGTGAGGCTCCGCCGGGCCCACTCCTGGTAGCCGGCGGCCGCGGCGGCGCGGTCCAGCAGGGGGTCGGCGACGTAGTGGTTGCCGTACCCGGCGAAGGAGTCCGCGACCAGCTCGTCCACGAGCGCCGCCAGGGCGGCCGCGCCCGGGTCGCCGGCCGTGACGGTCTCTGCGGTGAGTCCCCCGTCCGCGGCGGGACGGCGGCCCGACCCGGTGGGCACGCCCCAGTACACGATCGCGCCCGCCGCCAGCACGTCCCGTCCCGGCCGGCACAGCCGCGCGGGGACCGACAACGCCTCCCCGGGCCAGCGCGCCACCACGACGTCGGCCGGGCAGGCGTCCAGCGCCTCGGCCAGCCCGCCGAGGCGGGCGGGGTCGTCCACCACCAGCCGCGCGACGCCGCGCCCGAAGCGGGCGGTCTCGCTGTCCGACGCGGCGAGGGTGAACCCGGCGGTGCCGGCGAGGTCCTCCAGGGCCACGTCAGCCGCGCCCGGTGCGGTACGCCGTCACGGCCTCGACCACCCGGGAGACCTGCTCCCCGGTCATGCCTGCGAACAGCGGCAGCCGGACGAGCCGGTACGCGACGTCCTCGGTGACGGGGCAGCCGCCGGGGCCGGTACGCCCGAACTGCTGCCCCGCGGGGGACTCGTGCAGCGGCAGGTAGTGGAACACCCCGGCCACGCCCTGCTCCCGCAGGTGGGCGAGGAACCGCTGCTGCTCGTCGTGGTCCGGGAGCAGCAGGAAGTACAGGTGGGCGGGCTGGACGGCGCCGTCGGGGACGACCGGGGTCGCGACGCCGTTCTCGGCGGCCCAGGCGGCGAGCTCGGCGTGGTAGGTGTCCCACACCGCGAGGCGCCGTGCCTGGATCGCGTCGAAGCCCTCGAGCTGCCCCAGCAGGAACGCGGCCAGCACGTCCGACGGCAGGTAGCTCGAGCCGAGGTCGACCCACGTGTACTTGTCCACCTGACCGCGGATGAACCGGGACCGGTTGGTGCCCTTCTCGCGGAGGATCTCCGCCCGCTCGGCGAGGGCCGTGTCGTTGATCAGCAGCGCGCCGCCCTCGCCGCACTGGATGTTCTTGGTGTCGTGGAAGCTCTGCGTCGCGAGCGACCCCACCGTGCCCAGCGTGCGCCCGTCGCGGGAGCCGCCGAGTCCGTGGGCGTTGTCCTCGACCAGCGTCAGACCCTGGTCGGCGCAGAGCTTGTCCAGCGCGTCCAGGTCGCACCCGATCCCGCCGTAGTGGACGACGAACGCGGCGCGGGTCCGGGGCGTCACCGCGGCCGCCATCGCCTCGACCTCGACGTTGAGCGTGTCCGGGCGTACGTCCACGAACACCGGCGTCGCGCCGCGCATCGCCACGGCGCTCGCCGTGGACACGAACGTGAACGACGGCACCAGCACCTCGTCCCCCGGCCCGAGATCGAGCAGCAGGGCGGCCATCTCGAGCGCGTGCGTGCAGGAGGTGGTGAGCAGCGCGTGCGGTGCCCCGGTCAGCTCCTTCAGCGCCCCGGTGGCCCGGCGGGTGAACGGGCCGTCCCCGTGGAGGTGACCGCTGCGCATCGCCTCCTCGGCGTACGCCAGGTCGGCGCCTGCCACGTACGGCACGTTGAACGGGATCAGGCCCTCGGGCATCGCGGCACTCCACTCGCTTCGGTCGGGGACATCTCCCAGGATGCCAGAGGCCCGGGCGCGGTCCCGGCGCAGGACGAGTCGCCGTATCCTGCCGGGGTGTCCGCACCCACCACCGCGATGCCGCGCCTGCAGGGCCTCGTCCGTGCCGTCCTGGCGGACGAGCGGGGCCGGTACCTGGTGGCCGGTGGTTCGTGCTCGCTGCTGTACCTGGTCGTGTTCGGGCTCGGCCTGCACGCGTGGCCCCACGCCGGGTACCTGTGGATCGTGCTGCTGGCCCAGGTCGTGGCGATCTCGGTGGCCTTCCCGGTGTACCGGCGGTTCGTGTTCCGGTCGCGCGGGCGGCTCGTGCCGGACTTCGCCCGCTTCCTGA
Source organism: Mycobacteriales bacterium (assembly GCA_036402915.1). GTDB lineage: Bacteria > Actinomycetota > Actinomycetes > Mycobacteriales > HKI-0501 > JAVEDU01. The sequence goes on from DASWRY010000010.1 coordinate 34,273, forward strand.
GCGTGTGGTCGGGCGGGCTCCTGGCGAGCTTCGTCGGGGTGCCGTTCCTCGTGGAGGCGTTCGGCGTGCCACCGCTGCCGGGGCAGATCGCGGCCGTGGTGATCGTCGCGCTGCTGTCGTACCTCGGGCACCGGTACGTCAGCTTCCGCAAGCCGGACTGACCGTCGCGCAGGACCACGGCCCCGCGTCGGGGTCGCGACGTGCCCGAGCGGTTACCATTCGAATGTCCCACCGTCGCGCCGCCAGGAGCCGTACCCGTGCAGGTGTCCGTCGTCGTACCCTGCTACCGATCCGCCGGAACGCTGCCCGAACTCGTCGAGCGGCTGTCGACGGTCCTCCCCACGTGCACCACCGCGTACGAGATCGTCCTCGTCGTCGACGGCAGCCCGGACGACACGTGGGACGTGGCCTCCACCCTCGCCGCGACGTCCCCCGGCGTCCGCGCGGTGCGCCTGATGCGCAACTACGGCCAGCACAACGCGCTCCTCGCCGGCATCGGCCGGACCCGGTACGGGGTCGTGGTGACGATGGACGACGACCTCCAGCACCCGCCGGAGGAGATCCCCGGCATGCTCTCCTCGCTCGCCGACCCCGCCGTCGACCTCGTGTACGGGGTCGCGGTCGAGGAGGAGCACGGTGTGTTCCGCAGCCTCGCCTCCCGCGGCGTGAAGCGCGGCCTCGCCGTGGCCGGGGTGCCGAACGCGGAGGACGTCAGCGCGTTCCGGGCCTTCCGCGGCGAGCTGCGGGAGGGGTTCGCGCACGTCGCCGACGCGTACGTGTCGATCGACGTCCTGCTGTCCTGGGTGACCGCCGCCGTCGTCCGCCGCCCGGTGCGGATGGAGAAGCGCAACGTCGGCCGCTCCAACTACAGCATCCGCGCGCTCGCCCGCCACGCCCTCAACATGGTCACCGGGTACAGCGAGGGGCCGCTGCGCATCGTCACCTACCTCGGCATCGCGTGCGCGCTGCTCGGCGTCGGGCTCCTCGGCGTGGTGCTGTACAAGTTCCTCAGCGGGACGACGCGCGTGGCCGGGTTCACGACCATAGCGTCGATGGTGGCGTTGTTCTCCGGCGCGCAGATGCTCTCGATCGGCATCCTCGGGGAGTACGTGGGCCGGCTGCACTTCCGCAGCATGCAGAAGCCCGCCTACGTGGTCCGCGCCGAGGTGGACGGGGCCGTGGTGCCCACCGAGCGCGAGGTCGCCGAGCGGCAGGCCTGACCGGCCGGCCCGTGACCGGTCAGCGCAGCTCGTAGACCCTCGCCTCGCGGTTCGCGAAGCGCAGGTCGGCCAGCCGGTCCAGGTCCGGGTTCGGCCGGACCCCGGCGTGGGTGTGCACGAACAGCCAGCGCACGCCCCAGCGGTCGCGCAGCTCCGCGAGGCGCTCGGGCGTCGGGTCGGTGAACGCGGCGTCGTTGGCGCGCAGCCGCGGCAGGTCCCAGAACGGCTCGAAGTAGATCCGCGTCGCCGTCGGGTGGGCCAGGTACTCCGCGTTGCCGCGGGACGTGTAGCCCCAGCCCTCGACCAGCACACGCCGCTCGGCGAACGCCGCCAGCCACCACTGCCGGTTGTCGCAGTTCTTCCCGATCACCACGCGGCAGTGCAGGTTCGTCGCCACGACGTCGTCGGGGGAGGAGTGGTCGCGCAGCCAGTGCGCCGCGGCCAGGCCCGCCGGTGTCACCGGGTACCCCGACGAGGCCCTCGTGCCGTCGACGGTGCCGTGAGCCCGGGCGAACCGCACGCCGCTCAGCCCGTCGACCCCCAGCCTCCACAGTCCGACGGCGCTGACGGCGACCAGCACGGCGAGGACGGCGGCGTGACGCCGCGCCCGGGCGCCGGGGACGCGGGCGCCGGGCACGCGGACACCGGGGAACAGCCCGAACAGCGCCGCCACGACGCACGCCACGAGCGCGAGCGGGATCGGCAGCAGGAGGTGGAGGAGCAGCGTGCGCCCGTGCACACCGCGGGGCATCGCGTGGCCGGCGCCGGTCGCGTTCGCGGCGAACGCCGCCGCGGCCACGCCCAGGGTCGCGGCCCCGACCGCGAACACCGCGGCGCGCCGCACCGGGAGCCCGAGGCGGTCGAACCCGATCGCGAGGCCCCACGCCGCGAGGATCGCGCCGAGCGGCATCGCGCCCCGGATGAAGTAGTACTGGCTCGCGCCGGGCTGGAACGTGAGCAGCGTCCCGGCGACGCCGGCGACGGTGACGCCGGCGAGGACGCCCACCATCGGGTCGTCCCACCGTCGCCGCAGCACCACGGCGGCGGCCACGAGCCGGCCGCCCCAGCTCAGCAGCGCCACCGCCGTCAGGACGACCACGAGCAGCAGCGACGGGGTGGTGGTGCCCGCAGCCACGGCCCGCCCCGGCAGGCTGCGCACCACGGTCTGCAGCGGGTCGACCGCGAGGCCCTGGGCCTGCCCGCCGAAGAGGACGACGAACGCCGCCGCGAACGTCCCCAGCACCAGCACGCCGGCCGCGAGGAGTACCCGGTCCAGGCGCCGCCTCAGCAGCTGCACGACGAACGCGAGGCCGAGCCCCGCACCGAGCAGCGGCAGGAACGTGGACTTCGCGCCGGCCAGCACGACCACGGTCAGCGCCAGCAGGACCCACGTCCCGGCCCGCCGGGAGCCGTCGCGCAGCAGGTCGACGAGCAGCAGCACGGTGAGCGCGAGGACGGTGGTGGCATAGAGCTGGCTGGGGCTGTACCAGAGGGTGGTGCCGAGCAGGCCGCCCTCGGCGAACAGCGCGTTCGCCCACAGGTACGGGTTGACGTCCGCGACCACCAGCGCGAGCGCCGCGGCGACCGGTCCGGCCCACGCCCGCCCCGACAGCCGCGCCGCCGCCGCGGCCGTGAGGAGCACGGTGGCCGGGATCAGGGCCAGCAGGCAGAACCGGAGCAGCAGCACCCGCAGCTCGATGCCGGTGACCGTGCTGGACGCGGCGAGCTGGGCGTTGTGGAACCAGTGGTAGTCCAGCGGCTGCCCGAGCACCCACGACGCGGTGGGCGGGATGTGGTTGCGCACCTCTCCCGCGATGGCGAGGTGGTACAGCTCGTCGGACCGCGGCCACCACGTGGCCGAGGCGCGGACCGGGTAGCGGATCCACTCCGCCTGGGCCACCCACAGCACGACGGCGGCGACGATCGCCGCGAGCGCCCACGCCTGGCCGGTGGTCCAGCCCGGCTCCCCGCCCCAGCGCCAGTTCCGGCGCAGCCGCGGCACGGCGAGCATCGGGACGACGACGAGCAGCGGCCACCACGGCAGCAGGACCTGCAGGCCGGTCGCCACGAGCACGACGAACACCGCGAGCTCGAGCGCCATGCCGACGACGACGCCCGCGGCCAGGTCCTCGGACAGCCGGACCCGCCGTCCCCGCAGCGCGCGGTGCACGAGCGTGCCCGGCAGGACCACACCCCAGGCGAGGTAGGCGGCGTACCGGACGGTGTCG
>DASWRY010000011.1:0-12959 GCA_036402915.1 Mycobacteriales bacterium
CCGCCGAGACGGACGTCTTCTCGGCGCTGCGGATCGACGAGCAGCTCGCCAAGGCGCTGGACCGGAAGGTGTGGCTGCCGTCGGGCGGCTCGCTCGTCATCGACCGCACCGAGGCGATGACGGTGATCGACGTCAACACCGGGAAGTTCACCGGCCAGGGCGGCAATCTCGAGGAGACCGTCACCCGGAACAACCTGGAGGCGGCCGAGGAGATCGTCCACCAGCTCCGGCTGCGGGACATCGGCGGCATGATCGTCGTCGACTTCATCGACATGGTGCTGGAGGGCAACCGGGACCTCGTGCTCCGGCGGCTCACCGAGTGCCTGGGCCGGGACCGGACGAAGCACCAGGTCGCCGAGGTGACCTCGCTGGGCCTCGTCCAGATGACCCGCAAGCGGGTGGGCCAGGGGCTGCTCGAGGCGTTCAGCGAGCCGTGCGAGCACTGCAAGGGCCGCGGCCTGATCGTGCACCACGAGCCGGTCGACCGGTCCCGCCCGCAGCAGCAGACCAAGGCGCCGAAGCCCACCCCGCCTGCCACGCCGCCCGCGGCGGAGGCGGCCGAGGAGGCGGACGCGCCCGAGGTGACGGGAGAGATCGTCGCCGAGGCGGCGCCCGAGCCGCGGTCCCGGCGCCGCCGGGGTCGTGGGGCCAAGGAGGCCCCGGCAGCAGCCGAGGAGGCGCCGGACGCCACGGCACGCGACGAGGCGCCCGACGCCACGGCAGGCGAGGAGGCCCCGGCGGCGGCGGTCACCGAGGCCGTGGTTCCCGAGACAGTGGTTTCCGAGACCGTGGTTCCCGAGACCGGGACGCAGCCCGAGCCCGAGCGCGGCGAGCCGTGGCCCGCCGTCCCGGCCCCGGCCGGGGACCACTCGACAGCGAGCCCCAACGGGGCGTCGTCGCAGGCCGAGGCGGACGCTGCGGTGTCCGGCGGCGCCGGCGAGGTGCCCGCGGAAGCCCCTGCCGGACCGGCGCCCCGCCGTCGCCGGCGTGCGGCCTCCCGGCCCGCGGGACCCCCGGTTCCGGCGACCTGACCCCCGGTTTGACCGGCGCCACCGGCGGAACGTACTCTTGCCGTTGGCGCACGCGGTCGGTGCGCCGCATCCTTGTGCGCCCGGTCGGGTCGTCCCACGGGTCGAGCACGAGAACGAGAATTCGGAAGTATCAGCCTTCAGAGCAGTCAGGAGACCTCTCGCGATGTACGCGATCGTCAAGACCGGCGGCAAGCAGTACAAGGTCGCCGAGGGTGACGTCATCGAGGTCGAGAAGCTCGAGGGCGCTCCCGGTGACGCGGTGACGCTGTCCCCGCTCCTCGTGGTCGACGAGGGTGCCGTGACGCACGACGCGGACGCGCTCGCGGGCTACACCGTGCGTGGCGAGCTCGTCGCCCACACCAAGGGTCCCAAGATCCGGATCCTCAAGTACAAGAACAAGACCGGGTACAAGAAGCGCCAGGGCCACCGCCAGGGTCTCACCCAGGTGAAGGTGACCGGCATCGAGAGCGGGAAGTAGGCGCCGACATGGCACACAAGAAGGGCGCGTCCTCCTCGCGCAACGGTCGTGACTCCAATGCCCAGCGGCTCGGCGTGAAGCGCTTCGGTGGGCAGGTCGTCAAGTCGGGCGAGATCATCGTCCGCCAGCGCGGCACCCACTTCCACCCGGGCGACCTCGTCGGCCGCGGTGGCGACGACACGCTGTTCGCGCTCGCCGCCGGTGCGGTGACGTTCGGCACGAAGCGCGGTCGCAAGACCGTCAGCATCGTCCCGGTGGAGGCCTGACCTCCCAGCGGTACAGACACATGCGGAAGGGCGGGCCGGGAACACCGGGCCCGCCCTTCGGCCTTTGACAGACGAGAAGATGAGGAGGCGGCGGCATGGCGACGTTCGTCGATCGTGTCGTGCTGCACGTCTCGGCAGGGGCGGGCGGGCACGGCTGCAGTTCGGTACATCGGGAGAAGTTCAAGCCGCTCGGCGGGCCTGACGGGGGTAACGGCGGCAACGGCGGGGACGTCGTGCTCACCGTCGACGCCGGGGTCCACACCCTGCTCGACTTCCACCACCACCCCCACGCCAAGGCCACCAACGGCAAGCCCGGCATGGGTGCGGACCGCAACGGGGCGAACGGCAGCTCCCTCGAGCTGCGGGTCCCGGACGGCACGGTCGTCAAGACGGCCGACGGCGAGGTGCTCGCGGACCTCGTCGGAGCGGGGACGCAGTTCGTCGTCGCGTCCGGCGGCCGCGGTGGGCTCGGCAACGCGGCCCTCGCGAGCTCACGGCGCAAGGCCCCCGGCTTTGCGCTGCTCGGGGAGCCCGGGGACGAGCTCGACGTGGTGCTCGAGCTCAAGAGCGTGGCCGACGTCGGGCTGGTCGGCTTCCCGTCCGCGGGCAAGTCCTCGCTGATCTCCGTGCTGTCCGCGGCCCGGCCGAAGATCGCCGACTACCCGTTCACCACGCTGGTCCCGAACCTGGGTGTGATCACGGCCGGGGACACGGTGTTCACGATGGCGGACGTGCCCGGGCTCATCCCCGGCGCGGCACAGGGCAAGGGCCTGGGGCTCGAGTTCCTGCGGCACATCGAGCGCTGCGCGGTCCTCGCCCACGTCGTCGACCTGGCCACCGAGGAGCCGGGACGGGACCCCGTGGCCGACATCGACGCGCTCGAGACCGAGCTGGCCGAGTACGGCGGCCTGGCCGACCGCCCGCGTCTCGTGGTGCTGAACAAGATCGACGTCCCGCACGGCCGTGACCTCGCCGACATCGTGCGCCCGGACCTCGAGGCGCGCGGGTACCGCGTGTTCGAGGTCAGCGCGGTGACGCGGGAGGGGCTGCGGCCGCTCACGTTCGCGCTCGCCGAGCTGGTGGAGGCGCACCGCGCCGCGCTGGGCGCCCCGGAGCCGACCCGGATCGTGCTGCGGCCGAAGGCCGTGGGCGAGGCCGGCTTCACGGTGGCCCGGGACCCGGACGACCCCGACGGCTTCGTCGTACGCGGCGTCAAGCCGGAGCGGTGGATCCGGCAGACGGACTTCACCAACGACGAGGCGGTGGGCTTCCTCGCCGACCGGCTCGCGAAGCTCGGTGTCGAGAAGGCGCTCGAGGAGGCCGGCGCCCGGGCGGGCGACGCGGTCACGATCGGCGACGTCAGGTTCGACTGGGAGCCGACGCTCACCGCGGGCGCGGGGACCATCCTCACCGGCCGTGGCACCGACGTGCGCCTCGAGCAGACCGACCGCGCCGCGGCCGACGAGCGCCTCGCCGGGAAGAAGGCGCGCCGCCGGTCCGGGGACTACGGGGACTGGTACACGCAGGAGCCGGAGTGACCGCACGCGCGGCCGTCGGGCACGCCCGCCGGATCGTGGTCAAGGTCGGCTCGTCGTCGCTGACCACGGCCGACGGCGGGCTCGACGCCGAGCGGCTCGACGGGCTGGTCGAGGCGCTCGCGGCGCGGCGGGCGGCCGGCACCCAGCTGGTGCTGGTCTCCTCCGGTGCCATCGCCGCCGGGCTGGCCCCGCTGGGCCTGAAGCGGCGCCCCCGGGACCTCGCCACCCAGCAGGCCGCGGCGAGCGTCGGCCAGATGCTGTTGGTGGAGCGGTACGCGTCCTCCTTCGCCCGGTACGGCCTCACGGTCGGCCAGGTGCTGCTCACCGGGCAGGACATCATCCGGCGGACGCACTACCGCAACGCGAAGCGGACGTTCGAGCGGCTGCTCGACCTCGGCGTCGTCCCGGTCGTGAACGAGAACGACGCCGTCACCACCGACGAGATCCGGTTCGGCGACAACGACAGGCTCGCGGCCCTCGTCGCGCACCTCCTGCACGCCGACGCGCTCGTGCTGCTCTCCGACGTGGACGGCCTGTACGACGGCGACCCGCGCCGCCCCGGCGCCCGCCTCGTGCACACGGTGTCCGGTGAGGAGGACCTCGCCGGGGTCACCACGGGCGGGAGCGGTTCGGCGGGGCTCGGCACGGGCGGCATGGCCAGCAAGGTGGGCGCGGCGACGGTGGCGACCGCGGCCGGGGTCCACGTCGTCCTCACCTCCGCCGAGCACGCCGCCGACGCCCTCGCCGGGGCGGACGTCGGCACCTGGTTCACCCCGACCGGACGGCGGCTGCCCACGCGGCTGCTCTGGCTGCGGTACGCCAGCACGCCGCGCGGGCGTCTGGTCCTGGACGACGGCGCCGTCGAGGCCGTCGTGGGCCGCCGGATGTCCCTGCTGGCGGCCGGCGTGACCGGGGTGGACGGCGAGTTCGTCGCCGGTGACCCCGTGGACCTCTGCGACACCGGGGGAGGGCCGGTCGCGCGGGGGCTCGTCGCGTACGACGCCGCGGAGCTCCCGCCGCTGCTGGGCCGCTCGAGCCGCGACCTCGGTCAGCGGTACCGCCGCGAACTGGTCCACCGCGACGACCTGGTCCTGCTGTAGGCCGTGGGGCAGGCTGGGCCCGTGACGTGCGCGGTGTGTGGCGGGCCCGCGGTGGACCGGGTGCCGTTCCGGCCCGGTGTCGTCGAGCGCCTGCTCGGCGGCCGCGTGGAGCCGCCGCGCCCGCACGCCGGACCGTACGCCGGGACGGGGTTCCGGGTGCGCCGCACCGAGCCGCCGGCCTTCTGCGACCGGCACGCCCCCGCCGCGCGCGAGCTGGCCGCGGGCCGTCTCACGGTGCGGGCGGCGCTCCGGCGGCTGCGCGAAAGCGCTGGCCCGAGGACGTAGGCTCGAGCTGACCCGAGGAGGACCCACGATGACGACCGAGGCCCAGGTCCACGACGCCGCACGCCGGGCGCGCGCCGCCGCCGCCGACCTCGCCCCGCTGACCCGGGCGGTCAAGGACTCGGCGCTCCACGCGATGGCCGACGCGCTGGTCGCGCACGCCGACGACATCCTGGCCGCGAACCGCGAGGACGTGACGGCGGGTCGCGAGGCGGGTACGCCGGAGGGCATGCTGGACCGCCTGTCGCTGGACGAGGACCGGATCGCCGGGATGGCGCAGGGCCTCCGTGACGTCGCCGCGCTCCCCGACCCCGTCGGCGAGGTCGTCCGCGGGTACACGCTGCCGAACGGTCTCGAGGTCCGCCAGGTCCGGGTGCCGATGGGCGTCGTCGCGATCGTGTACGAGGCCCGCCCGAACGTGACCGTCGACGCGGCGGGCCTGTGCGTGAAGAGCGGCAACGCCGTGCTGCTCCGCGGGTCGAGCTCGGCGTACCGCTCCAACACCGCGCTGGTCGAGGTGCTCGCCGCCGCGGCCGAGAAGGCCGGGCTGCCCGCGGACGCGGTCCAGCTCGTCCCGGGCACCGACCGCGAGTCCGTGACCCACCTGCTGCGCGCCCGCGGGCTCGTCGACGTGGTGATCCCGCGCGGCGGCGCCGGGCTGATCTCGCACATCGTGGAGAACGCCGTCGTCCCGGTGATCGAGACCGGCGTCGGCAACTGCCACGTGTACGTGGACGCCGCCGCGGACCTCGACATGGCCGAGCGCATCGTGCTCAACTCGAAGACACACCGGCCGAGCGTCTGCAACGCCGCCGAGACGCTGCTCGTGCACGCCGCCGTGGCGGGCGAGTTCCTGCCCCGGATCGCCGCCGCACTCCGCGACGCCGGCGTGACGATCCACGGCGACGAGGCCGTGGTGTCCACCGTGGACGGTGCTGTCCCGGCGACCGACCAGGACTGGGCGGAGGAGTACCTGACGCTCGACCTCGCCGTCGCGGTGGTCGACTCGCTCGACGGCGCGGTCGCGCACATCCGCCGGTGGACCAGCGGGCACACCGAGGCGATCGTGTCGGACGACGCGCACGCGATCCGCCGCTTCGTGTCCCGGATGGACAGTGCGGCGGTGATGGTGAACGCGTCGACGCGGTTCACCGACGGCGGCGAGTTCGGATTCGGCGCGGAGATCGGCATCTCGACCCAGAAGCTGCACGCGCGGGGTCCGATGGGACTGCCGGAGCTGACCACGACGACCTATGTGGTGACCGGCGAGGGCCATGTCCGATGAGCCCCCGCTGAACGGCGGGGGCGCCGGACCGGTGCCCCCGGCCGCGCCGGGCCCGCCGCCGGGTGAATCCCTCCTGGGCGGCGCGGCGACACCACAGCGCAATCCGATGACCCCGCCCCAGGGGCCGCGGTGGGTGGCACCGCTGTTCGCCCTGCTGGGCCTGCTCACGGTGCCCTGGACGGTGTACCTGGCCTTCACGCTGCCGCACCGCGCCACGGCGCACCACTACCGCCTCGCGTGGGTGGGGTTCGACGTCGCGCTGGTGGTGGCGCTGTTCGCCACCGCGCTGCTGGCCTGGCGTGGCCGCAGGCTCGTGATCGTCCCCGCCGTGGTGACCGCCACGCTGCTGGCCGTGGACGCGTGGTTCGACGTGCTGACCTCGGGCGGGGGCCAGCGCCAGTTCTCCCTCGCCACGGCGCTCCTGGTGGAGCTGCCCCTCGCCGGCGTGTGCGTGTGGATCGCCGGGCACACGGTCGAGCTCGCGATGCGCCGGGAGGCGTACCTCACGCGGCGGCTCGCCAGGGCGGAGCGGCTCGCCGGGGAGGAGCGGCGCGCCGCGGTGCGCAGGGTCCGGTAGCGTCGGATCGACCGTGATCCCGTCTGTCGAGGAGTTCCCATGACGTCCGCGCAGGACAAGCCCGAGGTCGACCACCCCGGCGGTGAGCCGCCGATGGACCTCGTGATCACCGACCTCGTCGAGGGAACGGGACCCGAGGCAAGGGTCGGCAGCACGGTAGCCGTGCACTACGTCGGGGTGTCGTTCTCCACGGGCGAGCAGTTCGACTCATCGTGGGACCGCGGTGCGCCGCTCGAGTTCCCGCTCGGGAGCGGCCGGGTCATCACGGGCTGGGACGAGGGCGTGCAGGGCATGAGGGTCGGCGGCCGGCGTCAGCTGGTCATCCCGCCGGACCAGGCCTACGGCGACCGCGGCGCGGGCGGCGTGATCGCGCCCGGCGAGACGCTGATCTTCGTCTGCGACCTGGTCGGCGTCCGCTAGGAGACCGCCCGGGGCGGGTGTGGCACGTAGAGTGACGGCGTGCCGCACTCGCCCCAGTTCGCCTCCGTCGACGACGTCACCGCCCGCCTGCGCGCGACCGGGTACCTTGCCGACGAGGCCACCGCCACGACCGTCTTCCTCGCCGACCGCCTCGGCAAGCCGCTCCTCGTCGAGGGCCCCGCGGGCGTCGGCAAGACCGAGCTCGCCAAGGCCGTCGCCGCGGCCACCGGCGCGGAGCTCGTGCGCCTGCAGTGCTACGAGGGCATCGACGAGGCCAGGGCGCTGTACGAGTGGAACTACCGCAAGCAGCTCCTGCGTCTCCAGATCGGTGCGGACCGGGAGTGGGACGAGGTCCAGGGGGACATCTTCGGCGAGGAGTTCCTGCTCGCCCGGCCGCTGTTGTCGGCCATCCGCCGGGACGGGGCGACCGTGCTGCTCGTCGACGAGACCGACAAGGCCGACGTCGAGGTCGAGGGGCTGCTGCTGGAGGTGCTCGGCGACTTCCAGGTCACGATCCCGGAGCTGGGCACGATCGCCGCGGTGCGCCGGCCGTTCACGGTGCTCACCTCGAACGCGACCCGGGAGCTGTCCGAGGCCCTGAAGCGCCGCTGCCTGTACCTGTACCTCGACTACCCGTCGGCGGAACGGGAGCTCGAGATCGTGCTCACGCGTGTACCGGAGGCCCCCGCCGCGCTGGCCGAGCAGATCGTCCGGGCCGTCCGGACGCTGCGCACGCTGGAGCTGAAGAAGGCGCCCTCCATCGCCGAGACGCTCGACTGGGTCCGCACGCTGCTCGCCCTCGGCGCGGACACGCTGGACGAGGCGACCGCGCTGCGGACCCTCGGTGTCGTGGTGAAGTACGCGACCGACGCCGAGAAGGCCGCGGGATCGCTCGGGCTGAACTGACGTGACCGCGGGACTGCTGGGCCGGGTCGTGGACTTCGCCCACGCCCTCCGTGCCGCTGCGGTCCCCGTCTCCTCCGCCGAGGAGATCGACGCGGCCCGCGTGCTCGCCGCGGTCGACCTCACCGACCGCGACCAGCTCCGGGAGGGGCTGGCCGCGGCGATGGTGAAGCGGGCGGCGCACCGGCGGGCGTTCGACGTGCTGTTCGACCTGTGGTTCCCGGCGGCGGTCGGGGAGCCGACGGTCCTGCCCGCCTCGGTGCCGGACGGTGCCCCGGACGGTGCCCCGGACGGATCCCCCGGCGACCCCGACGCGCTGCGGGACGCCCTGCGCGGCCGGCTCCGGGCCCTGCTGCTGGACGCGGACGACGAGGCCCTGCGCCACTTCGCGCGCGAGGCGGTCGCCCTGCTCGGCCGGACCGACCAGCCGGGGCGGCAGTCCTGGTTCACCTACCGGGTGTTGCGCCGGCTGTCGCCCGAGACGCTGGTCGCCTCGTTGCTCGACGCGCTCCTCGCGGGGGAGCGCGGTGGGTTCGCCGAGAAGCTCGCCCGGACGACCGTCGAGGAACGCCTCGCCGCGTTCCGGGAGCACGTCGACGCCGAGGTCCGCCGCCGGGTCGCCGAGGAGCGCGGCGCCGAGCAGGTCGGGAAACACTCGGTGCCGCCGCTGGTCGACCAGGTCGACTTCCTCCGGGCCACCCGGGACGACCTCGCGGCCCTGCGGCGGACGGTCCACCCGCTCGCCCGGCGCCTCGCCACCCGGCTCGCGGCGCGGCGGCGGCACGGGAAGACCGGCCGGCTCGACGTCCGCCGTACCGTCCGGGCGTCGCTCGCGACCGGGGGCGTACCGATCGTGACGCACCACCGGCCGAGGCGACCGCACAAGCCGCAGCTCGTCGTGCTGACCGACGTGTCGGGGTCCACCGCGGGGTTCGCCCACTTCACGCTGCTGCTCACGACCGCGCTGCGGGAGCAGTTCTCCAAGGTGCGGGCGTTCGCGTTCATCGACACGTGCGACGAGGTCACGCGGCTGCTGGGCCCCGGCATCGAGCTCGCGGACGGCGTGAGCCGGATGGCGCGCGAGGCGGACCTGGTGTGGTTCGACGGGCACAGCGACTACGGGCACGCGTTCGAGGTGTTCGCCGAGCGGTGGCCCGACGCGGTCGGCCCGGACACCTCCCTGCTGATCCTCGGCGACGCGCGCAACAACTACCGCTCGCCCGGGCTGCCGACGCTGCGGCGGCTCGTCGGCGCGGCGCGGCACGCGTACTGGCTCAACCCCGAGCCCGCCCGGCACTGGGGGAGCGGGGACTCCCTCGCGCCGGTGTACGGCGAGGTGCTGCCGATGGTGGAGTGCCGCAACGCCGCGCAGCTCACCCGGTTCGTCGCGGAACTCCTCCCGGACTGACGCGGCGCGCCCACGACGCGCGGACCAGCGCGGGTCCCGCGACCCGGAGACGGCGTGCCGTGCCGACGCGGACCCGCCGGGCGAGGACGTCGTACCCGGCCGCCTCGACCGCCCCGAGGATGTCGCCGTAGAGCACCAACGCGGTCCGGATGCAGTCCCGGGCCGTGGGGTGCAGCAACGGCACGCCGGTGTGGGCGTGGGCGTACAGGGCACGGGCGCGCGTGATCTCGTACCGCAGGAGCTCCTTGACCCCGGGCGTGGCCACGCGGCGCTCCAGCCCGGCGCGGTCGACCCCGAACCGGTAGAGGTCTTCCTCCGGGAGGTAGACGCGGCCGCGGTCGAGGTCCTCCCCGATGTCGCGCACGATGTTCGTGAGCTGGAAGGCGAGGCCCATCGACCGCATCGGGCCCCAGGCCTCCTCCGACACCGGCTCGAGGACCGGCAGCATCTCCAGCCCGATCACGCCGGCCGCGCCGTGCATGTACCGCTCGAGGTCCGCGTACGCCCGGTACCGGGTCACGGTCAGGTCGGAGCGCATCGCGTCGACGAAGTCCGCAAAGTACCCGGCCGGGATGTTCCACCTGCGCACGGTGTCGACCACGGCCCGGCCGACCTCGTCGTCGCTGTGCCCGGCGGCGAGGTCCGCGAGGAACCGGTCGGTCCACGCGACGAGCGCCTGCGCCCTCGCGGCGGGGCCGACGTCCGTGCGGTCGGCCATCTCGTCGACGTGGCGCGCGAAGCCGTACAGCGCCTGGACGAACGGCCGCTTGGCGGGCGGCAGCAGGAGGGTCGCCAGGTGGTACGTGCGGCCGTGCCGGGCCAGCAGTTCCCGGCACCGCCGGTACGACACGCGCAGTGCGGGGTCGGCGATGCCCGCCGCGTCCAACTCCCAGGTGCTCACCCACTCACCGTAGGAGCGCGAACAAGAGCCCCGCGAGCACGCCCGCGACGGCGCCGGACGCCACCTGCGCCGCCGTGTGGTCGCCGAGGCGGACCCGCGCCCAGCACACCGCGGCAGCGACCGGGACGGTGAGCAGGAGTACGGGGCCGAACACGACGGCGAGGATCACCGCCGCGCCGGCCGCGGTGAGCGCGTGGACGCTGATCTTGTACCGCAGGGTGATCACGATCGCGGTCGCGAGCCCGGCGCCCATCGCGGCGACCACGGCCACCATCTCCCGCGACGCCCCGGCGGCACCGAGCAGCGCGAGCCCGGTGAGCAGCGAGCCGATGCACACGGTCAGCGGGAGGAACCGCTGCTCCCGCAGGCCGACGTGGTGGTCGGTGAGCCGGCCGGCGATCACCCGCGCCACGATGAAGGCGAACGGGATGACGCCCGCGAACGCCGCGGCCAGCAGGCCCCACCGCAGCCCGTCCGCCGGGTTGCCCGCGCTGTGCAGGCCCACGGCGAGCAGGACGGCGATCACGAGCACCCATGGCGCGAACACCTCGGTGAGCAGGCGGGCGGCCCGGTCCCCGGCGGCACTCGCCCCGCTCCGCGCCACGAGGGGCGGGCGGGCATAGGCCCGGGACACCCGCGCGAGCCATGCCGCCTCGACCGTCAGGTCGTCCACGGGCGGTGCGTCGACGATGGGCAGTTGGTTGCCGGTCCGCCGGCGTTCCCGCTTGGCCCGGAGCGCGGCCGTGACCGCCGCGGCGTCGACGACCGCGTCGAGGTCCCGCCCGGCGAGGCCCACCCGCCAGGCGAGCTCCCGCGCGGACTGCGCCGCCGCCGTGTCGTGGTACGGCCGCAGCGCGAGCAGCCCGTCACGTACCTCGATCACCCGCCGGTACAGCCGCTCGTCGAGGTGCGCGAGCGGGGGCGGGGGCACCGGGATCGCGGGCGCGACGGCCGTCACGTCACGCCAGAGCGGGTGCAGGGCGCGGTACAGGGCGTGGTTGCGCAGCGCGGTCACCGCCGAGCCGAGCTGCGGTCCCCACGCGGGCACGGTCAGGCCCACGACGACGAGCACGACCGAGATCGTGATGAGCACGGGGCTGAGGACCGACTCGAAGTCGGGGACGCGGACACCGAGGAGGCGCAGGCCGACGTACGCCGCCTTGTCCACTGTGTACAGCACGCCGACAACGCTGCCGGCCGCGATCAGCTGCAGGCCCACGCGGAGCGAGCGGGAGAGCGCCTGGCGGCTGTACCGGAGGGACAGGCGCCCGATGTCGTACAGGCAGTACGCGAGGTAGCCGAGGAACACGAGCATGTACGCGGCGACCAGGGGCGTCCGCGCGTACACGGCCGTGAACTCGAGACCGCCCGAGTGGATCGGGGCGGCGACGAACAGCGCCACCATCGCGGTGAGGACGACGGCGAGCGCCGCGTACCGCGTCCGGGCCCGGCGGGCGGCCTCGTCCGGGCGGTGGAGGAGGTACAGCAGCATCACCTGGAGCGCGCCCTGGTTCAGCAGGCCGCACACGTGGGCCAGGAGGCGTGCGAGGTGCGGCCGCCCGGCGATCTGGTTCACGGCCTCGTAGACGGCCGGGTGGAGCAGGGTGAGCGCCAGCGCGAGGGCGAGGAACGCGCAGCACAGCGCCCGTAACGCGGGGTCACGCGGGTTGCGGCGGAGATGGCGCAGTTTGTAGGCGAATCCCAGCCACGTCAGGACCGTGGCGACGAGGACCGTGTCGGTGTTCAGCGCACCGCTGCCTCTCCGAACGCGGACTGCATCCGCGCGAGCACGTCGTGGGCCTCGGGGGCGTCGATCGCCCGCCCGATGCGGTGGACCCGGGCCCACACCGTCGCGGCGAACAGCTCGGCCTCGCGCTCCTGACGCCCGGAGTAGCCGCCCCGGCCGAGGACCGTGCGGACGAGCCGGGCGTCGAGGTCGGGGAGCAGCAGCCGGGCGTACTCCTCGGCCGACACGAGCCGCCCGGCGTGACCGCAGACGATGTGGCCGAGCTCGTGCAGGATGATGTGCGTGCGGTGCAGGAGGCTCGTGTCCTGCTCGTAGAAGATGTAGTCGGCGGACGCGCCGGCGATCCACACCCCGCAGGGACTCGCCCGGGGAGTCGTGATCGGCAGCACGAGCAGCTCTCGGCCACGCCGCCGCCCGACGGTGCGGCACAGCTCGGTGACGTCGAACGGCTGCGGGATCGGGAGCCCGTCGACCGTCTCACGGAGCCGCCGCCGCAGGCCCCTGCGCGCGATGCCCACCGGAACGCCTCCTCCGTGACGGAACAGTCCGGATGCCCCCGTGCGGTACCGAGCAGGCACAAACTATCCCATCGGTACGAGATGTCGACGGGGTTTGTCCGCTGACCGACTTGTCATCCGGCGTCGGGCGGTGGCTCCTTCGGGACGCGGCCGCGGGCGCCGCCCTCCATCTGCCGGACGCTCTCGATGAGGGCGGTCAGTGCGCCGAGGGACTCCTTGGGCAGCTCGGCGGCCCGCAGGGCCATCTGGCGGACCTCGGGACTGCGCGCGAGCACGGCGAGGACCTCGATCTGCGAGGCCATCCGCTCCGCCATGTCGTCGTCGAAGAAGAACGCCGGCGCGACCTCGAAGAACCGTGCGAGGGCCTCGAGGTGCTTCTTGGTGGGGTTGTCGCGGACGCCCTTCCGGAGCAGCCCCAGGTACGAGTCGGAGATGGGCGTGCCCGACTCGGTAATCAACCGGGCCGCCTCCTCGTTCGTCCAGGGGCGGCCACGATCCGCCGGGT
>DASWRY010000012.1:0-87979 GCA_036402915.1 Mycobacteriales bacterium
TGACTACGCCAACGTCTCGCGCTGACGAGGAGGCGGCCGTGGGCAGAGGACCGGACGGCCGGGCCGTGCCCCCGGGAGGGCACGAGCCGGTGGCGCTGCGCGCCTGTGGGCTGCGACGGATCGTCGGGGGGCGGGCGCTGCGCGGTGGCGGCGGCCACGCTCGGGGAGCTTCTCGTCCGGCTCGCGAGGACCGGCGCCCTCGATCCCGTGTTCCTGGGCACCGCCGCGCTGACCGGGCTCGCGGTCGCCGTGCTCGTGGGACTGGTGTGCGGTGGAGGTGCCGCCCGCCGGGCGCGCGCCTGGCGGCCCTCCGGCGACTGAGGGACGCCGTCACGCCGCCCGGAACGCCAGCGTCACGTTGTGCCCGCCGAACCCGAACGAGTTCGACAGCGCCACCCCCCGCAGCAGCGCCCGCGGTGCGTGCCGCACCACGTCGAGCCGGACCGCGTCGTCCAGGTCGTCGAGCGTGGGGTGGGCGGGCGCGATGCGCTCCCGGACGGCGAGCACCGTCGCGATCGCCTCCGTCGCGCCCGACGCGCCCATCAGGTGTCCCGTCACGGACTTGGTCGCGCTCACCGGCACGCCGTCCGTGGCGTCCCCGAGCACGTCGCGGATCGCCGCCGCCTCGATCACGTCGCCGAGCGGGGTGGACGTGGCGTGGGCGTTGACGTGGACGACGTCGCCGGGGGTCACGCCGGCGTCGGCGAGCGCGCCCCGCATGGCCCGCGCCGCCCCCGCGCCGGTCGGCTCGGGGCGGACGACGTGGTGGGAGTCCGCCGTCACCGCGGCCCCGGCCAGCTCGGCGTGCACGACCGCGCCCCGGCGGGCCGCGTGGCCGGCCGACTCCAGCACGACGATCCCGGCACCCTCGCCCAGCACGAACCCGTCGCGCCCCTTGTCGAACGGCCGGGATGCCGCGGCCGGCGCGTCGGACCGGCGGGACAGCGCCCGCGCCGCGGCGAACGCGGCGATGCCCACCCGGTGGATCGGCGCCTCGCTCCCCCCGCAGACCACGACGTCACACCGGCCGGTACGGATCAGCTCGGCCCCGGTCGCGATCGCCTCGGCGCCCGAGGCACACGCGGAGACCGGCGTGTGGACACCACCGCGGGCACCGAGCTCGAGGCCCACGGCCGTGGCGGCGGCGTTCGGCATGAACATCGTGACGGCGAACGGCGAGACCGCCCCGGCACCGCGCTCGCGGAGCCTCTCGTACTGCTCGACCAGCGTGATCACCCCGCCGACGCCGGAGCCGATCACGACCGCGAGCCGCTCCGGGTCGGTGCCGGGTGACCCCGCGTCGGCCCACGCCTCCCGCGCGGCGAGGAGCGCGAGCTGCTGCACCCGGTCGAGCGACCGGGCCCGCGCCCGGCCCAGCACGGCGACCGGGTCGAGGAGGACCGGGGCCGCGATGCGCACGGGCAGGTCCTGCGCCCAGTCCTCGGTCAGCGCGCGGACCCCGGACCGTCCGCACAGCAACCCCTCCCACAGGGCGGCCGCGTCGGGACCCAGCGGGGTGACGGCGCCGAGGCCGGTGACGACGACGGTGGTACGTGGGCTCATCGGGACCTCCGGGCGGTGACGAGCATCGGGAGGAGCGCGCCGGCGGCGTACTCCGTGCGTGCCACGGCGAGGGTCCGGGCGATCGCCGCGGCCTCGTCGGCGCCGAACAGCGACTCGGGCAGGCCGCGGAACATCTTCATGACCCGCAGCCGCTCCCCGAGCAGCTCCACGGCCCACGCGCCCAGGTCGGTCTGCCGCACGTCGGTGAGGCCCGCCGCGGCGAGCTGGCCGCGGCGCTCCTCCGCGGTGGACACGAAGAAGACGCCCTCGGGGTGCAGCGCGCGGAACTCCGCCGACACGGCCCGCCCGGGCGCCCGGATGCTCACCTCCTCGGTGAGCACCAGCGCTCCCCCGGGACGCAGCACCCGGGCCGCCTCGGCCAGCACCCGGCCCGGATCCGCGAAGTGCGGCATCGAGCCGGTGACCATGACCGCGTCCACGGTGCCGTCGCCGAGCGGGACGTCGTCGGCGCTCGCGCACACCGCCCGGCAGTCCGTGACCCCGAGCGACCGCGCGATGGCGTCGGACGCGCGGCAGTGCTCGGCGACGAGTTCCACCCCGAGGCCCGTCCCCACCGGCGTGCCGCGCCGCCGGAGCCGGTCGCACACGTACCGGAGCGGGCCGCCGAGGCCGCTGCCGAGTTCGACCAGGACGCCCACGCCGCCGGGGAGCGCATCCGCGAGCGCATCGACGACGAGGTCGCACCCGGTGGGGCCGAAGTGGCCGAGCTGGTCCGTCCCGGCCAGTCCGGAGGGGCTCTCGTCCACCCGCCAGCCGAACACCACGGCCCGCGCGGTGTCCCAGTCCTCGAGGGCATGGAACAGCCGCTGGTGGTACCGGCGCTGGCTCCCGACGGTGTCAGGCATCGCGCGCCCCGTACACACGGACGGCGTGCAGGCCACCGGCGCCCGCGGGGAACGGCGGCGTGCGGTCCTCCCGCTGCGGCGGGCCGCACCGCGGGACCGCGCGCGCCCGCAGCGTGTGCGACCCCGGCGCGAGCGCCACCACCGCCTCCCAGCGCCGCCACGCGGTCCCGGACAGGGCACGGGCCAGCTCGGCCGGCCGCCACGTGCCGCCGTCCACCGACACCTCGACGGCGCGGAGGCCGTCCGGGGGCGCCCACGCGACCCCCCGGACCGCGACGAGCCCGGTGCCGCACCGTCCCGGCCGGGGGTGGTCGATCCGCGCGTGCGGCCGTACCCGCACCGGGCCCACCGGCCAGCCGCGGCGGACCCAGTAGTCCACGTGGCCGGGCGCGGCGAGATCGAGCGCGGTCAGCCACTTCACGCCCGCGTACTGGCCGTACAGCCCGGGGACGAGCAACCGCGCGGGGTACCCGTGCGCGGCGGGCAGCGGGGCACCGTTCAGGCCGAGCACGACGTACCCGCGCAGACCGTCCAGCGGGTACGACATGGAGAAGCCGTCCACGGACCGGGAGACCAGCGCCCGCGCCGCCGGGAGCGGACGTGCCGCGGCGAGCAACCGGTCCAGCGGGACGCCGGTCCAGCGGCCGTTGCCGGCGCGGTGACCGCCGGGCGGGTTGTGGATGCAGACCAGCACCGCGTCCACGTCCTCGGTGCCGAGCGCGAGGAGGTCGTCCCGGGTGAGCTCCACCGGCCGCTCCACCAGGCCGCCGAGCCGCAGCCTCCAGGTGGCCGCGTCGAGGAGCGGGGCACCGAGGTTGACGTCGGTCGCGAAGAAGTCCGCGACCGGGGTGAGCAGTGGGCTCACCCCGGGCCAGTGTTCGGCGCCGTCGCGCGGCACGGCCACCGTGCCGCCCGTCGTCCGGTCGTCGTGGGCCCGGTGCCGCCGCGCCCGCAGCCGCCCCGCCGCGACCAGCGCGCCGCCGCCCAGCGCGGCGGCGGCGCCCGCACGGCGGCCGGACAGCACCCCGAGCGTGACGAGGCCGCCGGCGACCGCCGCGGCGGCGGCCGCGAGCGGAGCACGTGGTGACCGCCGGGCCGAGGCGGCGGTGCCCACGGCGGCGGCGAGCGCCACCGCGGCCGCGCGCCGGCTGCCGCGGAGCCGCGCCGCGAGGGCCCCGGCGGCGAGGACGCCGGCCGTCACCCCGGCGCGGGTCAGCGTCTTGTCCGCGGCACCGACCGTGGCGACCGTGAGGTCCACCACCGGCCGGGGCGCGGTGTCGACCACCACGCGGGCCACACCGTCCACGAGGGACGGACGGCCGGGCAACGCGAGCGCGAGCTCGGCCGTACCGAGGCCCGCGAGGGCCGCGGCGGCGCCCCGGAGACTGTCCACGGTGGACATCTAGGCCGCGAGCCGGTCGTGGAGCTGGGACAGCATCGAGCGCGCGTTGTCCTCGAGCGCCCGCGCGGCGACGGGGTTGAGCATGTCCTCGAGCAGCGGTACACCGAGGTCGAAGTCCACGTGCAGCCGCACCACGGTGCCGCCGCCGCGCTCGCCGGTGACCTGCCAGTACCCCTCGAGGTGTGCGAGGTCGCCCTCGAGCTGCTCGAACACGAGCCGCCGGGCTGCGTGGTCGACCGTCTCCCGCTCGACCCACTCCAGCACCGAGCCCTTGAGCAGCACGGACCAGGAGGTGACCCGGACGTCACCGTCCCGGGAGAGGACGTCGATGCGCCGCACGTCGTCCAGCTGCGACGCGAAGGCGGAGAGGTCGAGCACCGCGTCCCACACCCGGTCGGCGGGGAGGGTGCTGGTGCTGTCGGTGGTCACGGTGGGCATGAGGGCTCCTGGAGAGTCAGCGCCACGGACGGGGCTGACCCCCGGCACGTGACGGATGGTCGTCGGCCCACCGGCGGATACAGCGCCGCAGGACCGGGAGGATCGGATCGACGACGATGTCGGGGGTGAACGCCCCGGTCGTCTCGAAGTAGTCGCGGAACGCGCTCATCCCGGCCAGCACCGCGAGCTGGTGCGGGCGCAGGTGCTCGAGCGCCATCGGGAGGAAGAAGCGGTCCCAGCTGTCCGGCGTCACGAACCGGAGCCGGGTCAGCGGCGCGATGCCGCGCTCCGCCCGCCACGCGTCCACGACCTCGTACCCGGTGTCCATGACCTCGCGGAGCGTCGGCGCACCGGCACCGCGGGCGAGCGTCACGGGCGTGGTCTCCCCCGGGGGGTCGCCGAGGGCGCGGCGGACGAGCTCGGCGGCGACGTCGTCCACCGCGACGAGCTCCACCTGCGCGTCGGCGTGCCCGACGACGACGGGAGCCAGGCCGGTCACCCCGGCCCGGATCAGCTGGTAGATGCCGGTGTACCTGGCGATGCGGCCGTCGGTGCGGCGGCCGACGACGAGCGGGGGGCGGACGATCCAGCAGGGCCCGAACAGCTTGTCCGCCACCCGCTCGGCGGCCGCCTTGGACCACTCGTAGGTGTTCCGGTAGTCGGCCACGTCGGCCGACCCGGCGTCGCCGGTCAGGCCGGTGGCGTACGCGGTGGACACGTGCACGACCCGCGTCGACGGCCCCACCACGTCCCTGAGCGCCTCGACGGTCCGGACGTTCGCCTCCCAGGCGCGCTCGGGGGTGAGGTTCCAGCGGACGTTCGCTCCGCAGTGGACGACGACGTCCCAGCGGGTGCGTGCGAGGGCGGCGGGCGGCGGTTCGGCGCCCATCGCCCACCCTCCGATCCCGCGCTCGGCGGACCCGCGGTAGCTCACCGCGGTCACCTCGACGTCCGGGCGGGTCCGGGCGAGCAGGTCGGCCACCTCGCTGCCGACCACGCCGGTCGCCCCGGTCAACAGGAGCCTCACGGCGCCACCTCGCGGCGCAGCGCCGGGGCGACCTCGTCGAGGTCCAGTCCGGTCGGCAGGCCCAGCCCGGAGCGGCCCAGGTACTGCCGGGCGGCGGCCGGGGTGGGCGGGTGGAACCGCGCGGCCTGGGCGTCCCGCCACAGCCGCTCGTACGGCGTCCGGCGGCTGAACGCCATGCCACCGACGCACTCGGCCAGCCGGCCGACCGCCGCGGTCACGGCGTCCGCACAGCGCTGCTTCACGGCCACCGCGTGCGGGAGCAGCGCGTCGGGCGCCCCACCCTCCCCCATGCGTCCCGCGAGACCGAGGCACGCGGCCTGCACGGTGAGCATCTCGGTGAGCACGTCGCCGACGGTCTGGTGCGTCGACGGCAGATCGGCGCGCCGGGCGTCGAGGTGGTGCACCCGCGTCCGTCCCAGCAGCGCGGTGGCCTCGGCCAGCGCCCGGCCGAACACGCCCAGGTACGTGGCCGTGGTCGTCAGGCAGAACCACACCACGCCCGCGGCGACGGCCTCGTCGTCCGCGGTCCCCGGCCTGCTGCGGTGGAACACCAGCTCGTCCGGGACGAGGCAGTCGGTGAAGCGGACGGTGTCCGACCCGGAGCCGCGCATGCCGAGGGCGTCCCAGCTGAGCGCGGTGCTCACGCCCTCGGCGTCCATCGGCAGCAGCGCCACGAGCAGCTCGCCGTCGGTGGTCTCGAGCTGGAAGCACACGAGGTCCGCCACGGTCGCGAGCGAGCACGGCGTCTTGGACCCGGTGAACCGGTACCCGCCCGGCTCGGCGGCGCCCCGGAACGACGAGCGCAGCACGTTGCCGCCGAGGTTCGGCTCCGCGAACGCCGACGCCACCAGGCGGTTCTGCGAGGCGACGGCCTCCAGCAGGAACCAGGAGCTGTCCCGGCGCCGGTTCCACTGCTCGACCATGATCCCGACCGAGAACAGGTGCATGTTCGTCGCGATCGCGAGTGCGGGGTCACGCTCGGCGAGCGCGGCCTGCACGGCACAGCACTCGGCCAGCGACGCGCCGCGGCCGGAGAAGTCCGCGGGGACGGGCATCCCCGGGTACCCCGCGGCGACGAGCGCCCGCAGCCCCTCGGTGTTGAGCCTGCCGGCCCGGTCGGCCTCCTCGGCACCGGCCTCGACGGCGTCGAGGGTCGCGGCGGGCAGCCAGCGGTACGGGTCCGGCCAGTACGCCGTGAGCACCCCGTCCTTCCGTGCGGTGGTCGTGGTCACCGGGCACTCCTCACGTGGGTGGCAGGACGCCGTCGAGGATCGACAGCGCGGTGTGGACGTCCGCGGGCTCGGCGACCAGCGGTGGCAGCAGGCGGAGCGTCGTCGGACGCCCCAGGCACGGCGAGGTCAGCAGGCCCCGCTGGGTGGCGTCCACCAGCACGGCGCCCGCGATCTCCGGCGAGGCGAGGTCGAGACCCCACAGCAGGCCCCGTCCCCGCACGGCCGTCACGGCGCCCGGGTGGCGGGCGGCCAGGGCGTGCAGCCCGTCGGACAGCACGCGCTCGAGGACCGGTATGCGGGCGGCGCCGTCCTCGAGGGCACGCAGCGTGGGCACCACCGCCGCGCAGGACAGGGGGTGGCCGGAGAACGTCGCGGTGTGCCGGGAGGGGTCCCGGAGCAGCGGGCCGTACAGGTCGTCGGTGCACACGACCGCGGACAGCGGCAGCACCCCACCCCCGAGCGGCTTGCCGAGCAGCACCGCGTCGACCGGGACGCCGTCGGCGGCGGCCACCGTGCGGGGCCCACAGCGCCGCAGTCCGCACTGGATCTCGTCGGCGAGGACGAACCCGCCGGCGCGCCGTACCGCCGTCGCCCACCGTGCCAGCACGTCGGCGGGCAGCGGCACGACGCCGTTCTCGCCCTGGACCGGCTCGGCGACCAGCGCCGCGACGTCGCCCTCGGCGAGCGCGCGGTCCGCGGCGGCGGGATCGGCCGGGTCGAGGTGGGTGACCGGCCCGAGCACCCCGTCGAGGCCGGCCCGGTACCGCGGGTGGTGCGTCGCCGCGAGGGACCCCAGGGTCTTCCCGTGGAACCCGCCGGTCACCGCGAGGATCCGCGCCCGGCCGGAGGCGAGGCGCGCCAGCTTGAGCGCGGCCTCGACGGCGTCGGTCCCGTTGCAGCCGAACCAGACCCGGGGCAGGCCGACGTAGGCGGACAGCGCGGCGGCGGCCTCGGCGAGCACGGGGTTGGCGAGGCTCCGCGTCGCGGTGGGCATCCGGTCGAGCTGCCCGTGCACCGCGGCCACCACGTCCGGGTGCCGGTGGCCGAGCAGCGTCACGGCGTACGACCCGAAGTCGAGCATCTCCCGGCCGTCCGACAGCGTGACCCGGCATCCCTCCGCCGCCACCTCGACGGCTCCCGCGCCGGCGAGCTTGCCGAGGAGCGCCAGTGCGGGCGCGTGGTGGGCCCGCAGCTGCCGCAGGGCCCGTTCCGCCGTGGGGGCCGGATGTGTCACCGTCACCTGGATGCGCCTCCGTCCTCCCGGCGTGCCGCCCGGTGACCGGGGTCACCGGGCGGCACGCGCTACCGGTGGATCACTCGAACTCGACGTCCGAGACGTCGAGCGACGTGCACGTGGTCGAGGTGCTGCAGCCCTCGGCCACACCGATCTCCTCGAGGCTCTCGACGGTCTCGTCGACGATCTGGAACTCCGACTCGGACATCTGCCCACTCCCTCTCTGATGGTGTTGCCGCGCGGGATCGCCCGGCAGGACCAACGTAGGAAGGATCGCTCCGCGGTGGCATCACGGAAAACCGGAGTGTTTCCCGCCATTCTGGCCGTCCACTGTGGACGCTCTCGGCAGCAGCGTCACCTCCACCCGCCGCGACGGGTCGGCGAGGCGGAGTGCGGCCGCGGTCACCTGCTCCGCGTCGACAGCCGTCACCCGCTCCGGGTACGCGGTGGCCTCCGCGGGGTCCAGCCCCGCGGCGGCGTACGCGCACGCCCGGGTGACCCGGTCCCGCGCGGTACGGAGTGCGCGGTGGTGGTCGACGACGAGACGTTCCACCGCCGCGGCGAGCATCGCGGGCGTGACCGCGCCGGCGGCGAGCCAGGCGATCGCCGCGTCCACCGCGTCGGCGGTGTGGTCCACACCGGCCGGGTCGCAGTCGACCAGGGAGGCGACGTACCCGGCGTCGGCGAGCTCGCGGCTGAACACCGTGAACGAGTACGCCCGCCCGCCCAGGCACCACCCGAGCAGCCCGTCGCGTCCCCCGAGGACGGCGCAGGCGACGTGCAGCGCGAACTTGGCCGGGTCACCGAGCCGCACGCCGGGCGCGCCGGTGAGGTGGTACGCCCGGCGGCCCGGCACGCCGACCGTGACGGCCCGCCGCCCGGGCGGCGGTGGCGGCAGGCCGGGCGGTGGGCCGCGGCGGGCCCGCATGCGTCCCGGCTCGCCCGGTCCCGCGACGGCGACGACGGGCGCCAGGGCCCGGGCCTCGTCCGCCGCCGCGGCCAGCTCGTCCACGGTGCAGCGGGCGACCACCCGGGCGCGGTCCGCGGGGGTCAGGCCGTACCGGTGCGCGGCACCGAACAGCGCGCCCTGCACGAGGTCGGTGCCGAGCTCGCGGGACCGCCCCGCCGCCCGCAGGGCCGCGACGCAACCGGGACGGGCGGCCTCGACGGCGTCCACCGTGGGCACGGGCACGTGGGTGAACCGCGAGGCCCCGGTCGCGCCCCCCGGCAGTGCCTCGACCCGGATGCCGACCAGGTCGGCGGTCACGAGGGGCTCGCAGAGCCGCCCCGGCCCGGCGGCGTCGCGCGACCAGACGGCGGCGAGCAGCGGGGCGAGGCGCTGGGCCGCCGGGGACAGCCCGGCGAGCGGGACCGCGACCGCGAGGGCCGTCAGCGGGCCGGGGGCCGGCGGCACCCGGACCACGACGGCGCCGTCGGGCAGCGCCGGGGCGGTCACCGGAGCCCCGTCCAGTGCCGCCGCCACCGGGCCAGCTCGGCGGCGAGGTCCGCCGCCCCGGTCCCGAGGACGGCGTCCTCCCGCGCGCCCGGCCGGGGCGGTACGCCGTGGTCCCACCACGCGCGCGCGGCCCGCGCCGCCACCGCCGCCACGTCACCGGCGCCGCGGAGCTCGTGGATCTGCGCGGCGGACACCAGCCCGTCCGCCGTACCGCGGGAGCCCAGCAGGTCCAGCGTCCGGTCCACCGCGGACAGCACGTGCCGGACGGCGTCCGCACATGTCGCGGCGCCGCTGATCAGGGCCCAGGTGGCGAGCGCGTCTCCGACGGGGAGCGACGTCACGGCGAGGCCCGCCGCGGCACGGACGACGCGGCACGCCAGCGCGGCCCGTACCTCCGGGTCACGCCCGCCCGGGTGGTCGGTGAGCCCGATGCCGTGCGCCGCCGGGCGGCCGGGCAGCCGGACCTCGACGGCCGCGGCGCGGACGGCCGTGGGCGTGGGGGCCGTGGGCGTGGGGGCCGTCGGCGTGGGAGCCGTCAGCGTGGGGCGCGGAGGCGGGGAGCCCGTGAGCGTGGGGCCCGGCGATGCACGGGGCGGCACGTCCGGAGCGGGCGCGGCCCCGGCCCCCGCGACGACGAGGACCGCGCGCGCCGGCGAGTACCACCGCCGGTGGTACTCCCCCGCCCGGTCGCACGTCAGCCCGTCCACCACCGCGGGGTCGCCGAGCGTCGGGTGGGCGTACGGGCTGCCCTCCCACAGGCGCGCGAACAGCGCCTGCTGGACGGCCCACGCGACCTCGTTCTCGCGCTGCGCGCGCTCCTGCCGGATGGTGGCGAGCTCCGCGTCGAGCACCACCCGGTCCACCGCCAGCTCGCCGAGGGCGGCGAGCAGGGCGCGGGCGCGGGCCCCGGCGTCGGCGCGGAGGACCACCGCGGAGTACGTGGTCGCGTCGCGGGTGGTCGCGGCGTCGACCCGGAGCCCGCCGAGCGCCGCCCGCACCACGAGATGTTCGAGCGCGTGCGCGAGCCCGCGCTCGCCGGGGCCCTCGGACCCGCTGCCGACCCCGACGTGGAGCTGCACGGCGGTGAGCGCCGAGCCGGGGACGTCGCACCGCAGCACCGGTGTGGCGGTCACCGCGGTCAGGCGGCGGACTGGAGCACGAGCAGCGTCTGCGCGAGGAACCGTTCGCCGCCGTCGACGGCGCACAGCACCCAGTCGCCCGGCCCGATCGCCGGGTTGTCGTCGAGCGGGACGTCGAGCACGGCGACCCGGTCCTCCGGGGTACAGGTGTACTCGGTGCGGTGGACGATCCCCGTCGCCTGCCAGGCCAGGGCCACCGGCTCCGGACCGGCGAGCGGACCGAGCTCGACGCGGAACCGGAGCACCCTCCGGCCGTCCTCGCCGGCCGTCTCCTCGGCGGTCGCGTCGGCGACCGGCAGCGGCGACACGAACCGGTCCGTGAACGGGAACGTGATCACCCGTCCCCGGTTGTCGAACACGAACGACTGGACGGCGAGCAGCCGGTCGTCCGGCCCGTACACCCCGGCGTGGCAGTAGTCGCGCACCGTGCCGTCGAAGAGGACCAGCAGCTCGGACGTGGCCTCGGGGTGGTCCGGCGTCAGCGTGTGGAGGCGCACCCGCACCTCCTCGCGGTCCACGAAGCTGAGCCGGTGGCCGATCGCCGTGGGCTCGGCGAGCCCGTCGAGGTGGCTGGTGAACCGGAGCCGGATCCCGGTCCCGGCGACGGCCGCCTCGGCGGTGCACTTCACGGCGGGCGCGGGCGGCCCGACGAGGTGCCGGGCGAACACCTCGCCGATGTCGGCGGTACCGGCGAAGTCGGTGTTGCGGACCATCGACGTCACCGGGCGGGCGGTCAGGGCGGTCATGGCAGTCTCCAGGGGTCAGGGCAGCGGGTGCGGGAACGGGTTGTCGGGCCGGGACCCGAACCCGAGCGCCCGCGGGATCTCGTGCAGGCGGCGGCCGCCGAGGAAGCGGCACGGGTGCACCCCGGCGAGGTGGTGCAGGCCCGGGACGAGGACGCGGACGACGTGCACGCCCGCCTGGGCCACGTCCACGGTCGTGAGGTCGACGAGGTACACCGGGTACCCGCGCTCGGTCAGTTCGGCCGCGAGCCGTGCGAACTCGGTGGCCGGGTCGGCGCCGGCCGCGCCGGGGTAGGCGCGCACCGGGCGGCCCCCGGCGGGCGGGTCGGTCGGGTGGACGAGGTAGCCCGCCCGCTCCCGGAGCTCGGGCCGCTTCGTGTACAGGACGGCGTGCTTGTTGAAGTCGTCCACGTCCGCGAAGTCGTCGCGCGGCTCCCAGTCGGTGTACCGGCGCAGCAGCCGGCGGATGTAGGTCTGGCCCTGGGCCGCCTCGAGGAACGCCTTCTCGACCGCGGCCGTGAGGTCGGGCCGGCAGGCGCTCCCGAAGGAGAGGACCTGCTCGCGCCCGTGCCGGTAGTCCATCACCGCGGCGACGACCGGCACGCCGACGTCCAGCGAGAGGTCGTGGAACCGCACGGTCCAGCCGGCCCGCCCGGCCAGGTGGCCGGACACCGCCGCGGAGCACCGGACGGCCTCGTCCGGCACCTCGCGCGGCGGCAACCGGTGCAGCCAGGAGATCGCGAGCGCGTCGCGCTCCAGCACCTCCTGGAGCCCGGACAGCGCGGCGGCGGCGAACGTGGGCCCCGCGGCGAGCCCGGACGAGATGGACGGCGCGACCTCGGTCTCCGCGCGGGCGCGGCGGTACGGGACGTACACCTGCGACGCAGGCACCCACACCGGCCGCCCGTCGGCGTACCGCACCGCGCGCACCCAGCGGACCGGCGTGTCCGCGGTGAACGGCACGAACCGCAACGCCGGGTCGGCGTACTGCTCGGCCGAGTAGAACGCGAACCGTCCCGGGTGGACGGCCTCCTCGCCGAGGTCGGCCCAGCTGGACAGGCGGAGCGCGTCGCGGTCGTACATCCCCGCGGCGTACCGCTCGACCGACTCCCCCAGCGCCGCGAGCGCCGCCGCGGCCCGGGTGAATCCCGCGCCGCCGTTGTTGGTCACCCGCATCGCGGGCCGCAGCACGCCGAAGTCCGGCGAGGTGCTGCCGGACAGGTAGATCCGCGGGCCGCTGTCGGCCTGCCGCACGGTGAGCCGGTTGACCAGGCCGGTCAGCGGGTCCTCGGCGCCCGCGAGGTCGGTGACCGGGCTGACCGGTCCACTGTGGAGACGACAGCGCGCGTCGCAGCCGGGGCAGTCCGGGACGGCGAACAACGGGTGCGTGGTCGCCGTCAGCTCCCCGGTGTCGATCCACACGAGACGGCCGCCCGCCGCGGGGTCCGCCCCGTGGCGGCGGGCGCGCCACCCGGCGAGACCCGCGAGATACAGCGCCACCGGGGCCGGGACGGTGAGGTCGAGCGGTCGCCCGCCGGTGGAGTCGAGGTGGTGCTGGTACGCCGCGCGTGTCCGGCCGTGGACGTGGTTCGTGTGCAGCCGGAGGCGCAGGCAGTCGAAGCACGCGGTCGGCCGGTCCGGCGCCCACACCGGCCCCACGAACGCGCGCCCGCCCGAGTCGAGCCCGCACACGAGGTGGGCCTGCCCGCGGCGGACGTGCTCCCGGGCGCGCGCGCCGACCACGGGGTCGAACAGCGACGACGTCACGAGCACGACCGGTTCGGCCGGGTCCGCGTACCCGTCGTCCGACGGCGGCACGCCGAGCGCGGCGGCCACGAGGTCCGGGAACGCGGGTGCGCCCGCGGCGCCCCCGTCCGTGGGACCCGCTGCCGGGGCGGGGACCAGCAGTCCCTCGGCCCGCAGCCCGTCGAGCACCTCCCGCACGCCGGCCGGGACTGCCGACGCGACCTCGGCCGCCGTCCGCGTCCCGTCGAGGGCGGGGAGCACGTCCCGGACGAGCGCGGTGAGGTGCCGCCCGCGGATCCGGCGGACACCCGCGGGTGTCTCGACGAAGCCGTTCTCGTCGTCCACGGCGTGCAGGACGTGCCCGGGCGCGAGGACCACGGCGTCGTCGCTGACGGTGGTCACGAGGCACCTCCGGCGCGCGGTCCGAGCAGGGTCAGGTAGACGACCGCCTCGTCGGTGCCGTCGACGCCGACCAGGTCGTTGAAGTAGTCGTCGACGAACGCGATCATCGGGTGGGCGACGAGGTCCAGGCCGTTCGCGACGAGCACCAGCGTCTGCGCGAGGTGCCCGCAGTCGAGGTGCGCCATCCGGTACGCGCGCTCCCAGTACTTCCACCGGAGCCGCCGCAGCGACGCGACGTACACGACGATCGCGGCCGCGCCCGCCGCCCGTTCCTGGTAGCCGATCTGCTCGGTGACCTCGGCCGCGGTGACGTCGTCGCGGACGCACTGGAGCTCGTGCCGGCCGGGGTCGTGGTAGTACAGGCCCGGCTCCACGCCCTCGACCCGCTGGGCGTACACGAACAGGTCCGTGGAGTACAACCCGCCCGCGGCAGGGGTGGCCCGCATCGGCATCCGCACGTCGGTGCCCATCAGCCCGGCCGTCCCGGTGACCCCGCACGAGAAGTGCAGGAGGTGGCCGAGGTCCGCCTGCGACACCGGGCCGTCGCCCATCCCGGCCCAGGACCGGCGCCGGGCGATGCACGCCTCGATCGGCTTCGTGCGTGCGGCGCGGTCGCGCGGGAGGGGGTACCGGCGGGAGGCGTACGGGTACTCCCGGACGGGCGTGGCGAGCAGCCGCTGGAGCGAGGGCGCCATGTGCGCGAGGTCCACGGGTGGCAGGTCGCGGTACAGGGTCCTGAGCTTCGAGTGCTCGTGGTACAGCCGGGACAGCGGCACCCGCGAGGGCTCGCAGGAGAACCCGAGCTGCACCGGGGCGTCCAGGCCCAGCGCGGCGACGTCCGGCGGCGCCCACGGGCCGGTGGACCGCTCCGCCGGGACGGGGAGGATCTGCGCCTCGACCGTGACACACGGGCCGGCGCCGGGGAGGGAACGGAACTCGGCCTGACGGCCGTCCGCCCGCAGCGCCGCCCGGAGCCCGGTGAGCACGGCGTCGGCGGACACGGCGTCGGCTCGCACGGCGTCGGCTCGCACGGCGTCGGCGGGCACGGTGTCGGCTCGCAAGGCGTCGGCGGACACGGCGTCGGCGGGCACGACGTCGGCGAGGCGGCGGCCACCGGCCACCGCGGGCGGCCCGGCCGGGCCGGGGTCGTGCCCGGCGAGGAGCGCGACGGCGAGCGACTCCACCGCCCGCCACAGCGCGGCCGCGGCCGCACGTGCCGGGTCGAGGTCGCAGGCCACCGCGTGGACCGTGTGCGGCGCCGCGGGCAGGGTGAGCACCGCGGCGACGGTGGGTACCACGGCGACGCCCTCGACGAGCCACAGGTCGGCACGCGCCCCGATCCGGTGGAGGGCCGCCAGCAGGCCGGCCGTACCGGCGTCCAGGGCGTGCTCCCAGCCGGTGAGCTGGAACCACCCGCCCTCGGGCAGCCGCGGCAGCGCCTGGGCGAGCACCTCGGCGTACAGCGCGCGGACGAGCGCCGCGGACCGGTTCGGGCCGATCCCGATGCTGCTCGGCTGTCCGCCCCTGCGGTGACGCAGCTCCGCGGCCACCTGGGCGCCGCGCCGTGCCGTGTCGGCGGCCGATCCGCCCGCGACCAGCCCGTGCAGCGGCACCGGCCGGGCGGCGAGGTCGAGGAGGTCCCGGCCCTGCTCGGCGGGGACGAGGCCGGCGAGGTGGACCGGCAGGTACGCCGGGCCGGGCAGCGGCCGGACCCCGTACCCGAGGGCCTCGGCGGCACGCTGCCAGCGCGGCAGTTCGTCGGCGCGCGTCGCGACGCTCGTCTCGGACCCGGCCATCTCAGACCTCCGCCCAGGCCTGCACGCGGCGGCCGATCGCGCCGCAGTCCGGGCAGGAGGGGTCGCGCCACGCGCGGGTCGTGCTCTGCTCGAGCCGTTCGGTGTCCAGCAGGGTGACCCCACCCCACGGGTGGTTCGGCCCCACCGGGACGCAGGTCCGCAGCGCGAGGTGGGCGAGGAAGCCGCCGGCCCACGCGAGCGCGCCCGGCTGGAGGGTGGCCCACGTGCTCCGCACCGGTCCGCTCACCGCCCGCACCGGAAGCGGGTCACCGCGGTGGGGCGCCGCGAGGCAGCGCAGGCACGCGGACGACCCGGGCGCCGTCCAGGGGCCGAGACGCACGGTCCGGGGACCGACCAGCACGGGGACCCAGCGCTCGCCGGCGGCACACCAGCGCGCGTTCACCTCCCGCAGCAGGGGGTCGCGGTCGGGCGTGCCGTCGTCGCCGCGGACAGACACGACGACCGTCAGCGTGGCACCGGAGGGCGCGGGGTCCGCGCCGAGCGGACCGACCGTCCCGACGGGCATCCCGGCGTGCCGGAGGAGCTCCGCCCACGCCTGGACGACGTCCTCCGGGCCGAGCAGGTCGACGCGGCCGCTCCGGATGCTCCGGTAGAGGCGGTCGGGCGTCGCGGTGCGGCGGGACAGGTACGTGTACAGGCGCAGCTCCTCGTCGGTCCCGAGGTCCCCGGCGACCGCGTCGCCCGGGAACAGCAGCACGCCCGCCGAGCGCAGGAACCCGAGGTGCGGCAGGACCGTCGCCAGCTCCGCCTCGCTCAGCTGCTCGGCCAGCGGCCGCGCCCGGGTCAGCCGCGGCAGCACCGAGGACACGATCCGGCTCAGCACCGCGACGGCGTCGGGACCGGCCTCGACGGTCACCGTCCGACGGCCGGTCCCGACCCGGCACCGGCCGTCCGGGAGCGCGGCGAAGTCGACGTCCGGCGCGGCGACCGCGACGGTCGAGGCCCCCTCCGGGAGGTCGGGGCGGGTACGGGTGTCGGTCACGGGGCACTCCCTGGAGGTGTGGATCGGCGACCCGGACCACGCTAGGGAGGACGCGGGGCCGGTCCGACCACGCGAGCCGTAGTTCTGCCCCACGGGAATCCGTGGCCGCGCCGCCGCCGCCCGCCGCCGCCCTGCCGCCCGCCGCCGCCCTGCCGCCCGCCGTCGCCCTGCCGCCGCCCGCCGCCGCCCTGCCGCCGCCGTGGCCGCCCTGCCGCCGCCGTGGCCGACACCGCCCGCCTGCGGCCCCCTGTCGGCAACCCGACACGGCGCCGCCGTGATGGTCCTTGTAGACATACGTACGCGCATGTATGTTTCTCCCATGAGGCGTACCTCCGCCGACGCGGCGCGGACCCGGGCGGCGATCCTGCGCACCGCGCTGACCGTGTTCGCGCGCCGTGGCTTCGCCGCCGCGACGCTCGCGGAGATCGGCGCGGCCGCGGGGCTCACCCGCGGCGCGGTGTACCACCACTTCTCCGACAAGGCCGACCTCTACCTCGCCGCGGTGACCGAGGGGTGGACCGGGGTGCTGGACCGCCTCGGGCCGGACCTCGCCGGCCCGGCGGACCCCGCGGACGTGCTGACCGGCTTCGTCGCCGCGTTCTACACGGCGCTGCACGACGACCCCGCCTTCGGCGAGCTGCTCACCGTCACCGTCGCCGGCCTGGACGCCCCCGCGCCGGCGACCGCGGGGTACGACATCAAGGCGAAGGCGCTGTCCGGGCTCCTCCGGCAGCTCACCGACCTGTGCGAACGGCTCGCCGACGCGGGCCGGCTCCCCGCCGGGGTCACGCCCCTGTCGGCCGCTCGGGTCGTCCTCGCGTCGCTCAGCGGGGCCGTCCTGCTGCGCGCGCTCGACCCGGGCCTCGTCTTCGACGGCCCCTCCGGCGTCGTGGAACTCACCGCCGCCACCCTCCGGGGCGTCCTCGCCCACCCGACCTGACGCTGCCCCCGAGGGGGAACCGTGGCACGCCACCTCCCGCCCACCCCGTCCCGCCGGCCGCTCCTGGCCCGCGTCGCCGATTTCGTCATCGCCCGCCGGGCGCTCGTGCTGCTCGCGGCGCTCGCCGTCGCCGGCGTGGCCGGCTGGTGGGGCAGCGGCGCGGTCGGCAGCCTGTCCAACGGCGGGTACGTCGCCCGCTCCCCGGAGATCACCGGCGCCGAGCGGGCCCTGCGGAACGACTTCGGGATCGAGACGCCGAACCTCGTCCTCCACGTCACCACGCCCGGGCCCGTGGACGACCCGGCCGTGGCCGCCGCGGGACGCGCGTTCACCGACCGAGTCCGCGGGGCGCGCGGCGTGGACCACGCCGACTCGTACTGGACCACCGGCGACCCCGCCCTCCGCGCCCGCGACGGGCGGTCGGCCGTCGTCCTGGTCCGCCTCGCGGGCGACGAGGACCGCGCCCAGCGCACCGCGACGGCCCTCGTCCCGCGGCTCACCGGGCGCCAGGGCGACCTGGTCGTCACCGCGACCGGTGAGGCCGAGGTGAACGCGGAGCTCGCCCACCAGAGCGACCGCGACCTCGTCCGCGCCGAGCTGCTCGCGACGCCGATCGTCCTGCTGCTGCTCCTGCTCGTGTTCCGGACGCCGCTCGCCGCGCTGCTGCCGTTCGGGGTGGGCGTGCTGGCGGTCGTGCTGACGCTCGCGATCCTCCGCGCGCTCAGCACGGTGACCGCCGTGTCGGTGTTCGCGCTGAACCTCACGACCGCGCTCGGCTTCGGCCTCGCGATCGACTACAGCCTGTTCGTCCTCGTGCGGTACCGCGAGGAACGCGAGCGCGGCGCCGACGTGACCGCCGCGCTCCGCACCACCGTCCGGACCGCCGGGCGCACCGTGCTGTTCTCCGCGGTCACCGTCGCGACGTGCCTCAGCGCGCTCCTGGTCTTCCCGCTGTACTTCCTCCGGTCGCTCGCGTACGCGGCGGTCCCCGTCGTGCTCGCCGCCGGGCTCGCGGCGATCGTCGTGCTGCCCGCCGCGCTCGCGCTCCTCGGGCGCCGGATCGAGCGCCCGGACCTCACCGCGCCGCTCCGGCGCCTCCGGCCGGGGCGCGCCGAGCCGGTCTGGGGCCGCATCGCCGCCGCGGTCATGCGGCGCCCGCTCGCCGTGGCGATCCCGGTCGTCGCGATGCTCCTCGTGCTGGCGGCGCCGTTCGCGCACGCGCGCTTCGGGCTCACCGACGACCGGGTCCTGCCCGCGAGCGCGCAGGCGTTCACCACCGCCCGCGCGATCGCGCGGGACTTCGACGCGGGCGCGCTGGACCCCGTGACCGTGGTGGTCACCGGCGCGGACGCGGCCTCGGTGCAGCGGTACGCCCGGGAGGCGTCGCTGCTGCCGAGCGCC
Organism: Mycobacteriales bacterium; assembly: GCA_036402915.1. Taxonomy (GTDB): domain Bacteria; phylum Actinomycetota; class Actinomycetes; order Mycobacteriales; family HKI-0501; genus JAVEDU01. The sequence goes on from DASWRY010000012.1 coordinate 18,389, forward strand.
CGCGAGGTGGACGGCGCGGCGGGCCGGTACGTCCGCGGCCGCCTCGTCTCGCCGCCCACGGCACCCGAGCGCGCGTACCGCCACGGCGCGGTGTCCCGGCTCGCGGTCGTGCCCGCCGTCGCGGCGTACTCGCCGGAGGGTGCGCGGCTGGTCCGGGACCTCCGCGCGCTGCCTGCGCCGGGACGGGTCGCCGTGGCGGGATCGTCCGCGCTGTTCGTGGACACCAGCGACGTGATCGCCGGACGCCTGCCCCTCGCGCTCGGGGTGATCGGGGCGGCCATGCTGGTCCTGCTGTTCCTGTTCACCGGCAGCGTCCTGCTGCCGCTCAAGGCGATCGTGTTCACGCTGCTGAGCCTCACGGCATCGTTCGGCGCGATGGTCTACATCTTCCAGGAGGGCCACCTGCGGTGGCTCGTCGGCGACTTCGTGGTCTCCGGGTACCTCGACGTCACCGTGCCGGTGCTGATGTTCTGCGTGGCGTTCGGGCTGTCGATGGACTACGAGCTCTTCCTGCTCGCCAGGATCCGCGAGGCGTACGCCGCCACCGGCGACAACACCCGCGCCGTGGTCCTCGGGCTCGGCCGGACCGGGTCCCTGATCAGCGCCGCCGCGCTGCTGGTCGGCGCGGTGCTCGTGATGCTCGCGACCTCGCAGGTGTCGCTGCTGAAGCTGCTGGGCGTCGGGCTGTTCCTGGCCGTGCTGATGGACGCGCTCGTCATCCGGGGGCTCCTCGTCCCGGCGTTCATGGCCGTCGCCGGCCGCGCCAACTGGTGGGCACCGCGCCGGCTCCGCCGCCTGCACGACCGGATCGGGCTGCACGAGGCCGAGCCCGCCCCGCCACCCTCCACACCGGACCGTGCGCCGACGCTCCTGAAGGGACATTCGTGATGCGACGTTCCGCCGCCCTCGCCGTGGCCGCCATCGCCCTCGGCACCGACCTGTTCGTGTACGGGCTCGCGATCCCCGTCCTCCCGCTGATCGCCTCGCGGCACGGCGCGTCGTCCGCGGCGGTGGGGTTCCTGTTCGCGACCTACGCGATCGCGCTGCTGGTCGCGACGCCCGTGGTCGGCATGCTGGTCGACCGGATCGGCCCGCGTACCCCGATGCTCGTCGGCCTGCTCGGGCTCGCGGCGGCGACGCTGCTGTTCGCGTCGGTGCACTCCTTCCCCGGCCTCGTCGCCGCCCGGGCCCTGCAGGGCGGCGCCGCGGCGGTGTCGTGGGTCGCGGGACTCAGCCTGGTCGCCGCGGTGTACCCGGCGGCGGAACGCGGCAAGCCGATGGGCATCGTCCTGTCCGCGACCGGGGTGGGCATCCTGCTCGGTCCGCTGGCCGGCGGCGTGCTCGCCCAGCACTTCGGCACCGCGGTGCCGTTCTACGTGGCGGCCGGGGTCGCGGCCCTCGACGGGCTCGCCCGGCTGCTGCTGATCCGCGACGTGCCGCACGTCCGGCGGGAGACGCCCGCGCGGGTGTGGCGCCACCCCCTGGCGCCGCTGGCCATCGGCCTGACCGCGGCCGGGGCGGGCCTGATCGCGTTCCTCGAGCCGATCGTCCCGCTGGAGACCGCGCAACGGTACGGCGCGACGAGCCAGCAGATCGGCCTCGTCTTCTCGGGGGCCGCCCTGGTCGGGGCGCTCGCGGCACCGCTGAGCGGCACGCTGGCCGACCGCGTCCCGCGGGCGGTGCTCGCCGGCGGCGGCGCGCTCCTCGGCGCGGTGGGCCTGCTCGTGGTGTCCACGGCGGGGTCGCTGTGGGCCATCGCCCTCGGGGTGGCCATCACGGCGACCGGCGGGCAGTTCGTGCTGGTACCGACGCTGGCGCTGATCGGCGAGCTCGCGGAGAGCGCCCGGCCGCCGGTCTACGGCGCCGCGTACGCGCTGTACAGCGTGGCCTACACGGCCGGGCTCGTCGTCGCCCCGCTGTCGGCCGGGTTCGGCCGGGGCGTCGCCGGGTTCCGCACCACGACGCTGGTCGCCGCGGTGGTGGCCGTCGCGATCGGCGCGTACGCCGCGACACGCCGTACACCCGCGCCCCACACCGTCTGACCGGAACCCGACAACTGCTCGCCGCGGGGTATCGCCCCGGCCCGCGGCGGCCTCTCCTCCAGCATGCCAGAGATGACGATCTCCCGGAACGTGATCCTGCTGGGCGCCTGGCCGGCGCTCCGGGGCGGCGAACCCGAGGACGGGGTGGTGGTGAGCCCGTGCCAGGACACCCGCGCGGTGCCCGCGCTGGTGACCTCGACGGGGGCGAACTGGCTGCTCGTCGGGCAGGGGGTGGAGGACCACGAGATCCAGCGGGCGGTCTGGTCGGCACGGTCGGTGCGGGCCGACGTCCGGCTGGCGATCCTCGGGCCCCCCACCGAGTGGCGCCGCTGTGAGCGCTGGGTCCGGTGTGGCGCGCACGTGTACCTCGAGCTCGGCTCGGACCTCCGGCGTCTCGTCGAGGCCATGCACACGTCGAGCCTGCTCGGGGTCTGCGTGATCGGCACCGTGTTCCACCAGGTGCTGCGGGGGCTCCACGCGGGCCCGGTCCCCCACCTGACCCGCCGCGAGCGGGAGGTGCTGGCGCTGGTGGGCCCGGGCCTGCGGAACTCCGACATCGGCGCGATGCTGCACATCAGCGAGAACACGGTCGAGTACCACATCCGCCACGTGCTGCTGAAGCTCGGCGCCCGCAACCGGATGGAGGCGTACGACCGCGCGACGGCGCTGGCCCTGGTCTGAGAGGGTCCCTATCATCGGGCCGTGGCGATGACAGCGGGTGAGGTCGGGGCTCTCACGGCGGTCCACCCCGAGCCGCTCGACCTCCTCACCTCCGCGGAGCGCCTGCCGGCCGCGACCGGGTACCAGGTCGTGTCGTGCCCTGTCCACGGCGGGGGCGCCCGGTGAGCACCACGGCCGTCCCGCTGTCTCCGGCCGCCCGCGCGGCGCTCGGCCGCCGGGCGCAGCTCCTCGCGGCGGCCTCGGTGACGTACAACGCCGCCGAGGGGGTCGTCGCGGTGGCCGCCGGACTGGCCGCGACCTCGGTGGCGCTCGTGGGGTTCGGGCTCGACTCGGTCGTCGAGATGGCGAGCGGCCTGGTGATCCTGTGGCAGTTCCGGCACCGGTTCCCGGAGGCCCGCGAGCGGCAGGCGCTGCGGCTGATCGCCCTGTCCTTCCTCGCCCTGGCCGCGTACGTGGCCGTCCGGTCGGTGCAGGCGCTGACCGGAGCCGGCGACCCCCATCCCTCTCCCGTCGGCATCGGTCTCGCGCTCGCCTCGCTGGTGGTCATGCCGCTGCTCTCGCGGGCGCAGCGCCGCACCGGTACCGCCCTCGGCTCGGGAGCCGTCGTCGCGGACTCCACCCAGACGCTGCTGTGCACGTACCTGTCCGGCGTGCTGCTCGCCGGCCTGGTCCTCGACGCCACCCTCGGCTGGTCCTGGGCCGACCCGGTCGCGGGCCTCGTCATCGCGGCGGTCGCCGCGAGGGAGGGTGTCCGCGCCTGGCGCGGTGACCCGTGCGCCTGTACCGCGGCCGCACCCGACCCGGGGCGGCCCTGATGGGGCACTCGCACTCGCACTCGCGCCCGCACTCGCACTCTCACTCCCACGGCACGGCGACCGGCCGCCACCGCGGGCGGCTGCGCGCCGTCCTCGCGATCACGCTCACGGTGATGGTCGTCCAGGTCGCCGGCGGACTCGCGTCGGGGTCGCTGGCGCTGCTCGCCGACGCCGGGCACATGCTCACCGACGCGGCCGGGGTCGGTTTCGCGCTGCTGGCGGCCTCGTTCGCCGCCCGCCCCGCGACGGCGGCGCGCACCTTCGGGTACCAGCGCGCGGAGATCCTCGCCGCGGTCATCAACGCGCTGCTGCTGTTCGGCGTGGCCGCGTACGTGCTCGTCCAGGCGGTACGCCGGATCGCGGCACCGCCGGAGGTGTCGTCCGGGTTGATGCTGGTGGTGGCCGTGGTGGGCCTCGCGGCGAACCTGGTCTCGCTGATGCTGCTCCACCGCGGGCAGGGCGAGTCGCTGAACCTGCGCGGTGCGTACCTCGAGGTGCTCGGCGACCTGCTGGGCTCCGCCGCGGTCATCGTCGCGGCGGTCGTCATCGCGCTCACCGGCTTCACCCGGGCCGACGCGATCGCGTCCGCGCTGATCGGCCTGATGATCCTCCCGCGGACGTGGGGCCTGCTGCGCGACGCCGTCGACGTGCTGCTGGAGGCGACCCCGAAGGCGGTCGACCTCGCCCACGTCCGTGATCACATCACCGGCATCCCGGGCGTGGTCGAGGTGCACGACCTGCACGCCTGGACGATCACGAGCGGCGTCCCGGTCCTGTCGGCGCACGTCGTGGTGGACGACGCGGTCCTGGCCGAGGGGTGCAACGGCGGCGCGGTGCTCGACAAGCTCGGGGAGTGCCTCGCGGCGCACTTCGACGTCGAGCACTGCACGTTCCAGCTCGAGCCGGCGAGCCACCGGGACCACGAGTCGGCGTACCACGTGTGAGCGCGCCCGGGCCCGCAGTCCCGGCGACCGAGACGAGCGCCGCCCGGACGGCCGGCCCGGGGACCGTCAGCTCCCCTTCAGCACCTGCCGCTGCCGGCCGAGCCCGGTGATCTCCATCTCCACCACGTCCCCCGGCGCGAGGTACGGGTACCGCCCCGACAGCGCCACCCCCTCCGGCGTGCCCGTGTTCACGAGGTCGCCCGGCTCGAGCACCATGTACCGGGACAGCTCCCACACCAGGTACGCGGCCGAGAACACCATGTCCGCCGTCGAGGAGTCCTGCCGCGGCTGACCGTTGACCCACGAGCGCAGGCGCAGCGCCTGCACGTCCGGCACCTCGTCCGCCGGCACCAGCCAGGGCCCGAGCGGGTTGAACGTCTTGCAGCTCTTGCCCTTCGACCACTGCCCGCCGGACCGCTGCATCTGGTACGTCCGCTCGGACACGTCATTCGCCACGGCGTACCCCGCCAGGTGTCCCAGCGCATCCGCCGGCGAGGCGAGCTGGTCGGCACGCTGTCCGATCACGACGGCGAGCTCGACCTCCCAGTCCACGGTGGAGGCCCCCGGCGGGATGAGCACGTCGTCGTCCGGACCCACCACCGTGTTGGGGTGCTTGAAGAACAGCACCGGCTCGGTCGGGACGGCCGACCCGCTCTCGGCGGCGTGGGCGGCGTAGTTCTGTCCGATGCAGACGACCGCGGCCGGGCGGGCGATCGGCGCCCCGATCCGGAGTCCCTCGTGGTCCAGCACCGGGAGCCTGCCCGCCGCCAGCGCGTCCCGCGCCCGGTCGATCCCCCGGTCGGCGAGGAACGTCCCGTCGATGTCGCGCGTCAGCGCGGACAGGTCGTACACGGTGCCGTCGTCGTCCCGGACGGCGGGACGCTCGTGCCCGGCGGGACCGAGTCGCATCAGCTGCATGCCAGGTGTCCTCTCGGAGGGATCAGGTGGGCAGGGCGAAACCGCTCCCCACCGGCCGCTGGGGGTCGGCGAGAAGTGCGGAGACGCGCTTGGCGGTGGACTTCAGGTGCTTGCGGACGAGCCTCTCGAGGCCGCGGCCGTCGCCCGCCTCGGCCAGCCGCACGATCTCGAGGTGGTCCTCCTGCGCCTGGTGCAGGAGGTCGTCGTCGACCGTGACCGCGAAGCGCACGTACGGCTCGGACTGCACCCGCAGCGTGTGCACGAGTGCGGTGAGCCGCGGGCGGCGGCTGCCGCGGGCGAGGCACAGGTGGAACTCCTCGTGCCGCGCCGACCAGTCCAGCCCGGCGCGGGCACGGCTCAGGGCCTTCCCGGCGGTACGCAGCTCGGCGAGGAACTCCTCGTCCCGCGCCTCGCACGCGAGCCGCGCGGCGAGGGACTCGAGCGGCACCCGGATCTCGTAGATCTCGAGCAGCTCCTCGAGCGACGGCCGGAACACGTGCGCGGTCCGGTTGCCGTCCTTGCTCAGCAGGCCCTCGGCGACCAGGCGGCTCACGGCCTCCCGGACCGGGGTCCGGCTCACGCCGAGCCGTTCCGCGACGTCCTGTTCGCGCACGGGCTCGCCGCCCTGGAGGGCGCCGGTGAGGATCTCCCCGCGCAGCACCGCGACGACGCCCGCCGTCGCGTTCCGCACGTGGTTCGCCTCGTCCATTGCCAAGCACCTCCCCCTCGGTTGTACGCTACATTGTATGCAAATCACAACCCGAGCGGACTCCTGACCCCACCCTCCGCACGGGCGCGGCAACCAGGCCGCGGCATTCCTCCCCGGGGTGTGGCGCCCCCCGAGGATAGGCCCGCGGGCATTCACCCGAGGAGGTACAGCCGGTGCGCAGAGTTGCGGAGATAGCGGGTGCAGGGCTCGCGGGGCTGGCGGTCGCGACCGCCCTCGCGCAGCGTGGCTGGCGGGTGCGGGTGCACGAACGCGCCTCCGAGCTGCGGATGTTCGGCGCCGGGATCTGGTTGTGGGAGAACGGGATGCGCTCGCTGCGGATCCTCGGCGCCGAGGAGCGGGCGATCCGCAACGCGAAGAACATCAAGGAATGGGCGGTCGTCGACCACCACGGGCAGGACATCTTCCGGCGCACGTTCACCGACGACGACAAGATGGTGCTCCCGGTGCGCGCGGACCTGTACCAGGCGCTGATCGAGGCGGCCACCGCGGCCGGTGTCGAGATCGTCACCGACTCCCCCGTCGCGTCCGCCGAGCCGGAGGGCGTGCTCGTCCTCGCGGACGGCACGCGTCTCGAGGCCGACCTCGTCGTCGCCGCGGACGGCGCGCACTCGCGGATCCGGGACGCACTGCTGCTGACCGACAGGATCTCCTACCTCCGCGAGGGGTACACCCGGCTGCTCGTCCCGCGGTACCCCGGCGACGAGGACGCCGTGATCACCGAGGCGTGGCACGGGTCCCGCCGGTTCCTGTACTGCCCGTCGTCGGACGAGCACCACTACGTCGCGTTCTCCTGCCTCGTCGACGACCGCCGCGGCCGCGCGATCCCGGTGGACGTCGACACGTGGCGGGAGTCGTTCCCGACGTTCGCCGGCATCCTCGACCGGATCGGCGACGACGGCCGGTGGGACCGCGGGATGACCGTGACCTGCCGGTCCTGGGCGGAGGGCAGCGTCGTGCTGGTCGGCGACGCCGCGCACGCCCAGGCGCCCAACCTGGCCCAGGGAGCGAACATGACGTTCACCAACGCCGTCTCGCTCGCCGCCGCCGTCGCCGACTGCCGGGACGTGCCCGCCGCGCTCCGCCGCTGGGAGCAGCGCGAGCGCCCGCTGACCGACCACGTGCAGCGGTGGAGCCACGGGTACGGCTGGATCGTCAGCAGGTGGCCCGAGCACCTGAGCGCCGCGAGGACTCAGTTCCTGCAGCTCGTCACCGGCATCCCGTGGGTCGACGCGCAGCTCAACCGCGCGGCGCGCCACCTACCGGTCGGGGACCGCGGATGACGCCGCGGGTGTCCATCGTGGACGTTCCCGGCGCGCCGCCACCGTTCCGCACGTACTACTCGAACGCGGTCCGCGTCGCGGCCGGTGACCTGCTGTTCGTCTCCGGGCAGGTCGCGTGGGACGCCGAGGGGCAGATCGTCGGCGTGGGCGACGGCCCGGCGCAGGCCCGGCAGGCCTTCCACAACCTGGGCCTGGTGCTCACCGCCCACGGCGCGACCTGGCGGGACCTCGTCCGGATCATCGTGTACGTCACCGACTGGAGCTGGTTCGAGGAGCTGGCCGCGCTCCGGGAGGAGCTGTTCCCGGCCGGCGGCCCGGCCAGCACGATCGTCCAGGTGGCCGGCCTGGTCCAGCCGGGGCTGATGATCGAGGTCGAGGGCGTGGCGGTGGTGGGGTGAGCTGCGGACTCTGCGCAGGCAGCGAGCTCGCCGCGCCGCCGGTCGAGCGGGGCGACTGGGCGGTCGGGGTCCTCCGCGGGTACGAGGTGCCGGGCTGGCTGGCCATGTACCCGCGGCGGCACGTCGCGTCCGCCGACGCGCTCACCGACGCGGAGGCGGCCACCCTCGGCGCCGAGCTCCGGGCGCTCACCCGCGCGCTGCGGCCCCCGGGCGGCAAGGTGTACTCGGTGAGCTTCGGCGAGCGGCTGCCGCACTGGCACGTGCTGGTGATGGCGGTACCCGCGGACCTTCCCCCGGAGCTGCGCGGCGCCGCGCTGCTGGGCGCCCGCGAGGCACTCCGGGACGACCGGGCCGCCTACGCCCGGCTCTCCAGCCTGGACACCAGCTCGCCGAGCGACCGCAGCGACGAGAAGTCGAGGTAGTCGTCCACAAAGGGGAGAGCGCGCCGCAGCCCGCCGACCTCCGGTGTGTACCCGGCGGCGGCCGCGTACGGGTCGAGCCAGATCACCCGGCGGGCCGATGACCGAAGCCGCCGCATCTCGGCCTCCAGCAGCTCCGGCTCCCCCACGTCCCAGCCGTCGCTGAGGACGAGCACGGTCGTGTTCGCGCGTACGGCACCGCGCACCTCGAGCCCGTTCGTGAAGTCCCGCAGGCAGTGGCCGATCCGCGTGCCGCCCGCGAGCGTCACCGAGTGCTGTCGGAGCCAGTCCAGCGCGGGAGCCAGCGGATGCCGCCGGAAGACGTCGGTGACGAACGAGCACTCCACATCGAACACCGCCGCCTCGAGCGATCGCACCCGCCGCGTCAGCGCGTGCACGAACGCGAGGAACAGCGGCGTGTACGGCTGCATCGAGGAGCTCACGTCGCACAGCACCGCGAGCCGGGCCCGTTCCTCGACCCGCCGCGTCCGCCGCAGCAGGACCAGCTCGCCACCGAACCGCAGGTTGTGCCGGAGGCTGTCCCGCACGTCGACCCGCTCTCCGTGCTCCCCCGTCCGTGTCCGGCGACCGCCCACGGCTCCGAGCGCGCGGGCCATCCGGCGCGCAAGGTCCTCGAGCTGCCGCTGCGAACCGGGCAGCACGGCCACGCGCCCGTCGCCGCGGCCCGTCCGGCTGTAGGTGGCCTGCCGTGTGGTCGCGGCGGCCTCGCCCGCCTCGCCCCGGCCGACCGCTGCCGCCGGCGACCCGCCGGTCTGCGGAGCACCCGCGGACGGTGCCTCGCCGGTGCCGCCGGACGTCTCCAGCAGCGAGAACGCGTCGGCTGCCCGCGCGGACCAGTACACCTGGAACACGGCGTCGAACAGCCGCCCGTCCTCCTCCCCCGCGGTGAGGCAGCACCGCAGCGCGGTCTCGACGTCGTCCCGGCGGTCCAGCCGGAGGTGGTCGAGGGCTCCCACCGCCGTGATGACCGCACTGGCGGGCACCGGGACGCCGATCTCCCGCAGCAGCTCGGTGAACACCGCGACGTCGTGCGTCAGCTCCCCCGACCGGCGTCCCCGGTGCCGCCCGGCGGCCGCCACGGCGCCGAACCGGGCATCACCGTCCATCCAGGAGCCCGAACTCGGCGTACACCCGCTCGCTGTCCCGCTCCCCGAACAGCCGGACGTCGTCGCTGTCCTTGAGCAGGCAGCCGAGCGTGTCGTCCACACGGGACCGTTCGAGGTCGTGCGCGCCCAGCAGGGTCAGCGCGCGCAACCAGTCGACGGTCTCGGACACCCCGGGCGCCTTGCGGTATCCGTGGGTCCGCAACCGCTGGACGAGCAGGCACCCTCGCTGCACGAGCCGCTCCGACGCGCCGGGCACCCGCGTGCGGACGATCTCGATCTCCCGCTCCAGCGTCGGGAACGGGATCCAGTGGTACAGGCACCGCCGCCGCAGCGCGTCCGAGAGCGCCCGCGTGCGGTTGGCGGTCAGCACGATCGTGGGCCGGCGCACGGCCGCGATCGTGCCGAGCTCCGGGATCGTGACCTGGAACTGGGAGAGCACCTCGAGCAGCAGCGCCTCGAACTCCTCGTCGGCCCGGTCCACCTCGTCCACGAGCAGCAGCACCTCGCGGTCGTCACCCGGCCAGATCGCGTCGAGCAGCGGCCGGCGCAGCAGGAACTCCGCGCCGAACACCTGCGAGCGCGTCGCCGCCCCGCCCGCGGCCTCCGCCATCCGGATCGCCAGCAGCTGCCGGGCGTAGTCCCACTCGTACAGCGCCTGGTGCGCCGACAGCCCCTCGTAGCACTGGAGCCGTACCAGACGCGCGCCCCGCGCCGCGGCGAGCGCCTCGGCGACCGACGTCTTGCCGACGCCGGGCTCGCCCTCGAGCAGCACCGGCAGGCCGAGCTCCCCGGCGAGGTACAGCACGGTCGCGAGGGGACGGTCGGCGATGTAGTCCTGCCCGGCGAGGACGGCGGCGAGGTCGCGGATCGGGTCCCCGGCCCCCGCATCCCCGGCCCCGGGGTCAGGCATCCCCGGCGGCCGCGGCCCGGACGGTGTCCTGCCGCATCTGCTCGGCGGCGTCCATCGCCGCGTCCACGATGTGCTGGTACCCGGTGCACCGGCACAGGTTCCCGGCGATCGCGCCCCGCACCTCGTCGCGCGTCGGCTCGGGGTTGTCCTCCAGGAAGTCCTTCAGCACCATCAGCATCCCCGGCGTGCAGAACCCGCACTGCAGCGCGTGCCGGCGGTGGAACGCCTGCTGTAGCGGGTGCAGCGTGTCGGCATCAGCCTGGAGCGCGTCGAGCGGCGCGTACACCCCGGCGAGGCTCTGCGTCGTGATGTGCTGCACCGGCTTGACCCGCTGCGGCGACAGACCCTCGACCGTGGTCACCGAGGCGCCGTCGCACTGCAGCGCGAGGACGTTGCACGACTTCACGACGTCACCGTCCACCTCGACCGCGCAGCAGCCGCAGCGCGCCTCGAGGCAGCCGTTGTGTGTCCCCGTGTACCCGGCGACGTCCCGGACGTACTCGAGCAGCAACGTCCGCTCGTCCACCGTCGCCGTGACGGCCCTGCCGTTGACGGTCAGCGTGATCTCCTGCACGGTCAGCTCCTCGCGTCGTCGTTCACTCGGTCGATCGCCCGGCGGGCCAGCACGGCGATCAGCTCCCGCTGGTAGGCGCGGAGCCGGGTCGTCGCCTCCGCGGCCGGGAGCACCTCGTCGGCGATGCCGGCGGGGTCGGTCGCGGACACGAGTACCGGGCGCGGCCGCACGGCCCCGACCGCGAGCCGGAGGGACCCGTCCGGGCGCACGGCGCACACGACCGACACCAGGGCCGCGTCGAACTGCCGGTAGCGGAACTTCTCGAACGCCACGGCCCGGTACGCGTCCGCCGCCGGGTACCGGACGCGGGTCAGGATCTCCCCCGGCCCGAGCACCGTGCCGCCCTCGGGCCGGAACAGCTCGTCCGCAGAACGCGTGCGCACGCCGTCCGCGGACACGGTGTCCACCTCGGCGCCCACGCCGACGGCCAGGGCCGGCATGTCGAACCGCGGATCGGCCTGGCACAGGGCCCCGCCGAGCGTGCCCATCGTCCGCACCGGACGGTCGGCGAGGTTCCCCGCCACGGCCGCGATCTCGGCGTGCCAGCCGCGGAGCGCTGCCTCGGCGAGCTCCGCGTACGTGGTGGCGGCGCCGATGTCGAGCTGTCCCGACTCGGAGTACGTCCAGTCCCGCAGGCCGGCGACCCCGGCGACCGACACGAGCGCGGAGGGGCGCGCCAGCCGCTCCTTCATGGCGAGCAGCAGGCTCTGTCCACCCGCGATCACGCGCGCGTCCGGCCCGTGCTCGCCGAGCATCGCCACGGCCTCGTCCAGCCCGCGGGGGGCGAGGAAGGTGAAGGGCTTCACAGCAGCAGGTCTCCTTCGTCCGCGCCGGTCGGCTCGGGCCACTCCTCGGCGGTCCGCGGCCCGCTGAACTCCGGCATGTCGTCCGGGTACCGGAAGCTGCCCATGCCGCGGCGCTCCTTCTCCCGCAGCGCGAGCAGCATCCGGTCCGGCGTGATGGGCAGCTCGGTGAACCGGACGCCGGTCGCGTGGTAGACCGCGTTGCCGATCGCCGCCGGCACCGGGCCCGTGCCCGACTCGCCGGCGCCCTTGTGTCCACCCGGGATGGTCACGGACGGGGCCGGGATCTCGTACAGCTTCGTGAGCTCGGGCAGCTCGGTGGCGTACGGCGCCTGGTAGTCCTTGAAGCTCGCCGTGAGCAGGTGGCCCTCGTCGTCGTACACGTAGTCCTCGCCGAGCGCCATGCCGATGCCCATGAGGAACCCGCCCTGGTGCTGCCCCTCCACGACCAGCGGGTTGATGACGACGCCGGTGTCGTGCGCCATCGCGTAGTCGACGACCGTGACCCGGCCGGTGTCCGGATCCACCCGGACGTGGGCGGCGTGGGCCGCGGTGGAGTACGTGACGGACAGGTTCCCGGTGCCGTCCGGGGCCTCGCGCTCGGTCGGGGTGTCGTACGTCGCCACGGCCTCGAGCGTCGGCTCGAACCCCGGCGGCAGCTGGTGCGTGCGGTACGCGGCGTACGCGGCGAGGTTCTCCAGGTACAGCCCCGTGTCCGGGAGGCCCTTGATGTGGATGCGGTCGTTCGACGCCTCGAGGTCCTCGGGGTTGGCCTCGAGCACGTGCGCGGCGATCGTGACGACCTTCTCCCGCAGGCGCTCCGCCGCCTGGCGGCACGCCGTCCCGAGCACGGCCGCCGCGCGGCTCGCGAACGTGCCGAGGCCGAACGGCGACGTCACACTGTCGGGCTGCGCGAGGTTCACCTTGTCGAACCCGACGCCGAGGATGTCGCCGACGATCTGCGCGAGGAACGTCGCGTGGCTCTGCCCGTGCGACACGTCGCTGGAGAAGATCGTCACCGTGCCGTCGGTCTCGAGCCGCAGCCGTACCGCGGACAGGTCGGTGTCGAACGACGGGTGCCGGCAGCTCGTGTACTTCATGGACACCGCGAGCCCCACGCCCTCGTGCGCGGGACGGTCCGCCCGCAGGCGCTCCCACTCGATGGCCTCGGCCGCCTTGTGCAGGCAGTCGTACACCGAGGTGCTGTCGATGACCTGCCCCATCGGCGTCCGGTACGGGAACGTCTCCGGGTTCACGACGTTGCGGGCCCGGACCACCAGCGGGTCCAGGCCGAGCTGCTCGGCCGCCATGTCGACGAGCTGCTCCTTGGCCCAGAGCGTCTGCGGGATGCCGAAACCGCGCAGCGGGCCGCCGGGCGCGGTGTTGGTGTGGACGATGTCCGCGTCGACGTGGATGTTCGGGATCGGGTACGGGAGGATGCCCACGTTCGTTCCGATGTGGACGACCTGGTTGCCCCAGAGCGACATGGCCCCGCAGTTGTGCACGACGTAGTCGCGGTACCCGGTGATCACCCCGTCCCTGGTGAGCATCAGCTCGGCGTGCCGCACCTGCCCGTTCCGCGCGGTCCCGGCCCGGAAGATCTCGGCCCGGCTCAGCACGAGGTGCACCGGCCGCCCGAGCTGCATCGACAGCACCGACGCGATCACCTCGTGGGCGAACATCTGTGCCTTCGAGCCGAACCCGGCGCCGACCTCCGGGATGATCACCCGCACGCGGTTCCGCGGGATCTGCAGCGTGTCGGCGAGGACGTCGCGGACCATGAAGATGGACTGCGTGGACGAGTACAGCGTCAGCACGCCGGTGAACGAGTCGTAGCTGGCCACGCACCCGTGCGGGTCGAGCGCCGCGCCCGCCTGCCGGTTGGAGGTGAACCGCTGGCGCACGACGACGTCCGCGCCGGCCTCGGCCGCCTCGATGTCGCCGACGCGCACCCGATACCGGTCGAAGATGTTGCCCTCGCCGAACTCGTAGTTGATCCCCTCCTGGATCAGCGGCGCGTCGGGCCGGATCGCGGCCTCGGGATCCACCAGCACCGGGAGGTCCTCGGTGGACACGCGGATCTCCTCGAGCGCGTCGAGGGCCTCGTACTTGGTGTCCGCGACGACGGCGGCGACCTCCTGGCCCTCGTACAGGATCTTGTCGACCGCGAACGGGAAGTGGTCGCCGACGAGCAGGTCCTGCATCAGGTCGCCCCAGGGCTTGACCTTGCCGAGGAGGTCCGCGCCGCACAGTGCCGCGTGGACGCCGGGCATCCCGAGCGCCGCGGACGTGTCCACCCCGAGCAGTCGTGCGTGGGCCGTCGTGCTGCGGAGGATCTTCGCGTACAACATGCCCGGCAGTTTGATGTCGTCGATGTACCGCGCGGTGCCGGTGAGCAACGCGAGGTCCTCCTTGCGCGGCACGGACGTGCCGACCAGCTTGTCCCGGCGCACGCCGTGCCGGGCCTCCCTCGGCAGGATGTCGGTCATCGCGTCACCACGTCAGGAAGGAGATCGCGGCGAGCATCCGCCGGCGCTCGGTCTCGTTGCCGCGGATCTTGATCCGGCCCGCGATCGACTCGATGGCCGCGGTCGTCTCGTCGTAGTAGATCCGCTGCATCGTGTCGGACAGCATCACGGCGAGGATCCGCGGACGCTCGGGCAGCCCGGTGGCCACGTGGAGCACCTTGCCCTCGTCGATCATGACCGTGAAGTCCTCCTTCACGTCGGGCATCCGCACCACGAGCGGCCAGTCCCGCCACTTCTTGACCGCGTTCACGGTGTCGGTGTTCGTGTTCCACTTGTTCATGTAGTAGCCGTCGAGGATGTCCCGGAGGTACTCCTTGTCCACCGTCTCCGGCCGCGGGATGCGCTGCTGATCCGTGTGAGCGTGTGACATGTTCGCCTACCTCGATTCACCGAAAGTCGCTGCTCCGCCGCGTGCGCGGCGGAGCCACCTCAGGACGCCCCCACGGGCACGTGCCGGGCCGCCTTGTTGAGCTGCCGGTCCAGCCACGGGATCTTCGTCGCGAACTCGAGCACCTGGCTGCGCCGGTGCGCGAACCGCTCGGGCCACGCGCTCGCGACCCGGCCGTACAGGTCCGTCCACTTCTGGACGTGGTCGGTGAGCGGGCGTTCCTTCTCCTCCCACCGCCGCAACGCCGCCGGGATGTCCTCGGCACCGTCCAGGTAGGACGCGAGCGACACGGCGTTCTGGAAGGTGAGGTTCGCGCCCTGGCCGAGGTTGGGCGGCTGGGCGTGCGCGGCGTCGCCGACGACCGCGGCGTGACCGCGCGACCAGGCGCGGCAGGTGACCCGCATCGCGCGGTCCCACCGCCCCACCTCGTCGATCCGCTCGATGAGGCCGCCGAGCTCCGGGAACGACTCCAGCCACGTCCCCTTGTCCACCGGGATCCGGCGGCCGGCCTCGTCGTCGACGTGGCAGCACAGGCAGACGTAGTTGAGCTCGTCGGTGCAGGGGTCGTACAGCAGCCGGCGGGACCCGTTCCAGTACTCGGTGATCTCGGTCGGCGGGTCGGAGTCCCGGCGCGGGATGAGCAGCCTCGTGTACCCCTCGTCGAGGTAACTCACCGTCTGCGCCAGCAGCAGCGACTCCCGCACGCGGGAGAACGCGCCGTCCGCGGCCACCGCCAGGTCGGCGGGGTACACCGTGCCGTCCTCGCCGGTCAGCTCGCCGCGCGGGTGGCCGCCCACGATCGGGGACGACGTGCGGATGTCCACGTCCAGCTCCCCGGCGCGGGCGATCAGCGCGTCGTACAGGTCGGCCCGCGGAGGCAGCAGCATCCGGTCCCGCGTCCCGAACTCGCGCTGCATCAGGGCCTTCCCGCGGTGGTCGCGGACCATGAGCGTCTCGATGCGACGGGCCCGCTCGGTGGCGGCCTGCTCGACGCCGAGGGCGCCGAGGGAGAGCAGGCCGTTCTCCCAGAGCCAGATCCCCGCGCCGAACATCCGCAGCTCCGCCGACCGCTCGTGGATCCGCACGGACCAGCCGCGCTGGGCCAGCGCAATCCCCACCGCGAGGCCACCGAGCCCCGCACCCGCGATCTCCGCATGCCGTTGTGCCACCGTGCCGCCCTCCTTCAGACCGGGCTGTCCACCCGGCGGCCGCGGGGTCCGCGGCCGCCGGGGAGCTGACTAGAGACGGGCCGCGCTGGTGCGCCGGCGGAGCACCTGGTCGCGGTAGAAGCCGCCGCGCTTGGTGCGCGGCACCACGAACTTGTCGTAGAGCGCCACCACGACCACGATCGCGATCCAGGTGCCGGCGGCCTTCCAGTCGAGCGTGAAGATGCCGATGCCGATGAGCGCGGTGTACACGAGCAGGAAGCCCGCGATCGGCACGCCGTACCGCACGGTGAGCGGCCGCTCCATGTCCTTCCGGAACCGCATCCGGAGGAAGAACAGCGCCATCAGGAAGTACAGCGTCGCGGACCACGCCGACAGCACGTGCAGCACGACGTCGAAGTGGTCCCAGTAGACACCGATCAGCGCGAACGCCGAGAGCACGAGGATCGCGACCCACGGCACGGACTTCGAGTTGTACCGGCCGAGCACCCGCGGGAGCGCGCCCTGCTGCGCGTACAGCGCGACGATCTTGCCCATCGCCATGAAGAACACCGACAGCGTCGTGTACGTCGCGATGAGCATCGTGATCAGCGCGAGGTAGAACAGCGGGTGGTTCGTCTGCTCGCCGAACTTGGCCTGGACCACACCGACGGTCGGGACCGGCAGCAGGACGAGGGCCGCGAGCGGTGCGCTCGAGAGGATCGCGAGCGCGAGCGGGATCTGGCGTCCCCACAGCTGCCAGGCGGCCGAGAGCAGGCCCACGTCACGGGACTGGCCGAAGTTCCGCCACTCGTCCACGAGGACCTGCTGGACCTCGAGGATGCCCGCCATGATGCCGAGCCAGAGGCCGGCGACGACGAAGATCGTCATGAACCCGACGGGCGTGGGCGACTCCCAGTTCGCCTTGAAGGCGCCCGAGTTCGCCACGGTGACCCAGAGGCCCACGGCGAGGATGACGTCGCCGACGAGCGTGCACACGACCAGGAACGCCTGCACCTTGCCGGTGATCTGCCTGCCGACGAGGTTGAGGGCGATGACCGGGAGCAGCACCACGTACGGCCAGACCGCCTCGGGGACGCTCGGGAACAGCAGCGAGAACAGTCCCTTCGCGACGATCAGTTCCAGCCACATGAACGCGCCGTACACGGGCGCGTAGAGGATGAAGTAGGCCGTGCCGAGCGAGAACAGCCCTGCCTCCCGGCCGTACGACTGGAGCGATCCCGGCTCGGGGACCGCGGTGATCATCTCGCGGTAGAGCCACCACGCGCAGTTGATCACGATGGCCCCGCCGACGAACCCCAGCAGCGTCCACTTGATCCCGTACGAGTAGGCGATGAAGACGATCCACGCCCACCCGGCCGTGAACAGCATCTCCCCCGTGCCCATCGCGGACACGTCGAACCAGCTGAGCGGCTTCTCGTCGACGAGCTCGAGATCGCCGAACTCGTCGTCCAGTGTTTCCTTGCTCCTGGTCATGCTCCACTCCGGAGGGTGAGTAGTGACAAGTCCTTTCGCACCCGGGGTCAGTCGGGCATCCGCGCCGCCTCCTCGCGGCGCCCGACGTCGGAGACGAGGTCGGTGGCGTCGTCCCCTGTCCAGCCCGCGGGCTCGGGGTCGCGCTCCGCCTCGGGGTCGCCGTAGACGAGGTCGTAGGTGAGGTCCTCGACGGAGTACGTCTGCCCGCGCTCGTGCGGCCACCGGCGGGCCAGCGCCTCCTCGTCGAACACGACGGGGACCCCGTTCGAGATCACGGTCTCGATCCGCCGCCTGTCCTGGAGGACCCGGATGTCGGACACCGGGTCGCCGTCCACCACGAGCAGGTCGGCGATCATGCCGGGCGCCACGACGCCGAGCCGGCCGTCCAGGCCGAGCATCAGCGCCCCGTGCTGGGTCGCCGCCTGGATCGCCTCGAGCGCCGAGAGGCCGGCGTAGTCCATCAGCAGCTCGAGCTCGCGGGCGTGCCACTCGCCGTACGGGCTGACCGAGAAGCCGCTGTCGGTCCCGGTCACGAACTTCACGCCCGCCTCGTGGGCCCGGTGCAGGCTGTCCGCCGTACGGTCCAGCATCCGGGCCATGCCGTCCCGCATCGGTGCCGGGGAGCCGACGAGCGGGCCCCAGTCGGTGATGTTGGCGAGCAGCAGGAGCGTCGGCACCAGCGGCGTACCCGACTCCGCGAGGTGTTCGATGGTCTCGTCGCTCATCACGTTGCCGTGCATGATCCAGTCGATGCCGGCCTGTACGGCGGCGTCCACTTCGGACGACCCGCGCGCGTGGATGGTGATCTTCTTGCCGAGCTGGTGGGCGAGGTCGGCCAGCGCCTTCATCTCGTCGTTCGTGAAGGCCTGGTACGTGCCGTACGGGCTGTCGGCGAGCTTGATCAGGTCCACGCCGTTCTTCGCCTGGTGCCGGACCTCGTTCACCATCTCCGGCAGCGTGTTGGCGAGGACGCCGATCGAGCCCTCCGGTACGCCCACCGAGTCGGGGTACCAGTCGGTGAGGCTGTTGCTCGTGCTGATGTACCGGCCGGCCGAGGTCATCCGCGGGCCCTGCACGATGCCCTCGCGGATCGCGTCCCGCAGCCCCACGCCGATGTAGTAGCTGCCACC
Organism: Mycobacteriales bacterium; assembly: GCA_036402915.1. Lineage (GTDB taxonomy): Bacteria > Actinomycetota > Actinomycetes > Mycobacteriales > HKI-0501 > JAVEDU01. Next base: position 36,718 of record DASWRY010000012.1, read on the forward strand.
CGGCTGGGAGATCCCGGTGATGCCGGCGCGGAGCACCTTCTGGGCGTTCCACGCCGCCTTCAGCGTCCGGAGCTCGGGGCTCGTGTAGAGGTCGATCTCCTCCTCGCTGCGGCTCTCGCCGTACGTCATGTGGCAGTGGGCGTCGATCATGCCCGGCATGACGGTCTTGCCGGTCGCGTCGATCTCGGTGACCCGCTCACCGCGCGGGATCGCGTCGCGGGTTGCGCCGGCGCCGACCTGGACGACGAGGTCGTCCCGCACGAGGACGGACGCCCCCGGTACGGGCGGCGCACCGGTGCCGTCGATCACGGTGCCGTTGGTGATGAGAAGCCAGGACGACGCCATCGCGGGACCCTCCCCGGTCGAGTGGGCTGCTGTCTTGCCGCGAGATCGTGTTCGGCCGGTGTGAACCCCGCCGAAACGGTCAGCGGCGCAGGTCGTTCAGCAGTCGCACCGTCGACTCGGCGGGACGGGCACCGAGCTCACCCAGGGCACGTTCACAGTCACGGAACGCGGCGATCACCTTGTCCTGGTCCCCGTACGCGGCCGCGATGCGCATCTCGAGGCGCCATGCCGCCTCCCGGAACGGGTCCACTCCGAGCACCTCGCGGACCAGCCGGGCGGCCTGGCGGTACCGGTCGACCGTGAACGCGATCTCCGCGGCGTCCAGGCGGGCGTCCTGCGCCTCCGACGCGAGCTGCCGCCGGCGCTCCTCCACCCAGGACGAGAAGACCTCGGGCAGGTAGTCACCGCGGTCGACGATCTCCAGGGCCTCCAGCAGCGTCCGCAGCCGGTCCTCCCCGAGCAGCCCGGAGGCCTGCCGCAGCAGGCCCTCGAACCGTTCGGACTCCGTGGTGACCTTCGTGCGGGCGCCGAGGCGCACGCGGCCCGGACCGGGCTCGGTGTCCAGCACGTCGGGCACGGCCTTGCGCAGCCGGAGGGACGCCTGCCGCAGGTACGACGCCGCGGAGTCGTCCGTGCGCCCGTCGAACAGGGCCTCGAGCAGTTCCGCCTTCGTGGGCTCGTGTCCGCGGCGGTGCGCGAGGAACGCGAGGAGCTCGTAGCTCTTCTTGATCCGGGGCCGCGCCTCCTCGCCGTTCACGAGGATCCGTACGCGCCCGAACTCCACCAGGTGGACCGACGCGCCCACGACGTCGCCGAGCTGGACGCCGCGGAGCATGAGCGCGCGCCCCAGCTCGTGCCACGGGGAGTCCGGGCTGCGCTCGAGGTCGAGCCGCCGGGTCAGCACCGCGGGGAACTCCGACAGCGCCTTCAGCAGGATGTGGTTCGACCCCTGCTCGGCGGCCGTGGTGAGCGCGAGCGCGGTGGCACGGTCGGCGCCGTCCTCGTCGCCGAGCCGCCAGCACGCCTCGGCGAGGTACACGAGCGCGGCCGGCAGCAGCAGGATCCGGTCCCCGCGCAGCATCCCCGCCACGGCGGCCTGGAGGGACGCGCTGGCCCCCTCGTCGTCGCGGGAGAGCAGGTGGGCGAGCCCGAGCCAGGTGTGCAGCTGCTCGTGGATGAACGCGTACCGCTGCCCGACGGGGTGCTCGGCCACCTGCTCCAGCGCGCGCCGGGCCGCGGCGGGATCGGTGTTCAGCCGCAGCTCGAGCTCGGCCTCGGTGAGGAGGTTCAGCATCGCGAACAGCACCGACCCGCTCGCCGCGACCCGCTTCCTGCCCTCCCGGAGCAGGCGCCACGCCGCCTCGGCCTCGCCGAGCTCCGCGAGCAGCTCCGGCCCGATCACCGAGGTGAGCCAGACTCCGGGGGACTCCTCGAGCCGCTGGTACAGCTCGAACGCGTGCTCGGTCCGGCCGGTGGCCAGCAGCGCCCCCACCCCCCATGCCTCCGCGGCCTTCAGCGCCCACTGGGAGGTCGGCAGCTTGGCGAGCAGCGACAGCCGGCCGCGGTCGTAGTGGACCCGCATCACGAGGGCGTCGAGCGGGCCGCCGGACAACCCGCCGCGGGCCGGGTGCCGCGCCGACCACGCGTCGTCGACGACACCCATCGCGTACAGCACGGCGTCGAGGTCCTCCCCCGGCGCACCGGCCTCCACGACCGCGGTGAGGTCGTCGAGCCGGTCGGTGTGCAGGTAACACCAGGCCATGAGGCTCGCCGCGCGGCTGGACGCCCCCGCCACCTCGTCGCGGCGGCCGGCCCGCGCGAGCGTGTCGGCGAGCGCGGCGCCGCCCGCGTAGTCCTCCCTGGCGAGCGCGAGCATCAGCTCCGCCGTGAACAGCGCGAGGTGCTCGTCCCGGCGTACCGGCGCCAGGCTCGCGAGCCAGCGCTCGGCGACCTGGAAGTCCGTCCGCTCGATGACGTGGTCGATGACCCGCTCGGCGACGTCGATCGCCTCGTCCAGCGCGCCCGCGGCGAGCAACTGCTCGACCGCCTCCTCGTGGTCCCCCTGGCTCAGCAGCAAGCGGCCGTACGCCCGGCGCAGCGCCCGCAGCTCGTCGTCGCCGCGGCGTTCCAGGAGCTGGAGCAGGTACTCGCGGAAGCGGGGGTGGCACCGCATCGCGCGGCGCTCGCGGTCCCAGCCCGCCGGCAGCCGGCGCGCGCGGAGCGTGTGCAGGGAGGCCGCGGCGTCCCGGATGCCGATGGCTTCCGCCGCCGCGGCGGTGACCTCCGGCAGTACCGCGCTCGACACGAGCAGGTCCAGCTCGGCCGGGGTGAGCTCGGCGAGGATCTGGGTCGCGAGGTACCCGTGCAGCGGGTCGGCCTCGCCACCGATCCCGATGACGTGATCCGCCGACCGCCACGCCTCGAACAGCACGCCCGTCACCCAGCCGCCCGTCTCCACGATGGCCTCGACCGGGTCGACGTCGGGCCGGTCGGCGAGCGTGAGCGCGTCCGCGGCCTCCTCCACCGTGAAGGCGAGGTCCTCCTCCCCCACGGCGGCGATCCAGGGCAGGAACGACGCGGTGCCGAACGGCAGCTCCGTCCGGCTCACGATGACGAGCCGGGCGGACGGCGGCAGGTACCGCGCGAACGACGCGACCACGCCGAGCGCCTCCGGCTCCTGCGCGAACCGTTCCACGTCGTCCAGCACGAGCGTCACGGTGCTGTCGCCGACCGCCTCGGCGAGGAGCCCCGCGACCTCGGCGTGCGGGAGCTGGGCCGCGAGCGCGGCCGCCGCGACGCCGCGGACCGACGGCACCACCTCGACCAGGGCCGCCTCGAGGTACGTCAGCAGGCGTCCCGTCGCGGCGTCGGTCGCCTCGACGCCGAGCCAGGCCAGCGGCCGGCGGAGCTCGTGCGCGGCCTGCAGCACGGCGGTGGTCTTGCCGGCGCCCGCCGACGCGTACACGCACACCACCCGGTGCCGCTCGATCAGGCGGCGGAGCAGCGACTCGACCCGGGGACGCCGCACGACGGTGGACTCCACCGGCGGTGGAGACACCTTGAGCTGGATGACCCGCACGAGACCCGCCTCCGGCGCACCGCGCCTCTCCGGAGCCGCGCCTGCCGTGGTCGCGTCGTGCGTCCGGGACAGGAATTCTGCTGTGTCGACCATGGCCTCCCCGCCGGGTGGGGCGCGCGGGGCGCCGACCGCACGTCGCGCGGCCGATCGCCGCCGCGACGGATGTCGTCTCGGGACGCGGACCTCCTCCACCGCCGGAACGGACCGGGGTTGATATTGCATGCAAAATAGCGTACGAAGCGGGGTACAACAATGACCAGTAGTCGCCGCTTCCGGTGACCGTCCGTGAGGGCGAGTACACGGCGCGGCCGAGGCCGGGAGCCGCGGATGCCCACTGTGCACACCGGAGACGTCGCCGTCCACCACGAGGTGTCCGGCAGCGGGACGCCGATCGTCTGGATCCCCGGCACCGGGCTGCTCGGCTCGTGCTTCTCCGACCAGGTCGCGGCCTTCCGGGACCGTCACCGCTGTGTGACCGTCGACCTCCGCGGCGCCGGGCAGACGACCGGCGGCGAGGACGGCTGCGCGGTCGCCGACATGGCCGCCGACGTGGCGGGTCTCATCGGGGAACTGGGGCTGGGCCCCGCGCACGTCCTCGGGTACAGCCTCGGCTCCGCGGTCACCCAGGAGCTGGCGCTGCACCGGCCCGACCTCGTCCGCAGCGCCGTGCTGCTGTCCACCTGGTCCTCCACGCGGCGCGAGCACCACCTCCGGCGGCACTTCGCCTCCCGGCTGTACGCGCTGGAGCACGGCCCGCTGGACGTGTTCGCCCAGTTCGCCTTCTGGATGTCCGCGCCGAGCGTGGTGGACGACGAGCCGGAGCTCCAGTCCACCGTGGAGGAACGCCTCCGAGGCTGTACCTCCACGCGGCTCGACGGCACCGCCGGTCACTTCCGGACGGACCTGGGACACGACACCCGCGACCGACTCCACGAGATCACCTGTCCGACCCTCGTCGTGTACGGCGAGGAGGACCTCATCACGCTCCCCGCGTACAACGAGCGGGTGGCGTCGCTGATCCCCGGCGCGATCGTCCGCACGATCCCGCGCGCGGGGCACCTCGCCCTGTTCGAGCGACCGGACGAGCTCCGCCGCTGCCTCGACGAGTTCCTGACCACAGTGGACAGCTCCACCGACGAGAGGACCGCATCGTGACCACGCGCGAGGAGGTGCGGGTACCGGGCCTGCCCGAACCCATCAGCCACTACACCGACGCCGTGCGGTTCGGCGACGTCCTGTACGTCTCCGGATGCGCGCCCCTCGACGCCGAGGGCACGCTGGTCGGCGACGGCGACGTCACCGCGCAGACGCGCAAGGTGCTCGAGAACCTCGGCGCGGCGCTGGCGTACGCGGGCGCGGGCTTCGCCGACGTGCTGAAGGTGACCGTCTACATGACCGACATCGCCCGCCGGGGGGAGGCGAACGTCGTGCGGCAGGAGTTCTTCGGCGACGCCCTCCCGGCCAGCACGCTGGTGGAGGTCAGCGCGCTCGCGATCCCCGGCATGCTGATCGAGATCGAGGCGGTCGCCGGCCTCTCCTGACCCCCCGGTCCCACGGCGGGCTCGTCCCCGGACGCCGAAGACCGGTGAGGACCTGGCCCGCCGAGATCAGCAGGTCCGCCACGGGCACCCCTCCCCACCTCACCCCAGGGTGAACGGGTCCCGGGTCGCGCCGCTCAGTTCCACCCAGATCGCCTTCGTCTCGGTGTACGAGTGGACGGCCTCGATGCCGTTCTCCCGCCCGATGCCGCTGGCGCCGAACCCGCCGAAGGGCACGTCCGGGCCGATCGTGCGGTACGCGTTGATCCACACCGTGCCCGCCCGCAGCCGGTGCGCGACGCGGTGCGCTCGGTGCACGTCGGTCGTCCAGACCGACCCGGCGAGGCCGTACCGCGAGTCGTTCGCGAGCGCGAGCGACTCGTCCTCCGTGTCGAACGAGAGCACGGCCAGCACGGGCCCGAAGACCTCCTCGCACGCGACCTCCATGCGCGGGTCCACCTCGGTCAGCACGGTCGGGCGCACGAAGTACCCGCCGAGGTCCGCGTCCGCGGCCCCGCCCGTCGCGACGGTCGCACCGGCGCGGACGGCGTTCGCGAGGAACGCGGTCACCCTCTCGAACTGTGCCGCGTTCGCGAGAGGGCCCATCTCCGTCTCGGCCGCGGCCGGGTCCCCGAGGCGGATCGTCTCCGCGCGCCGGACGACCCGGTCGACGAGCGCGTCGTGCACGGACCGCTCGACCAGCAGCCGGGACCCGGCCATACAGGTCTGCCCCGAGGCGGCGAAGACGCCGGCGACCACGCCGTTCGCCGCCGCGTCCAGGTCCGCGTCGGCGAACACCACCTGCGCCGACTTGCCGCCGAGCTCGAGCGTGACCCGCGCGAGGTGGTCCGCGGCCGCGTGCGCCACCGCGATGCCGGTCGCGGTCGAGCCGGTGAACGCGATCTTGTCCACACCGGGATGCGCCGTGAGCGCCCGGCCCACCTCGGGCCCGGAACCCGTCACGACGTTGTAGACCCCGGGCGGGAAGCCGGCCTCGTCCACGAGCGCGGCCAGCTCGAGCGCGGTCACCGGCGTGTGGTCGCTGGGCTTCACCACGACCGTGCAGCCCGCGGCCAGCGCCGGGGCGACCTTCCAGCACAGGAGCAGCAGCGGGGAGTTCCACGGCACGATCGCGGCCACGACGCCGACCGGCTCCCGCCGGGTGTACGCGAAGAAGTTCGGCTTGTCCGACGGGATCGCGGCGCCCTCGAGCTTGTCCGCGAGCCCCGCGAAGTAGTGGAACCACTGCGGCAGGTACGTGAGCTGGCCGGACATCTCCCGCAGCAGCTTGCCCGAGTCACGGGTCTCGAGACGGGCCAGCCGGTCGGCGTCCCGGGCGACGAGATCCCCGAGCCGCCGCATCAGCGCGGCGCGGCCGAACCCCGTCAGCTCACCCCACGGGCCCACGAGGGCGGCACGGGCTGCCGCCACCGCATCGTCCACATCGGACGCGTCGGCGTCGGGCGCGCTGGCCCACTCCTCCTGCCGGTACGGGTCCAGGGTCCCGTACCGGCGTCCCGACCGTGCCTCCACCCGCCTCCCGCCGACGGCCATGCGATACCGGGCGGGGGTGGCGACGGTTCCCATGTGGACTCCCTCCGGGTCACTGCCGCTTCAGGACCACCTTCAGCGCGTCGTGGTCGCCCGCGGCGGCGAACACCCCGTACGCGTCGAGCATCTCGTCCAGCCCGAAGGTGTGGGTGCCGAACAGGTCCGACTCGATCTTCCCGCTCTGGGCGAGCTGCAGGAGGGTGGGGATGCTCGTGCCGTCGACCAGGCCCGTGGTGATCGTGATGTTCTTGATCCAGAGTTCCTCGAGGTGCAGGACGGCGGACGCGCCGTGTACCCCGATGTTCGCCACCACACCGCCGGGACGGACGATCCGCGTGCACAGCTCGAACGTCTCCGGGATCCCCACCGCCTCGATCGCCACGTCGACGCCGAGACCGTCCGGTGTGGACGCCAGCAGCTCGTCGAGCTCGCCCCCGGCGGCCACCGCGTGGTCGGCACCGAACCGGGACGCGTGCGCCCGCCGCGACTCCACCGGTTCGACCGCGATCACCCGGCTCGCTCCCGCGAGCCGGGCCGTCATGATCGCGGCGAGGCCCACCGGCCCCGCGCCGACGACCGCGACGACGTCGCCCGGCGCGACCCGGCCGTTGCGCACGCCGACCTCGAAGCCGGTGGGCAGGATGTCGGCCAGGAACAGGACCTGCTCGTCCGTCACGCCCTCGGGGACCGCGTGGACGCTGGTCTCCGCGTACGGGACGCGGGCGTACTCCCCCTGCGTGCCGTTCACGAGGTGACCGAAGATCCAGCCGATGCCGCCCACGGCCTGGCAGTGGCTCGGCATGCCACGCTTGCAGTACGCGCAGCGGCCGCAGGACGTGATCGCCGGGACGAGGACCCGGTCGCCCGTGCGCAGGCTCGTCACGGCCGATCCCGTCTCGACGATCGTCCCCACCGCCTCGTGCCCGAGCACGCGCCCGGGCTCCACGGCGGGGACGTCCCCCTTGAGGATGTGCAGGTCCGTGCCGCAGATGGTGGTGGTGTCGATCTGCACGACGACGTCCGTCGGCTCGGTCGCCTTCGGGTCGTCGACGGTGTCCCAGGACTTCTGGCCTGGTCCGTGGTACACGAGTGCCTTCACCGCGACCGCCCCTCTCCGGGATCCGGGGCACCCACGCTAGGTGCGGCGGGACGGCCGCGGTGATCTCACTTTGAGACCGCGGGAGGGTCTGGGCGCGGCGGCCGGTCAGCCCCCGAGCCACTCCCGGGTCCCGAAGGTGCGGCAGGACCCGCTCGCCACCTCGGCCGCGGCGGCCAGCAGGCGCGCCGGCCGGGTCCCGGCAGAGCCGGCGAGCCCGTACGCCAGCGCACCGTGCAGCACGTCCCCGGCCCCGAGCGTGTCGGCCACCGCGACGGCCGGTACCGGGACGAGGCCACCGCCGCCCCGCGAGGCCCACCGGATCGGCCCCTCCCCCGCGGAGATCCCGGCCCACTCCGCGCCGCGGTCGAGCAACGCGCGCAGCAGCGGCTCACCGGGCTCCACGCCGGGCATGCGGAAGTCCGCACTGCACAGCACGACGGTCACGAGACCGAGCAGCGGTTCGGCCGCGGGCTTCCAGCTCCCCGCGTCGAGCAGCACCGGGACGCCCCGCCGCCTCGCCGCGGAGACGAGCGGGACCGCCAGCTCGGCGTGGTGTCCGTCGGCGAGCACGACGGCACAGTCGCCGACCTCCGGCACGTCGACAAGGGGTCCGGTGTCGAAGGCGCCCGCGTTGACGGACACCACCGCCCGCTCCGACCCCGTCGACAGGATGCTCGACACCGGCGGCGGGCCCTCGTGCGCGGGGCAGACGTCGAGCACGTCGACGGCCCGCGAGGCGAGGTCCGCCCGGGCGAGGCGGGCAAGCGGGTGGTCGCCCAGGCGCGTCACCAGCGTGGCGTGGCCGCCGAGGGCCGCGTACGTCACGGCGGCGTTCGCCGCGGGGCCGCCGGCCGCGATCGTCTGCCGCCGCGCGACCACCTTCTCGTCGCCGCGCGGCAGGGCGTCGACCGCGTAGAGCAGGTCGAGGGTGGTGAGGCCGACGAACAGGCCGCGGGCGGCCACGGCTCACTCCGTCCGGACGAGCTGCAGGATCCACCGGCGCGACTCGGCCGGGTCGATCACGTCGTCCGGCTCCACGCCGCCACCGCCCTGCCGCCGCCGTGCACCGGTCGGGTGTCCTCCACCGTGACGCCTCTCCGTCGGGTACGGCGGGGACCCTACCGACCCGGCCCCGCGGCACCCACGGAGCCGCTCCCGGCACCGGCCTGCGCTACTGCCGCACCGTCACGTCCGCCAGGTGCACGCGGCCGAAGGCGTCGATCCGGACGTTGCCGACGCGCTCCGACCGGGCGGCCTGGATCTTCTGGAACCACATCGGGACGACCGGCATGTCGGCCAGGATCAGCCGCTCGGCATCCCGGTAGTACCGCGTGCTGTCCTGCGCGGAGCGCGCCGCGTTCCCGGCGGCGATGAGCGCGTCCACGCGCTTGTCGGAGTACCGGAAGTCGTTCGCGGGGGCACCGGTGGCGTACAGCGGCTGCAGGTAGTTCTGGGCGCTCGGGTAGTCCGCGACCCAGCTGAGCCGGAACGGCCCGGTCATCCCGTTGGCGTCGATCCGGGCGAGGTACTGGGCGAAGTCGAGCGCGCGGAACCGCACGTCCTCGATCCCGAGGTTGGTCCGCAGCTGGTTGGACACCGCCTCGACCCACTTGTCCTGGCCGGCGCCGCTGTTGAACCACAGGGTCAGCGGGCCGGTGAACCCGCCGGCGCGGTGGAGTAGCTTCCTCGCCGCCGCCGGATCGTAGGTACACGCGCCCGCGCACGGATCCCCGTCGCCGAGCGGGAACACCGGTGGCACCACCGAGCTCGCCGGGGCGTACGCACCGGCGAAGATCGCGTCGACGACGGCCTTCCGGTCGATCGCCATCGAGAAGGCCCTCCGCAGGTCCGCGTTCCGGAACCGCGTGTCGTACAGCGGGAAGCCGAGATAGGTGAACTGCGAGCCCGGCCGCTCGAGGAACCGGTCGCCGAGCTGCGACCGCGCACCGGCGAGCCGCTCCGGCGGCAGCTTGCCCATGATGTCGAGGTTGCCGCCGAGCAGGTCGTTGTATGCGGTGTCGATGCTCGAGTAGATCGTGAAGGTCGCGCCGCCGTTCCGCGCCTTGCTGCCCGCGAAGCCGTCGAACCGCGTGGTCGCGATGGAGCGGTCGTGCTGCCAGGTGCCGTCCATCTCGTACGGCCCGTTGCCGATCGGGGCCTGTCCGTACTTCTGTGGGTCGGCCTCGAACGCCTTCGGCAGCGGGTAGAACGCCGTGTAGCCGAGCGTCAGCGGGAACTGCGAGAACGGCGCCGACAGCGTGACCTGCAGCGTGAGCGGGTCGAGCACCTTCAGGCCGGACATCTCGTGGGCCTTCGGCTTCGTGCCCTGGAGGTCGGCGTACCCGGCGATGTTCTCGAACGAGTAGGAGTTGCCGTACGCGTTGGGGCCGTACGCGCCCGCGTTCCACGCCCGGGCGAAGGAGGCCGCGTCGACCGGCTCGCCGTTGTGGAACCTGTAGCCGTCCTTGAGCTCGATCGTCCAGACCGTGTTGTCCGTGGACCGGACGGACTTCGCGACGCCGGTCATCCGGAGCCCCGAGGTGTCCGGGTCGTACTCGACGAGCGGCTCGAACAGCGCCGCGAGCACCTGCCCGCCGCAGGCCTCGGTCACGTTCTGGGGGATCAGACTCTGCGGCTCGCAGATGTACATCGAGACGGTCGCGCGGCTCGCGCCGGGACCACCGCCCGCGCACCCCGCGAGCGCGAGCGCCACGACCGCCGTCGCGGCGATCCACCGGATCCGGTACAGCGTGGACATCGTCGTCCTCTCCACGGTGGCTCCTCAGCCCCGGCGGTCGACGACGAGGATGCGGCCCTGCAGTCCCGTAGTCATGTCGTAGTTGCCGACCCGGATCAGCAGCCGCTCGGTGATGATCTGGCCACGGCCCACCAGCAGCAGGCCCTTGGCGCTGTAGAGGTCGTCCGCGAGCTCGTCGCCGATGGCGAGCTGGTCGACGCCGATCTCCCGCACCGCCTCGTTGGGCAGGCGCATGCCGCCCACGTCGGCGAGCGCGAGCAGCACCTCGCGGCTGTGGACCTTGCGTGCGGACAACGCGGCCACCGCGAGGTCCGGCGGCATCCCGCGCCATACCAGGGCGTCGTACTCGCGTACCGCCTGGAGCAGCCTGGCGCCCTCGGGCGCGCCCGCCTGCATCGGCCGGCCGGGTCCGCGGTCGGTCGGGAGCTGGTGGCGGACGATCTCGCGGACGGCCTCGAGCCGCGGGATCCGCGCGAGGAGGCTGTCCGCGAGCCCGGGGAGCTGGGCGATCATCTTCGCCTCGGCCTCCGAGGCGGGCGTACCCCCCTCGAGGGCCGGGAGCACCGAGGCGGGCAGGGTGATGGCGCCGATCTCCCCCATCTGGGCGGCCATCTCGATCTGCCAGCCGTTCTCGACGTCGAGGCTCTCGCACAGGCTCGCGACGAGGCGGCGCAGGCGGCCCGCGCGGCTGAACAGGGCGGGCTGCGCCATCCCGAGGGTGTCCATCAGCGCGTCGACGGACCCCTTCAGCGTCGCCTGGAGCAGCTCGCGCTCCGAGCAGATGAGGCGGTGCTGCTCCACCGCCGCGCCGACGGTCGCCCGGAGATCTTGCTGGGGGCACGGCTTCAGGAGGAACCGGAAGACGTGGCCGCGGTTGATCGCCGCCACCGCCCCGTGGATGTCGGCGTCACCGGTCAGCAGCACCCGGGTCGTGTCCGGGGACGCGCTCTCGGCACGCTGGAGCACCTCGACCCCCGTCATCTCCGGCATCCGCATGTCGGAGACGATCACGGCAAACGGGTCGTCCACGCTCTCGGCGAGCAGCCGCAGGGCCTCGGCGGGGTCGGTCGTCGTGACGACGTCGTACTTGACACGCAGGAAGCGCTTGACGCCGTCCAGGACGAAGGGCTCGTCGTCCAGACAGAGAACGCGGGGCCGGTCCGTCATCGAGGTGTTCCCGTTCCTTCTCACTCGGCCGCGGCCACCGGGGGCGCGGAGGGTCCACACTCCCCTTCGGCAGAGACAGACCTGTCTTTAGCCTTCGCGAGCCGCAACATCAGCGTGAACACGGAACCGGCGTTCAGCGTGGAGGTCAGCGTGATGTCGCCGCCCATGGCCCGCGCCAGCCGGCGCGAGATGAACAGACCCAGCCCGGTGCCGCTCGTGCTCATCGTCATGGGGTCCTCGACGCGGTGGAACTTCTCGAAGACCTTGTCGAGCTGGTCGGCCGGGATCCCCCGGCCGCGGTCCGCCACCTCCACGTGCACGTCCTCACCGTCCGTCCGGAGGCGGACCTGGACCTCCTCGGTGTCCGGCGAGTACTTCAGCGCGTTCCCGACGAGGTTCGCGACCACCTGCAGGGCGCGTCCCTCGTCGCACCGGGTCGGCACCGGGCCGTCGGGAAGGTCCACCGTGACGCGCGGGCTGGCGAGGTCGTCCACCACCTGGCGCACGATGGCCGCGAGGTCGTGCACACCCGGCGACACGTCCATCGTGAGGTCGCTGTCCGCGTCCCCGATCCGGGACGCGAGCAGCAGGTCCTCCACCAGGCGGAGGAGGTGCGCCGCACGGTCGGCCACCAGGTCGAGCGACTGCCGCCGCTTCTCCGGCGTCATGCGGTCACCGCGCGACCGCAGCAGGTCGACGTACCCGATGATCGGGGTCAGCGGCGTGCGCAGCTCGTGGGACACCGTCGCGATGAAGTCCGACTTGAGCCGCTCGGTGCGGTACTCCTGCGTGAGGTCGCCGACCACGACCACGTCCCGTACGAGGTCCGTGCCGTCGAAGACGGCGGAGTGGGCGAGCCGCACGCGCCGTGTCTCGCCGTCCCTTCGCCGGAGGGTCAGCTCGACGGCCACGACCGGCCGCTCGGGCGTCACCGGGAGCAGCACGCCGCGGTCCGCGGGGTCGGGCAGGTCGAGCAGGTCCGCCAGAGGGCGGCCGACCGCCTCGTCGACGGCGGTGCCGGAGAGCTCCGCGAGGGCGCGGCTCCACATCTCCACGGTGCCGTCGCCGTCGACCACGAGGATGCCCTGGGTGGACTGGTCGACGACCGCCTGCAGCTTGCTCGTCTCCGCCACCAGCCGGTTCAGGTGCTCCGCGCCGCGTACGGCGGCGGCGAGCGCGTTCGCGAGCGACGCGAGCAGCGAGAGGTCCCGGGTGGACAGCCGCCGCTCCCGGCGGCGGAGGCCGAGCGCGACGGAGCCCAGCGAGATCCCCCCGGCCTCCACGGGGACGACGAGCAGCTGGCGGAGACCGAGCGGGAGCCCGGAGGCGACCAGGACGGGTTCGTCGGTCCGGAGCAGCGGGGCCAGCTCGGGCGGGACGCCGTCGCTGCGCGGATCGTCGGACGCCTCCGCGTCCACCCACAGCGAGGCGCCGGTCCGGTACCAGGTGACGACCGCGAGGTCGGCGTCGAACGCCTCCCGGACGAGCCGGAGGAACTGCCGCACGACGTCGTCACGCTCGGCCAGGACCTGGGACAGCTGGAGCAGGACGGCCGACCGGACGCGTTCGTCGGCCTCCTGCGCCGCCGCCCGGTACGCGTACGTCACGGCGAGCGCCGGCATCGCCATGAACGGCAGCAGCAGCGGCGAGTGCAGCGCCAGCTCGGCGGTGGGGAGGCCGGTGGCGAGCGTGCCGATCGCCATGTACGAGGAGAGGCGGGCCTCCGCGGTGATGACCGCCCACGGGGAGATGCCGTTGACGATGCCGAGGATCCGCGCCATGCAGCAGAGGTTCACGATCGTGAACGCGACGCTGCCGAGGAGCATGCCGCCGACCACCCGCGGGGTCAGCGTGCCGGGCGTACCGCCGACCGTGTGGACCACCGCGATCAGCGCGGACACCGCGGCGGCGAAGGTGCCGAGGTTGAACAGGATCTTCACGAGCGGCCGCCGCTGCACCACGAGGGCGATCAGCAGCCCGAGCACGGCCGCGAGCAGGGCATGGCGCGGCGGCAGCAGCAGCACGTCGACGATGAGCGCGGCCTCGTAGAGGCTGAGTGCCTCCACGGCGTCCCCGTGCCGGAGCCGGACGACGGTGACCTCGGCGAGGAAGGTCAGCAGGACCAGGGCGGGCAGCAGCCACACGTCGGGGATCCCCACGCCGTGGAGCACGGCGGCGTGATGCGGGAACCCCAGGACCACCCCGAGCGCGAGCACCCCACCGAGGAAGTTGACCCCGAGGACGAGACGGACGATCGGGTCACCGAGCCGTGCGCGCGCGGCACCGGCCGCCCGGGTCAGACCCGGGCGGCCGGTGCGCGGTACGGCAGTGGTCACCTCTCGGAGAGCCACGCCCAGGAGCGCGCGCTCCAGGTGTCGGACGCCCAGGAGCGGGCAGCCCACTCGGTGTCGGCCCAGGAACGGGCAGCCCAGGACCGTGCGGCCCACGAGCGCGCCGCCCAGTCGGCGTCCGCCCAGGAGCGCGCCGCCCAGGAGCGTGCGGCCCACGACCGGGCCGCCCACTCGTTCCCGGCACCCGCCCAGGACCGGGCGGCCCAGGAGCGGGCGGCCCAGGAGCGGGCTGCGGGGTCGAGCTGCGCCCACGACCGCGCCGCCCAGTCACGCGACGCGGGGGTGAGCGCGTTCCACGCGGCCTCCGCGGCGGCGGAGTCCCCGTCGAGGACGGCCTTCTCCAGCGCCGCCCAGCGCTTCACGTCACGCCCGATGGAGGCGGTATCCCGGTCGTACTGCACCTGGGACGCCGTCGCCCGCCAGCCGGGGGCGGCGGCGAGCACGCGCGCGGCGTCCAGCCCGCCCGCACCCGCACCCGCGGCCCGGGTGAGCCCGGCAGCGCTGTACGTGGTGGCCGTGAACAGGTTCTTGACCGCATCCGGCCGAAGCCTCGGCGCCACGTCCAGCGCCGCCGCGACGACACCACTCGTCACCGCCGTGGCCATCGAGGTGCCGGAGCCGCGGAAGTAGTCGGTGCCGACCCGCGCCTGCGGGTTGGCGCTGTCGATCACGCTTCCCGGCGAGCGCAGGCTCACCACGTGCCCGCCCGGGGCGACGAGGTCGGGCTTGGCGTCGCCCTGCCACGTCGGCCCGCGCCCGGACCACGTACCGACCAGGTCGTCGGTGCGGCCGGCAGTGCCCTGCTCGTCGATCCCACCGGCCGTCAGCAGGGTCGGGTCGTTGCCCGGGGACGTCACCGTGCCCGCGCCCGGCCCGTCGTTGCCCGACGGCACGACCACCGTGACGCCACGCCGCCACAGCGCCTCGAGGCCCTGGGTCAGCGGGTCGATCTGGTACGGCAGCGGGCTGTACGAGGACAGCGACAGGTTGAGCACCTGCACGTCGCGCGAGTGGTTGCTGACCCACTGCAGGCCGCGCAGCACCGTGATGAGGTCGGTACGGCCCTGGGCGTCGGCGACCTTGACGTCGACGAGCTGCGCCCCCGGCGCCACGCCCTGGTAGGCACCGCCGGAGGCCTTCCCCGAGCCCGCGATGAGACCGGCCATGAACGTGCCGTGGCCGAGGCCGTCGCCCTTGCCCGTCCCCGTCATGTCGACGTGGTCGGCGATGCGCCCGGCGAGGTCCGGGACGTCCGCGATACCGGTGTCCACGACCGCGACGGTGACGCCACGGCCCTCGTCGCCGTTCGCGGGCAGGCCGAGCGTCTTCCGCAGCGGGGCGGCCGGGTCGGCCGACGTCGCGTCCGGCGTGGAGGCGACCCGCAGTGCGCGCTGGGGCGACACGGTCCACTCCGAGCCGAGTGCCGCGCCCTGCGGGAGCCGTGCGGCGACGCCCTGCACGACGGGGAGCGACGCGAGTACGCGCCCACCCGCCGCGGTGACGGCGCGTGCCGCTCCGTCACTGCCCGTACCGGTCACGACGACGTCCCGCCATGCGACGGGAGACGCGCTGGTGACCGCAGCGGCCGGCAATGCTGTTCCGACCACCGCCGCAGCGGCCGCGGCCGCCAGAGCGGCCCGGCGGAGACGCAAGGGTGCGCTCCTGCCCGGGACCGCTGGTGTCCTGTGTGTCATGGATGTGTACTCCGTTCCCGAAGCCGATTCCGGCTCCTCCAAGAGGAATCGACAGGAAGACAGACCTGTACGTAGACCTGTGCGGGTGAAATTCGGCCCGCGCCGGACGCGCGCTCAGCCGAACGGCCGACCTCGGACGGCTCAACCGCCGGACACCACGCTCCGGTCCCCGACGAGCCCGGCCACCATGTCGAGCACGTCGTCCGCCCCGAACGGCTTGGCGAGGAAGTAGTCGACGCCGTCGGACCACGCGCGGACCGCGGTGTCGGGCTCGGCGGCGGCGGTCAGCATGATGACCGGTATCGCGTCGCCCTCCTCGGCCCGGATCGTGCGCAGGACGCCGTAGCCGTCGAGACCGGGCATCATCACGTCGAGGATGACGCAGTCCGGCCGGAGCACCTCGAGCGCGCGGACGGCGGCCACGCCGTCCACCGCCTCCCGGACCTCGTGCCCGTCCATCTCCAGGACGTCGGTCAACAACTGCCGGATCGCGGGATCGTCATCGACGACCAGGATCTGCGCCACGTCGCCCCCTCCTCTGCTCGGTGGTCTTCGTCTTGTGGAGGTTCACGCCCGGACGCACCGCTCGGCCCGGTCGGACGCGGCCGCGGCGAGCGCCGGCCAGTCGGTGTCGCGGCCCGCCAGCTGGGGATGCGCCAGCAGCGCGGCGAGCTCCTCGGGATCGGTGCCGGCGGAGGGATCCCGTGAGCCGGTCCCCTGCACGAGCAGGTGCGCCGCACGGACGGCGCCGGTCACGCCGAGCCCCGCGGGGGACGGCTCGCACCGCCGGTCCCGCTCGGCGACCGCCGTGACGATCGGCGCGGGGAGCCCCCACAGGTGCAGGAGCTCCACGCCCACGTCCCGGTACGAGACGCCGTCGCACCCGGTCGCCTCCGCTTCGCCCGCCGCGCCGCCGGTGTCGCGGGCGAGGCACGCGAAGCGGCCGACGTCCTGCAGCATCGCGGCGGCCTGCGCGTACGGCCGGTTCGCGGGTGACGCCATCGCGCCCACCACGTGTCCCGTCGCGACCGCATGACGCCAGGCGATCTCCAGGTGCCGCTGGTCCTCCGGGCCCCACGTCACGGACGACCACAGGACGTGCCCGGCCGCGACCAGGGCCTGGACCGTGGGCAGTCCCAGGGCGTTGACCACGCCGTCGACCGAGAGCACGCGCGGGCGGGAGCCGAGGAACGCCGAGTTGGACAGCTGCAGCAGCTTGGCGATGAGACCCACGTCGTGGGACGCCGCGTCGATCGCCGTCGCCATCTCGACGTCCGGCGCCTGCAGGAGGGCGCTCAGCCGCTCCGCGTGCCCCGGCAGGGTGGGCAGCGAGCGGACGGCGCCCGCCACCCGGCGCACCTGCGCGGCATGCGAGTCGGACGTGGTCCCGATGAGCTGCTCGATGACCGCGACGACGCTGCCCGGATCCGAGGGCTTGTTCAGGAACCGGTGTCCCGCGACCGCGACCTTGATCGCGGCCTCCGGTTCGGTGTGGCCGGACAGCACCACGCGGGCCACCTCGGGATGGCGCTTGCTGACCAGGGTCAGCAGCTCGGCGCCGTCCATGCCCGGCATGCGCATGTCCGACACCACGACGTTGTGGGACGACTCGGCCAGGATCGCCAGCGCCTCGGCGCCGCTCGTGACGAACGTCATCTCCCACTCGCCGCGCTTGCCGCGCAGGGACCGGCGCAGCCCGTCGAGGATGCGCTGTTCGTCGTCGACGAACAGGACCCGTGGTGTGCTCATCCGGCCGCGACCAGCTTGCCGTCGACCGGGAGGCGCAGGACGAACTCCGTGCCCTTCCCGGGTGCCGAGTGCAGCTCGATCGTGCCGCCGTGCTTGTCGACGACCACCGCGCGGGCGAGGGCGAGTCCCTGACCGGTGCCCTTGCCGACCTCCTTCGTGGTGAAGAACGGCTCGAAGATCGTCTGGTGCAGCTCCTCGGGGATGCCCGGTCCGTTGTCCGCGACGCTGACCACGGCGAAGGCTCCCTCGGTGCGGGTCGTGACCCGGATCTCGCCGCGTTCGCCCTTCTCGTGCAGGGCATCAGCCGCATTCACGAGCAGGTTGAGGAAGACCTGGTTGAGGTCGCCGAGGTGGCAGAGCACCTCCGGCAGCTCCCCGAGGTCGAGGACGACGTCGGCGACGTACTTGATCTCGCTGCGCGCCACCGTGAGCGTGGTCTCGAGGGCCTCGTTGAGGTCCGCGTAGGTGCGGTCGTTGGACTCCTTGAAGCTGAACGACTTCATCGCCCGTACCAGGGACGCGACGCGCTCGATGCCCTGGAGACTCTGCGCCACGGCCACCGGCACCTCGGCCGCGAGATAGTCGACGTCGGCCTCCGCCTCCGCCGCGGTGGCCCGCGCGAGGCGCTCCTCCCACGGGATCTCGCCCTGTGCGGAGTCCATGCACTCGCGGTAGGCGAGGACGAGGTCGAGCATCTCCTGGCACGCCTCGGCGAGGAACCTCGTGTTGTCGCCGACGAACTGGATCGGCGTGTTGATCTCGTGCGCGATACCCGCCGAGAGCCGGCCCAGCGACTCGAGCTTCTGGTCGTGCCGCAGCTCGACCTCACGGCGCTGCCGCTCGCGGAGGTCCGTCACGACGCCCAACACGTGGCATCCGATCTGCCCGTCGCGGTCGAGGCAGCTCAGGGCGAGCTCCGCGGGGACCGCCGTGCCGTCCAGCGTCGTCACCGTGCAGTCGACGCGCCGCACGGTCCCGGGCGTACACCCGGCCAGCACCGCACCGATCGTCTCCCCGCCGTGGGCGTGGACGAGCTCCGCCAGGGGCAGCCCGACGGTCGTCTCGGCGGACCGGCCCGTCAGCGTCGTCCAGGACGACGAGATCTCCGTCACCGTGCCCTCGACGGTGGCGTGGAAGACGACGGCGCTGGTCATGCGCAGCGCCGTGCGGCGCTCGATCAGCATGTCCCGGTGGGAGGCGCGGAGCGCGACCTGCTCGGCGAGCACCGCCAGCAATCGGCCCACGTGCGGCGCCAGCGGCGGGCGCGGCCGGTCGTCCGCGATCCACAGCACGCCGAGGTCGTCGCCCCGGCTGTTCCGGATCGGCACGCCGGCGTACAGGGACAGGCCGGGCACGTCCGGGGCCTCCACGAGGGCCCCCGCGCGCAGGGTCCGGTCGATCTGCTCCGCGACCGGCGGTGGGGTCGCCGGGTCGAACCCGTGGGACGCGCCGGAGTGTGACGCACCACCACAGACCAGGCGGATTCCGGCGTACGGTGCACCCGCGCAGCCTGCGGCCAGCTCCACGAGATCCTCGCCGTGACGTGCCGGGCGCGGCTCGGCCGACGCCGTGGGGGACATCGTCCGGACGATGTCGTCGGCTGTCGCGGTCACTCGTCTCACGCTCCCGTGGTCCTCGATGGTGGGTAGACCCCTCTGTCTCCATCGGCACCGCGGTCGGCCATCTGAACCGGCTCCCGGAAACTCCGTGACAGGAGCGACTCCGGACGCCCCCGCCGTCCCCCGGCCTCCGTCGTCGCGGAGGCCGGCGTCACAGGCCCCGGGAGGTGATGTCAGTGGCCCCCGGAGGCGCTGTCAGCGACCCCCGGAGGTGACGTCAGCGGCCCCGGAGGCGCTGTCAGCGGCCCCCGGAGGTGATGTCGGCGGGACGCCAGCGGCTGATCTCGAGGGCGAGCCGGAGGTGGAGCGCATCGGGCCCGAGCGGCCGGCCGTACTCCTCCAGGGCCGACTTGAGCCGGTACTGCACCGTGTTGCGGTGCACGCGCAGCTCCTCCGCGGTGTCCGCGTAGCTGCGGTTGTTCCGCAGGAACGCGAGGAGCGTCTCGCGCAGCCGTTCCCGGCGCTCCCCGCCCCCGGCGAGACCGCCGAGCGTCCGGTTCACGAAGTCCGCGAGCTCGGTCGGATCGTCGGCCAGGAGCGCCACCGGCGCGACGTCGGCGAAGCCGACGGCCACCGGGGCGGACCGGCCGGCGGACACCGACAGCCGCTTCGCGCGGGAGGCGCCGCGCATCGTCCGGCGGAACCCCTCGAGACCCGGCTGCGGGTTCCCGAGCGCGACGCGTACCGGCAGGCCGGCGGCCAGCAGCTCCCGGCACACCTCCGCGGTGTCGAGCCGGTGGCCGGCCGGCACGGGGAACCACACCTGCATGTCGCGCTCGTCCGTCGGGACGACGAGGGGACGCGCGGCGGCCCGGAGCGACTTCTGCAGGCGGGACGTGGCCGTCGTGAAGATCGTGACGACGTCGCCGGCGTCCACCGGCCGGTCGATCCACGCCTCGACACCGAGGTGGGTCGCCCCGACCCGGTAGTCGAGGACCGCCTCGGCGTGCTGCACGTCCGGGTTGGGTGCCGAGAGCAGGTGGGTGACCCAGTGGCGCCGCATCACCCCGCGGTCCTGCACCCAGCGTTCCCGCTCGATCTCGTACGCGAGCGTCACCTGCTCGCTGATGCGGTCCACGTACGTCGTGGTGAGGTCGACCAGCTCGATCATGGTCTGGGAGGTGTCGTCGCGGCGCAGCCGCACCGCCTCCTGCAGGCACAGGTTCACGAAGCGCTTCTGCCCGAGCCGGTACGCCCGCAGCAGTGCCACCAGCGGCACGTCCCGCTGCGCCAGCCTGCGCGCGTACGACATCGCCGACAGCGGAGCGTCCACCGTGGCCGGGTCGATGCGGTTGCCGAGCACGTGTAACGCCGCGACGATGTTCTCCGAGATGCTCGCGTGCAGCAGGCCGCTGAGCCTCTCGTCGTGCTCGAGCGCGTCGATCTCCGCCTCGGTCGCCGCCACCAGCTCGGCGATGAACCGGTCGCGGGCGGGCGACAGCGCCTCCGCGACCAGGACGATCGGATCCGTGGTGCCCGCCCTCGCGTCCGGCACGGCCCTACCGCCGCCCCGGGGACCGCAGGGACCGCAGGGCGCTCGACGCGGCGTTGAAACCGCACATGCCGTGCACCCCGGCGCCCGGCGGCGTCGCCGCGGAGCAGAGGTACACGCCCGGGATCCCGGTGCTGTACGGGTCCATCGCCACGCGGGGGCGGATCACCACCTGGAACGGGGTGTTGGCTCCGGTGACGATGTCCCCGCCCACGTAGTTGGCGTTGTAGGCGGCCATCGCGGTCGTGCTGCGGACGCGCATGTCCACGATGCGCTCCCGCACCCCCGGTGCGAACCGCTCGAGCTGGCCGAGGACGGCCTCGGTCGCGTCGCCGGTGTACCCGTGGGGGACGTGCGCGTACGTCCACACCGGATGGACGGTGCCGGCCGACCGGGTCGGGTCGGCGAGGTACTGCTGGCCCACCAGCACGAACGGCCGCTCGGGCATCCGGCCGTAGTGGATCTCCCGCTCGGCGAACGCCACCTCCTCGAACGTCCCTCCGAGGTGGACGGTCCCGGCCCGCCGGCACTGCTCGTTCGTCCACGGCACCCCGCCGTCGACGGCGAGGTCCACCTTGTACGCGCCGGGTCCGTGCCGGTACCGGCGGTACGCCCGGCGTACGCGGCCCGGGAGCCGGTCCCCCGCGACGGCGACGACACCCGACGGCGCGAGGTCGAGCAGGACGGCGTCCGCGGGGGGCAGCTCGTCGAGCGACCGCACGGTCACGCCGGTCTCGATCGTCCCGCCGTGGTCGGCGAGCATCTTCGCCATCGCGTCGGTGATCGCGCGCGATCCCCCCTCGGCGACCGGCCAGCCGTACCGATGGCCCGCCGCGATGAGCATGAGCCCGACCGCGGCGCTGGTGGGACGGTCGAGCGGATGGAACGCGTGCGCCGCCACACCCGCGAACAGGGCCCTGGCCTCCTCGGTGCCGAAGCGGCGCGCCACCACCGCCGCCGGGAGCAGGGCCCGCAGCCCGAACCGCGCCAGGTACAGCGGGTGCCGCGGCACGTTCACCACCGGCCGCATCAGGTCCTCGGTCAGCGCGTCGAACGCCGAGGCGAGCGGCCCGAACAGCCGCTCCCACGCCCGCCCGTCCGCGCCCAGGCCCGACGCCGTGCTCCCGAGGGACCGCACCATCACGCCGGCGGTGCCGCCGTCGAGCGGGTGCGCCAGGTCGATCTCCGGCCACCGCCACCGGAGGCCGTACCGCTCGAGGTCCAGCGTCCGGAGGAACGGCGAGCCGAGACCCATGGGGTGCACCGCGGAGCAGTGGTCGTGCAGGAGACCGGGGGTCAGCTCACTGGTCCGGGTACCGCCGCCGATCTCGTCCGCCGCCTCGAGGACGGTCACCTCGACTCCGTGCCGGGCCAAGGTGATGGCGGCGGCCAGCCCGTTCGGGCCGGCGCCCACCACGACGGCGTTGCTCATACCTCCGCAACACCCTTCTGCCCTGCCGTACGCGACACGATGTCCACGGGGATCTCCCCGGCCCACGGCTGACGGCTCAGCATGTCCCCGACCGCGACGTGGCCCCGCTCGAACTCGCCGGTGGCCGCATCGACCAGACGGTACTCCTGGCGCTGGCGGTGCATCGGCTGCGACTCGAGGACGATCACCCTCACCTCGCCCTCGGCGAAGTGGCAGCGCTCCTGCAGCGCCGCGATGAGCTGCTCGTTGTGGAGGTGGCCCTCGCCGAAGTTCCAGCCGATCGCCGGGCCCGCGATGAACTCGCCGTCGACCGGGACGTGTGTCGTCTCGTGGTCGGGTCCGGCGGCCCGCGGGATCAGCCCGAACAGCGCGCGCCCGTGCGTGTGCATCGCCCGGAACGCGTAGCCCTTGTGCGAGAGCAGGTCGGCGACCTGGTCGCCGTACAGCCTGGCGAGCTGTGCCCGGGCCAGCCCCGGGAAGGCGGGGACGCCGGCGTTCAGCTTCTCGACCGCACCGGGCGTGAGGCACCACATCGAGGTCGCCCAGTTCCCGGCGTAGTACCGCATGGACGGCAGGAACGAGAACACCCGCGGGAAGAAGTTCCCGAGCAGGACCATCGCGGCGACGGCCGCCATGAGCAGCGCGACCGGCAACGGCCGGCTCAGGTCGCCGACGCCGTACTGCGCGTCGTGGACGAACAGGACGCCGATCCCGAAGCACATGAACACGTTCCACTCGAGCGGAACTCCCATGGGGAGCGCCGAGAGGATGTGCAGGTGGAAGATGATCATGATCGTCGCGGCCACCACGGTGGGCAGCCCGCCGCCGGACAGGAACAGGACGAGCGGGACGGTGAACTCCACCGCGGTGCCGACGTGGGCCAGGAACGAGGACACACCGGACGGCCGGATGTCATCCGGGTGGCTGCGGACGAACAGCCGCTTGATCGCCTTCACCCGCACGATCGGGCTGTTGGTCATCATCACGGCGACGACGTGCGGGAAGTGCCGGTTGAGCTTCGACGTCGCCGCACCCCACCAGATCGCGAGCATGACGAGCTTCGCCGCCACGATCGTGTCGACCGGCGGGAAGAGGAACGTCAGGGCGAGGAGCCCGTACACCTCCGACCGGGCGGCGAGGAAGATCGTCTTGTCGCGCAGGCCCAGCAACGGCAGCAGGACGGCGAGCGGCACGAGCCGGGCGGGGTCGAGGAGCCCGACCGAGCCGCCCAGCGCTCCGCCGTCACGGGTACCGGGCGACAGCAGCAGCCACACGGCGGACGCGAGGACCCCCGCGTACAGCAGGACGTCCACGACGGTCCGTGTGGTGCCCCGCGTGCCCGGTACCCGGTTCGGCCACGGGGCGAGCCGGATGGTGCCCGGGCGGAGCCAGTAGAGGAACCCGCCGATCGGCGGCAGGAACCGGAGCGTCAGCGGCCCGAACCCGCAGCCGAACCCGAGCACCTCGAACAGCAGCGTCCAGATCACGACCTTCTGGAACACGATGGGCTCGGTCCACCACGACGCGACGTCGGCGAGCGCGCCGATGCCCGGCGTGGTCGACGCGAAGAACAGTCCACCGAGGACGTACAGGCCGATCTTGAGCAGGTACACGAGGTACACGCCCTCGGGCGGGCCGAACCCGCGCTCGGCCCAGTCCTGCACCATCGGCTTCAGCCGCTCCATGCGCGTCCTGGTGCGCCATTCGTCGTAGTCGAGTGCGGGCAGGGCAGGCTTGACGAATCCCATTGCGGCAGTCCTCGCAGGTCTCAGGCGGCGGTCGGCGCGGTGCGGAGGGTGGGCTTGTCGATCTTCCCGACGGCGTTCTTGGGCAGGGTGTCCAGCAGCGTGACCTCGGTGGGCCACTTGTACTTCGACAGGCGCTCGTGGCAGTGCGCGGCGAGCGCCTCGGCGGTCGCGGCGGCACCGGGCCGGAGGGCGACGTAGGCGACCGGGACCTCGCCCAGCGTGGGATGGGACCGGCCGACGACGGCCGCCTCGAGGACGTCCGGGTGTCCGTAGAGGACGTTCTCGATCTCCGTGGGGTAGATGTTCTCCCCGCCCCGGATGATCATGTCCTTCATCCGGTCCACGAGGACGAGGTAGCCGTCGGCGTCGAGGCGGCCCACGTCCCCGGTGTGCAGCCAGCCGTCGACGACGGTCCGGTCGGTCTCCTCGGGACGGCCGAGGTACCCGCGCATCACGTTGGGGCCGTGGATCAGGACCTCGCCCGCGGAACCGTCGGTCACCCGTTCCCCGTCCGGTCCGAGGATCGCGACCTGCTGGCCCGGGAAGGGCAGCCCGACGGTGCCGGGCTTCCGCACGCCGTCCAGCGGGTTCACCGTCGAGGCACAGGTGCCCTCGGACAGGCCGTACCCCTCGACCACCGGGATCCCGAACCGGTCCTCGAACCGGCCGATGAGCTCGGCCGGCATCGGGGCCGCACCGCAGATCGCCACCCGTACCGACGACGTGTCCGGTCGCACCCCGTCGGGCAGCGCCGTCAGCAGCGCGTAGATCGTCGGCACCGCGGAGAAGTACGTCGGGCGCACCCGCTCCACCACGTCGAAGAACGTGTCCGGCGCGAACCGCCCGGCGACGGTGGTGCGCCCGCCCGCGAGCAGCGGCGTGAGGACGCTGACGACGATGCCGTTGACATGGAACAGCGGGAGGACCAGGAGGCTGTGGTCGTGCGCGCCGACCCCCAGCGCGTCGATGCTCATCCGGCACATCGCGTCGAGGTTCGCGTGGTCGAGCATGACGCCCTTCGGCTTGCCGGTCGTCCCGCTCGTGTAGATGAGCAGCGCCAGGGCGGACGGGTCGGCGTGCGGGTCACCGCCGTCCGGGACGTCCCGGGCGCCGAGGTCGGCGAGGCCGAGCGCCGGTACCCCCGGATCCACCGACGCGCCGTCCGCGGTGACGAGGACGGCCGCGCCCGAGTCGGTGAGCTGGTGACCCACCTCGGACGCGGTGAGCGCCGGGTTGACCGGCGTCACGGCGGCCCCGAGCCGCCACGCGGCGAACAGCGTCACGACGAGCTCGACGCGGTTCGCGAGCATCACCGCGACCACGTCACCGGGTCCGACGCCGTGACCGCGCAGCGCCGACGCGGCCGCCCGGACCGCCCGCAGGAAGTCGGCGTTGGACAGCGCGGCGGTGTCGTCGGCGACGCACGGCGCATCGGGAGCTTGTCCGGCCCGCACATCCGGCAAGGTGGAGAAACGCATGGATCCCTGACTCCTTCGAGGGTTGCCCGGCCGATCTGAGCGGAACCCTAGGGAGCCGGTGTGACGTGGACCATATTCGCGCACACCGAATCTCGGAGGTTCGCTTGTGCGCCGAGCACAAGTCACGGAGACGCGGGCCACACCGGCCGGCCCCGCTGGCTACGATCGGCGGCGTGGTGGAGCGCATGGACCCGGGGCGGGCCGAGCTCCTGCGGGCCCAGCCGTTCACCTACACCGGCGCGATCCTCACCTCCCCTCCCCCGGGCCACCGCCGGCTCGCCGTGCGGGAGGTGATCGGGTCCGGGCGGCCCACGTTCCTGCGCGCCGCCGACCGGGTGCTGTCGTGGCAGATGCACGAACGCGCGGGGCTGCGGGTGGTCGCGTCCGAGGACACCGCCCGGCCGGGCGCGGTCGCCGTCGTCGTGATGGGCCTCGGCCCCGTACGCCTCGCCGCGCCCTGCCGGGTGGTCGACTCCGTCCGCGACGAGGGCCGCGCGGGCTTCACGTACGGCACGTTGCCGGGACACCCGGTGAGCGGCGAGGAGTCGTTCCTGGTCGAGCACCACGACGACGACACCGTGAGCGTGTCCGTGACCTCGGTGTCCCGCCCCGCCCGGTGGTTCACCAGGCTCGGCGGACCGCTGAGCGGGATCGCCCAGCGGCTGGCCGCCCGGCGGTACATCGCCGCCCTGCGCGCCGCCTGAGGGCCGGACTCCCCGCGACCTCTAGGACGGCTCGCCCGGGTCGCGATCGAGTCGCTCGCCGATGCGGCGCCGCAGATCCGGCGGCGGCTCCACCGCCTCGACTCCCCCGATCCACGACGCGGCCTCGCGCATCGTGTCCACCTCGGCTGCGCAGTCGCGGCAGACGGCGAGGTGGCCCCGGACGGCGGCCGCCGTGCCGGTGTCGCACGCACCGACCACGTACACCCCGAGGAGCGTCCCGATGCGGGCGTGCTCGGTGTCCGCATCCGACGTTCGGTGCGGGGTGCCGAGCCGGCCTTCGAGGGCGCGCACGACCTCCGCCGCCAGGTGTGTCAGCACCCGGAGCTCGTGCCCGGTCACGGCCCGCGGGCGGGTGTCCATCACACACAACGTGCCCAGGTTGAGGCCGTCGTGGGTCGCGAGCGGCACCCCGGCGTAGAAGCGCAGCCCGAACTCCCCCGTCACGAGCGCGTTCTCGCGTGCAAAGGGATCGGCCGCCGCGTCGGAGACGACGTACGGCCCGTCGCCGAGGATCGCCGAGGCGCACAGACCCGGACCGCGGTCGATCTGCGTCGCGTCGAGCCCGTGCCGTGCCTTGAACCAGATGCGGTCGGTGTCCACGATGCTGATCACCGCGAACGGCACGTCGAAGAGTGCCGCGGCCAGGGCGGCGATCCGGTCCAGTGCCTCGTCGGGCGGCGTGTCGAGGACGTCGAGGCGCCGCACCGCGGCGATCCGGTCCGCCTCGTCCGGCGGTACGGCCCTACCGAGCGGCATCCGGATCGGCCCCCTCCGCGACGCGATCCCCCGGAGCGCCCGTCTCGTCCGGGCGGTTCCCGCGGGTGCCGGGGCTCAGCAGGCCCGCGACGTGGTGCAGGGCGGCACTCACCCGTTCCGCCACGACGGAGCCGGGGATCCCCAGGATCGCGCCCGCGGCCTCGTACGTGTTGCCGCCGAAGTAGGTCACCTCGAGGGCCAGCCGCTGCTCGTGGGTCAGCTCGGCCAGCGCCCCGTGCACACGACCGGCCGTGGCGAGCGCGTCGGCGAGCTCCTCCGCGTCGGAGAAACGCCCCGGCCCGCGCTCGTCCGCCTTCTCGGCATCGGCGGGCGCGTCGGCCTCGGCGCGACCCTGCCGGACCCACTCCACCGCGCGGGCGTGCGTCAGCACCGCCAGCCGGGTCCGGACGCCCGTGCCGTGGCCGTCCAGCTGCTCCGGCCGGGACCAGATCCCGACGAACACCTCCTGCGTGATGCGGGCGGCGACGTCCGGGCACGCGGTGATCCGCAGCGCGACCCCGTACGCGAACGAGCCCATCTGGTCGTACAGCTCCAGCAGGGCATCCCGGTCACGCGACCGGAGTCGTGCGCCGAGCTCGCGCTGCCAACGGTGTACGCCGCCGACCCCCATCGTGCCTCCGACCCCGTTGGCGTGTCCGCCGGCACAGTCGACCGCGGACGGAGGGACTCGGCTGTCTCATTTTGCGCACAGCCCTCAGACCGTTCCCCCCGGACGCGTACGCCGGGGTGCCCCTGCCGGTGTACGCGGCCGGCGACCGCCCGAGGGACGTGCGCGAGGCTCCGCGGGCCCTTGTCGGGGCGATGGCGTACGCACTAGCTTGCGACGTGCGCAACATCGGACCGACGAGCCGGCGGTCCGGTGGCGGCGACCCTCCGGGGTCCTCTGCACGAAGAAGGCAGCCATGGAGCTGACCGCTCGCCGTGTCGTCCGCGCCGCCGTCCCCCTCGTCGCGGCCCTCGCGCTGCTGCTGGTGGCGACCGCCGCGCCCGCCGCGGAGGCCCCGGTCGGCCTCGGCTCGGCCGCCGGCTTCTCCGTCCTCGCCGGCACGACGGTGACGAACACCGGCGTCACGGTGCTGAGCGGGGACCTCGGGGTGGAACCGGGCAGCTCGGTGACCGGAGGCCCGACCGTCCTGGGCGCCACGCACGTCCACGATGCGGTGTCCGCCGCGGCACAGCACGATCTGGTCACGGCGTACGACGACGCCGCGGGCCGGAGCACCACGGCGGCCGTCGCCGGAGACCTCGTCGGCCGGACCCTCACCCCGGGCGTCTACACGTCCACCTCGTCACTGCAGCTGACCGGGACCGTCACCCTCGACGCGCAGGGGGATCCGCAGGCGGTGTTCGTGTTCCAGGTGGCCTCGACACTGGTCACCGCGTCGGCGAGCCGGGTGGCGCTCGCCGGGGGCGCGCAGGCCTGCAACGTGTTCTGGCAGGTGGGCAGCTCCGCGACGCTCGGCACCGGGTCGCGGTTCCGGGGCACTGTTCTCGCGCTGACCTCCATCGCGGCCCAGACGGCGGCGACGGTGGAGGGCCGCCTGCTGGCACGCAACGGCGCGGTCACGCTGGACTCGGACACCATCACGCGTCCCGGCTGCGCCACCCCGGGACCGGTCCCCTCGCCCACCGCGGCGCCGGTGCCGGTGCCGGTACCGACGGGATCGGCCACACCGACCGCGGTCCCCACCGCGGTCCCGACCGCGTCACCGACACCGTCGCCGACCGTGCCGCCGCCGTCCGTGCTCCCGTCGGGTGTCACGCGGACGCCGCCATCGGGTACGGCCCCCGCGGCGCTGCCGGCCACCGGGCCGCGCACGCCCCTGGTCGCGCTCGCCTACCTCGGAGCCGCGGCGCTGCTCCTCGGAGCGCTGCTCAGCGTGTACGGCCGCGGGGCTCCGGCCGCGGGGGGTACGGCGCGGCACCGGTGAGAGCCCGGGTCAGAGCCGCTCGATCACCGTGGCGTTGGCCATGCCCCCGCCCTCGCACATCGTCTGCAGCCCGTACCGCCCGCCGGTGCTCTCCAGCACCCCGAGGAGCGTGGTGAGCAGCCGGGTGCCGGATGCACCCAGGGGGTGGCCGAGCGCGATCGCCCCACCACGGACGTTCAGCCGCTCGTCGTCCACGCCGAGCTCGCGCTGCCACGCGAGCGGCACGCAGGCGAAGGCCTCGTTCACCTCGAACGCGGAGATGTCGTCCAGCGACAGGCCACCGCGGGCCAGCACGGCCGTCGTCGCCGGGATCACGCCGGTGAGCATCTGCACCGGGTCGTCCCCGACGACGGAGAACGCGTGGAAGCGGGCGCGCGGACGCAGCCCGAGCTGCGCCGCGCGTGCCTCGCTCATGATCAGGACGGCCGAGGCGCCGTCGGTGAGCGGCGAGGAGTTACCGGGCGTGATCCGCCAGTCGATCTCCGGGAACCGCCGCGCCGCGTCCTCGTCGGCGAACGCCGGCCGCAGGCCACCCAGCTGCGCGAGGGTCCCGCCGCCGCGGACGGTCTCGTCCGACTCGACCCAGCCGGCGCCGGTGTGGACGGGCACCGTCTCCGGCTTGAACTCGCCTCCGGCGGCCGCAGCGGCCGCGCGCTGGTGGGAGCGCAGCGCGTAGGAGTCGAGCTCCTCCCGCGACAGCCGCCAGCGCGCCGCGACGAGCTCCGCCGAGATGCCCTGCTGGATCAGGCCCCCCGCGTACCGTGCCGCGAGCCCGGGCCCGTACGGGTCCCTGCCGATCAGCGGCGACAGCATGGGCGCGCGGCTCATGCTCTCCACGCCGCACGCGACGACCACGTCGTACGCGCCCGCCATCACGCCCTGCGCGGCGAAGTGCGCGGCCTGCTGACTCGAACCACACTGGCGGTCGACCGTCGTCCCGGGCACCCGCTCCGGGAAGCCCGCGGCCAGGGCGGCGTTGCGGGCGATGTTCACGGCCTGCTCGCCGGCCTGCGACACGCACCCGGCGATGACGTCCTCGACCGTGGCCGGGTCGAGCCCCGTGCGCTCGACCAGCGCGGAGAGCGCGGTCGCGAGCAGGTCCACCGGGTGCACGCCGGACAAAGCCCCACCGGCCTTGCCCTTGCCGGACGGGGTGCGGACAGCGTCCACGATCACTGCGGTGTTCATCAGGTCTCCACGGGGTCCGGGCTTCCGTACCGATCGGTCGGTATGCCACGATAGCGGCCTGCCACCCCGACGACAAGGAGCAGAGTGTGACGGGACACCGGACGATGCAGGCCGTGCGCTTCACGGGCGTCGGCGAGCCGGTGATCCTCACGGAGGACCGCGTACCCGAACCGGGACCCGGCGAGGTCCGGGTCGCCGTCCGGGCATGCGGCATCTGCGGTTCCGACGTGCACATCGTGGACGGGTCCACGGCGGCGAGCCGGCTGCCGGTCACGCTGGGGCACGAGCCGGCCGGCGTGGTGGACGCGGTGGGGACCGGTGTGACCGGACTCGAGGAGGGCCGGCCCGTCGCGATCGCGGCGTTCCACGGGTGCGGCGCCTGTGCGCACTGCGCGGAGGGCCGGGACAACCTGTGCGGCCGCCGGCAGGTCCTGGGCCTGGACCGGCCGGGCGCGCAGGCCGAGTTCGTCGTGGTGCCCGCCCGGATCGCACTCCCCCTCCCCGCGGGGGTCGACTTCGTGTCCGGCGCCATCGCGACCGACGCCGTGGCGACGCCCTTC
Organism: Mycobacteriales bacterium; assembly: GCA_036402915.1. GTDB lineage: Bacteria > Actinomycetota > Actinomycetes > Mycobacteriales > HKI-0501 > JAVEDU01. The sequence goes on from DASWRY010000012.1 coordinate 66,999, forward strand.
CATGCCGTCCGCCTCTCGGGCGTCCGGAGTGGACAGACCGCCGTCGTGTACGGCCTCGGCGGCCTGGGACTGCACGCCGTGATGATCCTGCGCCAGGTGATCGGGGCCCGCGTGATCGGTGTCGACGCGTACCCCGGCGCGCTGGACCGCGCGCTCGCCTTCGGCGCGGACGCGGTGGTCGACGCGTCGGAGGGTGCGCCCGCGCGAGCGGTGCGGGAGCTGACCGACGGTGGCGCCGATGCGGCGTTCGAGTTCGTCGGCGCGCCGCGCGTCGTCGAGCAGGCCCTGAAGTCCCTGCGTCCGGGCGGCAGCTGTGTCGCCGTCGGGGTCGGCCCGGATCCGCTGCACCTGGCCGTGCGGCAGGAGACGCTGGTGGGACGGGAGCTGCGGCTGCAGGGCTCGTTCGGCTACACGCTCCCCGAGCTGCGGGAACTGCTGGGACTACTCGGCGACGGGCGCCTCGACGTCACCGGCACCGTGACGCACCGGCTGCCGCTGGCCCGGACCGCCGAGGGACTGGACATCCTGCGGACCAAGACCGGCGACCCCATCCGGGTCGTGGTCACGCACGACGCGAGCTGACCTTCTTCCGCCGCGCCTTCTGCTCCGGCGCCTCCTCGGGCCTGTCCACGAGCTGGCCGCCGAGGATCACGTCGGTGAGCCGGTCCGCGACCTCGTCGACGGGGACCGGTCCCTTGGGGTCGAGCCAGATGTAGGTGTAGTTCAGCATCCCCAGGATGCCCATGACCTCGATCGGGTCGGCCGTGCGGAAGACGCCCCTCTCGACGCCCTCCGCGAAGACGAACTCGAACAGCTCCTGGTACTCGTGCCGCAGCTTCTTCAGCTTGCGGGCCCGGATGCCGGTCAGCGCGTGCATCTCCCGCTCGGCGACGATCACCTCGGGTCGCCGCGCGGCGAGGGTGCGGAGGTGCTCGCGGGTGAGGGCACGGAACTTCTCCGTCACGTCCTCGGTGGACTCGAGGGCCGCACGCCCCCGCTCCAGGGCCTCCTCCACGTGCCGCTTCGAGAGGTCGAAGAGCAGGTCCTCCTTGGACCCGATGTGGTAGTACAGCGCGCCCCGCTTGATGCCCGCGCGGTCGCCCAGTTCCGCCACCCCGGTGCCGTGGTAGCCCTTCTCCGCGAAGACCTCCGCCGCCACCCGCAAGATCCGGTCGTGCGTGGTCGCGCGCGGCGCGCGGCGCTGGGTGGGCATCGGCTCGGGCCTCTCTTCCGTTGACGTGCATCGGCAAACGCGGCCGGTGGCGGGGATCCCGTACCGACCGCTTGTTGTACCAGTCAATACAGGGCACGGTTGCACCGGAGGCATCGGGTGTCAAGGCGGCGCGACCGTGCCCCGGGGCGCTCTCAGGTGCCGGACGGCGGCACGGCGAGCTCCACCCCGTACCGCTCCAGCGCCGCGGCGCGCCGGGTCGGCACGTGCTCGCTGGGGACGTGGTCCGGCGGCGCCGAGTACGACCGGAGCACACGCCGGGCGACGCTCTGCCGGTGGACCTCGTCGGGGCCGTCGTAGATCCGTGCGGCCCGGGCCCGCCGGTACATGTCCTCGAGCGGGAGGTCCGCGGAGTACCCGAGGGAACCGTGCGCCTGCAGGGCCCGGTCGATGACGTCGTGCAGCACGGCGGCGCCCCAGAACTTCACGGCCGCGATCTCCGTCCGCGCCGCCGCCACGCCCTCGCGGTCGATCTTCCAGGCGGCGTGCAGGGTCATGAGCCGGGCGGCGTGGATCTCCGCCCACGAGTCGGCGATCCAGTTCTGCACCGTCTGCTTCTCGGCGAGCACCGAGCCGTGGACATGGCGGTACACCGCCCGCTCGCACAGCATGTCGAGTGCCCGGGACGCCTGTCCGATCCACCGCATGCTGTGGTGGATGCGGCCGGGGCCGAGCCGCTCCTGCGCGATCCGGAACCCCTCGCCACGCGGCCCGAGCATGGCGGACGCCGGGACGCGGACACCGTCGAGGCGCACCTCGGCGTGGTTGTCCGTCCTCCCGGGCACCGGCCGGGCGTCCTCCATCGAGCCGATCTCCCGCTCGACGACGAGTCCTGGCGTGCCGCGCGGCACGATGAACTGGGTCGCCCGGCCGTGCGGTGGGGCGTCCGGGTCCGTGACCGTCATGACGATGAAGAAGTCGGCGACGGAGGCGTTGGTGATGAAGTACTTCCGGCCGTCGATCACCCAGTCGTCGCCGTCCGGGACGGCCACGGTGGACAACAGGGTCGGGTCGGCGCCGGCGCCGGGCTCGGTCATGGCGTACGCCGACCGCACCGTGCCGGCCAGCAGCGGGTACAGCCACTCCTCGCGCTGTTCCGGCGTCCCGTGGCGGGCCAGGATCTCGCTGTTGCCGGAGTCCGGTGCGTTGTTCCCGAACACGTACGGAGCAAGCTTGGAGCGGCCGATGATCTCGTGCATCAGCCCCAGCTTGAGCTGCCCGAAGCCCTGACCGCCCAGTTCCCGGTCGAGGTGCGCCGCCCACAGGCCCTGCGCCTTCACGCGCTCGCGGAGCGGACCGGCGAGCGCCGCGAACTGCGCGTCGTCGAGGTCGAGGACCTCGAGCGGCAGCACCTCGTCACGGACGAAGGCCCGCATCCAGTCCAACTGCCGCTCGAACTCCGGCTCGGTCGAGAAGTCCCACATGTCAGCCACCGTCCCGGAGCCGGAACTTCTGGACCTTGCCGGACGTCGTGCGCGGGAGCGGGTCGTGTCGCAGCTCGTACACCCGGGGCACCTTGAACGTGGCGAGCTCCTCCCTCAGGTGGGCGACGAGCTCCTCCTCGGAGAGGCTCGCCCCCTCGGCGAGCACGACGACGGCCTTGCCGATCTCGCCCCACTTCTCGTCCGGGACCCCGATGACGGCGGCCTCCACGACGGCGGGGTGGCCGGCGATGACGCGCTCGATCTCGGCCGGGTACACGTTGAGCCCCCCGGTGATGATCATGTCCTTGGAGCGCCCCGTCACGTACACGAACCCGTCGGCGTCCACACTGGCCAGATCGCCGGTGTGCAGCCAGCCGTCGGCCAGGCTGGAGGCCGAGGCGTCGTCCTTGCCGTAGTAGCCGAGCATGGTGGCGGGTGAGCGGCAGATGATCTCCCCGGTCTCCCCGACCGGGACGTCCTCGCCGTGCGGGTCCACGATGCGGATCTCCGCGGCGCGGCAGGCCCGGCCCGCCGAGCCGGCCTTGCGGATCGCGTTGTCGGCGTCCAGGTACAGCATCATCGTCGGGAACTCGCTCATGCCGTACACCTGCTGCAGCACGCAGGTCGGCAGCCGGTCGTGCAGCTGCGCGATCGAGGTCACCGGCACCGGCTCGCCGCCGCTGAACACCATCGCCAGGCTGGACAGGTCGTACTTCTCCAGCGTGTCGGCGCCGAGTACCCGCTTGAGCACGGAGGGCACGAGGAGCGTCTTGGTGACCCCGTGTCCCTGGACCGTCTCGAAGAACTGGTCGGGGTCGAAGTTGGTCGAGGGGTTGAGTACCAGCCGGCCGCCCATCCACAGCGTCGCGAGCGCGATGTCGTGGAACCCGGCGGCCCAGCACAGGGCCGGCATGATGAGGAAGACGTCGTCCGCGGTCACGGCGAAGTCGAGGATCTGGTGGAAGGAGTTCCAGAGCACCGTGGCGTGGGTGTGCATCGCGCCCTTGGGGAACCCCGTCGTCCCGGACGTGTACTGCAGCAGGAACAGGTCGTCGAGCGCCACGTCGTGGTCGAACTCGGCGGGCTCGGCGGCCATCAGCTCCTCGTACGCCAGCGTGCCGGGACGGGCCGTGTCGATGCCGACGTACCGCCGCCCGTCGTCCGGTGTGCGGAACCCGTCCACGAGCGGCCACAACCGCTCCTCCGCGATCACCCAGCGGGCGCCGCAGTCGTCCAGGATGTACCCGGCCTCGCCCGCGCGGAGGAAGTAGTTGATCGGCACCATGACGCCGCCGAGCTTCGCGACCGCGAAGAAGATCTCCATCCACTCGGGACGGTTGTGCAGCAGGATCCCGACCCGGTCCCCCTTGCGGAAGCCCTCGGCGGCCAGCGCCGACGCGAGCCGCTGAGAACGGTCCTCCAGCTCGTCGTAGGTCACCGTGCGCTCGCCGAAGACCACCGCGACGCGGCCGGGGTTGACCCGCTGCGCGGTGCGCGGCTTCCGCAGCATCTCCGTGATCGTGTAGGTGTTCACGGTCCTCCTGTCGTTCTGGTCCGGCGCTGTTGCAGCGTCAGGTCGTGGGCGAGCGCGGAACGGACGCCGCGCAGGTCGTCGGGGCACGAGGTGTCCGGTGGCCCCGCCAGGAGCCGCCGCGCCGCGGCGAGGAGGCGGCGCCGGTGCGCGGTAGGGGTCTCCCCCGGCGGCGCGCCGAGCCCCGGGACGCCGCACCGCCCGAGGGCCGCGGCCAGTACGGACGCCGAGTCGGCACACCACCGGTCGTCCTCCCGGACCTGGAGCGCCACGTCGCCGAGGATCCCGAGCGCCGCGACCAGCGCGGTCCGCGCACGGTCCTCCCCCACGTGCGGGAGCACCTCGTCGCGCAGCGCCGTGCGCACCGCGGCGAGGACCTCGGCCGGCGGGATCACGCGTACTCCAGGAGGTCCGCGACCGCGCGCCGCAGGCCGGGCAGCGTGTAGTACGCGCGGGCGAGCCGGAGGTCGCGGTTGGCCCCGGCCGCGAACGCGGCCGCGCCCTCGAGCCAGCGCACGCAGTGCTGCACCTGGTGGTAGGTGACCCAGAACCGCAGCGCCGCGCGGTCGACCGCGGCGCCGCTCGCCGCGGCGTAGTGGTCGAGGAACTGCTCCTCCGGCAGCAGCATGCAGACGAGGTCGGAGCCGATCCGGTTGGACGGCGCACAGACCCAGCCGAGGTCGTAGTACGGGTCCCCGACACGGGCGAACTCCCAGTCGAGCACCGCGGAGATGTGGTGACCCTCGAACAGGAGGTTCCCCGTGCGGTAGTCGCCGTGCACGACCGTCACCGCCCCGGTGCGCGGGAGGTGGCGTCGGAGCCATCCGACGCCGTCGGCGAGGACGGGCTCGGGCTCGTCCTCCGCGGCCGCCAGGCGGGCGTCCAGCCCGTCCACGGCCTCCGTGGCGAAATCCCCCGCCGGTGCGAGGTCGGCCAGACCGGCGGCGCGCCAGTCGACGCGGTGGATCGCCGCGAGGATGCCGGCGAACTCCGGCCCCGCCGGGCCCGTCCCCGCCTCGGCGAGGAACCGGCGCCCCTCCGGCGACCACGGCACGGGGGCGAACCCGGACACCCTCTCCATGACGAAGAACGGCCCGTCGAAGAGCTCGCCCGCCGCGTCGGACCACAGCACCTCCGGCACGGGGAGGGTCGTGGCCGACATCGCCCGGAGGAAGCGGAAGTGCCGCTCCGGGTCGGTCTCGCCGCGGGCCACGCCGCCGTCGCGGTACCGGCGGACCACGAGGTCCACGGCCTCACCGGCGCCGGTCCGGAAACCGAGGAAACCGGTCTCGTCCGACCAACCCTCACTGGCCAGCCGGCGTTCGGCCAGCCGCAACCGTCCCCGCCCGAGCCGGTGGGTGAAGTACGCCTCGACCGACGCGGCGGGCGCGTCCAGGATGCCCACGCCGTTAGAAGATCGCCGCGTACATGATCTTCTCCTGGGTCGCCTCGTCGCGGGTGAACTCCGCGACGATGCGGCCGAGGCGGGCGACCAGGATGCGGTCCGAGATGGACAGCACCTCGGGGAGGTACGACGAGATGACGATGACCGTCTTGCCCTCGTCGGCCAGGCGGCGGATCAGCTGGTGGATCTCCTCGATCGCGCCGACGTCGACCCCGCGGGTGGGCTCGTCGAAGATCACCACCTCGGGCTCCTGGACCAGTGACTTGCCGACGGTGACCTTCTGCTGGTTCCCGCCGGAGAGCTCCACGACCTTGGCGTCCGGGTTGATGGCACGGATGTTCAGCCGCTCGATCCAGTCCTTCGCGACCCGGCGGCGCTCGCGCCGCGACACCCACGGCCGGCGGCGGGCCTTCGCGCCCAGCCTGCCGAGGTACAGGTTCTCCTCGACCGTCATCGTCTCGAAGAACCCGTTCACCTTCCGGTCCTCGGTGATGTAGACGATGCCGTCGTCGATGGCCTGGGCGGGGACGCGGTACCGGACGGTCCTGCCGTTCAGCAGCACCCGGCCGCCGTGGATCCGGTTGCGCTTGAGGGCCCCCGCCACGATCTTGGCCGTCTCGGTGCGCCCGGACCCGATGAGCCCCGCGATGCCGAGGACCTCGCCCGCGTACGCGGAGAACGACATGTTCTTGACCACCGTGCCGAGGATCAGGTTCTCGACCTCGAGGACCTTCCGCTTCTTCGTCCCGTCGTCCGCGGCGACACCCTCGCCGCCGTACAGCCTCTCGGACAGCGCCCGGCCGACCATGTGCCGCACGAGGGTGCCGCGGTCGGTCGTCTTCGCGTCGAGCGTCACCACGTGCTCGCCGTCCCGGAGCACCGTCACCCGGTCGGCGATCTGGAGTGACTCCTCGAGCGCGTGGGAGACGTAGACGATCCCCATGCCGGAGCGGCGGAGGTCCTCGATGACGTTGAAGAGGTGGAGCGTCTCCTCGGGGGTCAGCGTCGCCGTCGGCTCGTCGAAGATGATGATCCGTGCCCGCGAGCGGATCGCCCGCGCGATCTCCACCATCTGCTTCTTCGCCCCGCCGAGCGCGGAGACGTACGCCGTGGGGTCGACGTGGAAGTTCATCGACTGGAGCAGCTGCTGCGCCCCGATGTTGAGCGACCGGAACCGGGTGAACAGGCGCTCGTGGCCGAGCTCGATGTTCTGTGCCGCCGTCATGGTGGGGACGAGGCTGGTCTCCTGGTACACCATCGCGATGCCGCGTTCGAGCGCGTCGTGGGGCGTGCGCAGCTGGACCGGCTCGCCGTCGATCCGCAGCTCACCGGACGAGAGCTGGATGGCACCGGCGATCACCTTGCACAGGGTCGACTTGCCCGCGCCGTTCTCGCCGAGCAGCGCGTGGACCTCGCCGGCCCGGACGTCGAACGACACGTCGTGGATCGCGTGCACGCCTCGGTAGGTCTTCGTCCCGCCGGAGATCTCGAGGAGCACCTGGCCCGGCTCCACCGCGCCGCCCCGCCCGGCCGCCTCACGGACCACCGTCGTCGTGTCACTCACCGCCCTGCACCTGCCTTCGTGGTCAGCACCTGGTCGCCGCCCTTGGCTGCGACGAACAGCGTGTCGCCGGACTGCCGGACCCCGGTGATCCCGTGCCGGCCACCGCCCGGACGGCTGTGGAAGCTCTCGATCGGGTCGCCGTCGGCGTCGAAGCGCGCGACGAGCCCGTAGGACCGCGGCGGCGCCCACGGCTTGAGGACACCGAGCTTGATGACCTGTCCACCCTGGAGCGGGGCGAGCCCGGAGTTCAGCGTGCGCAGGGCTGGGCGGATCCAGAAGTCGGGGTCGATCGTGCGCATCATCTCGGCGACGTACTCCCGCTGGGTCAGCACGAACTCGACGAGCTGGGTGCGCATGGCGAAGAGCGCCACCCAGTAGGTGCCGTCGGGCCCCGGGGTGATCCGGGCGGGATAGCCCGGCAACGTCCGGGTCATGTCCCGCACGCTCGCGCCGTCGAGGGACAGCCGGACGATCCGGTGCCGCCACGCCTCCGTGACGAGCAGCCCGGAGCCGTCCCCGGCGAGGGTGACGCCGTGCGGGTACGCCAGTCCGCCGCGGAGTACCTGCGCCGTCCGGTCGCGGCCGTCCCACCGGAGCACGCGGCCGGCGGCGTTCCGTTCCATGAGGTCGCGGATCCAGTCCGGTCCACTGTGGGCAGTGCTGCCGTCGGTGAGGTAGACGCTGCCGTCCGCCGCGACCGCCACCGCCGTCAGGCAGTGCAGCGGGCGGTCGTCCGAACCGCGGTCCGCCACGAGCTGCGGGCTGCCGCCGTCCGGTTCGACCCGGAAGAGCCCGTGGCCCGCCACGCAGACGAGGAGGGAACCGTCGGCGGCCCAGGCCATCGCGCCGGCGTCACCCGGCAGGGTGGCGACCGTCTCGACCGCGCCGCCGGTGACCCGGAGCACCCGACGGCCGCTGGTGACGCGGACTGCGCCGTCGGGGCCCACCAGGACGTCGTCGGGCTCGGTCACCGGCTCGGACGTCACGGTGTCGAACGCGTCGAGCGCGTCGTTCGCCGCGAGGCCGCCGTCGAGGGACGGGATCGCCGCTCGTTCGTACCTGCCGGGGAAGAGGAACTCACGGATCAGGTGCAGGGTCTCGGTTGCGGGCATCTGCCACCACCTCTCGGATCGGGGACGCGGCTCAGCCGGTGTGGACGGTGGCGCGGGGCGCGGCCGGGTGGCCCTCGTCCCGGCGCGAGGGATCGAGCTTGATGCGCCCGATGCGGTTGTTCTCGAGGCCCCCGATGTACAGGTAGCCGTCGTGCTCCCGCATCGAGGTGATCGTCGCGTGGACCGTGGCGCCCGCGTCCCAGAGCGTCTCGAGGACCTCGCCCTGTTCGGACACCTTCACGACGCAGCCGTGGTTCATGCTCGGGTACAGCCACTCGTCCCGGGGGATCTGCTTCATCATCCGGCGCCGGAACGCGGGCATCCGCATGGCGAGGTCGTACGCCGGGGACCGCATGCCGTTGAGGGCGACCCAGTAGGTGCCGTCGGACGCGCGGTTGATGTTGTCGAGGTACCCGGGGAAGTTCTCCATGAAGACCTCGGTGCGTCCCTTGTTCGGCCCGGAGTGCCAGTACCGCAGGATCCGGCACAGCCAGGTGGACGCGATGAGCACCGACTCCCCGTCGTGGGACTGGCACACCCCGTTCGGGAAGACGAGCCCGTCGAGCACGGTCTCGGTGGTTCCCGTGGCGGGGTCGTAACAGAGCAGGCGCCCGTTGGGCCGGCCCTCCACACCGTCGAGGATCCAGTCGGCCATGTCGAACCGCGTCGTGGCCTCGCTGAAGTAGACCTTCCCGTCCGGCGCGATGTCGAGGTCGTCGGCGAGGCGCAGCCGCGAGTCGTCCCGCAGGCGGGTCCAGGTGCGCTTCGTCTCGTCGGTCAGCTTGCGCACCGTGCCGTCCGGGGCGACCGAGTACAGCCCCATCCCGCCGACGCAGACGACGAGGTTGTCGTCCGCGTCGAACGCCATGCCGAGAGGGTGTCCGCCGATCCGCGCGAAGACCTCCCGGTGGCTGAGGTCCTCCCCCGAGAACCGGAGGATCCACCCCTGCCGGACCCCGCAGTAGAGCCGGCCCTGCCGGTCGAGGATCACGTCCTCGGGCCCCTCCACCTGCCCGACGCCGATCCCCTCGGCGGCGCGCAGCCGGTCGTTGACCTCGTACGGGCTGCCAGAGCCGTGCCGGACGTCGGGCAGCTCGTCGTAGGACACCAGCGTCGGGTTGACGTAGATCTTCTGGATCGCCTTGCCGCGGTTCTTGCCCCACTTCACGTCCAGGCCGACCGCGAGGAGGAGGACCACGGCGAGGATCGCCTGGTACACGTTGCCGCTCACGTTCATCAGCAGCAGGCCCTTGCCGAGCAGCACCACGATCGCCGCGCCGATGAGTGCCCGCCAGACCGTTCCCTTGCCACCCGCGAGGCTGATCCCGCCCACGACGACCGCCGTGAGGACGCTGAGCTCGAGGCCCTCGCCGACCCGGGCGCTCGCGCTGTTGAGGCGCGCCGCGTAGAACACGCCGGCGAGCGCGCACATGATGCCGGAGACGATGTAGCTCGTCATCAGCATGCGCTCGACCCGGATACCCGCATGGCGCGCGGCCCTCCGGCTGGCACCGACCGCGACGATGTGCCACCCGAACCGGGACCGGCTCAGCAGGAGGTGCCCCACGACGAGGACGACGAGGAGGACGGCACCCGCGGCCGGGATCCCGACCACCGCGCCACCGCCCAGGAACGTCCACAGCGGATTGTCGACGGAGGACTCTGCCGTGCGCGCGGAGTAGGTCAGGTCCAGGAGGTTGAGGACGCCGCGGAAGATGATCAACGTCACGAGCGTGGTGAGGAACGGCCTCGCCTTGAGATAGGCGACGATGGCGCCGTTCACCGCCCCCATCACCGCACCCGCCAGCAGCGTCAGGGGGATCGCGACGGCGACGGGGACCCCGGCCACCGAGATGAGCAACAGGGCGACCATGTTGGACAGGGCGTACATCGACCCGACACTCAGGTCGATCCCGCCGGAGATCATCACGACCGCCATGCCCACGCACACGAACGCGAACTCGGAGAGCTCCTGCGTCGTCGACAGCAGGGTCCCGCTCGTGGCGAACGTCGGGACCGTGATCGTGAAGTACAGGGCCACCCCGACGAGGACGGCGAGGGGGATGGCGGGTTCCATCCACCGCTTCTCGAACAGTTCGGCGAGGAACTGCTGGACGGACAGCCGCTGCCGGGCCTGGTGCACCCGTTGCGCCAGCCCCTCGGCTGCCGGGATGTTCCGCTCCGGCGGCCGCCGGTGCCCGCGGGTCCGGGCAGAAACGCTGACCGTCATGACGCGATCTCGCTCTCGGGAAGTGTCGGCTGTGGACGGCGGGGGTGGCCGGGCCGCCCGGTGTGGTCACGGGCAGCCCGGCCGACCTCCGGGGAGGCGGACGGCTCAGCAGGGCATCAGTGGACCGTGAGCCCGTCGTGCTTGCCGTCGTAGCACATGTTCGGCTGGTTCCAGTTCGACCGGTCGATCTTGTACAGCTGCGTGTAGTCCGCCGTCCGGGCCGTACCGGGCTTGAGCCCCGACTGGAGCAGGTACTTGCCGATCGCGACGATGTCGGTGCCCTGGGTCGGGACGGAGTACGCGTACGACTGGTAGAACAGCTTGTCGCGCAGCGCCTCGCACGTGACGACACTGTGGTCGGACGTGAACACCTTCACCTGGCCGATCTTCCCGGCCTCCTTGATCGCCGTCGCCGCCCCGTACTCCATCTGGTCCCAGAAGCCCCAGCTCGCGCAGAGGTCCGGGTGCTGCTGGATGACGGTGGCGGTGATGTCGTGCGCCTTGGAGCGGTCCCAGTTCGCGGCCTGCGTCGAGACGACCTTGACCTCGGGGTGCTGCTTGAAGACCTCGTTCGCGCCCTGCATCAGGCCGAGCGTGAAGCCCGACGTGGCGTCGCCCTGCACGATCTGGATCTTGCCCGACGTGCCCTTGCCACACACCGAGACGATGTCGTTCGCCATCTTGCGTCCGAGGCCGATCGTGTCCGCGCCGACGAACGCGTCCGACTTGTAGTTCGACACCATGTTGACCTGGATGACGTAGGTGCCCTGCTCCTCCGCCTTCTGGATGAGCTTGGCGAGGAGCTGCACGTCGAAGTTGTGGACGATCAGGAGGTCGGGCTTCTGGTTGATGAGCGACGTGACGGCGTCCGCCTGCTTGGCGACGTCCCAGTTGGGGTCACGGAGGATGTACTTCGCCCCGAGGGCCTCGAAGCCGCGCTTGATCTGCCGGCTCCACTCCTCGGTGAGCGGCGTGCCCATCCCCACCGGGACGAAGGCGACGGTCTTGCCCTGGAGGCTCTTCAGCGCGTGATCGCGGAGCTGTTCTGTGCTGGCGTTGCCGGCGAGCTGATCGCCGCTCCCGGCCGCCGCCGTGCCGCTCTTGGCGCCGGAGGTGCAACTCGTGAGAGCGAGTGCAGCCGCCAGCGCGCCGACGAGCAGCGCGGTGCGTGCCGATGTGACCCTGGCCATTCGGTGACCTCCTGCAGACGATGACGCGGGGGATGTGGCCCGGTGCGCCGGGCCGCGTGGGGGGATGTGGGCTAGTCGCCCTGCCGGACGGTCTCCTCGTCGCGGGGGTGGAGCCTGTTGTCGAGCACGAGCGCCGCGAGCAGGATCAGGCCCTTGATGATGTTCTGCTGGTGGACGTTGAGGTTCATGATCGTCATGCCGTTGAGCATCACGCCGATCAGCGCCGTGCCGACGACGACGCTGAGGACGCCGCCCCGGCCACCGACCAGGCTGACCCCGCCGATCACGACCACGAGCAGCACGTCGTAGATCAGCGAGGAGTTGATCACCTGGGTGTTGAACCCCCCGACCGAGCCGGCGAGGACGAGCCCGGCCAGGTATCCGATCGCGGCGCACACGGTGTACTCGCCGATCGTCAGCGGCCGCACCGCGATGCCGGAGAGGGCTGCCGCCTCCGAGTTGTCGCCGTGGGCGTACACGAACCGGCCGCGCGTGAGCCGCGACAGCAGGACGTGTGCCACCACGGCCACGGCCGCGAAGAGGAGGACCGGCATCGGGATCCCGAGTGGACGCCCCTGGCCGAGGTACCGGACGAAGCCCCGGTCCCGGGGGATGTCGGCGATCAGCCCGTTCAGCCACGCGCTGCGGGCGAAGCCGTAGACGAACAGCCCGGTGGCCAGCGTCGCGAACAGCGGGGGGATCTCGACGAACGCGATGATCACGCCGTTGAGGACGCCCAGCGCCACGACGACCACGAGGCCGACGAGGAGGGCGAGCGGCGTGCTGAGTCCGCTGCCCATGAGCTGGATGGCGAGGGCCGTGGAGACGCCCATGCTCGCGATGAGCGACAGGTCGAGTCCGCGGGCGATCACCACCACGGCCATCGCGATCCCGAGGATCCCGAGTGCCGAGACGCTCCGCGCGAGGTCGAGGAGGTTGTTCAGGGTGAAGAACCCGCCGAGGGTCACGCTGAAGACGATCACCAGAGCGACCACGACGAGCAGGACGATCTGCTCCTGACCCCACGTGACGCGGCGGGCCGGCCGAAGCCGCGCGAGCATCGTCGTCATCCGCTGTCCTCCGGGAAGCATGCCGGGACGATTTCCGTACCGGGCGTTGTATTGACCGACCGGTACGTTAGTGGTCCAGGTCACTCCCCCGTCAAGGGCTGCGGGGGCAATCTTTCGAACTTTTCTCGAGCGCGGTGTCGGCTTGTCTCTGTACTGACCCATCGGTACAGTCGCGCCCACTCCCCGGGCAACGCGGAACGGGCCGGGAGAACACTGTCGACAGTCAGGTGAGGACGGGTTGCCGTGCCGGGTGGACGTGTGGCCGTGGTGACCGGAGGGTCCCGTGGGATCGGTGCCGCGATCGTCGGGGAGCTGACCTCCCGCGGGGTGGACGTCCTGTTCACCTACGCCACGAACGCGGCCGCGGCCGACGCGGTGGCGGCGGATGCCTCCGGGGCCGCGGCGGAGGCTGTCCCGACCCGGTACGACCTGCTCGCGGGCGACCCGGAGGCACTCCTCGGGCTGGCCCTCACGCGGTGGGGCCGGATGGACTCGATCGTCCTCAACGCGGGGATGTGGGCCGGCGGGCGGATCGACCGGCTCGATCCCGACCGGTGGTGGGAGGTCGTGGAGACCAACCTGCGCGGCGCCCATCGCGTGGCACGGGCGGCGGTCCCCGCGCTGCGCGCCTCCCCCGCGGGGTCCGTCCTGCTCGTCGCCTCCGCGGTGGGCCTGGTCGGCTTCCCCGGCGACACCGCCTACGCCAGCGCGAAGGCGGGGATGGTCGGGCTCGCACGGTCGCTCGCGAAGGAGCTCGCCGACGACGGGGTCCGTGTGAACGTCCTGGCGCCGGGCTTCGTGGACACCGACATGACCGCGGCGATCCCGCCGTCGTCCCGCGACCGGATCCTCGGGCGGACCGTGCTGGGGCGCTTCGGGACCGGGGCGGAGATCGCGAAGGCCGCGGCGTTCCTCTCCGAGGACGCCACGTTCACGACCGGGGCCGTCCTCACGGCCGACGGTGGCTGGACCCTGTAACGCGAGGAGGACGTCATGGCGGAGGTGTCGGCCGGCCCCCTGGCCGGTGTGCGGGTGGTCGAGATCGCCGGGCTGGGCCCGGGTCCGTTCTGCGGGATGATGCTCGCCGACATGGGCGCCACGGTGCTGCGGGTGGACCGGCCCGGTCACCGGAACCCGGGGAATCCCCTGCCCCCGGCCGGCGACCTGATGACCCGGGGACGGCAGTCCGTCGCCGTGGACCTGAAGGACCCCGCGGGCGCGGAGGTGGTCCTGCGGCTCGCCGAGACGGCCGACGTGCTGTTCGAGGGGTTCCGGCCGGGCGTCGCCGAGCGCCTCGGGATCGGGCCCGCGGCGTGCCTGGCCGCGAATCCGCGCCTGGTCTACGGGCGGATGACCGGCTGGGGACAGGAGGGACCGCTCGCCGCCCGCGCCGGGCACGACATCAACTACATCGCGGTCGGCGGCGCACTCCACCCCGTCGGCCCGGCGGACGGCGTGCCCGTGCCACCGCTCAACCTCGTCGGCGACTTCGGCGGCGGCGGCATGCTGCTCGCGTTCGGGATCGTCAGCGCGCTCCTCGAGACCACCCGGTCCGGACGCGGCCAGGTGGTCGACGCGGCGATCGTCGACGGCACGGCCGCGATGATGACGATCATCCACGCCATGCGGGCGGAGGGACTCTGGTCCGGCCGCCGTGCGGCGAACCTGCTCGACGGCGGCGCGCACTTCTACCGCGTGTACGAGTGCGCGGACGGCGGGTACCTCAGCGTCGGGGCGATCGAGCCGGCGTTCTACCACCGGCTGCTGGCGGGCCTCGGGCTCGCGGAGGACGAGGACCTCGTCGCGAACCGGGACGACCCGGCGGCGTGGCCCCGGCTGGCCGAGCGGCTCGCCGGGGTGTTCCGCGGGCGCGGCCGAGACGAGTGGTGTGCGGTCTTCGACGGTACGGACGCCTGCGTGGCGCCCGTGCTGTCGCTGGACGAGGTGGCCGGGCATCCCCACAGCGCCGCGCGGGACGCGTACGTCACGGTGGGCGGCATCGTCCAGCCCGCACCGGCCCCGCGCTTCAGCCGCACGCCCGCGCCGATGCCCACTCCCCCACCGGCCCCCGGGGCGGACACACGGAAGGCGCTGGTCGAGTGGGGCATCGACGCCGACGAGGTCGAGCGGCTCCTCGGACGCGGCGCGGTCCACCAGTCCTGAGGGCGGCCGCGCCCACCGCGCCGTCAGTCCTGGACGAGCACGCGGCGCAGCCCCTTCATCGCGTTCTTGCGGTGCACCGCCAGCAGCCGCACGAGCTGGGCGCGGTCGCGCCGGCGAGCCGCGTCGACGATCTCCCGGTGCTCCTTCTGCACGAGCTCCCGGTTCTCTCCGTGCGCGAAGTAGATGGAGCGGTAGGGATCCGTGGTGTCCCACAGCTGGCCGATCATCCGCATCAGCCGCGGGCGCTGGCACGGTTCCATCAGCGCGAAGTGGAAGCGCCGGTTGGCCGCGGTGAGGGCGACGATGTCCTGCGCCTCGGCCGCGCGCTCCATGTCGCCGATGGCCTCCTCCATCCGCTCCAGGTCCTCGTCGGCGATCCGCTTGATCCCCACCGCGATCGCCTCGGCCTCGAGGATCTCCCGGATGCGGTACACCTCCGCCAGCTCGTCGTAGTCCAGCTCCGCGACGAAGTACCCGCGCCGGGGCGCATAGGAGACCTGGCCCTCGCCCTCCAGGATCTTCAGCGCCTCCCGGACCGGAACCCGGCTGACGCCCAGGCGCTCGGCGATGTTGTCCTGCAGGATCTGCGACCCGGGCCGGAAGTCGCCCTCGAGGATCGCCCGGCGCAGCTCTCCGAGGACCGCCTCCTGCGCGGTCGGCGGGCGGCGGAACGGCGTCGCGGCGCTCATGACAGGCCTCCCCAGCGGGCACTCGGCATATGGGACACAGTATCCGATGAACACCGCGCCGCCGGGCTCCGGATCACCGGTAGGCGGCGATCCCGGTGAGCGCCTGGCCGAGCACGAGAGTGTGGATCTCGCTCGTGCCCTCGTAGGTCAGCACCGACTCGAGGTTGTTCATGTGCCGGATCACCGGGTACTCGAGGGTGATGCCGTTCGCGCCGAGGATCGTCCGGGCCTCCCGGGCGATGACCAGCGCCTCTCGCACGTTGTTCAGCTTGCCGAAGCTCACCTGCTCCGGGTGCAGCGTCCCGGCGTCCTTCATCCGTCCGATGTGGAGCGCCAGCAACAGGCCCTTGTCGAGCTCCAGCCGCATGTTCACCAGCTTCTCCTGCGTCAGCTGGAACCCGGCGATCGGCCGGTCGAACTGCGTGCGCGTCCCGGCGTACTCCAGCGCCGACTCGAAGCAGGTGCGGGCGGCGCCCATCGCGCCCCAGACGATGCCGTAGCGGGCCTCGCCGAGACAGGACAGCGGGCCGCGGAGACCACGGACGTTCGGCAGCATCGCGTCCGCCGGGAGCCGGCAGCCGTCCAGCACCAGCTCGGACGTGACGGAGGCGCGGAGGGACACCTTCTTGGTGATGTCGTGGGTGGTGAAGCCGGGCGTACCCCGCGGGACGAGGAAGCCGCGGACACCGTCCTCGGTCCGGGCCCACACCACCGCGACGTCGGCCAGGCTGCCGTTCGTGATCCACATCTTGGCGCCGTCGAGCACCCAGTCGGAGCCGTCGCGGACCGCACGGGTGGACATGTTCCCCGGATCGCTGCCGTGGTCCGGCTCCGTGAGGCCGAAGCACCCGACGGCCTCACCGGCCGCGAGCCGCGGCAGCCACTCCTGCTTCTGCTCCTCGGACCCGTGCTGGTGGATCGCGGACATGGCGAGGGAGCCCTGGACCGAGACGAAGCTCCGGAGCCCGCTGTCGACCGCCTCCATCTCCAGGCAGGCGAGGCCGTACGCGACGGCGGACATGCCCGCGCACCCGTACCCGTCGAGGTGCATCCCCAGCAGCCCCATGCCGCCGAATTCCCTGGCCAGCTCGCGGCCCGGGATCTCGCCCCGCTCGAACCAGTCGGCCACGTTCGGCAGCAGCTTCTCGGTGGCGAAGCGGCGGATCGTCTGCTGGATCGTCCGCTCCTCCTCGGTGAGCAGGCCCGAGATGCCGAGCAGGTCGGTCGCGTCGAGCGGAGGCGCCGTGGCCGTGGTCCTGGTCCCCATCAGTGCCGCTCCTCCGCTCGCCGGTATCATGCGTATACGTTATATCATCAGTGAGGCGACGCCACGTCGAGCGCCCGGAGCACGTCGTCGCCCTCACCGATCGCCTCGAACAGGCCCCGCGGGGCGGCACAGTCCCCGATCCGTACGACCGGGACCCCGGTCGCGGCCTCCAGCTCCGCCGCCACGGCGTCCCGCGGAACCCAGCGGTCCGCCGCGACGACCGCGTCGGCGGACAGCTCCTCGGTCACGCCGTCGCGCGCCACCCGCACCGATCGCGCCGTCTCCCCCACGACCGTGACGCCGGTCCGGACGTCCACGCCGGCCGCGGCCAGCCGCGCCAGGAGGGCACCCCGGTTGCCCGCCTCCACATCGGCCGCGAGGGCGGTGCCGGGGGCGAGCAGCGTCACGCGGACGCCGTGGCCCGCGAGCGTCTCCGCGACCTCGCACCCGATCCGGGTCCCCCCGACCACGATGCTCGTCGCCCCGAGCGACGTCGGGTCCGCGAGGGCACGCGCCACCGGCACCAGCCCGGTGTCCTCCTGGGCGGCACCCGTCGCCACGACGACGGCGTCCGGCGCGAGCTCCCGCACCGTCGCGGCGTCGACCTCGGTGCCCAGCCGTACGTCGAGGGCGTCCGCCGCCTGCCCGAGACGCCGCCGG
The DNA here is from genome assembly GCA_036402915.1 of Mycobacteriales bacterium. Taxonomy (GTDB): domain Bacteria; phylum Actinomycetota; class Actinomycetes; order Mycobacteriales; family HKI-0501; genus JAVEDU01. Next base: position 84,535 of record DASWRY010000012.1, read on the forward strand.
TACGAGGCCAGCAGCGTCCCGAGCCTGTCCTTGTGCGGCGGGATCGCGGCGAGCGGCAGCGCCCCGCCCAGCCGTGCCTCCCGTTCGCAGAGCGTCACGCGGTGACCGGCCGCCACGAGGCTCAGCGCGGCCTGCATCCCGGCCGGTCCCCCGCCGACGACCAGCACCGAGCGGAGTCCCCCCGCCGGTGGTGGCGCGAGCCGCTCCCGGCCCGCGGCGGGGTTGACCGTGCACCGGACCGGCCACTGGCGCGAAGCGTGGTCGATGCAGTCGTTGCAGTAGATGCACGGCACCACGTCGGCGTCGGCACCGAACTGCCACTTGCGCGGCAGCATCGGGTCGGCGAGCAGGGGGCGTCCCACGGCGACGAAGTCCGCCTCCCCCGCGGTGACGATCCGCTCGGCGAGCGCGCGGTCCGCGATCTTGCCGACGACGATCACCGGGAGGCCGGTGGCCCGCTTGAGCGCCGCCGCGCCGGGGACGTTGTACCCGGGCTCGGTCGACATCGGCGGAAAGATCCACTCCCGCGTCTCGTAGAGCCCCGCGGTGACGTGGAGCGCGGACACCCCGGCGCGCTCCAGCTCCCGCGCCAGCGCCACGACGTCGTCGAACGGCGTGGCTCCGTCGACGTGCTCGTCGGCACTCACGCGGTACAGCACCGGGAAGTCCGGTCCCACCTCGGCACGGACGGCCGCGACGACGTCCAGGGCGAACCGCATCCGGCCGGCGAGCGACCCGCCGTAGGCGTCGGTCCGCTTGTTGAGCAGCGGCGAGAAGAACTGGTTGATCAGGTACCCGTGCGCGCCGTGGATCTCCACGAAGTCGCAGCCGGCGGCCTGGGTGCGACGGGCGCCCCGGGCGTACATCCCGACGATGTCCCGGATGTCGTCGACGGTGAGCTCGGCCGGCGGGTCCGCGCCGAGGACCGGCGGGACCTCGGACGGCGCGACGGGGCGCCGGCCGTGGGTGAACTCCGCCCGGGTCTGCCGTCCGACGTGCTGGAGCTGCGTGCCGATCTTGGTGCCGTACGCGTGCACGCGTTCGGCCAGCTTGTGCAGCCGGGGAACGAACTCGGCCCCGTCCACCCGGGTCAGCGTGCTCCCGCCCTTGCCGCCCTGCCAGTCCACCGTGGTGTTCTCCACGACGATGAGGCCCACGCCGCCGCGCGCCCGCTCCTCACAGAAGGCGAGGTAGTCGTCCGACACCTCCCCGTACGCGGTGCTGAGCTTGCTCGCGAGGGCGGGGAACACGAGGCGGTTCTTCACCTCCAGGGCGCCGATCCTCCCCGGACGGAACAGCGGGCTCTCGGTCATGTGGACGGTCATGCGCGGCCACGCCCCGGCAGCGGCACGGACTTGAAGCCTCTGACGCTCGCCTCCAGCGCTGCCTCGATCGGGAGCCGCTCGATCGACGAGGCGCCGACGAAGCCGCGTGCGGTCGTGTGCGCGAGCACGAACGCGACGTCGTCCGGTGTGGACACCGGTCCCCCGTGGCACAGCGGGATCACGTCCGGACGTGCCGCGGTCGCCGCCTCGATGATCACCTGGGTGGACTCGGCCGCCGCCTCGAGGGTGATCGGCTCGGCGTGCCCGGTGAGCCCGCCCGCCGTCAGTCCCATGTGGGCGATCACGACGTCGACGCCCGCGTCCGCGAACGCGGCGGCATCCTGCGGGTTGTACGCGTACGCCATCGTGAACAGCTCCAGCTCCCGCGCGAGCCGGAACATCTCCAGCTCCCGGTCCAGGCCGAAGCCGAGCGACTCGAGGTCCCGGCGGAACGTCCCGTCCAGCCGCCCGACGGTCGGGAAGTTGATGACACCGGAGAAGCCGGTGTCCCACATCTCCGCCAGCAGCTGCCGCATGTCCCGGGTGAAGTCCGCGGCGAACACGCCCGCGACGACCGGCACCTCCCGGACCGCCGGCAGGATCGCCGTGCGCCCGAGCTCGAGAGCGATGTCGTTGGCGTTGCCCACCGGCAGGAAGGCGGCCGTGGAGGGCCACCCGTTCATCCGGAACCGACCGGAGCTGTAGACCGCGACGACGTCGGCGCCTGCCAGCTCGGCACACTTGGCCACCAGCCCGACGCCGGCGCCGGCGACGAGCAGGGCCTCGCCGCGGTCGGTGGTCGCGTTCAGGCGCCGGAGGACCGCCTGCCTGTCGTGTCGTGTCGCCACAGTCGTCATCTCTCCCGGATCAGGTGTAGGAGCCGCTCGACACAGCGGTCGGCGAACGTCTCGTCGTTGATGTGGGCGTCCACGCTGGTCACGTCGACGCCGGGTCTCAGGTCCGCGCGGAGGGCCGCCGTGAACTCCGCGTCGGCGGCCGGGTCGGAGAACACGCCGCCCGCCCGGTCGTAGTCGGAGAAGCCCCGGGCCGGGATCAGCACCTCCACCGGGGCCGACGCCCGGTTCAGCTTGCGTGCCATCAGCCGCCCGACGGCGGCCAGCTCCTCCGCCGACGTCCGCATCACGAGGTTGTCCGGGTTGTGCGCGTGGAACAGCCGGTCCCGCAGGGCGGCGGGTACGAGGTCCGGGGCACCGAAGTTGACGACGTCGAGCGCGCCCGGCACCACGACCTGCGGGATACCGGCGGCGGCGGCCGCGTCGAGCCGGTCCGGGCCCGCGCTCATCATCCCGCCCGCGATCTCGTCCGCCAGCTCGGTCGTGGTGACGTCCAGGACGGCGTCCACCTCCCCGGCACGGACGAGGTCCTCCATGGCCCTCCCCCCGGAGCCCCGGGCGTGGAAGACCAGCACCTCGAAGTCGCGCTCCTCCAGCAGGGCACGGCAGCGCTGGACGCAGGGCGTCGTCACGCCGAACGAGGTGATCGCGACGACGCGACGACGCACCCTGGTATCGGCGACCGGCCCGGCCGCCACCATGCCGGCGACGGCGGCGGCGGCGTTGGACAGGACCCGTTCGAGGATCGAGTTCAGGCCCATGATGTCGACGACGGAGGACAGCATCCCGAGGTCGCTCGCGCCGACGTACCGGCGCACGTCCCCGGCGGCCACAGTGGACACGATCAGCTTCGGCAGGCCGATCGGGAGCTCCCGCATCGCCTGACTGGCGATCGCGGTACCGCCCGATCCCCCGACGGCGAGCACTCCGCGGACCTCGCCGCGCCGGTGGCCGCCCGAGAGCGTGGCCGCTGCGCCGGTCATCATGTGCTGCATCGCCGCGCTGCGCGACAGGCCCTGCAGCGCGGCGAGGTCGCTGCCCCCGGCGGCGGCGACGTCCGCCGCGGAGATGTCCACGCGGGACGCCACGGGCGTTGCGGAGAGGCTGACGTCGACCACCACCGGCCGGTGCCCGTGGGCCTCGATCCGCGCGGCGAGGTACTCCACCGCCTCCCGCTTGGTGTCCAGCGTGCCGATCACCCAGATGCCGGTTCGGCCGGTCACCGGACTCCCTCCCTGTCCGACGGCGCCGGGGTGCCGCCGCGTC
>DASWRY010000013.1:0-4869 GCA_036402915.1 Mycobacteriales bacterium
GCCCACCCGGATGAACATCGCGAGCAGCGCGGCGCCGAAGCCGAAGCCCTCGAGCACCTTCGGGGCGTCACTCTTGTAGATGAGCACCACCGCGGCGGCACCGAGCAGGCCGAGCCCGACCGTGAGGAAGCCGACGACCCCACCGGTGCGGAACGCGATCCGCATGGCCTCCGCGGCCGAGGTCCGGGCGGCGGCGGCGACCCGGACGTTCGCCCGGGTCGCCATGTTCATGCCGCCCCAGGCGATGAAGGCGCTGAACGAGCCGCCGATCACGAAGAACACGGTGCGGCCGATGCGGACGCTCGTCGAGTCCGCGGGCAGCACGGTCAGCAGCACCGCGGCGAGCACCGCGAAGACACCGAGGGTCTTGAACTGGCGCCGCAGGAACGCGGCTGCGCCCTCCTGCACCGCGCCGGCGATCTCCTGCATCTTGGCCGTGCCCGCATCGGTGCGGAGCACGTCGCGTACCAGTCCGGCGGAGAAACCGAGTGCGATGAGCGCGATGGCGGCCACCACCACGATGAGGCTGAGGTTGTCACTCGAGAAGTCGAACCCCTCAGCGCTGAGGTAGGTCCCGGGCATGCATCCTCCTGTACCAAACAAGCGCGGTGCACAGCGCAGCCGACCGGGCCACGGCGGGCGAGGAAAACCCGCTCCCGGTACCGGCGGAGCGGGGTGGGGCGGAGTGTAGGGGAGATGTTCCTCACAGGTGATGCCGGCCCTCCGGTCGCGGGCAAATGGGGCGCATCGCCGGTCGGCACGGCGTCGCGCGCAAGGCGGCATCGGGGGCGCGAGGGTGCGGCGAGCGGACATTTCGGATACCGGTGCGGGGCGCTGCGTACCGGTATCGCGGCGCGCGGCCGGCCCGCGCGGCTGTCGGCAGTGCGGCACGACTGTCGGAGGTGCGGCGCGCGGAAGGGGCCGCTACGGCGAATCGATCACGGCGCTCTTGTCAGACACGCCGGCGTGTCTGACAAGAGCTCCCATGATCAACGGGAGAGCGGAACCGCCCGTCCTAGAGGAACGGGCGGACGGCGCCGCGGACCGGCGCGGCGGGCGGCGTCAGCGGCCAGGACATGCGTACGGCGGTCCCGACACCGTGCGGCGCGGACACCACGTCGAGGTCGTCGACGAGGCCGGCGAGCAGCGCGAGGCCGACGCCGGCAGCGATCGAGTCCTCGGCGATCTCGGCGTCCTCCGCCGAGCCGGTGCCCGCCGCGCTCGCCGCGACGAGGGCGACGGGATCGGGCATGGCGCCCGTGAGCCCCAGCTCGGTGGGGGCGAGGTCGCGGGGCACCGCGTCGGTGACGACGACCGTGAAGCGGGGCCCGTCGGTCAGCTCGACGTGGACCAGCGTCTGCGGGGAGTGCATCCGGTGGAGGCCGACCGCCCGCGAGCACGCCTCGCCGACCGCCAGCCGGATCTCGTCGAGGAGAACCTCGTCGATGCCGCTGCGGCGAGCCACGGCCGCGGCGACCAGACGCGCCGTTCGGACGTGCGCGGGGGTGGGAGAAATCTCCAGGCGGACGGTCGCCATGCGCAGCAGATCAGCCTTCGGCGGAGACGGCCTCGGCCACCGTTGCGTGGATCGGGAACACCTTCTCCAGCCCGGTGATCCGGAAGATCTTCAGGATGCGCTCCTGCGTGCACACCAGACGGAGCGAACCGTCCTGGGCGCGCACCCGCTTGAGGCCGCCGACGAGAACACCGAGCCCGGTCGAGTCCAGGAACTCCACCCGCTCCATGTCGACGACGATGTGCTGATGGCCCTGGCTGACCAGATCGATGAGCTGCTCACGCAGCGTCGGGGCGGTGTAGACGTCGATCTCTCCGCCCACTTCGACGATCGTGCGGTCTCCCTCGGCACGGGTCGACAGCGACAACTCCACGAAGATCCCTCCAGTGCGCCCGACGAGGCCACCCGCGATGACAAGACGGCCTCTTCCAAGCCGCATCTAACCATCGGTGACGAAACCGTGCGACGGGCCGCGCTGTATCCGCAGCGCGCAGTCACTGAACGAAGCGCGTCAGGCGTGCGAGAGTCGGGGCGTGACCAGCCCCGCCCCCGACGTCCTCCTCGCGCGCCTGCGGGCGACCGGACGCGCCTTCTCCGCCCTCGGCGACCAGCCCGGATCCGACGAGGCGGCGGACCCGGTCACCCACGTCGAGCACGTGCCCGCCCGTGAGGGCCGGACGTCTCCGTGGCCCTCCTGGGCGCCCGTTCCGGTGGTGGACGCGTTCGCGGGACGGGGGGTCGCCCGCCCGTGGGTGCACCAGGTGGACGCGGCCGAGCTCGCGTGGTCCGGCCGGTCCGTGGTCGTGGCCACCGGCACGGCGTCCGGAAAGTCGCTCGCCTACCAGCTCCCCGTGCTGTCGGCGCTGCTGGCCGACGACCGGGCCACGGCGCTGTACCTGTCCCCCACCAAGGCGCTGGCCGCCGACCAGCTCCGCACGCTGACCGAGCTGGCCCTGCCGGGCGTGCGGCCCTCGGCGTACGACGGCGACACCCCGCTCGACGAGCGGGACTGGGTGCGTGCGCATTCCCGGTTCGTGCTCACGAACCCGGACATGGTCCACCGGGGAATCCTGCCGAACCACGCCCGCTGGGCCTCCTTCCTGCGCCGGCTGCGGTTCGTGGTGATCGACGAGTGCCACACGTACCGCGGGGTGTTCGGGTCCCACGTCGCGGCGGTGTTGCGACGGCTGCGGCGGATCTGCGCCCGGTACGGCGCGTCGCCGGTGTTCGTGCTCGCCTCGGCCACCGTCAGCTCGCCGCAGACCTCGGCGGAACGGCTCGTCGGCGTACCGGTCGACGCCGTGACCGACGACGGGTCGCCGCGTGGATCGACCACGTTCGCGCTGTGGGAGCCGCCGCTGGGGCCGCCGCGTGGCGAGAACGGAGCCCCGGTGCGCCGCTCGGCGATCGCCGAGACGGCGGACCTGCTGACGGATCTCGTGGTGTCCGGCGCGCGGACGCTGGCGTTCGTCCGGTCGCGGCGCGCGGCCGAGGTGGTCGCCACGTCGGTCCGGCGGTCACTGGACGAGGTCGCCCCGGAACTGGCGAACCGAGTCGCGGCGTACCGAGCGGGGTACCTGGCCGAGGAACGGAGGGCCCTGGAACGGGCGCTCCTCGACGGTTCCCTCCTCGGGGTCGCGGCCACCAACGCGCTCGAGCTCGGCGTGGACGTGAGCGGCCTCGACGCGGTGATCCTGGCCGGATATCCGGGGACGCTGGCCTCGCTGTGGCAGCAGTCCGGCCGCGCCGGGCGGTCCGCGCGCGACGCACTGGCGGTCCTCGTGGCCCGGGACGACCCGCTGGACACCTATCTCGTGCACCACCCCCAGGCGGTGTTCGGCCGGCCCGTCGAGGCGACCGTGCTGGACCCGGTGAACCCGTACGTCCTGGGGCCACACCTGTGCTGCGCCGCGGCCGAACTGCCGCTCACCCCCGCCGACGTCACACTCTTCGGCGGGCCCGCGGCACAGGCGGTCGTCGACGGTCTGGTCGAGGAGGGGCTGCTGCGGAAGCGCCCCGCGGGCTGGTACTGGACGTCCCGTCAGCGTCCCCAGGCCGACATCCGCGGCACCGGTGGCGACCCGGTCTCCGTGGTGGAGGCCACCACCGGGAGGCTGCTCGGCACGGTCGACGCCGGGGCCTCCCACGGCACCGTCCACCCTGGCGCCGTGTACCTGCACCAAGGCGAGACGTACGTGGTGGAGCACCTCGATCTGGACTCCTCGGTGGCCCTCGTGCGGGCCGAGGCGCCGGACTGGAGCACCCACGCCCGCGACATCACCGACCTGCGGGTCGTCTCGATCACGCGGACGGTCGACGCCGGGCCGGTGCGGCTGTCGCTCGGTACCGTGGACGTGACCGAGCAGGTGGTGTCCTACCTGCGGCGGCGTCAACCCGGTGGCGAGATCATGGACGAGACACCGCTCGACCTGCCGGCACGGGAGCTGCGGACGACCGCCGTCTTCTACACGGTCACCCCCGAGGCGCTGGAAGCCGCGGGCATCGACGCGGCCGATGTGCCGGGCGCCGCGCATGCCGCCGAACACGCCGCCATCGGACTCCTCCCCCTGGTCGCCACCTGCGACCGCTGGGACATCGGCGGACTGTCCACCGCGCTGCACCCGGACACCGGGTTGCCGACGGTGTTCGTCTACGACGGGCATGCGGGCGGCGCCGGGTTCGCGGAAAGGGGATTCGAGGCGGCGGAGACGTGGCTGCGCGCGACCCGGGACGCGATCTCGGCGTGCGGCTGCGACAACGGCTGCCCCTCGTGCGTCCAGTCGCCGAAGTGCGGCAACGGGAACAACCCGCTCGACAAGGCCAAGGCCGTCCGCCTGCTCGACCTCGTGCTGCGGGCACTGGGCAACGTGGAAGCCGGGATGACCGGCGGCGAGGACGTGACCGGCGGCGAGAACGAAGCGCGACCGGACGCCGGGATCGCGGACGAGGTACAGCCGACCGGTGGACGGCTCCCCGGCAAGCAGCGGGACGCCGGCTCGCGGGCCACCGGGGTGACCGGCGGCCGACCGCCCGGCGACCGACGGCGCGAGATCCGGCCGACGGGCGCCGACGTGGCGGGCGGCGGGCCGGCGGGCGTCGAGGTGGCGGGCGTCGAGGTGGCGGGCGTCGAGGTGGCGGGCGTCGAGGTGGCGGGCGTCGAGGTGGCGGCGGCCGGCGGCGGTCCGACCGGCTGACCCGGCGTTCTCACGGTCCCGCACGGCGGGAGCCGAGTCGGCAACCGCGGCAGTGCGCGTTCGGGGCACGGCAGCGCGGCGGCCGTTCGAGGTGAGCTCCGGGCGGGTCACCCCGGCGGAGCCGGTCCGTGGCGCGGCAGCGTGGTCGAGTCCGTGCCG
>DASWRY010000014.1:0-41875 GCA_036402915.1 Mycobacteriales bacterium
CTGTAACCATGGGATCGTGCGGGTCGCCGCCCGGTCCCGGATGAGGAGTCCAGTGGCAGGCAAGGCCCGCGTACACGAGCTCGCGAAGGAGCTCGGCGTCGAGAGCAAGGTCGTCATGGCCAAGCTCAAGGAGCTCGGCGAATTCGTCAAGTCCGCTTCGTCGACGGTGGAAACCCCCGTCGCCCGTCGTCTGCGCGAGTCGCTGACGGCCGGCGGCCCCGTGGCGTCCGCACCCAGCGCGCCCGCCCCCGCGGCGGCGTCCGGCGCGGCGGCCCCCGCGAAGAAGGCCCCCGCCCCGCGCAAGGCGGCGACCGGCCCCCGGCCGGGTCCCCGCCCGCCGATGCCCGGGCCGACGGCCGGCGCCCACGATGTCGAGGCCAAGGCCGCCGAGGCCAAGGTCGCGGAGATCAAGGCGGCCCAGGCCGCGGCCGCACAGGCCGCGCAGGAGGCCAAGGCCGCGGCCGCGGCGGCTCCCGTCGAGCCCGCGCCCGCGCCCGAGGCACCCGCCGCATCGGCGTCGGCGCCCGCACCGGTGGCCCCGCGTCCCGGTGCCCGTCCCGGCCCCCGGCCGGGCAACAACCCGTTCGGTGTCGGCGCCGGCGCTCCGTCGCGTTCGGCCCCGCGTCCCGGCGGCCCGGCCCCCGGTGCCCCGCGCCCCGGTGGCGGTGGCGGCAACGCCGGCATGCCCCCGCGTCCGGGTGCCCCGGCCGGTGGCGGCAACGCCGGCATGCCCCCGCGTCCCGGCGGCGGCAACCGTCCGAACCCGGGCATGATGCCGCCCCGGCCGAACCCGGGCTCGATGCCCGCGCGCGGCCCGGGCGCCGGTCGTCCCGGTGGTGGCCCCGGTGGTCCCGGTGGTGCCGGTGGCCCCGGTGGCCGTCCCGGCGCCGGTGCCGGTGCCGGTCGTCCCGGCGGCGCCGGCGGCGGTGGCCGTCCCGGTGGTGCCGGTGGCGGCGGTGGCGGTTTCCGCGGCGGTCCCGGTGGTGGCGGCGGCGCGCCCGGTGGTGGTGGCGGCGGTGGCTTCCGCGGCGGTCCCGGTGGTGGCGGTGGCCGTCCCGGTGGCGGCGGTGGTCGTGGCCGTGGCGGTACGGCGGGTGCCTTCGGGCGTCCCGGCGGCCGTGGCCCGGTCCGTGGCCGGAAGTCGAAGAAGCAGCGGCGTCAGGAGTTCGACAACCTGTCGGCCCCGACGATGTCGTCCGGTGCCCCCCGGGGCAGCGGCGAGGCCATCCGGCTGGCGCGCGGTGCCTCGCTGTCCGACTTCGCCGACAAGATCAACGCGAACCCGGGCTCGCTCGTCCAGGAGGCGTTCAACCTCGGCGAGATGGTGACGGCGACCCAGTCGTGCACCGACGAGACGCTGCAGCTGCTCGGTGAGCACCTCGGGTACGACGTGCAGATCGTCAGCCCCGAGGACGAGGACCGCGAGCTGCTCGCGCGCTTCGACATCGAGTTCGACGGCGACTACGCGGACGCGGAGATGGTCGCGCGCCCGCCGGTCGTGACCGTCATGGGTCACGTCGACCACGGCAAGACGCGCCTGCTCGACGCGATCCGCAACGCCGACGTCCAGTCGACCGAGGCCGGTGGCATCACCCAGCACATCGGTGCGTACCAGGTCCACGTCCAGCACGAGGGCAACGACCGCGCGGTGACGTTCATCGACACCCCCGGCCACGAGGCGTTCACCGCCATGCGTGCCCGCGGTGCCCAGGTCACCGACATCGCGATCCTCGTGGTCGCGGCGGACGACGGTGTGAAGCCGCAGACGATCGAGGCGCTCAACCACGCCCAGGCGGCCGACGTGCCGATCGTGGTCGCGGTGAACAAGATCGACAAGGAGGGCGCGGACCCCGCGAAGGTCCGCGGCCAGCTCACCGAATACGGCCTCGTCGCCGAGGAGTACGGCGGCGACACGATGTTCGTCGACGTCTCGGCCAAGCAGGGCCTGAACATCGACGCGCTGCTCGAGGCCGTGCTGCTCACCGCCGACGCGTCGCTGGAGCTCACGGCTCCGATCGACGTCAGCGGTGAGGGTGTCGCCATCGAGGCGCACCTCGACCGCGGTCGCGGTCCGGTGGCGACCGTGCTGGTCCAGCGCGGCACGCTCCGCGTCGGCGACTCGATCGTCGCGGGTGAGGCCCACGGCCGTATCCGCGCGATGCTGGACGAGCACGGCGAGCAGGTCATCGAGGCCCTGCCGGCCCGTCCGGTCCAGGTGCTCGGCCTCACGGCCGTGCCCGGCGCCGGTGACAACTTCATGGTCGTCACCGAGGACCGGGTCGCGCGGCAGATCGCCGAGCAGCGGCAGGCGCGCGAGCGCAATGCGCAGCTGGCGGCGAGCCGTGGGCGTCCGACCCTCGAGTCGATCTTCGAGAAGCTCAAGGAGGGCCAGAAGACCCAGCTCGCCCTCATCCTCAAGGGCGACGGCTCCGGTTCGGTCGAGGCCCTCGAGGACGCGCTGCTCAAGATCGAGGTCGACGACGAGGTCGCACTCCGGATCATCGGCCGGGGTGTCGGTGCGATCACGGAGAACGACATCAACCTCGCCCGCGCGTCCGAGGCCGTCATCATCGGCTTCAACGTCCGGCCCGAGGGCAAGGCCCGCGACCTCGCGGACCGGGAGCACGTCGACATCCGGTACTACTCGGTCATCTACCAGGCGATCGAGGAGATCGAGGCGGCACTCAAGGGCCTCCTCAAGCCGGAGTACGAAGAGGTGCAGCTCGGTACCGCGGAGATCCGCGAGGTGTTCCGCTCCAGCAAGTTCGGCAACATCGCCGGTGCGCTGGTCCGGTCCGGCCTCATCCGCCGCAACGCCAAGGCGCGGCTGGTGCGGGACGGCGCCGTGGTGGCGGAGAACCTCACCGTCGAGTCGCTCAAGCGTTTCAAGGACGACGCGACCGAGGTCCGCGAGGGTTACGAGTGCGGTATCGGCCTGGGGTCGTTCAACGACATCAAGGTCGACGACGTGATCGAGACCTTCGAGATGCGCGAGAAGCCCCGCGCGTAGCTCGGACGACGGGGCGCCGGCCGGTGGTGACCGGCCGGTGCCCCGTTCGGCGATCGGAGGGGACGCCGACGTGTTCACCGGGACCGCCGTCTTCGACGTGCTCCTGCCGGGGGACGCGCGGTCGCTGAAGGCGAAGCGCGCGTACGTGCGTCCCGTCGTGGCGGCCCTCCGGCGCCTCGACGTGGCCGCCGCCGAGGTGGGCGACACCGACCTGCACGGGCGGGCCGAGATCGGCGTCGCCGTCGTGTCCGGCCAGGCCGGCCACGTCGGCGAGGTGCTCGAGGCGTGTGAGCGCGTCGTGGCCGGGCGCCCGGAACTCGAGCTCCTCGCGGTCCGCCGCCGGCTGTACGGGGACGACGACTGACCACCAGCACAACCGAGAGGCACCGAGATGGCAGACGTAGCCCGGGCGCGCAAGCTCGCCGTCCGGATCCGGGAGATCGTGGCCGCGACCCTGCGCGCGCAGGTGAAGGACCCGCGCCTCGGCATGGTCACGGTCACCGACGTAAAGGTCACGCCCGACCTGCGGGAGGCCACGGTGTACTACACCGTCTTCGGCGACACCGCGGACGAGGCGTCGTCCGCCGCCGCGCTGGAGAGTGCGAAGGGCGTCCTCCGCAGCGCGGTGGGCCGCCAGACCGGCGTGAAGTTCACGCCGTCCCTCGCCTTCGTGCTCGACCGCGTGCCGGACACCGCGCGGCACATCGACGAGCTCCTGGCGGTGGCCCGCGCGGCCGATGCCGAGGTGCAGCGTGCCGCCGCGGACGCCGTGCCGGCCGGTGACCCCGACCCGTACCGTGCGCCGTCGAACGGCCGCACCGAGGACACCGAGGACGCCGAGGACACCGAGGACGCCGAGACGGACGACTTCCGGGCCCGGTGACCGCGGGTACCGGGACGCGGGCCCGCGTCCGCGCCGTCGTCGCGCTGGGGCTGCCCGCGCTCGCGGTCCTCGCCGCCGAGCCGCTGTACGTCCTCGTCGACACCGCGGTCGTCGGCCACCTCGGCCGCGTGCCGCTCGCTGCGCTCGCCCTCGGGGGCACGGTGCTCTCGCTCGCCGCGATGCTCGGCAGCTTCCTCGCGTACGGCACGACCGGCCGCGCCGCCCGGCTGTACGGGGCGGGCCGCCGCGCCGACGCCGTCCGCGAGGGCGTCCAGGCGTCCTGGCTCGCGGTCGCGCTCGGCGTCGCGTTCGTCGTGGTCGTGCAGCTCGTCGCGCACCCGCTCCTCGGGCTGCTCGCCGGCGGGGGAGCGGACTCGGCGGCCGTCCGGGCGGCCGCGGAGCAGTGGCTGCGCATCGCGGTGCTCGGCGCGCCGGGGATCCTGCTGTCCCTCGCCGGCAACGGCTGGATGCGGGGCGTCCAGGACACCGCCAGGCCGCTGCGGTACGTCCTGGCCGGCAACCTCCTCTCCGCCGTCCTCGGGCCCCTGCTGGTGTACCCGGTGGGGCTGGGCCTCACCGGCTCCGCCGTGGCGAACGTGGCCGCCCAGGCCGTCGCCGCCGTGCTGTTCCTCCGCGCGCTGCGCGCCGAGGGCGTCTCCCTGCGCCCGGACCCGCACCTCATCCGGCAGCAGCTCGCCGTGGGCCGCGACCTCACGCTGCGGACCGTCTCGATGCACGCGTGCTTCGTCTCCGCCGCCGCGGTCGCCGCGCGGTTCGGCGCGGCGCAGCTCGGCGCCCACCAGATCGCGCTGCAGCTCTGGTTCTCGCTCGCGCTGGTGCTGGACTCGGTCGCGATCGCCGCGCAGTCCCTCGTCGGGGCGGCGCTCGGCGCGGGGCGCGCGGACGACGCCCGCGGCACCGCGTGGACGGTCGGGTGGCTGGGCGGCGCGCTGGGAACGCTGTCCGGCGCCCTCCTGCTCGCGGGGACGCACGCGGTCCCGCGGCTGTTCACCGCGGACGCGGGCGTGCTGCACCAGGCCGCCGTGGTCTGGCCGTGGTTCGCGCTGATGCAGCCGGTCGCGGGCGTGGTCTTCGCGCTCGACGGGGTGCTGATCGGCGCGGGCGACACGCGGTTCATGCGGGACGTCACGCTCGTCTCCACGCTCGGCGGATTCCTGCCCGCCGTCTGGATCGCGTACGCGCTGGACCTGGGTCTCGTCGGCGTGTGGGCAGGCCTCATGCTGTTCGTCGTGATCCGGCTGGTGGGCATGACGGTGCGCGTGGCGCGCGGGCGCTGGGCCGTGGTGGGCGCATGAGCCGCCGCAACGCCCCACCGCCCGGCCCCGGCGGCCTCGTGGTGGTCGACAAGCCCGCCGGGATGACGTCCCACGACGTCGTGTCCCGGATGCGGCGGATCGCCGGTACCCGCCGGGTCGGCCACGCCGGGACGCTCGACCCGATGGCCACCGGCGTGCTGGTGCTGGGGGTGGAGCGCGCGACCCGCCTGCTCGGGCACCTGGCGCTCACCCGCAAGGCGTACGACGCGACGATCCGGCTCGGGCAGTCGACCGTCACGGACGACGCGGAGGGCGAGGTCACCGCGACCACCGACGCCACCGGCCTGGCCGACGACGCACTCGCCGCGGCGATCGGGCCGCTCACCGGGGACATCGCCCAGGTGCCGTCCGCGGTCAGCGCGATCAAGGTCGGTGGCGTGCGGTCGTACGCCCGGGTCCGGTCCGGGGAGGCCGTCGAGCTGACCGCGCGGCCCGTCACGGTGTACCGCTTCGACCTCCTCGCCCGGCGGGACGGTCCGGACGGCACCGTGGACCTCGACGTGACCGTGGAGTGCTCGTCCGGCACGTACGTCCGGGCGCTCGCCCGCGACCTCGGTGCCGCACTCGGCGTCGGCGGCCACCTGACGGCCCTGCGGCGGACGAGCGTGGGGCCGTTCTCGCTGTCCGACGCCCGTTCGCTGGAGGCGCTCGCCGACGACCCGGTGGTGTATCCGCTCTCCGCGGCGGTCGCGACGGCGTTCCCGCGGCGGGACGTGACCGTGGAGGAGGCGGCGCGGCTCGCCCACGGCGGGCGGCTCGGCGCGGCCGGGCTCGCGGGCCCGTACGGCGCGTTCGGCCCGGACGGCGAGGTCGTGGCGCTGATGGAGGACCGCGGCGCGGAGGCGCGGTCGCTGGTGGTGTTCGCCCCGGCGGGGTGAATCAGGACGGCCGTGGGGATCCCGCGGCCCGGAGGAGCCCCGCGCCCTGCACGCGGTACAGCAACGTCGAGCCGTCGGGCGGCCGAGCCCTGCGTCGACGCCGCGGGGCCCGGTGGGTGACCCCGCCCGGCACGCCGCCCGTAGGCTGTCGCCGGACGTGAGCAGGGGAGGACGACAGGTGCAGCGCTGGCGTGGGGTGGACAGCACCCCCGGGGGCTGGGGCCGCTCGGTGGTGACGATCGGCGTCTTCGACGGCGTCCACCGCGGCCACCAGGCGATCATCGGCCAGGCCGTGCGGCGGGCCGTGGAGCTCGGCGTGCAGTCCGTGGTGGTGACGTTCGACCCCCACCCGATGGAGGTCGTCCGTCCGGGCAGCCACCCGCCGGTGCTGACGTCCTCCCGGCGCAAGGCCGAGCTGATCGAGGGACTCGGGGTCGACGGCCTGTGCGTGCTCCCGTTCACCAAGGACCTCAGCAGGCTGACCGCCGCCCAGTTCGTCCACGACGTCCTGGTCGAGAACCTGCACGCCGCCGAGGTGGTGGTGGGCGAGAACTTCCGTTTCGGCCACAAGGCCGCCGGCGACGTGCCCGCCCTGGTCCGGTTCGGCGCCCGGTTCGGCTTCGCGGTGTCGGGCGCGCCGCTGGTCGCGGGCGGCGGGACCACGTTCTCCTCCACGTACGTCCGGGCCTGCGTGTCCGCGGGGGACGTGGGCGCGGCCGCGCGGGCGCTCGGCCGGGACCACCGCGTCGAGGGCGTGGTCGTGCGGGGCGACCGCCGGGGCCGCGACCTCGGTTATCCGACCGCGAACGTCGAGCTGTACCCGTATGCTGCGGTGCCCGCGGACGGGGTGTACGCCGGTCGGCTGATCCGGCGGACCCCCGGGGGGCCGGTGGCCCTGCCCGCGGCCATCAGCGTCGGGACGAACCCGACCTTCGAGGGACGGGAGCGGCGCGTGGAGGCGTACGTCCTCGACTTCGACGGCGACCTGTACGGCGAGCACGTGGGCGTCGAGTTCGTCGAGCGCCTGCGGGGTATGGAGAAGTTCGACCGCGTCGAGGACCTGGTGGCCCAGATGGACTCCGACGTGAGGAAGACCCGTGAGCGCATCCTCGGCTGAGTTCGAGCCCGCGGGGCCCGCCCGCCGCCTGCGCGTCGCGGGCCTGCCGGACCGGATCCCGCCGCGGGCGCGCCCGCCGATGGCGTGGGGCGTGCACCTGCTCACCGCGAGCGGCGTGGTCGTCGGGCTGCTGGCCCTGCTCGCCACGGTCGACGGGCGACCGCGGGCCGCGCTCGCGTGGCTCGTCGTCGCACTGGTCATCGACGGGCTCGACGGCCCGCTGGCCCGCGCGCTCGGCACGCGCACCCACGCGCCGCGGCTGGACGGCGTGATCCTCGACCTCGTCGTCGACTACATCCCGTACGTCGTGGTGCCGGCGCTGTTCCTGGTCCAGTTCGACCTGCTCCCCGCCCCGGTGGCGGTGCTCGGCGCGGCGGCCGTGATGTTCACGTCGCTGTACTGCTTCGCCCGCGCGGACATGAAGGCCCGGGACCAGTACTTCGTGGGCTTCCCGGCCACCTGGAACCTGGTCGTGTTCGTGCTCTTCCTGCTGCACACGCCGCCGTGGCTGAACGCCGCCGTGGTCGTCGTGCTGGGCCTGCTCACGTTCACCGACGTCAAGTTCGTCCACCCGGTCCGCGTACGGGAGTTCCGGATCGTCACGCTGCCGGTCACGGTCGTCTGGCTGGGCGCGATGGTCTACCTCATCGCGGTGTACCCCGACGCCCCGCGCTGGGCGCAGGGCGTCGTGCTCGCGGGGGTCGCGTACCAGGCGCTGCTCACGCTCCGGAGGACCGTCCGCGACCTGCGGTGACCGCCTGTTTCGTCACACCGCACGGGTGCTGGTAACGTTGTGCCCACGTCGTGACACCGCGACGGTGTGCAGGCTGCCCTCGTGACCGAGACCGAGGGACACACACCCCACCCAGGGAGACATCAGTGGCGCTCGCCAGTGACCAGAAGAAGACCATCATCGACGAGTACAAGACCGTCGAGAGCGACACCGGCTCCCCGGAGGTGCAGGTCGCGATGCTCACCAAGCGCATCGCGGACCTCACCGAGCACCTGAGGACACACAAGCACGACCACCACAGCCGTCGTGGTCTGCTCCTCCTGGTGGGTCGCCGGCGCCGCCTGCTCAACTACCTCGCGAAGACCGACATCGCGCGCTACCGCTCGCTCATCGAGCGCCTCGGTCTGCGCCGCTAGAACATAGGGGGGAGTGGCCACGCGGTCGCTCCCCCCGCTCGTACGGCGACCGCCGTGCGGGTAACGCGCCGGACGGCACGGCCCCACGAGGGGCCCGAGGGCCGGTCCTCGGTAGTGGTTCCCGGGTCGGACACCCCGGGCACCTCGATCGAAGACCGGCAGCGGAACACCCTGGCGAAGGCCACGCGTCCGGCCCGATGCAGGAGGATTCTGCATGTCGGACCCCCAGGTCCACACGTCCACCGCCGTGATCGACAACGGTGCGAACGGGACGCGTGAGATCACCTTCGAGACCGGCCGTCTGGCCCGCCAGGCGGCGGGCTCGGCCACGGCGCAGATGGGCGACACGTTCGTCCTCTCCGCCACCACCGCGTCGAAGCAGCCCAAGAGCCACTTCGACTTCTTCCCCCTCACGGTCGACGTCGAGGAGCGGATGTACGCCGCGGGCCGCATCCCCGGCTCGTTCTTCCGCCGCGAGGGCCGCCCCAGCGAGGACGCGATCCTCACCTGCCGGCTCATCGACCGCCCGCTGCGCCCGTCCTTCGTCAAGGGCCTGCGCAACGAGGTCCAGGTCGTCGTCACCGTGATGGCGCTCGACCCCGACACCCTGTACGACGTCGTGGCCATCAACGCCGCCTCGATGTCCACCCAGCTCGCCGGCCTGCCGTTCTCCGGCCCCATCGGCGGCGTCCGGGTGGCGTACGTGGACGGCAGCTGGATCTCGTTCCCGACGCACTCGGAGATCGAGCGCGCCACGTTCGACATGGTCGTCGCGGGGCGTGTGCTCGACGGCGGTGACGTCGCGATCATGATGGTCGAGGCCGAGGCCACGACCGACACGGTCGCGCTGGTGCAGAACGGCTCCCCGGCCCCGACCGAGGACGTCGTCGCCTCCGGCCTCGAGGCCGCGAAGCCCGCGATCAAGGCGCTGTGCGCCGCGCAGTCCGAGCTCGCCGCGAAGGCCGCGAAGCCGACCGGTGAGTTCCCGACCTTCCCGGAGTACGCCGACGACGTGTACGCCGCGGTCGAAGGCCTCGTCTCCGGCGAGCTCGCCGAGGCGCTCACCATCGCGGGTAAGCAGGACCGCGAGGGCCGTCTCGACGAGATCAAGGCCAAGGCGTACGCGGAGCTCGGCGGGCAGTTCGAGGGCCGCGAGGGCGAGATCGGCGGGGCGCTCAAGGCGGTCACCAAGAAGCTCGTCCGCCAGCGGGTGCTGCGCGACAAGGTCCGCATCGACGGCCGTGGCCTCACCGACATCCGGCCGCTCGCGGCCGAGGTGGACGTGCTCCCGCGGGTGCACGGCTCGGCGCTGTTCGAGCGTGGCGAGACGCAGATCCTCGGCGTCACCACGCTGAACATGCTGCGCATGGAGCAGATGATCGACACGCTGTCGCCCAACAACCGCAAGCGCTACATGCACAACTACAACTTCCCGCCGTACTCGGTCGGTGAGACCGGCCGCGTCGGCTCGCCGAAGCGCCGCGAGATCGGCCACGGCGCGCTCGCCGAGCGGGCCCTCGTCCCGGTCCTGCCGAGCCGCGAGGAGTTCCCCTACGCGATCCGGCAGGTCTCCGAGGCGCTCGGCTCGAACGGCTCCACCTCGAGGGGCTCGGTCTGCGCGTCCACGATGGCGCTGCTCAACGCCGGTGTGCCGCTGAAGGCGCCGGTCGCGGGCATCGCGATGGGCCTCATCTCCGACGAGGTCGACGGCAAGACCCAGTACGTCACGCTGACCGACATCCTCGGCGCCGAGGACGCGTACGGCGACATGGACTTCAAGGTCGCCGGCACGCGGGACTTCGTGACCGCGCTCCAGCTGGACACCAAGCTCGACGGCATCCCCTCCGAGGTGCTCGCCGCCGCGCTCCAGCAGGCCAAGGCCGCCCGGCTCGCGATCCTCGACGTGATGCACGAGGCCATCGACGGTCCGGACGAGATGAGCCCGTACGCGCCTCGCGTCGTCACGGTGACCATCCCGGTCGACAAGATCGGCGCGGTCATCGGCCCGAAGGGCCAGATGATCAACGCGATCCAGGACGAGACCGGCGCGGACATCACGATCGAGGACGACGGCACGATCTACGTCGGGGCGACCGACGGTGCCTCCGCCCAGGCCGCGGTGGACCGGATCAACGCCATCGCGAACCCGCAGATGCCGAAGGTCGGCGAGCGGTTCCTCGGCACGGTCGTGAAGACGGCCGCGTTCGGTGCCTTCGTCTCGCTGGTGCCGGGCCGTGACGGCCTCGTGCACATCAGCAAGCTCGGCAACGGCAAGCGCATCGGCAAGGTCGAGGACGTCGTCAAGGTCGGCGACAAGCTCCAGGTCGAGATCACCGACATCGACGCCCGGGGCAAGATCAGCCTCGTGCCGGTCACGGAGGGATCCGAGGAGGCCGCACCGGCCGCTGAGGGTGCGTCCGAGGACGCGTGAGAGCACGCACGACGACTCTCTCGGAGGGGCGGTACGGCGGCACGGTCCGTCGTACCGTCCTCCCGGGCGGTCTCCGGATCATCACCGAGGCCCTGCCCGCCGTGCGGAGCGTCTCCTTCGGCATCTGGGTCGGCATCGGTTCCCGTGACGAGGCCCCGTCGGTGGCGGGCTCCTCGCACTTCCTCGAGCACCTGCTGTTCAAGGGCACCCGGCGCCGGTCGGCGCTGGACATCTCGGCGGCGATCGAGGCGGTCGGCGGGGAGAGCAACGCCTTCACCGGCAAGGAGTACACGTGCTACTACGCGCGCGTGCTCGACGCCGACCTGCCGCTCGCGGTGGACGTGGTCTGCGACATGCTCACCTCCTCGGTGGTCTCCGCCGCGGACGTCGAGGTGGAGCGCGGCGTGATCCTCGAGGAGATCGCCATGCACGACGACGACCCCGGTGACGTGGTCCACGACGTGTTCACCGGGGCGGTCTTCGGCGCCCACCCGCTCGGCCGGCCGGTGATCGGCACGGTGGACTCGATCGCCGCGATGACGCGGCGGCAGATCCATTCGTTCTACCGGCGGCGGTACTCCCCGGACCAGATGGTGATCGCCGCCGCGGGCAACCTGGACCACGCGACCGTGGTCCGGCTGGTCCGGAAGGCGTTCGCCGACATCCTCGACGGCTCGGACGCCGTACCCGCCGGTCCCCGTCACGGCGACCGGCAGATCCCCCTGCTGGCGCCGACCGTGGACGTCGTCCGCAAGGACACCGAACAGGCGCACATCATCCTCGGCACCCGCGGGCTCTCCCGGCACGACGACCGGCGCTTCGCCCTCGGTGTGCTCGAGCAGGCGCTCGGCGGGGGCATGTCGAGTCGGCTGTTCCAGGAGATCCGGGAACGCCGGGGCCTCGCGTACAGCGTGTACTCGTACTCGACGCAGTTCGCCGACACCGGTCTGTTCGGCGTGTACGCGGGCTGCGCGCGCAAGCGCGTCGACGAGGTGCTCGGGGTGATCCGCGACGAGCTCGCGGCCGTCGCGGGCGCGGGGCTGACCGACGAGGAGATCGCCCGCGGCAAGGGGATGCTCAAGGGCGCCACCGTGCTCGGGCTCGAGGACACCGGCTCGCGGATGAGCCGGATCGGCAAGGGCGAGCTGCTGTACGGCGACGTGCTCGACGTCGACGAGCTCCTCGCGCGGATCGACGCCGTGGGCGCCGACGACGTACGACAGGTAGCCTCCGAACTGCTGGCGCGGCCGATGTCCCTGGGCGTCATCGGGCCGTTCGACGGACACGACTTCTCCGAGGCGGTGGCGTCATGACGCAGACGGTTCCCGAGAGTGGCAGCTCCGAGACCCCGGCGGTCGAGCCGCTCCGTGTCGGCGTCCTCGGCGCCCGGGGCCGGATGGGCTCCGAGGTCTGCCGGGCGGTCGACGGGGCCGACGACCTCGACCTGGTCGCGATGGTGGACGTGGGGGACTGGCTGTTCAACGTCTCCGACGCGGGGGCACAGGTGGTCGTCGACTTCACCAGGCCGGACGTCGTGATGGACAACCTGCGCTGGTGCGTCGACCAGGGCATCTCCGCGGTCGTGGGGACCACCGGTTTCGACGCCGAGCGGATCGCGACCGTGCGCGAGTGGCTCGGGGCCGCGGACAACAACGTCGGCGTGGTCATCGCGCCGAACTTCGGTATCGGCGCCGTGCTGATGATGCAGTTCGCCGCGAAGGCCGCCCGGTTCTTCGACTCGGTCGAGGTCGTCGAGATGCACCACCCCGGCAAGATCGACGCGCCGTCCGGCACGGCCCGGCGCACCGCGGAGCTCATCGCGGCGGCGCGACGGGAGGCGGGGCTCGGCCCGATGCCCGACGCGACGACGGAGGAGTACGACGGCGCCCGCGGTGCCCGTATCGACGGCGTGCCGGTGCACGCCGTGCGCCTCGCCGGCCTGGTCGCGCACCAGGAGGTGCTGTGCGGGCGCGCGGGGGAGAGCCTGACGATCCGGCACGACTCGTTCGACCGGGCCAGCTTCATGCCGGGCGTGCTGCTCGCCGTCCGCCGGGTGCTGTCCCGCCCCGGTCTCACCCTCGGGCTCGACCCGCTGCTGGAGAGCTGAGGTCTTGGCCCGTCCCTGGCGCCTCTGGGCCACGGTGGCCGTACTCGTGGCCGTGCTGGGCGTGTACTTCGTGCTGCTCGGCGAGCGTGGCGTGCTGATGCTGCGCGCGCCCGAGCTCCTCGCGAAGCTGCTCGGCGCCGGGCTGCTGGTGCTGCCGTTCCTGGGGGCGTGGCTGGTCTTCGCCGAGCTGCGGTTCGGCGTGGCCGCGGACCGGCTGTCCTCGTCGCTCGAGCCCGCGCCGGGTGACGACGACGACGTACCGCGGCTGCCGTCGGGCCGGGTGGACCGGAAGGCCGCGACCACGGCGTTCGAGCGGCGGCGCGCCGAGGTCGAGGCCGCGCCGGGGGACTGGCAGACCTGGTACCGGCTGGGGCTGGCGTACGACGACGCGGGGGACCGGCGGAGGGCGCGGGCCGCGGTGCGCCGGGCCGTCGCGTTGCACCGGAGCTCGGCGGGCTGACCTTCCGGCGGATGTCGGGGCTCGGCTCTGCCGGACGTGTCGGCAGCCCGTCGTGGCCTCGGGGCGGGCCCGGCGTGATGCCCGCGGCGTCAGTCCTCTGGCGCGGTGAGGTCGGTGTGCAGCCGGACCTCCCGCAGCGTCGCGTCGCCCGCGTCCAGCTCCCGCGCCGTTCCGTCTCCCGCCCAGCCGGCCGACTCCAGGAACCGCCGCGACACCGTGTCCGCCTGCAGGACCCAGGTGACCGCGGTCCGCGCCCCGTCGGCGCGGGCCAGGTCCACGGCCGCGGCCAGCAGGCGGCTGCCGTGCCCCCGCCGACCCCACCGCGGCTCGACGAGCAGCGGGCCGAGCGTCACGGTCGTCGCCGGGTCGTGCGCGGGCGGACCGCCGCCCGGCGTCGCCAGGTCGTCCGGGTCGGACGGGACGACGACCGCGAACCCCGCCGGCGAGTCCTGCTCGAACGCCACCAGCACGTGGTGCGCCGGCGACGGCCGCGCCGCGATCGCCGCCGACCAGCGCGCCGCCATGTCCTCGACGCCGAACCGCTCCAGCACCTGCGCCGGGACCGCCTCCCCGTACCCGGTCTCCCAGGTCGACAGCTGGATCCTCGCGATCTCGCCCGCATCGGCGGTCACCGCGGGTCGGACGTGCACGTCGGCCATGTGGCGAGCGTAGGGCCGCCCGCCGCCGGTGCACGCCGCCACGCGGCAGCCGCGGGACAACGGTCGGGATGCGATGGCCGGTGCGTCCTCGTCCGGGTGGTCCTGGGGCGCTAAACGTCCCGGCACCCTCCGGCGAGCGTCCCGGCACCCTGCGGGCGCTCGGCGTCCCGGCACCCTCCGGACGTAACCTGGCGCGGATGACGCCGTCCGACCTGTCGCCGGGTGAGGCCCGCCGGATCGCCCTCGCCGCCCAGGGGTTCGCCGACCCGGTCCCGCGCGGCACCCCGGACATCCGGGCGCTGCGGCGCGTCCTCGGCCGGGTCGGCCTGCTCCAGCTGGACTCGGTCAACGTGCTGGTGCGGTCGCATTACCTGCCGCTGTTCTCCCGGCTCGGCGCGTATCCCGCGACGCTGCTCGACCGGGCGGCGTACTCGCGGCGGCGGGAGCTGTTCGAGTACTGGGGCCACGAGGCCTCGCTGCTCCCGGTGACGACCCAGCCGCTGCTGCGGTGGCGGATGGAGCGGGCGGCGTCGGACGCGTGGGGCCGGATCCGCCGCATCCGGGCGGAGCATCCGGGGCTGGTCGAACGCGTCCGCGACCTCGTCGCCGAGCGAGGTCCGGTCGGCGCGGGGGACCTCGCCGGCCCGCGGGCCGTCCGGGCCGGGCCGTGGTGGGACTGGGACGAGACCAAGACCGCCCTCGAGTGGCTCTTCTTCACCGGCGAGATCACGACGGCGTCGCGCCGTGGCTTCGAGCGGCTGTACGACCTGACCGAGCGTGTGCTGCCCCCCGACGTGCTCGGCACGCCCACCCCGGAGCCGGCCGCGGCGCGGCGGGAGCTCGTCCGCATCGCCGCCCGCGCGCTCGGCGTGGCGACCGAGCGAGACCTCCGCGACTACTTCCGGCTGACCCCGGCCGATGCGCGGGCCGCCGTCGCCGCGCTGGTGGACGAGGGGACACTGACCCCGGTGACCGTCGCCGGCTGGCGCCATCCCGCCTACCTGGCCCCCGCCGCGCGGCTCCCGCGGCGGATCGCGGCCGCCACGCTGCTGTCCCCGTTCGACTCCCTGGTCTGGGAACGGTCCCGCGCCGAGCGCCTGTGGGACTTCCGCTACCGCCTGGAGATCTACACGCCGTCGCACAAGCGCGTCCACGGGTACTACGTGCTGCCGTTCCTGCTGGGCGAGCACCTCGTCGCCCGCGTCGACCTCAAGGCGGACCGCGCCGCGGGGGTCCTGCGTGTGCCGGGCGTGCACCTCGAGGCGGGGCACCCGCCGGAGGAGGTCGCCGGCGCGCTGGCGGCGGCGCTGCACCGGCTCGCCGCGTGGCTGGGCCTGTCCGGTGTCGCGTCGCCGGGGGCGGGCGATCTCGCGCCGCCGCTCGCGCGGGCGCTCCTCGCGGAGGCGGGCTGACCCGCTACCGTGGCGGGGTGCAGCCGCAGCTCGCCCCGCCCCGGCCCGCCCGCCCGGGTGGGGTGCTCACCCGGCTCGTGTCCCGCCCGGCGTGGGTCGCGCCCCTCGCCGTCCTGGCGTGTGCGGCCTCCGCCGTCGGGTACGTGGCGGCGAACGACCCCACCGACGCGCGCCGCGACCCCGTCGGGCCCTGCCTGTTCCGGGAGCTCACCGGCCTGGACTGCCCGGGCTGCGGCGGTACCCGGATGGTCTGGTACCTCGTCCACGGCAACATCCCCGAGGCCGCCCGCCACCACCTCGTCGCGCTGCTGCTGGTGCCGATCGTGCTGTACGGCTACGTCGTGTGGGCGGCGTCCCGGCTGCTCGGCACGGCGATCCCGTGGCGGCCGGGGCGGCGGTCCTGGCTCGCCGTCGGGATCGTCTGGGCGGTGTTCGCGGTGCTGCGGAACCTGCCGTGGGAGCCGTTCCTCTCCTTCCGCGTCTGAGCCTCGCGTACCCTCGGGTGACCGCAGTTCCCACTCCGCCGGAGAGCCCTGTGCCCGACATCGCCCCGCCCGCCGTCCAGGTCATCGCGTACACCCAGTTCGCCCCGCCCGCGGAGGTGCCGTGGGACACCGACGCCGACGGGGGACAGGCCCTCGCCGAGTTCGCCGGGCGCGCGTGCTACCAGTCGTGGGGCAAGCCGAACCCGGCCACGGCGACGAACGCGGGGTATCTCCGCCACATCCTCGAGGTCGGCCACCTGTCCGTGCTCGAGCACGGGAGCGTCACGTTCTACCTGACCGGCATCTCCCGGTCGCTGACGCACGAGCTCATCCGGCACCGGCACTTCTCCTACAGCCAGCTGTCCCAGCGGTACGTCCCGGAGCGCGACGCCGCGATGGTCGAGCCGGACGTGATCGCGGGCGACCCGGAGCTGCACGCGAAGTTCCTCGCTGCCACCGACGCGAGCCTCGCCGCGTACACCGAGCTGCTCGAGGGGCTCGAGAAGAAGTTCGCCGACGTGGAGAACGCGACCCTTCGCCGCAAGCAGGCCCGCCAGGCCGCGCGCGCGGTGCTCCCCAACGCGACCGAGACCCGGATCGTCGTGACCGGCAACTACCGCGCCTGGCGCCACTTCGTGGCGATGCGCGCCAGCGAGCACGCCGACGTCGAGATCCGCGGCCTCGCGATCGCCTGCCTCCGCGAGCTGCAGCGCGTCGCGCCGAACGTGTTCGCCGACTTCACGACCAGCGCGCTCCCGGACGGCACCGAGGTGGCGTCCAGCCCGCTCGTCGCGGAGGGCTGAGGACTTTCCGTAGTCGGGCCGTAACTCAGTCGAGCGAGCCCTCGTTGTACCGCCCGAGCCCCGTGACGTCCCGGACCCCCGACCGGTGCGTCGCGGGGCTCCCCGGTATCCGGGGCAGGGCCGCCGCCGACGTTCCCCGTCACGCGGGGTGCACTAACCTGACGCCATGACGATCGACCCCGCGCGCCCGTTCGGCCGCGTCCTCACCGCCATGGTGACCCCCTTCACGGCTGACGGCCGTCTCGACGTCGAGGGGGCACAGCGGCTCGCCGCCCATCTCGTCGACGAGGGCGGAAACGACGGGCTCGTGGTCAACGGCACGACCGGCGAGTCCGCCACCCTCACCGACCCGGAGAAGGACACGCTGCTCCGCGCGGTGGTCGAGGCGGTCGGTGACCGCGCCACGATCGTGGCGGGCGCGGGCAACAACGACACCCGGCACACGATCGACCTGGCCCGCACCGCCGAGAAGGCGGGCGCGCACGGCCTGCTGCTCGTCACCCCGTACTACAACAAGCCGCCGCAGGCCGGCCTCGTCGCGCACTTCCGCGCGGCCGCGGACGCCACCGACCTGCCGGTGATGCTGTACGACATCCCGGGCCGCACCGCGACGGCGATCGCCCCCGAGTCGCTCGCCCGGCTCGCCGAGCACCCGCGGATCCTCGCGGTGAAGGACGCCAAGGGCGACCTCGCCGCCACCTCCTGGGTGCTGGCCCACACCGACCTCGCGTACTACTCCGGCGACGACGCGCTCAACCTGCCGCTGCTCTCGATCGGCGCGGTCGGCTTCGTCAGCGTCGTCGGCCACGTGGTCGGCGTGCGGCTCCGCGAGATGCTCGACGCGTACGAGGGCGGTGACGGGGTGCGCGCCCGCCAGATCCACTACTCGCTGCTCCCGGTGTACACGGGGATGTTCCGGACGCAGGGCGTGATCCTGACCAAGGCGGCGCTGCGCCTGCTCGGCCTCCCGGCCGGGCCGGTGCGCCTCCCGCTGGTCGACGCCACCGACGCGGAGGTCGCGACGCTGGTCACCGACCTCGCCGCGGGCCGGGTCGAGCTGCCGGCGGGTGTGGTCGCGTGAGCGTCTCGCACACCGGCCCGAACGCCCCGAAGCAGCCGCTCGGCGCCCCGCCCGAACTGGCCGAGGGCGCGCTGCGCATCGTCCCGCTCGGCGGGCTGGGGGCCATCGGCCGGAACATGACCGTCTTCGAGTACGACGGCCGCCTGCTCGTCGTGGACTGCGGCGTGCTGTTCCCCGAGGCCGACCAGCCGGGCGTCGACCTCATCCTCCCGGACTTCTCGACGATCGCGGACCGGCTGGACGACATCGAGGCCGTCGTGCTCACCCACGGCCACGAGGACCACATCGGCGGCGTGCCGTACCTGCTGCGGCTCAAGCCGGACATCCCGCTCGTCGGCTCCCGGTTCACCCTCGCGCTGGTCGAGGCGAAGCTCCGCGAGCACCGCATCAACCCGTACACCCTGACCGTCGCCGAGGGGCAGACCGAGCAGCTCGGGCCGTTCGGCTGCGAGTTCTTCGCGGTGAACCACTCGATCCCGGACGCGCTCGCGGTCGCCATCCGGACGCCCGCCGGCCTCGTGCTGCACACCGGCGACTTCAAGATGGACCAGCTGCCCCTGGACGGGCGGCTCACGGACCTCGGCGGCTTCGCCCGGCTCGGGGCCGAGGGCGTCGACCTGCTGCTGTCGGACTCCACGAACGCCGAGATCCCCGGCTTCGTCACCCCGGAGCGCGAGATCGGCCCGGTGCTCGACGACGTCTTCCGCGGGGCGACACGGCGCGTCATCGTCGCGTCGTTCGCGAGCCACGTGCACCGCGTCCAGCAGGTGCTCGACGCGGCGGCGAACCACGGCCGCAAGGTGGCCTTCGTCGGCCGGTCGATGGTCCGCAACATGGGCGTCGCCCGCGACCTGGGCCTGCTGCACGTCCGGCCGGGCCTGCTGGTGTCGCTCGACGAGGCCGCCGGGCTGCCGCCGTCGCAGGTCGTGTTCATGTCGACCGGCTCGCAGGGCGAGCCGATGAGCGCGCTCGGCCGGATGGCGAGCGGCGACCACCGGCACGTGACGATCGTGCCGGGCGACACGGTCGTGCTGGCGTCCAGCCTGGTCCCCGGCAACGAGACCGCCGTGTACCGGGTGATCAACGGTCTCGCGCGGCTCGGCGCGCACGTCGTGCACAAGGAGGTCGCCAAGGTGCACGTCTCCGGCCACGCGCCGGCGGGCGAGCTCCTGTACCTGCTCAACGCGACCCGTCCCAGCAACATGATGCCGGTCCACGGCGAGTGGCGGCACCTGCGCGCGCACGGGCGGCTCGCCGTGCAGTCGGGGGTCGCCCCCGAGCGCGTGGTGCTGATCGAGGACGGCGACGTGGTGGACCTCGTGGACGGCACCGCGCGGGTCGTCGGGCACCTGGACAACCGGTACGTGTACGTCGACGGCCTGCACGTCGGCGACGTGGGGGAGTCGTCGCTGATCGAGCGGCGGATCCTCGGCGAGGAGGGCTTCGTCGCGGTCACGGTCGTGGTCGACTCGGTGAACGGCAAGGTCGTGGGCGGCCCGTTCGTGAACGGCCGTGGCTTCACCGACGCGGCCGACGCGTTCGACGGCGTCCTGCCGCTCATCACCGACGCGCTGGACCATGCCGCGGAGGACGGGGTCTCCGACCCGCACCAGCTCCAGCAGCTCGTCCGGCGGACCGTGGGCCGGTGGGTGTCGGACACGTACCGGCGGCGGCCGATGATCGTGCCCACCGTCCTCGAGGTGTGACGCGTACCACACAGATAGACCTGCCCGAATGATCAAGATCGTCCCGGTTCGGACCGATGAGGAGTTATCACTCTCCGTCGATCCAATAGGGACGCTCCGTGATCACACGCCTCTCCCGCACCCTCGCGGCACTCCTCGCCGCCTCCACCGGCGCCACCGTCCTCGGTCTGGCCGCACCGGCCCTCGCGGACACCCCGCTCGCGGTGACCGGCATCGTCCAGCAGGTGATCGCGGAGCCGGCCGGCCACGGTGACGAGGGCGTCTTCGGCGAGGTCGGCCACGGCGACGTGCGGCACACCCTCGTGGTGACGCCGAGCGGCACGCAGACGGTCGAGGGGCTGGCGGACGTCCCGACCGGCACCCGGGTGCGGACCACGCTGAGCCCCGGGTTCTCCGCCACGGGGGCGCGGGCCGTCCGGTCGTTCTCCGTCGTCGCGGCCGCCCCGGCCGTCGCGGCCGCCGCGGACTACACCGCCAAGCCGGTCGTCGTCGTCCCCGTCCAGTGGTCCGGCCACGCCGTCGACAAGACCGGCGCGCAGGTCGCCGGCGTGGTCGACGCTCAGGTCGACTCGTACTGGAAGGACGCGAGCGGCGGCCGGATCGGGTTCCACGTCTCCAAGGTCACCGCGCCGCTGACGCTGCCGGGCACGTTCTGCCAGAACGGCACGGTGTCCGACACCGCGCTCCAGCAGATCTACGCCGCCGCCGGGTACACCCCGGGCAGGACGGTCGCGCACATCCTGGCGTACGCGACGAACGACCCCACCTGCCAGTGGGCCGGTCTCGCGACGATCAGCAACAACGACCCGGGCTACGGCGGCTGGGCCGTCATCAACGGCACCGCGCGCCTCGACGTGATGGGCCACGAGCTCGGCCACAACCTGGGGCTCGGCCACTCGAACCTGCGCTGGTGCGACAGCGGCGGGGTCCGGACCACCGAGGCCGCGACGTGCACCGTCCAGCCGTACCGCGACCCGTACGACATCATGGGCATCGCCTGGGGCACCAGCGGCAACCTGTCCGCGCCGCAGCGCGACCAGCTCGGCCTGCTCTCGCCCGGCGGCATCACCGACCTCACCGCGGGCCAGCTCACGCTTGCGCCGCTCGGCGGCACGGCGGGCGTCCGCGGCGCCCGGCTCACCGACGGCACCGCGCGGTACTTCCTCGAGTACCGCACCAAGACGGGCCGTGACAGCTGGATCGACGGCAGCGCGGCCACCAGCGGGTACGCGGTGCCCGGGTCCGGCGTCGTGATCCACCGCGCCGACACGCTGAAGCCCGGCGGCGGCACCCAGCTCCTCGACGGCAACCCGATCGGCGCGAAGCTGGACCGGGCCGCGCTGCGGGCCGGTGAGGCGTGGACGTCCCCGTCCGGCAAGGTCACGCTCACGGTCGTCTCCACCTCCGCCACCGGCGCGGTGGTCCGCCTGGGCACGGCGATGCCGGGTCCGTTCAGCCTCACCGGCGTCCCCGCGGCCGGGAAGGACCTCGTGGTCCGTACCGGTGCCGTGCAGGTGACCTGGGGCGCGAGCGCCGACACCGGCACCGGCATCGCCCGGTACGAGGTGCTCGTGAACGGCGCCGTGGCCGGGACGACGGCCGCCGACGCCACGTCGGCCACCGTCACGGTGCCCGCGGGCCGCAGCACGGTGACCGTGCGGGCCGTCGACGGTCAGGGCGTCACCCGGACCGCGTCGAACTCCGTCCGGTACCTCGTCGACGGCACCGCGCCGGTGGCGACCGGGCCGCGGGCGGTGTTCCGCGGCGGCAGCGCCTCCTCGACGTTCCCGGTGACCACGTCCTGGACCGCGACCGACGCGGGCAGCGGCGTGTGCGGCCAGGCGCTCACCTCGGGCACCACCCGGAGCGTCGCCGCCGGCACGACCTCGGTGGCCGACGCGCTGCCCGCCGGCACCACCCCGCTCACCGTCACGGTCACGGACTGCGCGGGCAACGAGGTCACGGCCACCGGCTCCGCGGTCGCGGACCTGGTCCAGGACGGCGCGTTCCGCTACTCCGGGACGTGGGGCGTGGCCCGGTCCAGCGCCGTCCAGGGCGGGACCGTGCGGTCGACCTCGAAGGCCGGATCCGCCGCGTCCGCCACGGTGACCTCCCGTGCGGTGGCCCTGGTCGCGTCGCGCAGCGCCGCGCAGGGTGTGGTGAGGGTGTACGTGGACGGCAAGGTCGCCGCCACGGTGGACCTGCGCGCCTCCCAGGCCGCCACGCGCCAGGTCGTGTGGACGTACGCGTGGTCCTCCACCGGTGCGCACACCGTGAAGGTGGTCAACGTCGGCACCACGGGCCGCCCGTACGCCAACGTGGACGCGCTGCTCACCCTCCGCTGATCCGTCGCGTCGCAGGGCCCCGCCGGGTCTCCGGCGGGGCCCGTGCCGTTTCACACCGGGACACGGCGCGCAGATCGCCCGTCGCCGGGCCGCGGCGCGCTACCGTCTCCCGCATGCCTGCCCGGGGATCGACCACTGCGAGCCGGCCGCGCGGGTCTGGTCCGGCGCGCACCACGTCGCGCTCCGGCGCGGCCACCAAGAAGGCGCCGGCGCGCAAGCCCGCCGCGCGCCCGTCCTCCCGGTCCCGGACGCCCGCCCGCCGCGGCCCGCACCCGTTCGTCGCGTTCCTCGGCGCGATCGGCCGCGGGCTCGGCGGCCTCTGGATGCTGTTCGCCCGGGGCGCCGGGGCGCTCGCCCGCACGGTGGGCCGCCAGGCCGCGACCGCCCGCGAGCTGGACCCGGAGCACCGCCGGGACGGTGCGGGCTTCCTGTTCCTGTGCCTCGCGCTCGCGGTCGCCGCGGGGGTCTGGTTCTCGGCCGGCGGGCCGGTCGGGGCCGCGCTGACCGATGTCGTCCGGGGCGTGGTGGGCTCCGCGGCGATGGCGGTGCCGCTGCTGCTGGCGTACGCCGGGGTGCGGCTGCTGCGCCGTGCGTCCGAGCCCGCGCCCCGCGGTCGCGGCGTCGTCGGGTGGACCGCGCTGTCCGCGGGCGCGCTCGGCCTGATGCACCTCGTCGCCGGGTCGCCGACCGGCATGGAGGCCCGCGGGCACGCCGGTGGGGCGGTCGGCGTGGCGACCGGCGGCCTGCTCGCGCAGGCCGTCACGGGCTGGGTCGCCGTGCCGGTCCTCGTGATGGTGCTGGTCTTCGGGATCCTCGTGGTCACGGCGACGCCGCTCAACACGATCCCCGCGAAGCTGCGCTCGCTCGGACGCCGTCACGCCGGGGAGCCTGCGCCGGACGGCCTCGACATCCTCGAGCTGCCCGAGGGGGAGGAGCCCGTGAAGCGGCGCCGCCCCGCCCGACGGCGCCAGGCGACGTTCGCCGAGGAGCCGGCCGACGACGACGGCGAGGAGTCGCCGCTGCCGCCGGCGGGGGTGAAGCGGCCCACCGCGTCGGCCACCGCCGCGGTGCCGACGCTCGCCGCGCCGCCCGAGCACACGCCCGCCCCCACGCGCGCCGAGCAGCTCGCGCTCACGGCGACCGAGGGCGACTACCGCCTGCCGCCGCCGGACCTGCTCGCCAGCGGCTCGCCCGCCAAGGCCCGCAGCAAGGCGAACGACGCGGTCATCGAGTCGCTCACGCAGGTCTTCGACCAGTTCGACGTGGACGCGGCCGTCACCGGGTTCACCCGGGGCCCGACGGTCACGCGGTACGAGATCGAGCTCGGTCCCGCCGTGAAGGTCGAGCGGATCACCCAGCTGTCCCGCAACATCGCGTACGCCGTGAAGAGCCCGGACATCCGCATCATCAGCCCGATCCCCGGCAAGAGCGCGGTCGGCGTGGAGATCCCCAACGCCGACCCGGAGACCGTGTCCCTCGGCGACGTGCTGCGCAGCCACGCGTCCACCGCCGACCACCACCCGATGCTCGTGGGGCTCGGCAAGGACATCGAGGGCGGGTTCGTCGTCGCGAACCTCGCCAAGATGCCGCACATCCTCATCGCCGGTGCCACCGGCGCGGGCAAGTCGAGCTGCATCAACTCGCTGCTCGTCTCCGTGCTGTCCCGGGCCACCCCCGACGAGGTCCGGCTCGTGTTGATCGACCCCAAGCGGGTGGAGCTCACCTCGTACGAGGGCGTGCCGCACCTCGTCACGCCGATCATCACCAACCCCAAGAAGGCCGCCGACGCGCTCCAGTGGGTCGTCCGCGAGATGGACATGCGGTACGAGGACCTCGCGGCCAACGGCGTGCGCCACGTGGACGACTTCAACCGGAAGGTGCGCAAGGGCGAGATCGTCGCGCCGCCGGGGAGCGAGCGGGTGTACCGGCCGTACCCCTACCTGCTGGTGATCGTCGACGAGCTCGCGGACCTCATGATGGTCGCGCCGCGGGACGTCGAGGACTCCGTCGTCCGCATCACCCAGCTCGCGCGTGCCGCCGGCATCCACCTGGTCCTCGCCACCCAGCGGCCGTCCGTGGACGTCGTCACCGGACTCATCAAGGCGAACGTCCCGAGCCGCCTGGCCTTCTCCACGTCCTCGCTGGCGGACTCCCGGGTCATCCTGGACCAGCCCGGCGCGGAGAAGCTGCTCGGCCGCGGCGACGGGCTGTTCCTGCCGATGGGCGCGAGCAAGCCGATCCGCTTCCAGGGCGCGTGGGTGACCGAGGCCGAGATCAACGCCGTGGTGAAGTTCACCAGGGAGCAGCGGGAGCCGGAGTTCCGCGAGGACGTCACCGCGCCCGCGCAGAGCGTCCAGAAGATCGACGAGGAGATCGGCGACGACATCGACCTGCTGTGCCAGGCGGTGGAGCTGGTCGTGTCGACGCAGTTCGGGTCCACGTCGATGCTGCAGCGCAAGCTGCGGGTCGGTTTCGCGAAGGCGGGCCGGCTGATGGACCTCATGGAGTCGCGGGGGATCGTCGGACCCAGCGAGGGCTCCAAGGCGCGGGACGTGCTGGTGAAGCCGGACGAGCTGGACGGCGTGCTGTTCACGCTGCGGGGTGGCGGGGGCGGGGAGTAGGGCCCGACGAGCCCCACCGGCAGGTCCCTGCCCCGCGGGCACGCGGGCCTACAGGTACCGGATCATCCGCGTGTTGCCGAGCGTGTTCGGTTTCACGTACTCGAGCTCGAGGAACTCCGCCACGCCCTCGTCGTACGACCGCACCATCTCCTCGAAGACGTCCGGCTCCACGGGCGTGCCGTCGATCTCGGTGAAGCCGTGCCGGACGAAGAACCCGACCTCGAACGTCAGCACGAAGATCCGCCCCAGCCCCAGCTCCCGTGCCGCGCCCACCAGCCGCTCGACCAGCAGGTCCCCGATCCGGCGGCCGCGCCAGGCCGGGTCGACCGCGAGTGTGCGGATCTCGCCGAGGTCCTCCCAGAACACGTGCAGCGCCCCGCACCCGACGACCTGCCCGCCGATCTCGGCGACCCAGAACTCCTGCACGTCCTCGAACAGCGTGACGGTGTTCTTGGCGAGCAGGATGTGGCGGTGGGCGTACGCGTCGACGAGCGCCTTCACGGCGCGCACGTCGGACGTGCGGGCGCGCCGCACCGAGACCGGGGATTCCATCGCGACCGACCCTACCGTCGGTACGTCGGGCCGCACGGTAGGTGCCCGGTACGCTCGTCGCATGTCTGCTCCCTCCACCGGCGGCCGGAAGGTCGCCCTCGTCACGCTGGGCTGCGCGCGGAACGAGGTCGACTCCGAGGAACTCGCCGGGCGGCTCGCCGCCGAGGGGTGGGAACTGGCCGACGCCGACGACGCCGACGTCGTCATGGTGAACACCTGCGGCTTCGTCGAGCAGGCCAAGAAGGACTCCGTCGACACGCTCCTGGCGGCGTCGGACACCGGCGCGAAGGTCGTCGCGGTGGGGTGCCTCGCCGAGCGGTACGGCAACCAGCTCGCCGAGAGCCTCCCCGAGGCGGACGCGGTCCTCGGGTTCGACGACTACGACGACATCGCCGCGCGGCTGCAGGGGATCCTGAACGGGACCCCGCACGTGCCCCACGCCCCGCGGGACCGGCGGGAGCTGCTGCCCATCACCCCGATCGACCGCCAGGACACCGCGGTGGGGATCCCCGGCCACGCCGGCGGCCCGACCGTGCTGCGGAAGCGGCTCGAGCGGGGCCCGGTCGCGCCGCTGAAGCTTGCGAGCGGCTGCGACCGCCGCTGCTCGTTCTGCGCGATCCCGTCGTTCCGCGGGTCGTTCGTCTCCCGGCGTCCCGCGGACGTGGTCAACGAGGCCCGCTGGCTCGCCGCCGACGGCGTCCGCGAGCTGGTGCTGGTCAGCGAGAACTCCACCTCGTACGGCAAGGACCTCGGCGACCCCCGGCTGCTCGAGACGCTCGTCCGCGACCTCGCGGAGATCGAGGGCATCGTCCGCGTCCGGGTGAGCTACCTCCAGCCCGCCGAGACCCGTCCCTCGCTGGTCGAGACGCTCGCGCGGACACCCGGCGTCGCGCCGTACCTCGACCTGTCGTTCCAGCACTCCAGCGAGCCCGTCCTGCGGCGGATGCGCCGCTTCGGCTCGACCGAGCGGTTCCTCGACCTGCTGGCGTCGGCACGGGCGCTGGACCCGGAGGCGGGGGCGCGCAGCAACTTCATCGTCGGCTTCCCCGGGGAGACCGAGGCCGACGTCGAGGAGCTCGAACGGTTCCTCACCGCGGCGCGCCTCGACGCGGTCGGCGTGTTCCCGTACTCCGACGAGGACGGCACGGAGGCGGCGTCCTTCGGCGACAAGCTGCCCGCCGACGAGGTCGCGCGGCGGTACGAGCGGGTCTGGCGGCTCGCTGAGGAGCTCACCGCCCAGCGCGCCGAGGAACGCGTCGGCACGACCCTCGAGGTGCTGGTGGAGTCCGTCGACGGCGATGTCGCCGAGGGCCGCGCCGCGCACCAGGCGCCCGAGGTGGACGGGTCGACCACCGTGCTCGGCGCCGGGCTCCGGGTCGGCGACCTGGTCCGGGCGACCGTCACGGGGAGCGAGGGCGTGGACCTGGTGGCGTCCCTGACCGAGGTGATCTCGGCGGGCCCGGCGTGACCGAGGTGGTGGGGGACAGCAACACCGGGACCGAGCCGCTGGTGGCCGCCCCGCCGCTGCTGAACCCCGCCAACCTCCTGACCATCGCCCGGCTCCTCCTCGTCCCCGTCTTCGCGCTGCTCCTGATCGGGTCCGACGGCACCGACCTCTGGCTGCGCGCCGCCGCGTGCGCGGCGTTCGGGGTCGCCTCGCTCACCGACCTCTGGGACGGGCGGATCGCGCGGTCGCGGAACCTCGTCACCACGTTCGGCCAGGTCGCCGACCCGATCGCGGACAAGGCGCTGACCGGTACGGGCTTCGTCATCCTGTCGATGCTGGGGATGCTGCCCTGGTGGGTGACGGTCGTGGTGCTGGCCCGCGAGGTCGGCGTGACGGTCATCCGGTTCTGGGTGATCCGGCACGGCGTCATCCCGGCCAGCCGCGGCGGCAAGCTCAAGACCATGCTCCAGGCCGTCGCGATCCCGTGGTACGTGTGGCCGTGGCCGTACCCGATCGACCTGCTGTCGCCGTGGCTCATGGCCGCGGCCGTGGTCGTCACGGTCGTGACCGGCGCGGACTACGTCGCCCGCGCGCTGGTGCTGCGGCGGACCAGCGACCGCGCGCTCGCGAAGAAGGCGGCCCGCGCCGCCCGGGCCGCCCGCCGGTGAGCGCCGCCGCCGAGGTGCTGGCGCGGCTGGGGGAGCGCGGGGAGACGCTCGCCGTGGCCGAGTCGCTCACCGGGGGCCTGCTGGCGGCCACCGTGGTGGACGTGCCGGGGGCCAGCGCCGTCTTCCGCGGCGGGCTCGTCGTGTACGCGACGGACCTCAAGGCGACACTCGCGGGCGTCCCGGCGGACCTGCTCGCGGCGCGCGGCCCGGTCGACGGGGACGTGGCCGAGGCCCTGGCCCTGGGCGCCCGGGAGCGCTGCGGCGCGGACTGGGGGCTCGCGACCACCGGCGTGGCCGGTCCGGACCCGGTCGGCGGGCACCGGCCCGGATTCGTCTGGATCGCCTGCGCCGGCCCGCGCGGCGTGAGCTCGGTGAGCCACGAGTTCCCCGGTGACCGCGCCGCGATCCGGCGTGCCACCGTGGCCGCCGTGCTGGCCCTGCTCCTGCGGGACCTCGTTACGCCATAGGCGGAACCATCGGGCCGGTTCGGTGCTCCCACCGGGGACCCGGGGTACCGTGGGGGGACCAACCGCGAGAGGCGGACGAGGAGTCCGCCCGACGAGCCGCCGGCGAGGGGAGTTCCGATGGTCCTGCTCCGACGGGTCCTCGGTGACTCGCTGCGTGCGCAGCGGCTCGCCCAGCACCGGACCCTGCGTGAGGTGTCCGGTGCCGCGCGCGTCAGCCTGGGCTACCTCTCCGAGGTCGAGCGCGGGCAGAAGGAGGCGTCGAGCG
This sequence comes from Mycobacteriales bacterium, assembly GCA_036402915.1. Classification (GTDB taxonomy): domain Bacteria; phylum Actinomycetota; class Actinomycetes; order Mycobacteriales; family HKI-0501; genus JAVEDU01. The sequence continues at coordinate 27,884 of DASWRY010000014.1, forward strand.
AGCTGCTCGCGTCCATCTGCGAGGCGCTCGGGGTCCGGCTCTCCGATGTGCTCCGGAACGTCACGGACACCCTGTCCGTCGCCGAGCAGCTGCCCGAGGGTGTCCTCGAGCCGGTCGGGGCCGACGGGCGCGTGGTGGCGGAGGTGCCGTCCGCGGAGGTCTCCGCACGGCACGTCGTCGCCGCTGCCTGAGGTGGGCAGCCCGGTCGTGCACCCACCGGTGGTCTCTGCGTCGGCCGCCCCGCGCAGGGTGCCCGGCACCCGTGTGCGCGCGGGCAACGCGATGGGCCGCACCCGCGCGGTGCTGCTGGCCGCCGCGCTCCGGCTGGTCGCGGCACACGGCGCCCGGCACACCGCCATGTCCGACATCGCCGCCGCGGCGGGCGTCGCGAAGGGCACCCTGTACAACCATTTCCGCACCAAGGAGGACGTCTGGTCCGCGGTCGTCGAGGCCGAGGTCCACGCCCTCGCGGACGAGTGCTCCGGCCTGCCGCTCGAGGACGCGCTGACGCTCGCGGCGCGGCGGCTGGGAGAGCATCCCACCGTCCGGCGGCTCGCGGCCGACGAGCCCGTGACGCTGTGCGCGCTGCTGACCGCGGACCCGTCCGCGCCCGGCCGGCGGGCGGCGGAGGAGGCGGTCCGCACGGCGCTCGCCGACACCGGCCGCGACCCCGCCGCGGCCGACCTCGTGCTCCGGTGGCTCTGCACGTACCTGACCCGGCCCGGCGACCCGGAGCCCTCGGCGCGTCTCCTCGCTCGCGCCCTGCCCATCCGTCTCGGCTGATGTCGTTCCTCGCGGCCGTGGTGGCCGGCGTGCTCGCCGGGGCGTTCACCTCCGCGGCGGGCGGTCCCGCGCTCGCCGTCGGGATCGCGGTCGGCGTCATGGTGTACGCCGTGACGTTCGGCGCCGGACTGCTCGCCCGCCGCCACGGCGGACGTGCGCCCGTCCCGCCCCGGCCCACCCAGGGCAGCCCGGCGGCGGTCTGGCTCCGGCGGGCCGAGACGGCGGTACGCGCGCTCGCCGAGCGGACCGCCGCCGCGCCGGCTCCCGTCCGGGGGCTGCTCGGACCGGTCGCCACGGGCGGGGACGAGGCGCTCGCGCAGCTCCGCCGGATCGCCGCGCAGGTGACCGCCGTCGACGGCGCCGCGTCCCGGTTCGACGTGCCGCGGCTCCAGGCGGAGCGGGGCCGTCTCGTGCGGGACCTGTACGACGCGCCGAGCGGCTCCGAGCGCCGGGCGCAGACCCGGGCCGCGGAGACCGCCGCGGAGCAGCTCGCCACGTACGGGCGGCTCCGGGCCGCCCGGGAGCAGCTCCTCGCGCGCCTGGAGAGCACCGCGCTCGACCTCGAGGGCCTGGTCGAGCGGGTCGACGAGGTGGTGGCCCTCGCGGCCGCGCCCGGCGGTGCCGACGCCGCCGGTGGGCAGGCCACCGCGCTGTCCGACCGCCTCGCCGCCCTCCGGAGCGGCCTGGCCGAGACCGTGGAGGTGTCCCGGCGCGCGCTCGGCTCCTGAGCGGGGTGCGAACGTGACGGAGGTGCGGCGACCTGGGAGCATGGAGTCCATGCGGCCGCACGAGGCGACCGGGAACCGGGGAGGGACCGCGACATGGCGAACCCGTTCGTCAAGGCCTGGAAGTACCTGATGGCGGCGCTCGGCGCGAAGGTGGACGAGTACGCCGACCCCAAGGTGCAGATCCAGCAGGCGATCGAGGAGGCCCAGCGCCAGCATCAGGCCCTCAACGCCCAGGCCGCCTCGGTGATCGGTAACCAGCGGCAGCTCGAGATGAAGCTGTCCCGCCAGATGTCCGAGGTGGAGAAGCTGCAGTCGTCCGCCCGGCAGGCCCTCGTGCTCGCCGACCAGTCGCGTGCGAACGGCGACGGGGCGAAGGCGGCCGAGTTCGAGCAGACCGCCCAGGTGTTCGCGACCCAGCTGGTCGCCGCCGAGCAGGGCATGGAGAACCTCAAGGGGCTGCACGACCAGGCGCTCGGTGCGGCCGAGCAGGCGAAGAAGGCCGTCGAGAACAACGCGATGGTCCTCCAGCAGAAGCTCGCCGAGCGCACCAAGCTCCTCAGCCAGCTCGAGCAGGCCAAGATGCAGGAGCAGGTCTCGGCCTCCCTGCAGCAGATGTCCGGGATGACCGCCCCGGGCAGCACCCCGTCGCTGGACGAGGTCCGGGAGAAGATCGAGCGGCGGTACGCCAACGCGCTCGGCAGCGCCGAGCTGGCGCAGAACTCCGTCGAGGGCCGGATGATCGAGGTCCAGAAGTCCGCGCTCGACATGGCGGGCCAGTCCCGGCTCGACCAGATCCGGGCCGGCATGGCGGCCGAGACGCTGCCGAGCTCCCCGTCCCCGCAGGCGATCCCCGCCCCGGAGCAGGACCAGGGCTGAGGCGTGCTCGCCGTGCGGGACCCCCACGCCGCGCACGTCCGGCTGCTCGCCCGGAGCCGGCGGCGGGTCCGCCGCGCCACCGTGGCGGCGGCCGCGCTCGGCGGTGCGGCGGCCGTGGCGCTGCCGTACGCGGGCCTCGGGCTGCCGGACCTGGCCTGGGCCGCCGCGGCGGCCGGTGCGGCGGCGTCCGGGGTCCTGCGCTGGCGGGAGGACCGGGCCCTGCGGGCGCTGCCGGTCCCGGAGGTGGCCGTCCCCGCGCCGGGCGCCGTGCCTGTGCTCGACGTCGTCGCCCGCGCGCGGGCCCGGTTCGGGGCCCGCGGGTCGGCCGCGGCCCCGCTGCTGCGGCGGCTGGACCGGGCGGCCGGTGCGCTGACCCTCGTCACGGCCCGCATGGCCACCGGCGCGGCGGCGGACACCCGGCGCGAGGCCGCGGCCGCCGAGCGGGCGCTGCGCACGGCCGCCGCCCGGCTCGTGGCCGTCGACCGTGCTGCCGCCGTCGCCCCGCCCGACGCCCGGGCGCGGCTCGACGCGGGCGCGGCCGCGCTGCGCACGGGCCTGGCCGACGGCGTCACGGCGTACGAGCGGATGGTGGCCGCGGCGGGGGAGTGCCTGGCGGCCGACGGCACCGGCGACGGGCCGGTCGTCCGCCGGCTGGCGGACGCGACCGACGCGCTGCGCGGACTCGCGGCCGGACTGGCCGAGACGGCCCGGATCTCGGCACGCTGGGGCACGCCGGCCTGATCAGCCCCCGTCGGCCACCGGTGGCAGCGGCTGGCAGTGCGGGCACCAGTACGTCAGCCGCGCCTGCGGCGGGTCGCCCTGGTCCGCGACCCGCACCGGCGTCCCGCAGCGGCGGCACGGCTTCCCCGGCCGCTCGAACACCCAGTGGTGGCCGCCCCTGCGGGTGCTGCCGGTGGTGACCTGCTCCCAGCGGTCCCGGTTCGCGTGCAGCAGCCGCCGGGCGGTCGTGACGAGCGCCGGGAGGTCCCGCACCGACGCGACGGGCGCCCACGGGTTCACGCCGCGCAGGAAGAGCGTCTCGGCCTTGTAGAGGTTCCCGATCCCGGCGAGGTTGCGCTGGTCGAGCAGCGCCGGGCCGATCTCCCGGTCCGGATCGGCGCCGAGGCGGCGCACGGCCTCGCCGGTGTCCCAGTCCGGGCCGAGGAGGTCCGGCCCGAGGTGGCCCACCAGCCGGTCCTCCTCCTCGGTGGGCACGACGGCCACGTCGTGCAGCCGGTAGCCCACCGCGACCGTGTCCGGGACGCCGAGGACGAGCCGGATGTCGTGAGACGCGCCACCGCGCCAGCGTTCGCCCGCACGGTGGATGTGCCACGAGCCGTCCATCCGGAAGTGCGTGTGTACCGTGAGGGCCGGTGCTCCGCCGGGGCCGGCCGTCCGTATCAGCAGATGCTTGCCACGGGCGACGACCTCGAGCACCGACCGGCCGACGAGGTCGGTGGTGGCCAGGTCCGGGAGACGGAAGTCGCTCACCGTCAGCGTCCGGCCGGCCAGGGCGTCGTGCATGCGGCGGCCGGCCAGCCAGACGGTGTCTCCCTCGGGCATGTCCCCATCGTGCCCCGGGCCGCGCTCGCGCGGGGCACGAGGGTGTTGGATCAGGGGCGGACAGGGAGAGGAGCCGGCTGCACCGATGTCGTCCGAGTCGTCGCGCGACCGTCCCGCCCGTGCCCGCAGTACCCCGCCGGATCCGTACGCGAAGCTGTGGGCCGGAGCGGAGCGCCGTCGCAGTGCGCACCGCCGGTCCCGGCGGCACACGGTCCGCGTCACCGTGGTGAGCGTCATCGCGGTGGTCGTCGCGGGTCTCCTCGCGGTGCCGCTCGTGCAGCACTGGGTCCCCGCCGGCACGGTGTCCTGGGGCCCGGCTCTGCTCGGTGCCCGGGGCGCCGACCGGTCCGCGACGCTGCCCGCCGACCCGTTCACCGGCACGCCCGCCGAGCGGTACCCCCGGGCGGCGGACGGCATCGTGCTCCCGCGCCCCACCGCGATCGGCTCGTGGAGCGCGTCGGACGTCGGCATGGTCCTGCGCCGGACCCGGGACGTGCTCGTGGCGGCCCGGCTGGACCCGCGGATGGTCGAGCAGGGCACCACCGCCCGGTACCTGGCGCTGCTCGCGCCCGCGACCCGGGCGATGGTCCGGCAGCAGGTCGTCGCGGGCGGCCCCGGCCTCGGGTACGTGACCCGCCTGGCGCCGGGCTGGACGATCGACGCGAAGGCGGGCATCCGCGTCGCCGGGACGATGTCGGTCAAGGCCGGCAAGGACCGCCAGCTCGTCGTCACGGCGGACTACGTGTGGGTGTACCCCCTGAAGGGCGGCACCGCGAAGCCGCCGCCCGTGGCGGGGTCGCGGCTGGTCGTGCTGCGGACGGTGGAGACGTACGAGTGGTACCCGCCCGAGTCGATCACCGTGGCGGACCGGGGGCTGCGCCCGGGCGGCGGCACGGTCGGCCAGTCGAACATGGACTGCACGCTCGCGGACAAGGGACTGCTCGCGCTGCCGCCCCCGGGGCAGAAGGGACGTCCCGCCGCGCTGAGCGATCCGGCGTACAGCCCGAAGACCCAGCCCGGCGCGATCCCGGACACCTGCTGAGCCCGGTCAGGGACGCAGCCGGAGCCCGCGCGGTGTCACGCGGAAGCCCGCGGCGGTGAGCGCCTGCGCGAGGGGGCTGTCGTGGACGCCGGCGCCGTCGGCACGTTCGACGGACAGCGTGCCGAGCCAGCCCTCCGCGACGGCGAGCGCCAGCGCGTCGGCCGCGAGCTGGAGCACCTCCGCGTCGTCCGACCAGGAGAGCAGCGTCCGCCCGCCCCGCTCGACGTAGAGCCCGAGCGCGCCGTCGACCAGGACCACCAGCGCGCCGGCCTTCCGGCCCGGGCGGTGGCCCGTCGTGCCGTCGGACCGCTCCGGCCAGGGCAGGGCGGCCCCGTACGGGTTCGCCGGGTCGGTCGCCGCCAGCACCACGGCACGCGGTGCCGCGGGCGCGCGGGGGCTCCGTGGGCCCCCGGGCGCGGGGGTGGCCCAGGCCGACGCGATCGGACGACCCGCCGCCTGCCGCTCGAGGTCCGCGGCGACGGACCGCAGCCGGTCCACCGCCCCGGGTACGGCGAACTGCGCGCCGCCGAGCCCGTCCACGAAGTACCCGCGACGCGCCCGCCCGCTCTCCTCCAGCGCGCTCAGCACCGGGTACACGGCGGCGAAGCCACCGGGCGTCCCCTCCGCCACGACCGCGCCGCGCGTCAGCACGCCGTACCGCTCGAGCAGCACCTCGGCGAGCGCGTGGGCGCGCCGCGTCGGGTCGGTCTCGCGGTCGGGCAGCCGGGTCCAGCGGCCCGCCGCCGCGGGCGGCCCGCCGCGGGCGGGCAGGGACGGGCGGGCGTACCGGCCCGGGCGGCGGTAGCGCGCCCGGGGCGTGGCGGGTCGGCCGCCGTGGCTCCCGCGCCCGCCGGCGAGCAGCGCGCGGACCGGGGCGAGGGTGTCGTTCCCGAGGTGCCCGGCCCAGACGAGGTCCCAGAGCGCGGCGACGAGGTCCGCGTCGTCCACCGGGCCCGTGGTCGCCTGGACGCGGTCGGACAGCGCGCGGAAGAACAGCGCCTGGTCCCCGTCGAGTGCTCCGAGCACGGCCTCGTGCAGCGGGGTCGTGGTGAGCTGCGCGTCGGGCACCGGCAGCAGGAGGTGCGCGGTGTCCGCGAACGCGAGCGTGATCCAGCCGTCGGACCCGGCGAGCGACCCGGCGCCCGCCCAGAGCACCTCCCCGGACGCGCACAGCTCGTCCAGCATCGCGGGGGAGTAGTCCGCGACGCGGCTCGGCAGCACCAGCCGCTCGAGCGCGCTCGCGGGGACCGGGACGCCCTGGAGCTGGTCGACGGCCCGGAGGAGCGCGTCCGTCCCGCCCGCGCCCCGGGAGGCGCCCACGTGCTGCCACGCGGGCAGGAACGCGCCCAGCGCCGCCGCCGGGACCGGCTCGACCTCCTTGCGCAGCGCGGCGAGGGAGCGGCGGCGCAGCGTCCGGAGCACCTCGGCGTCGCACCACTCGGTGCCGGTACCGCCCGGCCGGAACTCGCCCGACAGCACGCGGCCCGCGGCCGCGAGCCGGTCGAGCGTCGCGTGCACGACGGCGACCCCGAGCCCGAACCGGTGCGCGCAGTGGGGCGCGGTGAACGGGCCGTGCGTCCGGGCGTACCGCGAGACGAGGTCCCCGAGCGGGTCTCCGGCCGGCTCGGTGAACGCCTCGGGCACCCCGACCGGCAGCGGCGTGCCGAGGGCGTCGCGGACGCGGCCGGCGTCCTCGATCGCGATCCAGCGCTCCTCGCCCGCGATGCGGACGCGCAGGGCGCGGCGGGTCTCCTCGAGCTCGGCCAGCCATCGCGGCGTGGCGCCCCGCTCGACCGCCTCGGGGGTGGACAGCGGGCCGAGGATCCGGAGCAGGTCCGCGGTGGACTCCACGTCGGTGGCGCGGCGGTCGTCGGTGAGCCGCTGGAGCTGCCGCTCGGTCTCGGCCAGCACGTCCGGGTCGAGCAGCTCCCGCAGCTCCGCGCGGCCGAGCAGCTCGGCGAGCAGGCTCGCGTCGAGGCTCAGCGCCTGTGCGCGGCGCTCGGCGAGGGGCGCGTCCCCCTCGTACAGGAACATGCCCACGTACGAGAACATCAGCGACCGCGCGAACGGGCTCGGCGCCGGCGTCTCCACCTCGACCAGCCGGACCGACCGGGCGGCGACGTCGCCCATGAGCTCGCGGAGCCCGGGGACGTCGAACACGTCCTGGAGGCACTCGCGCATCGTCTCGAGGACGATCGGGAAGGAGCCGTACCCGCTCGCCACCGACAGCAGCTGCGCGGCGCGCTGGCGCTGCTGCCACAGGGGCGAGCGGCGGCCGGGGGTCCGCTTCGGCAGCAGCAGCGCGCGGGCGGCGCACTCGCGGAAGCGGGCCGCGAACAGCGCCGACCCGCCGACCTCCGCCGTCACCAGCGGCTCGACCTCGTCCTCGGCGAGGACGGCGAGCTCCGCGCCGGGCGCGGCGTCGTCGCCGGTCGTCTCGGGCAGGCGCACGACGATGCCGTCGTCGGTGTGCAGCGCCTGGACGTCGAGGCCGTACCGCTCGCGGAGCCGGGCCGCGATCGCGAGGGCCCAGGGCGCGTTGACCTGCGCGCCGAACAGCGAGTGCACGACCACCCGCCAGTCGCCCAGCTCGTCGCGGAACCGCTCCACGAGGATCGTCCGGTCGTCCGGCACGTGGCCGGTGGCCGCGCGCTGGTCCGCCAGGTACGCGACGAGGTTGCCCGCCGCGAGCGGGTCGAGCCCCGCCCGCGCCGCCCGCTGCGTCGCCAGCTCGGGCGTGAGGGCGGCCATCTCGCGGAGGAACGCGCCCAGCGCCCGGCCGAGCTCGAGCGGGCGGCCGAGGGCGTCGCCCTTCCAGAACGGCATCCGGCCCGCCTGGCCCGGCGCGGGCGTGACGAGCACGCGGTCGTGCGTGATGTCCTCGATGCGCCAGCTCGAGGAGCCGAGGAGGAACACGTCGCCGACCCGCGACTCGTACACCATCTCCTCGTCCAGCTCGCCGACGCGGGTCTGCTTCTCGCCGACCAGGAAGACGCCGTAGTTGCCGCGGTCCGGGATCGTGCCGCCGCTCGTCACGGCGAGCCGGTGCGCGCCGGGGCGGGCGGTGAGCTGCCCGGTGACCCGGTCCCACACGATGCGCGGGCGGAGCTCGGCGAACTCGTCGGACGGGTACCGCCCGGCCAGCATGTCGAGGACGGCCTCGAGCGCGGACGTGGGGAGCTCCGCGTACGGGGCCGCGCCGCGTACCACCGCCGCGAGGTCGTCGACGGTCCACGGGTCCATCGACAGCATGGCGACGATCTGCTGGGCGAGGACGTCGAGCGGGTTGCGGGGGTACCGCATGGCCTCGATCGCGCCGTCGCGCATCCGCTCCGCGACCACCGCGGCCTCGAGCAGGTCGCCGCGGTGTTTCGGGAACAGTACGCCCCGCGAGACCGCGCCGACCTGGTGCCCGGCGCGGCCCACGCGCTGCAGGCCCGACGCGACGCTGGGCGGCGCCTCGATCTGGACCACCAGGTCCACCGCGCCCATGTCGATGCCGAGCTCGAGGCTGCTCGTCGCGACGACCGCGGGGAGGCGGCCCGACTTGAGGTCCTCCTCGATCTGCAGCCGCTGCTCGCGGGACACCGAGCCGTGGTGCGCGCGGGCGACGACCTCCGGCACGGTCCGGCCGGTGCCGGACTGCCCGACGGCCTGGGCCGGGAACCGCCGCTGCTCGGGTTCCTCGTCGGGGTGGGCGCGTTCCCAGGCCAGCTCGTTGAGGCGGGCGCACAGGCGCTCGGCGAGCCGGCGGGAGTTCGCGAACACGATCGTGCTCCGGTGTGCCTCCACCAGGTCGAGGACGCGCTCCTCCACGGCCGGCCAGATGGACGTACGCCGCTCGGCGCCGGAGGCGGACCCGCTCAGCTCCCCGGTGGGCTCGCCCAGCGTGGACATGTCCTCCACCGGGACGACGACCGAGAGCTCGATGGTCTTGGCGGCGGGCGGCTGGACGACCCGGACCGGGCGGGCGCCGCCGAGGAAGCGGGCCACCTCCTCCGCCGGGCGGACGGTCGCCGAGAGCCCGACCCGCTGCGCGGGCGAGTCCAGGAGCTGGTCCAGGCGCTCGAGGGACAGGGCCAGGTGGGCGCCGCGCTTCGTCGCGGCGACAGCGTGCACCTCGTCGACGATCACGGTCTCGATGCCGCGCAGGGACTCCCGGGCCTGGCTGGTGAGCAGCAGGAACAGCGACTCCGGCGTGGTGATCAGGATGTCCGGCGGTGTGCGCTGGAACGCGCGCCGCTCGGCGGCCGGGGTGTCCCCGGTCCGCATGCCGACGCGGATGTCCGGACGGCCCTGCCCGAGGCGGCGCGCGGCCTGGTCGATGCCGACGAGCGGGGCGCGGAGGTTGCGCTCGACGTCGACGGCGAGGGCCTTCAGCGGGCTGACGTAGAGGACGCGGCACCGGCGCAGCGGGTCCTCGGGCGGCGGGGACGCCGCGAGCCGGTCGAGGGACCACAGGAACGCGGCGAGCGTCTTGCCGGAGCCGGTCGGCGCGACGACGAGGGCGTCGCGGCCCGAGCTGACCGCGTCCCACGCCTGCTCCTGGGCGGCCGTGGGCGCGTGGAACGCCCCGCGGAACCACTCGCGGGTCGCGGGGGAGAACCGTTCCAGGACGTCGGCGGGCACCCGCCAAGTGTGCCTCGGGGCTACGACGAAAGCGGCCGGGCGTACTCCGACCGGGTGAAAACGCCCAGAAGGGGTGGATTCGCGCTGCTTTCAGTAGTTGGCTGACCTCGGCCGATGATCCGGCCGCCGGCCGTCGGCCGCGGTACGGGGACGGCGGGGCGTCCGGCTCACGCCTCGCCGCACCCGTACCGCCCGACGTACGCCCGCACCTCCGGTCGGCGACCCGGCGTGCGCCGGTGCCGTTTCCACTGTGCACGGTCGGGCGACGGCGCAGTGCCGTTCCCGGTCACCGTCCGCTCACGGAGTGCGTGCACAACTGCGCGGGACGGCCGGTCGTGGAGGGTCGTCACACCGTCCACGGTGGACGTCGGACGGCAGGTGTGGACATCAACCGACCATCCCCTCACTCAGACCGCTGTCTCAATCATCCGCTCAAGTCCCACTCGGTACGAATACGGCACCAAAAAGCTACTCGTCGGTTTCCGTAGCGAGTGTCCGGTATCGCGCAGTTAGATGTCGGCATTGCGTGAGCCACTGGTCGTGGGGAGACGATGGCCGCACGAGCCGGCAACGGAGCCGACGGCGGGCGAACGACGCCCCGCCGTGCGGCCCTGTTGTTCCGCATAGTCTCGCTCACCGCGTTCGCCGCGGGCGTCTGGTATCTCGTCGGTACCGCGGCCGCGCAGGCCGGTGAGCAGGTCGTACCGGTCGGGCTCCACGTCGCCGACGGCACCGGGGCTCTCCGGATCTGCGCCCTCCGCCCCACCCGCCTCGGCAGCGCCGCCCACGGCGCCACCGCCCCCGGCGCCGCCGCCTACGGCGCCGCCGTCCGCAGAAACGCCGCCCACTGCGCCACCGCCCGCAGCGTCACCGTCCGCACGGACGCCGCCGCGCTGCGGATGCTGTTCACCGGTGCCCCCACCGTGGCGCCAGGTGATGTCGCGGGCAGCGTGACCGGCGACTGCGGGCTCGCGGTCCTGCCGCGGGTCCGGGGGCTGGCGCGGGCAGCCCGTGGCGGGATCGACCGGCTGACGCCGGGATCCACCGTCCGGCTGCCCGGCATCCCGCCGCTGCCGTCCCTGGATGCCCCTCCGGGTGAGGGCACACCCGCCGGCCGTGCAGGCCATGTGACGATGGATCCGCCCGCCGTCCACCCGGTCGGTCCCGCGGCGCCCCGCACCGCGAGCGCCCCGGCGACCGCGACCTGGTCGCGGGGCGCCGCCGGGTCCACCCGTGCCGCCGCGTGGGCCGTGCCCGGCCGCGCCGGCGTGGCGTCCGCCGGGATGTCCGCCCCCGCGCCGTCACGCGCCCGCACCGTCCGCGGCGCGGTGGTGCTCTCGGCCTGGACCGCCGACTCCGGTCTCACGGACGGCACACCGGGGAAGACGCCGAGCCTGTGCGCGGTGGCCCACGACGACCCCCCGCCCCCCGTGGTCCTCTGCACCGTCACGTCACCGGGCAGTCGTGTCCCGGCCCTTCGCCTCCGGGCGATGCAGCCGCCGGTCTCTCCGGACTGAGCACACCCCGGCCGGCGCCATGCCGGCGTGCGTCCCGAGCGGCCCTGTCCGCTCCACACCAGTCCCCCCCAGGAGAATTGATGAAGATCAGGCTACGCAACAGGTCAGCACCGGTCGTGGTGCTGTCCGCGGCGATCCTCGCCCTTGGCACCGCGGTCGCGTACGGCGGTACGACGGGTGACGGCTCCACCAGCGGGAACGGCGGCATCCTGTCCGGCAACGTCGTCGACGCGCCGATCAACGCACCGATCGAGGCCTGCGGCAACGCCGTCGGGATCCTCGGTACCGGTGACGCCCGGTGCCCCGGCACCGGCGGCCGGTCCGGTGGCTCCGCGGCGCGCTCGTCGACGTCGGGTGACGGCGGCCTCCTCGCGGGCAACGTCGTCGACGCGCCGATCAACGCACCGGTCGAGGTGTGCGGCAACGCCGTCGGCAACGCCGACGGCTCGTGCAGGGGCGGCGGCGGTGGCGGCGGTGCCGGTGGGTCCGGTGCCGCGGCCGACACCTCCGGCGATCACGGCATCCTCGCCGGCAACGCGGTCGACGCCCCGGTGAACCTGCCCGTCGAGGTGTGCGGCAACGCGGTCGGCGTGCTCGGCGGCGCCAGCGCGCACTGCCGTGGCCGAGGTGCCGGTGGTGGCACCGGCTCTGGTTCCAGCGCCGGTTCCTCGACCTCCGGTGACGGCGGGACGGGCTCCGGGAACGTCGTCGCCCTCCCGGTGAACCTGCCCGTCGAGGTCTGCGGCAACGCCGCGGGCGTCCTCGGTAGCGGTACCGCCAGCTGCCCCGGCAGGGGTGCCGGTGGCGGGAGCGGTCCCGGTTCGGGCTCGTCGACGTCCGGCAACGGCGGGACGGGCTCCGGGAACGTCGTCGCCGTCCCGGTGAACGCTCCCGTCGAGGTCTGCGGCAACGCCGCCGCCGTGCTCGGCAGCGGGAACGGGACGTGCCCCGGGCAGCCCAGCGGGTCCCCGAGTGCTCCGGTGCCGACCGGTACCCCGAGCGCGCCGGTTCCCACCGTGCCCATCCCGACCCTGCCGCCGCTGCCGGTGCCGCCGGTCCCGACGTGCCTGCCGGCGCTACCGCTCCCACCGCTGCCGGCTCCTCCGTCGCTGCCGGTGCCGTTGCCGCCGCTGCCGGTGCCGCCGTTGCCGACGTGCCTGCCGCTGCCGCCGCTGCCGTTGCCGCCGCTCCCGTTGCCGCCGCTGCCGCCGCTGCCGCCGCTGCCGCTGCCGCCGCTCCCGTGCATCCCGCTCCCGGCGCTCCCGCCGCTTCCGGTGCCGTTGCCGCCGTTGCCGTTGCCGCCGCTCCCGACGTGCCCGCCGCAGCCGGTGCCGACGGAGTCCGGTACGCCGAGTGCTCCGGTGCCGACGGTCTCCGCGTCCGAGACGACACCCGCGCCGGGTGTCAGCGGTTCGGTCGTGACGCCGCCCGGTGGCGTGGGTGGTCTGCCGGTGACCGGGACGCGGCTTGCTCTGCTCGCCGCACTGGCCCTCGGCCTGATGGTCGTCGGCAGCGTTCTGGTGGCCGGTGCCCGGCGCCGGACGGCCCTCGCGCGTCCGGGCGCCGGTGGGGCTTCACACCGGTAACGGACTGCCGACTGGAGTCCGGCCGGTCGTGCCGAGGACCATGACCGGCCGGGCTCCGCACCCGGTGCCGTGGGCGGGGACACCCCGTCCACGGCACCGGGGTGTCACACTGCCCGCCATGGAACATCACCTGTATGGCGAAGAACACACCGCCTTCCGTGAGCTGGCCCGGTCCTTCGCCGAGAAGCACATCGTTCCCCACCACTCCCGCTGGGAGGACGAGGGCATCGTCGACCGCGAGCTCTGGCTCCGGGCCGGTGAGGCCGGGCTCCTGGGGATGGACATGCCGGCCGAGTACGGCGGGGGAGACCAGCTGGACTTCCGGTTCAACGCCGTCCTGGACGAGGAGCTGGTCCGTGCCGCCGCCTCCGGCGTGGGCTTCGGGCTCCACAACGACGTCGTCGGGCCGTACCTGCGGGAGCTCGCCACCGAGGAGCAGAAGCAGCGGTGGCTGCCCGGCTTCTGCTCGGGCGAGATCGTCACGGCGATCGCGATGAGCGAGCCGGCCGCGGGATCCGACCTCGCCGGCATCAAGACGACGGCGCGCCGCGACGGCGACTCGTACGTCCTCAACGGGTCGAAGACGTTCATCACCAACGGCATCCACTCCGACCTCGTGGTCGTGGTGACGAAGACCGACCCCGAGAAGGGTGCCCACGGCATCAGCCTGCTCGTCGTCGAGCGGGGCATGGCCGGGTTCGAGCGCGGTCGCAACCTCGACAAGGTGGGCCTGAAGGCGCAGGACACCGCGGAGCTCTTCTTCGACGACGTGCGGGTTCCCGTGGAGAACCTCCTGGGCACCGAGGACCACGGCTTCTACCACCTGATGCAGATGCTCCCGCAGGAGCGCTTGTCCATCGCCGTCGCCGCCGTCGCCGCGTGCGAGCGCATGGTCGAGATGACCGTGGAGTACGTCAAGGGCCGGACCGCGTTCGGGCGCCCGGTCGGGTCGTTCCAGAACACGCGGTTCACCATGGCGGAGCTCGCGACCGAGACCACCGTGGCGCGGACCTTCGTGGACCACTGCGTCGCCGAGCACCTCGAGCGGCGCCTCACCGTCTCGGACGCCGCGATGGCGAAGTGGTGGACGACCGAGCTCCAGAACAAGGTCGCCGACCGCTGCCTCCAGATGCACGGCGGTTATGGCTACATGAACGAGTACCCCATCGCCAAGGCGTGGCGGGACTCCCGGGTGCAGAGCATCTACGGCGGTTCGACGGAGATCATGAAGGAGATCATCGGCCGGTTCATGGGCTTGTAGCCGGTCG
>DASWRY010000015.1:0-25581 GCA_036402915.1 Mycobacteriales bacterium
GCCGGGCGGGCTCAGCCCGGCCACGTCGTACGATGCGCGTGCGCGGGAGTGGTGTAACTGGCAGCCACGCCAGGTTTAGGTCCTGGTGCCTCCGGGCGTAGGGGTTCGAGTCCCCTCTCCCGCACGACAGGTCGGTCCGCCTGCCGAGCCCCGGCCGCGTGCCGGTGATGCAGGTCCGAGCAGACGTGGACGAGCCAGGCTCCGGGGATCCCGGCGCCGACGGCGACGAGCGCAAGCGAGAGCAGGGCGCGCGGCTGGGTGCGGGGCACGGTGTCTCCTCCTACGGTGTGGAGGCCCGGACCGGCGGCGGTCTTGCGAGGGAGCGACGGCACCGCCGGTCCGGGCGCCTGTGGGGGGCCGTCAGCGGGTCAGCGGCCGGGCGGTGCGGCAGGGCCAGGGCTCGTTGCAGAGCTGGCACCGGCGGGATGGGTGCAGGTGGCGGACGGCTTCGCGTTCCTGCGCGGCGCGGGCGTCGAGCCAGCGGCGGTCCATCACGCGCCCCCGTCCGGGCTGAGCGCGCTCGGCCAGGCGACGCCGCCGCAGTCGAAGCACAGCCCGCGCGAGTCGGCGTGGAGCGGCATTGAGCGGAGGGCATGGAGGGAGAGTCCGGCGAGCCGGTCGAGGGCCTCGGCCTCGACATCGATCGGGTGCCGGGACGGGTCGGTGTCGTGATGGCTCACGGCTGCTCCCGGAGGTAGGCCTCGACGCGCCCGGCGTTCACCGAGGCGTGCTCGAGGAGTGTCCGCAGCGGCGAGTACGTGACGCGGCCGCTCATCTGCCTGGCACTGTCGGCCTGGTCGTGCCCCGCGACATACGCCGCGGCCCGCGCCAAGGCATCCGAGACACGTTCCATCTCCCGCGCCATCTCGCCGGCTCTGCTCATCACCGCTCCTGGGTGAGCACCTCGGCCCGGTCTCACACTCGACCGGATTAGTACCTACCATTCCAGCGATTACGCAGAGGGGTCAAGAGCCAAACGTAGAATGGTGGGCGCCTTTCCCGGACGAGTGGAGGTCCAACGTGGCCGTGCTGTACCGCCGGATCGCCACGGACCTGCGCACGAAGATCCACAGCGGTGAGCTCGCGGCCGGTGACCGCCTGCCGCCGGAGACGCAGCTGATTCGCCAGTACGGCGTCTCCCGCAACACCGTCCGCCAGGCCACGGCTCTGCTCGTCAACGAGGGCCTCGTCTCGCACGTCCCCGGCCGGGCGGGAGGCATGGTCGTGCGCGACCGCGTGACCTTGACCTACCACGCGTCCCGCGCCGAGCTGGACATCGCCGAGCACCGCGAGTCCGACGCGTGGTTCAGCGAGGTGAAGGCACAGGGCTACGAGCCGTCCCAGGAATTCGAGCTCAGGATCGAGGCGCTGTCCGACGAGAACTCCGAACGTCTCGGTGTCGAGCCCGACACCGCGGCCGCGCTCCGGCGTTGCATCCGCTACGTCAACGGGCAGCCGAGCTCGGTGCAGGACACCTTCTACCCGATGGACCTGTGCCACCAGGTTCCCGAGCTGCTGTCCCCGCGGGACATCCCGGGCGGCACCACGCGCCTGCTCGCCGATCGCGGGTTCACGCAGCCCGCTGTCGAAGACGAGATCGTCGCCGCCATGCCGAGTCCCGAGCATGTCGTGCTGCTGAACCTGCCCGCCGGGACGCCGGTCCTCCACTACGTGCGGACAGGCTTCTCCCGGACGCGGCCGGTACGGGTCAGCGTCAACGTGTTCGCCGGGGACCGGAACCGGGTCATGTACACCCTCGGAGACCCCGCCGTGATCGCACGCTTCCGATCACGTCAAGAGCAGGAGGACGGGTGATCGTCACCAGGGCCGTGCCCGCGGACGTCGACACGATCATGGAGTGGAGACGGGAACGGGTCGCCTGGCTCGCCGCCCGCCGTGAGGACCAGTGGTCGATCCCTTTGCCGCGCTCCGCGGTCGCGTCCACCGTCCTGGCGGGACAGACGTGGATGGTCCGCGACGGCATGGAGCCGCTCGCGACCCTTACCCTGTCCGTCGCCGAAGACCTCGAGGACCTCTGGAAGCCCGACGTCGCTCCGGATCCACTCTGGTACCCGGCCGACGACCCCACCGACGCGCTGTACGTGGCGAAGATGATGATCCCGCTCCGCCACGCCGGTGCGGACCTGGGCGGGGAGATGCTCGACTGGGCCGCCGGTCGTGCGTTCGCTGCCGGCGTGACCTGGCTGCGCCTCGACGCGTGGACGACGAACGGGCGGCTGCACGACTACTACCGCGGCAAGGGGTTCCGGCACGTTCGGACCGTCGAGTCCCGGGTGTCGGGCGCCTGCTTCCAGCGGGCTGCGCAGCCCTACGACGGACCGTGGAAGACCGAGGGCGAGTAGCACCATCGGAGGGTGTACCCGTGCGAGGACACACCGTCCCGGCGGGTTGTACGAAACGCGCCGTCGTCCGGGAGCCAGAGCTCGAGGGTCGGGCTCGGGAAGCGTTACGGGAAGGCGTCCTCGTGGCCCCGACGGCGCCCCTCCCGGCGCGGCACGACGACTCCGTACGCTCGGATCGACGTCGTGTCCCCCTCTCCCGCACGACGGCTCTCGGGAGGACCCCGTGTCCGACCACGTGCACGGCGCGGACGTACTGGTCGTCGGCGCCGGGATCGCCGGCCTGGTCTGCGCCCGGGACCTGCGGCGTCACGGCGTCGATGTCGTCGTGGCCGAGGCCCGGGACCGCGTCGGCGGCCGGCTGCTGACCACGGCGCTGCCGGACGGGACGACCGTCGAGCTCGGCGGCCAGTTCCTCGGCCCCGGGCAGGACCGGGCGTACGCGCTGGCGGCGGAGCTGGGCCTGCGGACGTTCCGCACGCACACCGCCGGACGGCAGGTGCTCGAGACGGAGGACGGCCGCGTGCGCCGGTACCGCGGCACCACACCCCGGGTCAGCCCGCTCACCCTGGTCGACGTCGGCCGGGCGCAGCGGCGGTTCGAGCGCCTCGCCCGGACGGTCGACCCCGCGGCGCCGTGGGACGCCCCCGGGGCGGCGGACCTCGACGCGCAGACCCTCGCGACGTGGATCGCGGCGAACCTCCGTACCGACGGCGGGAGGCGGCTGTTCGGGGTCGCGTGCGGCGCGGTGTGGTCCGCGGAACCTGCCGAGCTCTCGCTGCTGCACGCGCTGTTCTATGCCCGTGCCGCGGGCGGCCTCGGGCGCCTGGTCGACACCGACGGTGGCGCGCAGCAGGACCGCCTCGACGGTGGCGCACAGCAGCTCGCCCTCCGCCTGGCCGACGGCCTCGGACCCCGGGTGTGCCTCGGCGAGCCCGTCGAGGAGATCAGCCAGGACTCCGGTGGGGTACGGGTCACCGCGCGGACAGGGCGGACGTGGCACACGGAGCGGGTCGTCGTCGCGGTGCCGCCTCCGCTCGCGGCCCGCCTCCGGTACGACCCGCCGCTCCCCGCCGACCGTGACGCGCTGACGCAGCGGCTGCCGATGGGCGCGGTCGTGAAGGTGATGGCCGTGTACGCGGAGCCGTTCTGGCGCGCCGACGGCCTCTCGGGCCAGGCGGTGAGCCTGCGCGGGCCGATCGGCGCGGCGTTCGACAGCTCACCGGACGACGGCGGTCACGGGGTGCTGCTCGGGTTCGTCGAGGGCGCCGCGGCGCGCGCGCACCTCCGCCTCCCCGCGCGGGCGCGGCGGGCCGCCGCCCTGGACGCGCTCGACCGGCTCTTCGGCCCGCGCGCCGGCGAGCCCGTGGGATACGTGGAACAGGACTGGATCGGCGAGCCGTTCAGCCGGGGCGGGTACGCCGCCCTGTTCCCGCCGGGCGCGTGGACGCAGCTCGGCCCGGCCCTCCGCCGGCCGGTGGGCCGGATCCACTGGTCCGGGACGGAGACCGCGACGCGGTGGTACGGGTACATCGACGGCGCGGTGCGGGCCGGCGAGCAGACCGCCCGCGACCTGCTGTCGTGACTACTCCCACTCGACGTGGAAGCCCAGGAGCGCCCGGTAGCGCGCGAGCAGCTCCTCGTCGCTCAGCTCGTGCAGGCGCGTGCGGACCTCGGGGCGGTACACCTCGGCCACGACCTCGAGCTCCTGGTCGAGCGCCCACTCGTCGTCGTCCTCGTCGTCTCTCATCGCAGCCCTCCGGGTGCGGTCGACGCCGAGGGCGAGCCTACCGCCGGTCCGGGGCGACCTCGACGGGCAGACGGGCGGGGTCCTCGACGGCCGGCGTCATCCGTCCGGGCGTCACGGTCAGGGCCGGACCCTACCGGCGGGCCACCGCGAATACGGACTGTCCGAAGGGGACCCGCACGTGGCGCTCGAGCCGGCGCTCCACCGGGACGACGACCTTGTCCCAGATGGACAGCAGCGGGCCCTCCTTCGGGCGGCCGCCGAGCAGCCGCATGCCGACGTACCACGCCAGCAGGCCGGGTGCGTTGACGTAGTGGCAGCGCTCGACGCGCAGCCCGGCCCGGACGACGGCGTCGGAGAGCGTCCGGCGGGTGTACCGGCGCTGGTGCCCGATCGCCCGGTCGAACGCGCTCATCGCGCCCCCGAACGCCGGCACGATCAGCACCACCGCCCCGTCCGGGCGGAGCAGCCCGCGGAACGCCCGCAGCGCCTCCACGTCGTCCGGGATGTGCTCGAGCACGTTGTACGCGACGACCGTGCTGTAGTCCGCCTCCTCCCGGATGGGGACCGCGAGCTCCCGCACCCGCACGGGTGAGTCCGCGAAGACGTCCCGGAGGTGCCGGAGCCGGTCGGGGTCGGCCTCGCTGGCGGTGATCCGGACACCCATGCCCGCCCAGTCGGCGGCGTAGTAGCCGAGGCCCGAGCCGATCTCGAGGACGTCGTCACCGAAGTACGGCAGTCCGAGCGCGCAGAGCCAGCGGCGGTAGTTCACCGCCGTGCGGAGGTCCTCGAGCACATCGGACTGCAGCCCGGAGTCGCCCTCGACACCCGTCACGTCAGCCCCGCAGTGCCCGGGCCACGAGCGGGGCCAGCGCGCGGAACGCCTTGCCGCGGTGGCTCATCGCGTCCTTGTCGGCGGGCGGCAGCTCGGCGCTGGTCCGGTGCTCGCCGTCGGGCACGAAGATCGGGTCGTACCCGAAGCCGCCGTTGCCGCGTGGCTCCCGGATCACGGTGCCGTCCATCCGGCCGTCGACCACGTGCTCGGTGCCGTCCGGCAGCACGAGGGCCGCCGCGCACACGAACGCTCCCGTCCGCCGTGTGTCCGGCACGTCCGCGAGCTGGCCGAGGAGGAGCCGGAGGTTCGCCTCGTCGTCGCCGTGGCGACCGGCCCAGCGGGCGGAGAACACCCCCGGCATGCCGTTCAGCGCGTCCACGGCGATGCCGGAGTCGTCGGCAACCGTGGGCAGGCCGGTGTGCTTCACGCCCTCGCGGGCCTTGAGCAGCGCGTTGTCCGCGAACGTGGCACCGTCCTCGGGCGCCTCGTCGTACGGCTCCACGTCGTCGAGCCCGACCAGCTCCACGTCGACGACGGGCGCGAGGATCCGGCGGAGCTCGATCAGCTTCTTGGCGTTGCGCGTCGCCAGCAGCACGCGGGGGGCGCTCACGACGCGGTGCGCTCCGCGGTCGCCGCGAGGGCCGCCGCCTGGATCGCGGTCAGTTCGGCGCAGCCCGCGGTGGCGAGGGTGAGCAGGCTGTCGAGCGCCTCGCGCCCGAACGTGATGCCCTCCCCGGTGCCCTGGACCTCGACGAAGTCGCCGGCGCCGGTACAGACCACGTTCATGTCCACGCCCGCGCGCACGTCCTCCTCGTAGCAGAGGTCGAGCCGCGGCTCACCGTCCACGATGCCCACGCTGACCGCGGCGACGGACGCCTTCAGCGGCGAACCCTTGGTGGCGAGCGCGCCGCGTTCGGCGAGCCAGGCGACGGCGTCCGCGAGTGCGACGTACGCGCCGGTGATCGCCGCGGTCCGCGTGCCGCCGTCGGCCTGGAGGACGTCGCAGTCGATCTGGATCGTGTTCTCGCCGAGCGCCTTCAGGTCGATCGCGGCGCGGAGGCTGCGGCCGATCAGGCGGCTGATCTCGTGGGTGCGGCCCCCGATACGGCCCTTCACGCTCTCCCGGTCGCTGCGGGTGTGCGTGGCGCGCGGCAGCATCGCGTACTCGGCCGTCACCCAGCCGAGCCCGCTGCCCCGCCGCCAGCGCGGCACGCCCTCGGTCACGCTGGCCGCGCACAGCACCCGCGTGCGGCCGAACTCGACGAGGACGGAGCCCTCGGCGTGGTCGAGCCAGTTCCGGGTGATCGTCACGGGGCGCAGCCGGTCCGGCGTACGGCCGTCGGGTCGGGTCATGGGTCCCGAGCCTAGAGGACGCCGCTCCCCTCTCCGCGGGCCGCCGTCGCCGACCGTGGGGTCGTGGGGGTGCGATCGCGCGGAGGAGCCCCCGCACGTGCAGAACCGGCGCGCGCGACGGCCACCGGCCCCGGCGCCGGGCCGAGCCCGTGCACCGCCAGCATCCCGGCGACCGACACGTCCCACCGGAACGCCTCGGCGCGCCGCCGCGCCTCCTCGCGGGACACGCTCCGGACCGCCAGCACACCGTCCGCGTAGGACTCGCCTCGCACGGTCACGCCCGCGTTCCCGACGACCTCCGGCAGCGCGCCGTCCGCCGCCGCGACCACCGGCGTCCCGCTGGCGAGCGCCTCCAGCGCGGCGAGCCCGAACGTCTCCACCGGCCCGGGCGCGACCACGACATCCGCCGTGGCGAGCAGCGCGGCGAGGTCCGCACGCGAGGACACGAACCCGAGGAACCGCACCGGCATCCCGGCCGCCCGCCGTTCCAGGCGCCGCCGGATGCCGCCGTCGCCGGCCAGCACGCCGACGGCCGGGACGCCGCGCGCCCTCAGCCCGCGCACGGCCTCGATGCCGCGGTCCGGCCTCTTCTCGCGCGAGAGCCGCGTGCACTGCACGACCAGCAGCTCCCCGGGCCGGACCAGCGCGCCGCGGAGCGACGCGGAGTACCGGTCGGGTGAGAACGTTTCGAGATCGACACCGAGGGGCACCCGCGCCGGTTCGCCTCCCACCCGGCGGAACTCCGCCGCCGCCCACTCGGTGGTGCAGACGACGCGAGAAAACGTTTCGAGCGTGGCCACGTTGAGCCGGTCCGCGAGGGCACGGGGCCGGAGGAGTGCATCGAGCCGTTCGTGGGAGACCATCACGCTCGGCACCCCGCGACGGCGAGCCCAGCGGCCGGTCCAGCGCAGCGTGCTGCGGTCGGAGACCTCCAGCCGGTCGGGCTCGAGCGCGTCGAGCAGCCGCCGCAGGCGGAGAGGGTCGACCAGCAGCCGGTACCCGCCGGTGCACGGCACCCGCGGCCCGGGCAGCGTCACGATCCGGCCCTGGTCGGTCTCGGTGTCGGTGTACCGCGGACCCGGCACGACCAGCACCGGCCGGTGCCCGGCGCGCAGGTACCCGGCACCCCACTCCCGCAGGGCCGTCCGGATGCCGCCGGAGCGGGGCCCGACGAAGTTGGCGAGCCGCACGATCCGCGCGCTCATGCCGCGC
This sequence comes from Mycobacteriales bacterium, assembly GCA_036402915.1. GTDB lineage: Bacteria > Actinomycetota > Actinomycetes > Mycobacteriales > HKI-0501 > JAVEDU01. Next base: position 7,508 of record DASWRY010000015.1, read on the forward strand.
GGATCACGCCCGCGCCGGCCACGACCGCCGCGTAGTGGTCGAGCAGCGCGTCGCCGACCGCGGCCCACGTCCGCCGCGCCACCGAACCCCGGGCCTCGAGGCCGAACAGGATCCGCAGCGCGGGGTCGGCCACGAGGACGGCGACCGCGGAGGCGACGGCGTCCGGGTTCCCGGGTTCGACCAGGTACCCGCTCCTGCCGTGCCGCACCAGGTTCACCGGCCCGCCGGCGGCCGGTGCGACGACCGGCACACCCGACGCGAGCGCCTCCTGCACGGTCTGGCAGAACGTCTCGTGCGGTCCCGTGTAGACGAACACGTCCAGGTTCGCGAACGCCCGCGCCAGCGCGTCCCCCCGGAGCTCCCCGGTGAACTCCGCGCGTGGCATGAGGCGCTCGAGCGCCCGCCGCGACGGCCCGTCGCCGACCACGACCACGCGGACACCCGGCAGGCGGGTCACCGGCTCGAGCAGTTCGACCTGCTTCTCCGGCGCGAGGCGGCCCACGTACCCCACGACGACCTCGCCGTGCCCGGTGGGGCGTACCCGGCGCGACGGGTGGAAACGTTCGCTGTCCACGCCCCGCGGCCAGAGGTACACCGACGGGACACCGTGCGCACGCAGGTCGGCCACCGCCGGCGAGGACGGTGCGAGGGTCCGGTGGGCCAGCGTGTGCACCCGCCGGAGCCACCTCCACGCCGCGGCCCGGCCGGCCCCGAACCGGTAGAACGCCGCGAAGGACGCCACATCCGTCTGGTACACCGCGACGGACGGGATGCCGAGGCGATCCGCCACGTACGCGCCGTGGGCCGCGAGCGCGAACGGGGACGCGAGGTGCACGACGTCCGCCCCGCGCAGGGTGGCCTCGACGCGGCGGCTCGGCAGGCCGATCCGGAACGCGGGATATCCGGGCAACGGGACCGACGGGACCCGGACCACCGGGCACGGGTCGTCGGCGGCCACCGTGTCGCTCTCCGGCGCGACGACGACGGGGGCGTGCCCGCGGGCGAGGAGGTGCTCGACGACACGCTGGACGGAATGGGAGACGCCGTTGACGTCGGGACGATACGACTCGGTCACGATGGCGACGCGCATGCCCACACGGTGCCCCGATCGGGCGGGCACGGGACCACGGGCGGGTGTCCCGCCGGGGAAGGTCAGATGTCGTACACGGCGCCGCTGTGCACGACCTCGACCGGTCCCGTGTACGCGGCACGGGCCTCGCCGAGCGTCTGCTCCTCGTCGCCCCACGCGGGGACGAGGTGCGTGAGCAGCAGGCGGCGGGCGCCGGCACGGGTGGCGTGCTCGCCGGCGCCACGGCCGGTGAGGTGCAGGTCGGGGACGTTCGGCTGGCTGTCGAGGAACGACGCCTCGCACAGGAACACGTCCGCGTCCCGCGCCAGGTCCACCAACGTGTCGGACTCCGCGGTGTCGGCGGAGTACGTGAGCGTGCGGCCACCGTGGGAGAAACGCAGACCGTACGTCTCGATGGGGTGGTTCACCAGCGCGGCCGTCACCTCCAGCGGCCCCAGCGCGAGCGTGCCCTCGGTGAGCAGACGGAAGTCGAAGACGCCGTCGGCCGCGTTCTCCTCCCCGTACGCCGCAGCCACCCGGCCGGCCGTGCCCGCCGGGCCGTACACCGGGAGTGGCCCGAGCTTGCAGTGCTTGGCGTACTTCCGCGCCACCAGGTACTGCAGGAGGTCGATCCAGTGGTCCGGGTGCAGGTGGCTGAGCACGACCGTGTCCACGTCGTACAGGCCGATGTGCCGCTGGAGCGCCCCGAGCGAGCCGTTGCCCATGTCCACGAGGACGGTGTGCCCGTCGGCCTGCACGAGGTACGACGAGCAGGGCGAGGCGGCCGACGGGAAGCTCCCCGCGCAGCCGAGGACGGTGAGCCTCACCCGGCCCTCCTCTGCACGAGGGCCTCGACGGAGCCGATCTCGGGGCCGAGGAACCGCCGGCCCAGCTTGGTGAACGGCGCCACGTCGCCCGTCGCGAGGAACCGGTGCCGTGGCGGGGGCGCGTCCTCGGGCCGGAGCAGCTCGAGACGGGTCAGCACGCGGTACACGTCCTTGGCGGTCTCGTCCGCGCTGGACACCAGCGTCACGCCGTCGCCCATGACGAGCCCGATCACACCGGCGAGCAGCGGGTAGTGCGTGCACCCGAGCACGAGCGTGTCGACCTCGGCCCGCTGGAGCGGCTCGAGGTACGCCTCGGCGAGCCCGAGGATCTGCCGTCCGCTGGTGACGCCCCGCTCGACGAAGTCCACGAACGCCGGGCACGCCACCGACGTCAGCTCGACCCCCGCCGCGGCGTGGAACGCGTCGTCGTACGCCTGGCTCGCCACCGTGACCTGGGTCGCGATGACACCGACGCGGCCGGTGCGGGTCGCGGCCACGGCACGCCGTACCGCCGGGAGGACGACCTCGACCACCGGCACGTCGTACCGCTCGCGCGCGTCGCGCAGGCACGCCGAGCTGGCGGCGTTGCACGCGATGACCAGCATCTTCACGCCGGATTCGACGAGGTGGTCCATCACGTCGAGGGCGTACCGGCGCACCTCGGCGAGAGGCTTGGGGCCGTACGGGACGTGGGCGGTGTCGCCCACGTACAGGATCTCCTCGCCGGGCAGCTGGTCGAGCACGGCGCGCGCGACCGTGAGGCCCCCGACGCCGGAGTCGAAGATGCCGATCGGTGCCTGTGCCACGCGCGACAGATTACGGTGGAGGCTCCACCGGACCGTAGTCCGGTTCCCGACAAGCCGGCGACACGCCCGATGATTCGGTGTTCCGAGTGGAACCGTGGCCGAAGTGAGGGAGAATCGTGCCATGACGCCCGAGACCAAGCCCGCCGTGTCCCTCCGTCAGCGTCGAGTCGTCGCGGCGCAGGATCGGGCCGCCGAGGGTGCCCGGGCAGGGGCGAGCGAGCAGACGACACGGGCCGCCCGGAACGCGGAGAACGCCGAGAACGCACAGCGTGCCGAGAACGCCCAGCGTGCCGAGAACGCCCAGCCCGACCAGAACGCCCAGCCTGCCCAGAACGCCCAGCCCGCCGAGGACGCCCAGCCCGCCGACGACGCCCAGCCGGGCCGGGACGCCCAGACCGCCGAGGACGCCCAGCCGGGCCGGGACGCCCAGACCGCGCCGGGCGCCGGGTCGGGCGCCGCGCCGACGCCCGTGGTCGCGTGGGCCGAACCGGAGGGGCCGGACGGGCCGGACGAGCCCGCCGGCGTGATGGCGGAGGTCGCGGACCGGCTGCACCGGACGTACACGAGCCCCGTCCGGCCCGCGTCGGCGTCGCCGGAGCGGCTGGCCGGGGTCAGCGTGTGGGCGCTGCTGCTGGTCCTCGGTGGCGTGGTCGTGGGCCTGCGCGCGCTGCTCGTCCAGCTCGCGGGCACCGGCACCGGGATGGCCTCGGCGCTGCCGGGCCTGACGGTCTTCGGCGGGCTCGTCGGGCTGGGGCTGACGATCGGCGCGTTCCTCGCGATCGCCGCGCGGCGGCTGCCGTGGGTGCTGCTCGGTGCCGCGACGGCCGTGCTGCTCGCGCTGCTGGTGCTCAGCGCCACCGCCTGAGGCGCCCCCGCCCGAGGCACCACCACCCGAGGCGCCACGCGCCCGACGCACCCCCGCCCGAGGCACCACCGCCCGACGCACCCCCGCCCGAGGCACCCTCACCTGACGCACCCCTGCCCGAGGCACCACCGCCCCCAGACGCATACCGAGCCCTCACCCGGGTGGGCGCGGGCTCGGTGACGAGCAGGGGCGGTCAGGCCCAGAGCTGGCCCTCGAGGGCCGCCTCCGCCTCGGCGAGCGTCCCCGCGTACGCGCCGGTGGACAGGTACTTCCAGCCGCCGTCGGCCACGATGAACGCGATGTCCGCCTTCTCGCCGGCCTTGGCCGCCTTGCCCGCCGCGGCGAGGGCCGCGTGCAGGATCGCGCCCGTGGAGATCCCGGCGAAGATGCCCTCGACCTCGACGAGCTGACGGGTGCGCAGCAGCGCGTCCCGCGGCCCGACCGAGAAGCGCGTGGTCAGCACCGAGGCGTCGTACAGCTCGGGGACGAAGCCCTCGTCGATGTTCCGGAGGCCGTACACCAGCTCGCCGTACCGCGGCTCGGCGGCGATGACCTGGATGTCCGGCACCTTCTCGCGCAGGTACCGCCCCGTGCCCATCAGCGTGCCGGTGGTGCCGAGCCCCGCCACGAAGTGGGTGATCTTCGGCAGGTCACGCAGGATCTCCGGACCGGTGGTCTCGTAGTGCGCGAGCGCGTTCGCCGGGTTGCCGTACTGGTACAGCATGACCCAGTCCGGGTGGTCCTCGGCGATCTGCTTCGCCATCGCGACGGCCTGGTTCGACCCGCCCGCGGCCGGCGAGGAGATGATCTCCGCGCCGAACATGGTGAGCAGCTGCCTGCGCTCGACCGAGGTGTTCTCGGGCATGACGCAGACCAGCCGGTAGCCGCGGAGCTTCGCGACCATCGCCAGCGAGATGCCGGTGTTGCCGCTCGTCGGCTCGAGGATCGTGCAGCCGGGCCGGAGCAGGCCGTCCCGCTCGGCCGCCTCGATCATGTAGAGGGCCGCGCGGTCCTTCACCGAACCGGTCGGGTTGCGGTCCTCGAGCTTCGCCCAGAGCCGGACGTCCGCGCTCGGCGAGAGCCGCGGCAGCCCGACGAGCGGGGTGTCGCCGAGCGCACCGAGCAGGGAGTCGTACCTGGCCATGCCGGGATCAGCCGCCCGCGACCGCGGGGAGGATGGTGACCGAGTCACCGTCGTTGAGCGTGGTCTCGAGCGCACCGGTGAAGCGGACGTCCTCGTCGTTGACGTACACGTTGACGAACCGGTGCAGCGCGCCGGCGTCGGTCACGAGGCGGTTGCGGAGACCCGCGTGCTTCGCGTCCAGGTCGGTGAACAGCGCGTCGAGCGTGTCCCCCGCCCCGTCGACGGTCTTCGCGCCGCCGGTGTACGTGCGCAGGATGGTGGGGATGCGGACCTCGATGGCCATCGCTCTGGTACTCCTCAGGAAAGTGGGGGCGGATCAGCGGGTACAACGCGGACGGGCGCGCGCGGATTCCGGACAGGCGGGAACGCGAGCGCTACTGCGCGTGACGGTCGTAGACCGTCGAGGTGGGCGTGTGCCCGAACAGGTACGACTGCACGACCTCGACGGGCTCCTCGGTGACGACCCCGTCGACGATGCGGAACGAGCGGAACTCCACCAGCTCGGGGTCCCTCGTGCTCACGAGCACATAGTGGGCGTCCGGCTCGGACGCGTACGAGATGTCGGTGCGGGAGGGGTAGGCCTCGGTGGCCGTGTGCGAGTGGTAGATCACGACGGGCACCTCGTCCCGGTCGTCCAGCTCGCGGTACAGGCGTAGCAGGTCCATCGAGTCGAACTCGTAGAACGTGGGCGACCGCGCGGCGTTGAGCATCGGGACGAACCGCTCGGGGCGGTCGGTGCCCTCCGGCCCCGCGACGACCCCGCATGCCTCGTCGGGGTGATCCGCACGCGCGTGCGCCACGATCTGGTCGTGGAGCTCGCGGCTGATCGTCAACACAACGGCCAGCTTACCGGCGTCCCTCAGCGGGTGCCGAACGGCCCGGCATCGAAGGGCCCGGCGTCGAACGGCCCGACATCGAACGGCTCCGCGCCGGTGAGCGCGTCGACGAGCGTCTGGGAGAGGGCCCCGGCGTAGTGGTAGAGCAGCGCGCTGGTCGCCATCGCCTCGTCGCCGCCCGCGAGGGCCTCGTGGGCGAGCTCGTACGGGTCGGTGTCCGCGTCGATGTCGAGCCGCACGCCGAGGACCAGCCGCAGGTCGGTGAGTGCGCGCAGCCACGCGTCGGCGGCCGCGTCGTCGAGCCGGACCTCGCCGCCGCCCGCGGGCACCGCGGCGTACAACCGGCGGAGCCGCTCCACCTTGCCGGCGCGCAGGTCGTCCTCGGTGAACCGTCGCAGCTCGCCCGCGGCCGTCGCGTCGTCGCGGTACCCGTCGGGGAACAGCCGCCGCAGGGCCGGGTCGCTGGGAGGCCCGGAGGGCAGGGTGCCGAGCCCGGTGAGTTCCTCGAGCGGGTCCGCGGCGGCGGGCGGCGCGGCCGGCTCACCGTCGCCGGGTGCGGTCGCGCCGAGCAGCAGCAGCATCTGCTCGGCGGCGTGACGGAGCAGCTCCGCCTCCGCCTCCGACAGGGAGCCGACGATCGCGCCGTTGTTCCGACGGAACATCGTCACCGGTCCTGCTGCAGCGTCGCCCACAGGCCGTGCTCGTGCAGCTTCGCCACGTCCATCTCCATCTGCTCACGGGTCCCCGCCGACACCGCGGCCCTGCCCTCGTGGTGGACGGCGAGCATCAGCTCGGTCGCCTTCTCGCGGGTGTAGCCGAACACCTTCTGGAAGACGTACGTGACGTACGACATGAGGTTCACCGGGTCGTCCCACACGACGGTGACCCACGGAAGGTCCGCCACGGGGGCGTCCGAGGTCTCCTCGACGGGGGCCGGGCTCGGTGCCGACACGGGGACCTCCTGACGGAACTCGAAGGGACGGCGGTCACCCGGCCCGTTCGGCCACCAGCACGCGATCCGCCGCGAGGCGGACGGTCACCGGCGCTCCCGGCGTGGTCGGAGCCCGGTGGCTCGGCGCGTCGGCGAGCAGCTCCGTACCGTCCGTCATCGCCACCGTAACCCGCGTCACCGCACCGAGGAAGGTGCGGGTCACCACCCGGCCCTCCCCCGCCTCGTCGGCGCGGATCTCGACGGCCTCCGGCCGCACCAGCACGTCGACGTCCGGGCCGGTCGCGTCGCCGTCGGCGGCCAGTTCCTGCCCGAGCACCGTGACACGGCCGGGCGCGACGAGCCGGCCCGGCAGCCGGTTCATCGCCCCCACGAACTCCGCGACGAACGGCGTCGCGGGCCGGGCGTACACCTCGTCCGGCGCCGCCACCTGCTCGAGGCGGCCGGCGCGCATCACCCCGACCCGGTCGGCGATCGACAGCGCCTCCGCCTGGTCGTGCGTGACGAACAGCGTGGTGATCCCGACCGAGAGCTGGAGGCGCCGGATCTCGTCCCGAAGCTGGGCGCGGACGAGCGCGTCGAGCGCGGACAGCGGCTCGTCCAGCAGCAGGACGCTCGGCTCGATCGCCAGCGCGCGGGCGAGGGCCACCCGCTGCTGCTGGCCACCGGACAGCTGGTGCGGATACCGGTCCGACGCCGTCGCCAACCCGACGAGTTCCAGCAGCTCGGCCGCGCGGGCCCGGCGGCGGGCGCCGTCGACCTTGCGCATGCGGAGCCCGAACGCGACGTTGTCCGCCACCGAGAGGTTCGGGAACAGGCTGTACGCCTGGAACACCATGCCCATGTCACGGCGGTTCACCGGCACGCCGGTGACGTCCTGGCCGCCGACGCGGACGGCGCCCGCGTCGGGGCGCTCGAAACCGGCCAGCACCCGCAGCGCCGTCGTCTTCCCGCAGCCCGACGGGCCGAGCAGGGCCAGCAGCTCCCCCGGGGCCAGGGCCAGGTCCAGTCCGTCGAGCGCGATGGTCCCCCCGAACGCCCTCCGGACGCCCTCGAACTCGACACCGACCGTCACACGATTCCTCCGGTGGTTCCGCGGCGGCCCCGGCCACCGGCGAACGACAACAGCAACAGCAACAGCCAGGTGAGGACGAGGCTCGCGAGCGACAGCGCCACGGACACCCCGGCCGAGGTCTGGCCGGTCACGACCACCTGCACCGGGAACGTGACGTACAGCAGGATCCGCGCGATGACGACCTCGCCGAGCACGAGCGCGAGCGTGAGGAACGCGGCGCCGAGGACGGCGGTACGGATGTTCGGCAGGATGATGCGCCCCAGCACGGTGCCCCAGCCCGCCCCGAGGTTGCGGGCCGCCTCGACCAGCGTCCGCAGATCGATCGCCCGCAGCCCGGCGTCGAGCGAGCGGTACGTGAACGGCAGCGCGAGGATCACGTAGAACGGCGTGAGCGCGGTCAGCGGCGTGTCGAACAGCCGCGACGCGGGACCCGCGCCCGCCTGCACGGTGGCCATGCCGGCCGCCATGACGACCGGCGGGATCACGATCGGCAGGACGGTGACGCCCTCGAGCAGCAGCCCCAGGCGCGGCAGCCGGAGCCGGACGTACACGACGGTCGGCACCATGAGCGCGAGCGTGAGGACGATCGTCGCGAGCGCGATCTGCAGCGAGGTCGAGAGCGCCCCGCGCAGCTCCGGGTCGCGGGCGATCGCGAGGTAGTTGCCGAGGCCGTACCCGGACCCGCCCGTGCGGAGGCTGAACTCCGCCGCGGCCGCGAGCGGCCCCACGAAGTACACCGCCGCGAGCGCCAGGATCACCCCGCGCCAGAGCCTCACCGCAGCCACCTGGTGGCCCGGCGCTGCAGCAGCGCGTACCCGGCCATCAGCACCGCGATCACGACCACCATGTCGAGGCCGAGCGCGAGGCCGACGTTCTCCCGGCCGACGAGCACGTTGCCGGACAGGGCGGCCTGGATCTGGCTCGGCACGAGCGGCACGGTGCCGTTCACCAGGGCGAGCGCGGTGGCGTACGCCGCGAACGCGTTGCCGAACAGCAGCAGCGCCGCCCCCAGCACCGCCGGGGTCAGGACCGGGATGCCGACGTGCCGCCAGTACGCCCACGCCGACGCGCCGAGGTTCTCCGCGGCCTCCCGCCACTGTGGACGGAGGCCCTCGAGTGCCGGGGTCACCAGGATGACCATGAGCGGGATCTGGAAGTACACGTACGCGAGCCCGATGCCGGTGAGGGAGTCGATCCGGAACCCGCTGCCGTACAGGTCGACGCCCGCGTCGGCGAGCCACCGGGTCGCGAGACCGGTCTGCCCCAGGGCCGCGACGAACGCGAACGCGAGCGGCACACCGCCGAAGTACGCGAGCACCCCGGAGGCCGTGGACGCGATGCGGCGGAGCGGGCTGCCCTCGGGCGCGGAGACGACCGCGTACGCGAGCCACAGGCCGAACACCGCGCCGACCGCCGAGGTCCACGCGGCGAGGAGCAGGCTCTGGCCGAACGCGTCGGTGTACTGCGGCGAGGTCAGCGACGCCTGCACGTTCGCGAGGGTGAACTGCCCGGCGCCGTCCCGGAACGCACCGGCCACGACGGTGGCCAGCGGGATGCCGAGGAACACCGCGACGTAGAGGACGAAGGGCGCCACCCCGGCGAGGGACGCGGCGCGCGCGAGCGCGCCGCTCCCCCGCCGGGGCGGAGCGACCGTGGGAGCGGAGGTCACCGGAGGCTCGACGCCCACTTCTCCGCGAGCACCGTGTTCGCCGCGTCGATCTGCGCCTGGGTCGGGTAGGTGACCTTCCCCTGCACCTGCGGCAGCACCGCGAGGGCGGTCTTGTCCGCGGTACCCGCCTGCTCCATCGCCGGGAGCCGGACCGGGCGGGCCTGCCCGGCCAGCCACAGGTTCTGCCCCTCGTCCGAGTACAGGAACTCCTGCCACAGCCGCGCGGCGGCCGGGTGCGGCGCGTTCTTGTTCACCGCCTGGGCGTAGTACTGGGCGACCAGTCCGTCGGTGGGCACCGCGACCTTCCAGTCCACCTTGCCCTTCAGCTTCACGGCCTGTGCCGCGTTGGTGTAGTCCCAGTCGATGACGATCGGGGACTGTCCACTCTCGATGGTCGCCGGGGTGGGGTCGAGCTTGAGGAAGTTGCCCGCCCGGTTCAGCTTCGCGAAGAAGTCGACACCCTTGCCGATGTCGTCGAACGATCCGCCGTTCGCGAGCGACGCGGCGTACACGCCGGAGAACGCCGCCGCGGCCTGGGTCGGGTCGCCGTTGAGCGCGACCTTGCCCTTGTACTGGGGCTCGGTGAGGTCGGCGAACCTGGTCGGACAGGTCTGGACGAGCTTCGCGTTGCAGCCGATCGAGATGTAGCCGCCGTAGTCGTTGACCCACTCGCCGTTCGCGGCCTTGTTCTCGGCGGGGATGGTGTCCCAGGTGGACACCTTGTACGGCGCGAAGAGGGCCGTGTTCGCGAGCGCGAAGGACTGTCCGATGTCGAGCACGTCGGGCGCGCGGTTCTGCTTGCCCAGCCGCTTCACCGCGGCGATCTCGTCGGCGCTGGACCCCTCGGGGTTCACCGAATTGATCTCGAGTCCGTACTTCTTGCCGAACGTGTCCAGCAGGGCGCCGTAGTTCGCCCAGTCACGCGGGAGCGCGATGACGTTGAGCCGGCCCTCCTTCTTCGCGGCCGCGGTCAGCTTGTCGAGCCCGCCACCGGCCTGGGCGGAGGCGGAGGCCCCCCAGTCGTCACCGCTCGCCGAGCCGCCGGCGCCACCACCACAGGCGGCGAGGCCGAGCGCCAGAACTGCGGCGACCGCCCCACCGAGCAGTCGACTTTGTCCCTTGTTCACGTATGTCTCCAGACTTCGTGTGACCTGAGCGGGTCGTGCGCAACATAGCCTGCGCGAGCGCCACGGCAACATCTCCGCTGTGCCGGACCCGCGACGCGGGACCTAGGCTGACGGCGTGGACAGACTCCCGCCGACCTCGTTGCTGACCGACCACTACGAACTCACCATGCTGGCCAGCGCACTGGCCGACGGGACGGCGGAACGGCACAGCGTCTTCGAACTGTTCGCCCGGCGGTTACCGGACGGTCGCCGCTACGGCGTCGTCGGTGGCGTCGGACGGGTGCTCGACGCGATCGAGTCGTTCACGTTCGGCGACGACGAACTCACGTTCCTCGAGCAGCAGGACGTCGTCCCGCCACACGTGCTCGACTGGCTGGCGTCGTACCGCTTCACCGGTGACGTGGACGGGTACCCGGAGGGCGAGCTGTACTTCCCCGGCTCTCCCGTCCTGTCCGTGGAGGCCACGTTCGCGCAGGCGGTCGTGCTCGAGACGCTGGTGCTGTCGATCCTCAACCACGACTCCGCGATCGCCTCCGCGTCGGCGCGCATGGTGGTGGCCGCGGGCGGCCGCCCGGTGAACGAGATGGGCTCCCGCCGGACCAGCGAGTACGCTGCGGTGGCGGCCGCGCGCGCGGCGTACCTCGGCGGGTTCATGGCGACCTCGAACCTCGAGGCGGGCCGCCGATACGGGGTGCCGACCACCGGGACGAGCGCGCACTCGTTCGTGCTCCTGCACGACACCGAGGAGGACGCGTTCCGGGCGCAGGTCGAGGCGCTCGGGCGCGACACGACGCTGCTGGTGGACACGTACGACATCGCGCAAGGCGTGCGGACCGCCGTGGAGGTGGCGGGGCCGGCCCTGGGCGCGGTCCGCATCGACTCCGGCGAGCTGACCGTACTCGCACACGAGACCCGGACATTGTTGGACGAGCTGGGCAACGCGAAGACCCGGATCGTCGTCTCCGGGGACCTCGACGAGTACGCGATCGCGGCACTCGCCGCGGCGCCCGTGGACGCGTACGGGGCGGGGACCGCGGTCGTGACCGGCTCGGGCGCCCCGACCGCGGGCATGGTCTACAAGCTGGTCGAGGTGGAGGGCCGGCCCGTCGCGAAGCGCAGTCAGGACAAGCAGTCGCGCGGCGGGCGCAAGTACGGCGTCCGCCGGTACCGCCCGAGCGGCACGGCGGTCGAGGAGGTCGTGCGGAAGGGTGGTCTCGGCGAGCTCGGACCGGGTGAGCGCGCGCTCCAGGTCCCGCTGATGCGGGAGGGGAAGCGTGTGGACGGCCTGCCCGCGCTGGACGAGTCGCGGGACCACCTGCGGCGCGCGCTCGTGACCGTCCCGTGGGACGGCATGAAGCTGTCACGCGGCGAGCCCGCGATCCCGACCGTGTTCGAGGGGGTACCCCGGTGAGCGTGCGTGCGCTCGTGCTGGTCGACGTGCAGAACGACTTCTGTGAGGGCGGCTCCCTCGCCGTGCCCGGCGGCGCGGCCGTGGCCGCCGAGCTGTCCCGGCGGCTCGCCTCCGATGCGGGCGGCTGGACGCACGTCGTCGCCACCCGCGACCACCACGTCGACCCGGGGGCGCACTTCGCGGAGACGCCGGACTACGTCGACACCTGGCCCGCGCACTGTGTCGCCGGGACCGACGGTGCGCTGCTGCACCCGTCGCTGGACACGTCCCGGGTCGACGCGGTGTTCGACAAGGGCGAGCACGCCGCCGCGTACTCGGGGTTCGAGGGCTCCGCGAACGGGGTGCCCCTGGCCGAGTGGCTGGGCTCGCGCGGCGTGACGGCCGTGGACGTCGCCGGGATCGCGACCGACCACTGCGTCCGGGCGACGGCGCTGGACGCGGCCCGGGAGGGGTTCGACACCACCGTGCTGCTCGACGTGACGGCGGGCGTCGCGGCGGAGACGACCGCGCGGGCGCTGGACGAGCTGCGTACCGCGGGGATCACGCTCGTCGGCGAGCCCCGGGTGGGTGCGGCGGCGGCCGCGGTACCGGACGAGGGCGCGGCGCACTGAGCCGTCCTCCGCGCGGTGTGTCCGCTGCCCGACAACCCCGTGGAGCCGCGGCGCCGGCCGGGCCATCGTGGGGGCCATGGGCGAACGGCTTCCGGTCGTGTACGTACGGGGTTACGCCGGGTCGACCTCCGGCATCGACAAGCAGGTGGACGACCCGTTCTACGGGTTCAACAACGGGGCGACGCACGTCCGGGTGGACGGGGACGGCGTCCCGCTCTTCTACCAGTTCGAGGGGCCGCTGCTGCGGCTGATGATCGACGAGCAGTACCGCCTGCTCGTCCACGGCGGCCAGGAGGCGTACCTCCGCAACGCCGCTCCCGGCACCGTCGAACCGGCGTCGTTGTGGGTGTACCGGTTCTACGACAGCGCGGCCACCACCTTCCGCGCCGAGAAGCACCGGTCGTGGTGGCAGCGTCTCCGTGACGACGCGGACCAGCAGACCGCTGCCCCGGGGTTCGACATCGAGCAGGCCGCGGTGGGGCTGTACGACCTCGTCCGGCTGGTGCTCGACCGCACCGGTGCGCCGAAGGTGTACCTCGTGGCGCACTCGATGGGGGGCCTGGTCGCGCGGTGCATGATCCAGAAGGTGTCCCGCAGCGGCGGGCGCACCCCCGGGTCGGACCTGGTCGCGAAGCTGTTCACGTTCGGCACCCCGCACGGCGGCATCGACTTCGAGCTCGGGGCGCTGGACTGGGCGATGGAGACGTTCGGGCCGTCGGGTGCGGACATGTTCTCCCCCGCGCAGATGTACGGGTACCTCACCCCGGGCCGCGAACGGGGCGACGAACCGCCGGCGGGCTGGGACCCGCGCGAGATCCCCGAGGATGCCTTCCCGGTCGGCCGGGTGTTCTGCCTGGTCGGCACGGACCCGGCGGACTACGGCCTCGCGCGGCAGGTGGTGGGGCCCAAGAGCGACGGCCTCGTCCTGATCCGCAACGCGTACGTGAAGGGGGCGCACCGCGCGTTCGTCCACCGCTCACACTCCGGCCGGTACGGCGAGGTGAACTCCGAGGAGGGGTACCAGAACCTGCGGCGATTCCTGTTCGGACAGTACGAGGTACGGGCGGACCTCCACGGTCTCGAGCTCCCACCGGGTCCCGCCGGACGCGCCTGGCAGGCGGACGTGCGGCTCGCCGTCCGGGGTCTGCCGGTGGTGATCCACGAGCAGGCGGCCGCGCACTACTGCCCGGTCCAGCTCGACGAGGAGATGGTCCAGCACTCCGACGACGCCGACGCGCCCGTGCCGCTCGCCGGGACGTACCTGCTGGACCCCGCACACTTCCGCGGCGACGCGGACGACGCCCCGCCGCCGCGTGCGCGGTACACGGTGACGCTGCGTGTGTTCCACCTGGACACCGACGCGAACGGCTTCTCGTTCCGGCACCACCTCGAGCAGGTGCCCGACTGGGCGGACACGCTGATCGTCGACGTCGGGCGCGAGGACCGCGAGCCGCCGGAGACCCTGCGCGCGTGGATCGCCTGGAACTCCTCGGTCGCGGGGACGGTCGACACCGAGCGGCCGATCACGGAGCTGATCAAGGGCGGAGGTTCGGAGGGGTACCACTTCGTCCGCGACGGTGCCGTGCTGTCCAGCGACGTGTCGCTGCCCGCCGTCGCGCGGGAGTTCCTCGGCGCCGGCGCCCGGATCCGGCTCTCGGTGCGGGAGGCCGACACGGGCGTGTGACGGGCGCGGAGTCGCCGCGCGGGACGACCACGGTTACGGTCCGGGCATCGACGTCCTGTACCTCACCAACCAGCTCCCCTGGCCCCCGGCGAGCGGCGGCCAGGTCCGGGAGTGGGAGTTGCTCCGGCGCCTCTGCGCCCGGTGCCGGGTCGACCTCGTGACGGTCGGCCCGTTCTGGGCGCGGGACGTCGCCCTCGCCGACCGGATGCCGCTCTCCGTCCGCTCGGTGACCCTCGTCCCGTCGACACCGGAGGAGGCCCCGCCGGGCACGTCGTACCGGCTCCGGGTCCACCACCGCAGCGGGTACGACCGCGAGGTGGGCCGCATGCTCGCGGCGCGGTGTCCCGGCGTGGTGCACGTCGAGGGGTACTTCCTGATGCAGCACGTCCCGGACACCGACGTCCCGGTGTTCGTGGTGGCCGAGAACATCGAGCACGTCATCGAGGCGCAGCTCGGCGCGCGGCGGGACGACGTCGTCGCCGCGGAGTGCGCGGCGCTGTCCCGGGCCGCCGCCCTCGGAGCCGTCTCGGAACCCGACGCGGACCGTCTGCGCGGCCTGCTGCCGGGGCACGAGGTCACGGTCGTGCCCAACGGCGTCGACCACCTCCCCCGCCGCCGCCCGCGGGAACGGCCCACCCCTCCCCTGCCGCCCGTCGCCGTGTACATCGCGAACTACACGTGGCCACCCTCCGCGGACGGGGCCCGCAACCTGCTCGAGAACCTCTGGCCGGGCATCCACGCGCGGGTGCCGTCCGCGCGCCTCGTGCTGGTCGGGGCCGGGATGGACGACGGCCTGCGAGCCCTGGTCGCCGCGACGGGCGGCGCACGGGCGGCCGGGTACGTGCCGGACCTCGACCGGCTGTACGACGAGGCGGACGTGATCCTGTGCCCCCTGCGGTTCGGCGGCGGGAGCAAGCTCAAGATGCTCGAGGCCCTGCGGCGGGGGCGGCCGATCGTGGCGTCCCCCCCGTGCGTCGAGGGCATCCCGCTGCACGATCCGGGGGCCGTGCGGGTCTGCCCGACGGACGAGTCGTTCGTCGCCGCCGCCGCGTCGCTGCTGACCGACCCGGACGGGCGCGAGGAGCTGGCCCGGCGGGCCGAGACGGCGGCCGCGGCCCTGCCGACCTGGGACGAGGCCGCGGAGCTCCTGCTGGGGTGCTGGACCGACGTCGCGGCGGCCCGGAGCGGCTCAGCCGAGGGGTGACCCGTCCGCCACCACGGTGACCGTGCCGGGCTCGACCTCGGTGAACCCGGCATCGCGGACCGTGACGAGCCGTTCGCCGTCGCCCAGCGCACGCCACCGCGCGGGCGTGGCCACCCGGACGGCGACCGGCAGACCGGCGTCCGCCCAGCGCTGCAGGACCGCCGTGTCGAGGGCCGCCGCGAGCAGCATCGTCCCGTGCCCCACCTGCGCCATCGCCTTCCCGGCGGTCATCTCCACGTGCGGGGTCAGCCAGAGCACCGGCACACCGGGCGGTACCGGGCCCGGCGGCACCGGATCCGTGAGGTCCGTCCCGGACACCTGGAGGCGGGAGATCTCCTTCGGGCCACCGTCCGCCACGCGGTACGGCGGGAAGGCGCGGACCTCCGCGTCGCCCACCGACACGGTCACGCCGGGGAGGTCGGCGAGGACCGCCCACTGGTTGCCCCGGGCGCGCCGGGAGACCTTGCGGATCCGGCCACCCACCCAGGCCCCGAGCTCGGGCGCCCACTCGTCCGCGGCCCGGGGGTCGAAGAACACGGCGAGCGCCGCCGTCGCCGCGGCCTCGAGCGCGGCGGTACGGCCGGGCGGGGCGGACTTCTCCAGCCGCACGACGAGCGGCTGCGCCCGCACGTCGTCGGGGTGCTCCGGGACGTCGTCCAGCTCGCCCGCGAGCCGGTGCCGCCGGCGCTCCACGAGCGGGGCGAGCAGTTCCTGGACGCGGGCCGCCGTCACCAGGCGCCGTCCGGCCCGTACACCGGGCCGCCGAGGTCGGGGTCGGCGGTGTCCGCGGCCTCGACGTCGTCGCGGCTGATGCCGAGGAAGAACAGGACCGCGTCCAGGTACGGCTGGTTGAGTGCCGTGTCCGCGACGGCACGCAGCGCCGGCTTCGCATTGAACGCGATCCCGAGCCCCGCGGTGGTGAGCATGTCGATGTCGTTGGCGCCGTCGCCGACGGCCACGGTCTGGCTCAGCGGGACGCCCGCCCGCGCGGCGAACCGCCGCAGCGCGGCGGCCTTCCCGGGCCGGTCCACGATCTCCCCGGTCACGCGGCCGGTGAGCTTCCCGTCCGACACCTCGAGGGTGTTCGCCGCCGAGAAGTCCAGCTCGAGCGACTCGACGAGGTGATCGGTGACCTGCGTGAAGCCACCCGAGACGATCCCGCAGCTGTAGCCGAGCCGCTTCAGCGTCCGGATGAGCGTCCGGGCCCCCGGGGTCAGCTCGAGCGCGCCGCGCACGTCGGCGACCACGGACACGTCGAGCCCCGCGAGCAGCGCGACCCGGCGCCGCAGGGACTCGGCGAAGTCCAGCTCCCCGCGCATGGCCTCCTCGGTCACCCGCGCCACCTCGGCCTCGCAGCCGGCATGGGCGGCGAGCATCTCGATGACCTCGCCGGTGATCAGCGTGGAGTCCACGTCGAAGACGATGAGCCGCTTGGCGTGGCGGGCCAGCCCCGCCCGCTCGACGGCGACGTCGATGCCGGTCGCCGAGGCCACCTCGGAGAGAGCCGTCCGGAGGGCCTCCCCCTCGGCGCCGGAGACCCGCAGCTCGAGGCTCGTCACCGGGTACCGGGACAGCCGGGTGATCGCGTCGATGTTGCCGCCGACGTCCGCCACCCGGGCCGCGACCGCCGCGAGCGCGCTCGCGGTGAGCGGGCGGCCGAGCAGGATCACGTGGTGCTTGGACGTGCGCGGCCGGGCCGGCGGCACGTCGAGCCGCGTCTCGACCTCGAGCCCCAGCTCGGCGGCCGTCGACTCGAGTACCGACACGACCGACGACGGCTCGCCGTACAGCGCGACGGAGAGCCCGAGCACGAGCCGGCCGCGGATGACGACCTGCTCGACGTCGTGGACCTCGACGCCCGCGTCGGGCACTGCTGCGAGGGCCGACACGACCGCCGCGGTGAGCCCCGGCCGGTCCGGCCCGGACAGCGTGAACAGTGCCCGGGTGGCGGTGGTGGTGCGGTCGGTCATCGACCCTCCGGTACGGCGTGTGCGCTCGGGGACAGGAGAACACGGCGGCGGACACGACGGTGCCGCGGCCCCTGTCGGACCGCGGCACCGTCGTGATGCGGGTGGATCAGGCCTGGACCGAGGGCCGCGTCTCGCCCTCGACCTGCTGCGCCCACGGCGCGAGGTGCGGGAACTTCAGGTCGAACGCCGGGCGCTCGGACCGGATCCGCGGCAGCTGGGTGAAGTTGTGCCGCGGCGGCGGGCACGAGGTGGCCCACTCGAGCGAGTTGCCGTACCCCCACGGGTCGTCCACCTCGACGAGCCGGCCCAGCTTGTACGACTTCCAGACGTTCCAGAGGAACGGCAGCGTCGAGGCGCCGAGGACGAACGAGCCGATCGTCGAGATGGTGTTCAGCGTGGTGAAGCCGTCCGTCGCCAGGTAGTCGGCGTACCGGCGGGGCATGCCCATGTTGCCCAGCCAGTGCTGCACCAGGAACGTGCCGTGGAAGCCGATCGTGGTCATCCAGAAGTGCACCTTGCCGAGGCGCTCGTCCAGCATCCGGCCGGTCATCTTCGGGAACCAGAAGTACACGCCGGCGTAGGACGCGAACACGATCGTGCCGAAGAGCACGTAGTGGAAGTGCGCCACCACGAAGTACGAGTCGGACACGTGGAAGTCGATCGGCGGGGCGGCGAGCAGGACGCCCGACAGGCCGCCGAACAGGAACGTGACGAGGAAGCCGAGCGAGAACAGCATCGGCGTCTCGAACGTCAGCTGCCCGCGCCACATCGTGCCGATCCAGTTGAAGAACTTGATCCCGGTCGGCACCGCGATGAGGAAGGACAGG
>DASWRY010000016.1:0-7302 GCA_036402915.1 Mycobacteriales bacterium
TGGTAGCCGAGCCCGATCATCGACACCATCGGCCGGTTCCGCGCCGCCAGCGCGCGCAGGGCCTCGATCGCCTCGGGCTCGGTGAGTGCGGCCGGCAGGTCCAACCGGTCGGTGGACCGGATCGCCTCCGGTACGGCGGCATTCAGCAGGGCGTCGACGGTCGGCTGCCCGACCAGTTCCAGCATCTTTTGGGCGTCGTCGGGCGACGGTCCGATGTGGCGGCGGGAGAACGGCAGCCCGGCGGTGAGCTCGGCGAGGGTGGGCCGGTCGGTCATGGATGCTCCGGAGGTCGGACGGGCGCACGGCAACGTGCGGCCCGAGGGCCGTCCTCCCCCTCTGTCATGGGACCTGAGAGCTTCACCCCCGTGGGGGCTTGCACCGTCGGTGAGGCGGCTGAGCGCCTGCTTTCCAGAGTTGCCTCGTCCACGCGGTCCGTTGGCCTGAGAGGTTCCGGGGAGGGTTGCTCCTTCGGCGCCCCGGGCTGGCTGCCCGGGACTCTCCCGCATGGGGTTGTCGGCGTCCCCGACGGTACCAGCGCCGTGGCGTGGCGGCGCCTCGCCGCCCGGGACCGCCGTCAGCGGTTCGGCAGCCCGGCCGGTGGCGCCTCCCTGGACCTTGGCGAGATCGACGTACATGTCGGGCATGAACATGCCGTTGTCCAGCTTGTTCCATACCGTCGACTCGGTCTCTCGGGGACCGTGCCGCTCCTGGCGGACGAGGTGGTACCTGACACCGACGTACTCCTCGCGCACCTCGTCCCACGAGTTGCCGACGGCCGCGTCGACTCCGCGACCGGATGCGGACGAGGTGCCCGGCGAAGCCACGGCCGCGGGGGACGGGACGGTGCCGGGTTGTTCAGCGCGCCCTGGACGAACGGTGCCGCGAATGTCGCCGCCGGCGCCGTGATCACCACGGTCGTGACCGTGGCCTTCTCGGTGAGCGTGGCCCGACTCCGCTGCCGCCGGTACCGGCCGAACCACGAATGCCCGGGTGACCGGTTCCGGGCGGGCTCGTCGACCGCCTGGGGAGGCTGCACGGGCCCTCTCCGGTGCGCGATCGGTCCGGCGAACAGGGCACGCGACACGGAGCCCATCGCCGGACCGGAGCGCCCAGGAGGATCCGGCCGCGTTACGGCGTGCTCAGCGCGCGGTCCACGCCGGGCAGGCGCGGGCCGAGGTACGTCGGCCCGGGGCGGGTGAGCACGTCCCAGGCCGCCTTCACCGCCGCCGGCACCTCGCGGAGCGCTCCGCGGCGCCACGCGTCACGGAGCCGCCGGGTGTCCCCCACCCCGTCGGCGTCGACCCCGACCGCCCGGCACGGCGCCACGGCGCGCGGCAGGTGGTACGCGCGGGCGACGACGATCGCCCACCGCACCCCGAAGACCTCCCGCGCCCGCACGCGGGAGTCGTCCGTGTCGAACCCGGCGTGGTCGAGGACGATCCTCCCGGCGGGGACCCCGGCGGACGCGGAGCGGCGATCAGCCCGTACGGCGGGCGCGACGAGCGGCCAGCTCGTCGGCCGAGCTCGGCGTGTGGATCTCCTCGGCGCCGTCGGCCCGCTCACCGGGCAGCTGGGCGAGCTCGCCCTCGACCTCACGGAACGCCCCGGACACCGCGATCCCGAACACGCCCTGACCGCCCTGGAGCAGATCCACGACCTCCTCGGGCGACCGGCACTCGTACACGGTCGTGCCGTCGGAGATCAGCGTGATGCGGGCGAGGTCCTCGACGCCGCGGGCGCGGAGCTGGTCGACGGCCACGCGGATGTTCTGCAGCGAGACACCGGCATCCAGCAGCCGCTTCACGATCTTGAGAACGAGGATGTCGCGGAACGAGTACAGCCGCTGGGTGCCCGAACCGGACGCCGGACGGATGCTCGGTCGGACCAGCTCGGTCCGCGCCCAGTAGTCGAGCTGGCGGTAGGTGATCTGCGCCGCCGCGCACGCGGTCGGGCCGCGATAGCCGACCATCTCGTCGGGACCGGTCGGCATCCCCTCGGAGAAGAGCACGCCCTGCTCCCCGTCGGACGCCACCGGGACGGGGCCACCGCCGCCGGTCGTCTCGTGCTCGTCCACTGGGAGACCTCCGACAGAAGATGGACCGACATCCGGTCACATGGTGTATCTGCGACGGTAGGCAGGCCTCGGGGTCAGGTCAACGTCGAGACTCGGCGTGTCGCGAAGCACTCGCGGAGAAGCGGGTGCAAACCGCCGCAGATGGGCTCAGGAGCCCGCGAAGTCGTCCGGTGAGATCTGGTCGAGGAACTCGCGGAACTTCTCCACCTCGTCCTCCTGCTCGTCCGGGATCACGATCCCGGCGTCGTTCAGGACCGCGTCGGCGCAGCTGATCGGGGCGCCGGCCCGGAGCGCGAGGGCCACGGCATCGGACGGCCGGGCGCTGACCCGGATGTCCTTGCCCAAGACGAGGTCGGCGTAGAAGACGTTCTCCTTGACCTCGGTGATCTCGACCCGCTCCAGCGGTACGTCGAGCGCGGCGAGGAGGTCACGCAGCAGGTCGTGGGTCAGCGGCCGCGCCGGCCGGACCCCCTGCTGCTCGAACGCGATCGCGGTCGCCTCGACGGCCCCGATCCAGATCGGCAGGTACCGATCGCCGGTCGACTCCTTGAGCAGGAGGATCGGCTGATTGTTCGGGAGTTCGACGCGAACGCCGACCACCTGCATCTCGTTCACGTCGCCTCCCCGTCCGTGGCCCGTACCGGTCCGGCCCTGGACCGCTGCCCATGCCAGACAGACCCTACCCGGGACCCGCCGGGACGGCGCGGCTGATGCGGTCAGCCGCCGAGGGTCGACCGGAGCCCGGCCTGTACCAGCGCGGCGTGGAGCCGGACGGACAGGGCGGCGAGCTCGCGGACCGTCTCGGCCGCGCGGGCCTTGGCCTCCGGGTTGCGCTGGCGCACCATCGGCGTCACGACCTGCTCGAACAGCCCGACCTCACGGTCGGCGGCCGCCCGGTACGCGCGCAGGTGCCGCGGCTCCAGGCCGTACCGCGCCAGCTCGACCACCGCGGTCGAGACGAGCAGCGCGTCGCCGTCGTAGAACCCCCCGGACCGCCTCGTCACGAGCCCGTACTGCTCCAGCTGCCGGAGCTGCTCGTCGTCGAGCCCCGCCTGGTCCAGCAGCTCCTCACGGGACAGCCGCACCTCGTCGGCGGACCGCACGAAGTCGTCCGCCGTGGGCAGGCCGTCCGCGGACGTGAGCGACCGCGGGCCGCGCGACCCGTTGCCGCTCACCGGACCGGTCGGCTCCAGGCCACGGTCGATGGCGTCGAGCTGCTCGCGGATCACCCGCAGCGGCAGGTAGTGGTCCCGCTGCGCCGTGAGGACGTAGCGCAGGCGCGCGACGTCCTCACGGGAGTACTTGCGGTACCCCGCCGCCGTACGCTCCGGCTCCACCAGACCCTCGGACTCCAGGAAGCGGAGCTTGGAGATGGTGGTGTCGGGGAACTCGGGCCGGAGCTGTGCCAGGACCTCGCCGATGCTCATCGACGCCGGGGACGACGCGGCGCTGGCCCCGGCACGGGTCACGGGGTGACCTCCTCCGCGTTGCCTCCGGCCGAGCTGGCGAGGAACACGAGGCGGAACTTGCCGATCTGTACCTCGTCCGCGTTGGCGAGTGTCGCCTGCTCGACGCGCTCCCGGTTCACGTACGTGCCGTTCAGGCTGCCGACATCGCGCACGCTGAACTGCCCACGCTCGCGACGGAACTCCGCGTGCCGCCGGGACACCGTCACGTCATCGAGGAAGATGTCGCTCTCGGGGTGCCGGCCGGCCGTGGTGGTGTCGGTGTCGAGGAGGAACCGACTTCCTGCGTTGGGTCCTCGTCGCACGACGAGTAGCGCCGACCCCGGCGGCAGCTGCTCCGTGATCCGCACACCGACCTCGTCGGCGTCCTCCGCAACCTCTGGGATGTCCTCGATCGCACCGAACGTCTGCGTCGAGGTGAGGTCACGCTCCCCCGGCGGGCTTCCCGTCAAGATCCATCGCCTCCTGGCTAGGTGATCGACTGTCCCGCCACGTCAGGAAGACGCGCGGTGAGTGAAGAGTGTCCAAGTCTCGATGCCAACCGCAGGTTCACGGTCTCGCCGAGCGTAGTCACGCTGCGGAAACGGGGTCAACCGACCCACGCTGCAGTGTGGCGCAGTCGCGGTCGGCCGCGCGCCCTGGAGTGGAAAAGTATAAACCTCAGGTCGAGATAAGAGCTCGGTAGGCCGCCGCGTCGAGCAGGCCCGCCACCGAGTCCGGATCCGCGAGCGTGACCTCCAGCAGCCACCCGGCACCGTACGGATCGGAGTTCACCAGCTCGGGGGCGCCGTCGAGCGCCTCGTTCCGGGCCGCGACGGTCCCGGTGACCGGGGCGTACACATCGGACACGCTCTTCGTGGACTCCACCTCGCCCACCGGCTGACCGGCCACCACGGCCGTGCCCGGCTCGGGGAGCTGGACGTAGACGATGTCGCCGAGCTGGTCCTGGGCGAAGAACGTGATGCCGAGCCGGACGCTGCCGCCCTCGGCCGCCGCCACCCACTCGTGCTCGGCGGTGTACCTCAGCGTGTCGGGCGTGTGGTCGGGACTGGTCACCGTGGTCCTCTCGGGGTCAGGAAGCCGGGTGAGCGTATTGAGGCGTCCCGGCCCGCCGCAACGCGGTCACCACGACCTTGTCACGCTGCTCGATCCGCGCCGCCGCCGACGCCTGCTCGACGGTGTTCACGACCCCGCCGGGGATGTTGAGCGCCGCGGCGAGCGTGGCCTTGTCGCCGATCGCGACGATCGTGTACGGCCCGCGAAGGCTCTTGCCGTCGACGAGGATGCCGCCGCCGCTGTCGAGGAAGTACGTGGCGGTGCCCACCCGCACCGCGCCGCCCTCGCGCCCGGTGATCTGGAGGGACTCGGCCCCGGCCCCGCGCAGCTCCTCCATCGCGTCGAGGATGAGGTCCGCCGGGAGCCGTTCCGTCCCCTCGGTGAGCGTGATCACCACGCCCGGGCCGGTGGCCGGGATGGTGCCGGCGAGCAGCGCGAGCTGCTGGGTCCGGCGGCGCGCCTCCTCCAGCGCGGCCTCCGAGCCGACCGCTCCCGAGGTCAGCTCCCTGCGGGTGCGTTCGAGATCGGCGATGTCGCGGCGGAGCCGCTCCTCCCGGGCGTTGAGGTCGTCCAGGATCCGGACGAGGTCCTCCTGCCGCGCGGTCGGCAGCGCCATCGACTCGGTGCTCTTGACCTGGACGGCGAGCGCGAAGCCGAGCAGCGCGGCGAGCAGGCCGATCCAGACGCCGGCGCGACGGCGCCGGCTCGGGGTCTGGGTGCGGTGCGCCGGGGCGGCAGCGGCGGTCGCGGCGGTCGCGGCGGCACGGTCCGGCGCCGGGGCGGCGGCTCCCGAGCCCGCGGGCGCGGCGGGGCCCGGCTCTGGAGCGGCGGTTCCGGCGCCCGCCTCCGCGGCACGGTCCGGCGCCGTGGCGGTTCCGGCGTCCACGTCCGCGTGCGCCTCGGCAACGGCGTCGGAGCCCGCGTGCGCGTCCGGGGCCGCGTGGACGACACGGTCCGGCGCCGGGGCGGCGGGCGGTTCCCCGGCACGATCTGGCTCTGGCTCTGGCGCTGCGGGCTCGGGCTGCGCCTGTGGGTCGGCCGCCGGCTCGGACGGGGTCGGTGCCGCCACCGCCCGGTGGCCCGCCGAAGCGGGCGCGGTCGGTGCCGCCGCCGTGGGCTCGGCCGCCGGCCCGGGCGGGGTCGGTGCCGCCACCGCCCGGTGGCCCGCCGAAGCGGGCGCGGTCGGTGCCGCCGCCGTGGGCTCGGCGGCCGGAGCGGGCGTCCCGTCCGGACGTTCGACGCTCATGCGTGGAACACGTGCCGTCGGATCGCGGCCGCGTTGCCGAAGATGCGGATACCGAGGACGACGACCACGCCGGTGGACAGCTGCCCGCCCACCCCGAGCTTGTCGCCGAGGAAGACGATGAGCGCCGCGATGAGCACGTTCGACACGAACGACACGACGAACACCTTGTCGTCGAAGATGCCGTCCAGCCGCGCCCGGATGCCACCGAACACGGCGTCCAGGGCCGCGACCACCGCGATCGGCAGGTACGGCTGCAGCGGGGCGGGCACGCTGGGCTCCAGGACGAGCCCGAGCACGATCCCCACCGCGAGAGCGAGCGCTGCGATCACGGGCGACCTCCGGTGGCCGAGGGTACGGGCGTGGTGGGCGTCCGGGTGGACGACCCGCCGCCCCGGGCGGACGGCGTGGGCGCGGCGGTGCGCTCCGGCGCGACCGGCCGGGCGTACGCGAGCTCCGGTGCGGGAGCCGCGGGCAGCTCCAGCCTGTCGTCGCGCTCCGCGGAGAACGACATGCCGTACTGCTGCTCGTAGCCGCGGAACCGCCGCGCGGCCGCCGAGCCGTCGAACCGCTTCGGCAGCAGGTCGGGGTTCCCGATCGCCCGCAGCGAGTACGGGCTGCCGACCGGGCGGAAGTCCACCAGCACGGCGCCGCCCGCCGACCGGATCGCCGACGTGGCCGCCAGTCGCTGGCCGTTGATGCTGATCGCCTCGGCTCCGGACGCCCACAGCGCGTTGACCACGTCCTGCAGGTCCCGGTCCTGGATGCGGCCCAGGTCCGCCTCGCTGGTGGGCTCCCCCGTCACCGGGTCCTTCGGCGGCGGCCCGTCGGCGAGCCGGACGAGCACGCCCGGCCCGGCGACCCGGCCGAGGCCGGTGACGGCCTCCAGCTCGCGGAGCGTGGTGACGGCGGCCGCGCCGCTGCTGTCCCCGGCGAGCGCGTCGGCCCGGTCCTGGGCGACCTGCTCCCGCAGCGTCTCTGCGCTGCGCTGGAGCCGGTCGGTGCGCTCGGAGCGCTGGTCCACGTCCCGGGCGAGTGCGGCCCGGGTGCGGGCTGCCTCGGGCGCCCGCGCCACGGCCTGCTCGTAGGCGATGGCCAGCACGACCCCGATGACGAGCGCAGCGAGCACGGCGGCGGTCCGCAGCGTGCGCCGCTCCAGCGGCGGGGGCGGGCCCTCCCGGTCGCGGCGCCGGGCGGCGGCCGCGTATCCCGGGTCGAGGTGGTTCGTGAGCAGGTCCGCGAGCATCCGCGCGCCCGGCGCCGTGGAACCGTCCCGGCGCGGCGACGGTGCGGAGGCCGTCATCGGGGGGTACCCCGGCGGGCGATGCGGATGATCCGCACCGCCTGGACGACGTACAGCGCACCCGCCCAGTAGTAGAGGCACACGCCCCAGATCGTGAACGCCCACGCGAACGGCCGGACCAGGTCACCGAGCGTCCCGCCGTGCGCGCCGAGGAGCAACA
>DASWRY010000017.1:0-6095 GCA_036402915.1 Mycobacteriales bacterium
GCCCGGTACTGGCCCAGCGGATCCTCGACTACCGCCGGGAGCACGGCGGGTTCCGGTCCGTGGACGAACTGCGGGACGTCGACGGGATCGGCGACGCCCGCTTCGGTGAACTCCGTGGCCGGGTGACGGTGTGACGCGCCGCCGGAACCGCTCCTGGGCCGGCCCGGCCGACGCCGTCGTTCCCGAGGTCGAGCAGGCTGACCCCGGCGGGCGGGATGGCTCGGCGATCCCGGGGGTCCCGGCCGTCCCGGTCCCCGCGGTCCCCGCGGTTCCTGCGGTCCGGGCCGTCCCCGTTCCGGCCGTTCCGACGGTGCCTGCCGTCCCGGCGGTCCCGGCGGTCCCGGCAGTCCCGGCGGTCCCCGCCGTTCCGGCGGTCCCGGAGGTCCCGGCGGTCCCGGCGGTCCCGGATTTCCCGGCGGTCCCTTCGGTCCCTGCCATTGCGGCCGTCCCTGCCGTGTCCGTTCCGGCCGTTGTCGCCGTCTCGACCGGTCCGGTGGCGACCGGGCGGGTGCTCCCGCCTCTGCATCCCCTGGACGTCCGGATGGGCGTGTTCGCCCTCGGCGTCTGGGCGGCCGTGCTCCTCTCCCTCGCGCAGGGACGTGCCGTCGCGGTCGCGGCGGTCTGTGCGGGCGCCGGCGTCGCGGCCGTGTCCCTCGTCGCGACCGGCGGTGCCGGTGGCGGTGCCGGGTTCCGGAGGCTGCACGGGCACGGTGCCGCGGGCCGGATCGTCGCGGTGGCGGCACTCGGCGTGGCGGCGGGCGGTGGGAGCTGCGGTCTCGCCCTCGCCGTCCGCGACGGCGGACCGGTCCCCGCCCTGGCGGCCGAGCGCGCCGCGGTCCGGGTCGACGCGGTGGTCCGTGACGATCCGCGGCCCATCCGTGCGTCGCCGACCGGGCAGCGCTCGTGGGCCGTCCCGGTACGGGTGACGGCGCTCACCAGAGCCGGCGAGACGACCGCGGTGGGCGGCCGTCTGCTCGTCCTGACCACGGACCCCGCGTGGCGTTCCCTGCTCCCGGGGCAGCGGGTTCTCGCGGACGGCCGCCTCGCGCCGGCTCGCGGCGGCGACCTCACCGCGGGCGTGCTCGACGTCCGCGGGCCGCCAGACCTGCTCGGCGACCCGGCGTGGTACCAGCGGGTCGCCGGTCGGCTCCGGGCCGGACTGCAGCAGGCGTGCACTGGTCTGCCCGACGATCCCGGCAGCCTCCTGCCCGGTCTCGTCGTCGGGGACGTCAGCCGTCTCTCGCCGTCGGTCGAGGACGCGTTCCGGCAGACCGGGATGACGCACCTCGTCGCGGTGAGTGGGTCCAACTGCGCGATCATCGTCGGAGCGATCCTCGCGCTCCTGCGGGTACTGCGGCTGGCACCCCGTGCCCGTCCGCTGGTGGCGGGGGTCGCGCTCGTCGGCTTCGTCGTGCTCGTCCGGCCGTCGCCCAGCGTGCTCCGCGCCGCGGCGATGGGCGCGGTCGCCCTGCTCGCGCTCGCGACGGGGCGGTCCCGCGCCGCCCTTCCCGCGCTCGCGACGACGACGGCCGTCCTCCTGCTGGTCGACCCGGCGCTGGCCCGTACGGCGGGGTTCGTCCTGTCGGTGGTCGCCACGCTGGGCCTGGTGGTGCTGGCGCCGCGGTGGCGTGACGGCCTCCGGGCACGGGGGGTCCCGGTCGTACTGGCCGAGTCCCTCGCCGTCCCGGCCGCCGCCCAGGTCGCCTGCGCCCCGGTCGTGGCGGCGCTCTTCGGCACCGTCGGGTTCGCCGCCGTGCCCGCGAACCTGCTCGCCGTCCCCGCCGTCGCGCCGGCCACGGTGCTCGGCGTCCTCGCGGCGCTCGTCTCACCCGCGGCACCGTGGCTGGCCGCCGCCCTCGCCTGGCTGGCGTCGTGGCCCGCGTGGTGGCTGGTCTGCGTGGCGCGCTCCGGTGCCGGTCTGCCCGGTGGGAGCGTCACGTGGCCCGCCGGTGTCCTGGGTGGTCTCGTGCTCGCCGCGCTGCTGCTCGCCGCGGTGTGCGCGGTGCGCGTCCGGATCCTGCGGCTGCTGGCCGTCGTGGCGGCTGCCGCGCTGGTCCTCGTCGCACTACCGATCCGCATCGTCGCGCCGGGCTGGCCCCCGGACGGCTGGCGCATCGTCGGGTGCTCGGTGGGGCAGGGTGACGCGGAGGTGCTCCGGGCCGGTCCCGGCGCGGCCGTCGTCGTCGACACGGGGCCCGAGCCCGGGGCCGTGGACGCGTGCCTGCGGCGCCTCCGGATCAGTGCGGTGCCGCTGCTCGTGCTGAGCCACCTGCACGCCGACCACGTCGGCGGCCTCGAGGGCGCGCTGCGGGGGAGGGTGGTCGGCGCGATCGTGACCAGCGGCTACGCCCTGCCGGCCGCCGGTGCCCACGTCCTCGACCAGGCCGTACGGCGCCTCGGCCTGCGGGTGGTCCGGGCGGGACTCGGGGCCGTGTACCGCGCGGGAGACGTGCGCCTGGAGGTCATCGGCCCGGTGCGGCGGTTCACCGGCACGCGCTCGGATCCCAACAACAACTCGCTCGTCCTCCGCGCCGACGTCGCGGGGACGTCCGTCCTGCTCACGGGAGACGCCGAGCACGACGCCCAGGAGGCGTTGCTCTCCACCGGTACGCGGCTGCGCGCGGATGTGCTCAAGGTGCCGCACCACGGCTCGGCGTTCTCGGCGCCGGCGTTTCTCGACGCGGCTGCCGCGTCGGTGGCCCTGATCGAGGTGGGGCTCGGTAACGACTACGGGCATCCGAGCGAGGTGGTCGTCGCGCACCTGCGGCGAGGCGGTGCCCGGGTGGTGCGGACGGACCTCGACGGCGACGTGGCGGTGATGTCTCGGAGCGGTCGGCTGGCGGTCGCCACGCGTGGCCCCGACCACGCGGCCCGGTCCCCGTGAGGGGCCGGCGGGCGCCCGCTGCGACCACCTCGACACGGTGCGTGGGCTGCGGGTTCGTGTGGCGCGGGGCGGCGACCGTCGACGGGGTGCCCCGGGGCCTGGACCGCTCAACTGTCGGGATGGTCCGGACGTGTGGCATACGTGACCTGCGCCATGCAATCTCGGTGAGCCGTGGCACGATGGCTCGGTGCCCGCCGACCTGCTGATGCCGTTGCGCCTCCTCGTGGGAGACGAGGAACTCCTCGTGTCGCGGGCGGTGGCGGCGGTGACGGCCGCCGCACGGGCCGACGACCAGACCGCGGACGTACAGGACGTCGACGCCTCCTCGGTGCATCCCGGCGAGCTGGACGAAATGCTCGGTCCGTCCCTCTTCGGGGGCCGGCGCGTGGTCATCCTGCGTGGGGGACAGGACGCGAGCAAGGAGCTGGCCGCGGCCCTCCTCGCCCACGCCGCCGACCCCGCCGAGGGCACCGTCCTCGTCGTCGTGCACGCCGGTGGTGCGAAGGGCAAGGCGTTCGCGCAGGCCCTGCGGGACGCCGGTGCCGTCGAGGTGGAGTGCGCGCGGATCACGAAGGTGCGCGAACGGCTGGCCTTCGTCCGCTCGGAGGTCAAGGGCCTCGGTGGACGGTGCACCGACGCCGCGGCAGAACTACTCCTCGACGCCGTCGGTGCCGACCTCCGGGAGATCGCCTCCGCCTGCAGTCAGCTCGTCGCGGATTCGGGCGGAACGGTCGACGAGGCGGCCGTCCGGCGGTACCACCGGGGGCGCGCCGACGCGAACGGGTTCAGCGTCGCCGACGCGGCGATGGTCGGCGATGTCGCAGGCGCGCTGGAGTCGCTGCGGTGGGCGCTGTCCGTCGGCGTCGACCCGGTGCCCATCGCGGATGCGCTGGCGGACGGCGTCCGCACGGTCGCCCGGGTGACCGGCGCCCGGCGCGGCAACGCGTACCAGCTCGCCGGTGAGCTCGGCATGCCCCCGTGGAAGGTCGAGCGCGCGCAGCGCCAGGGCCGCGGCTGGAGCCCCGAGGGGCTCGCCGAGGCGATGGACATCGCGGCGCGCCTCAACGGCGACGTGAAGGGCGGCGCGGAGGACCGCCTCTTCGCGCTCGAGCGCGCCATCCTCGCGATCGCCGTGGCGCGGACCGAGCGCGCGGTCGGAGCGGCGTCGTGACGGGCCGCCGCCGGCGTCCGAACGCCTTCCAGCGTGCCCTGGCGGAACACGCACGCCGCCGGGAGGAGAAGGTCGACCCGGGTACTGCCTGGCAGGACGACACCCAGGTCATCCCCGCGCTGCGTGACGAGACGCAGGTCATCTCCGCGGTGCCCCTGACGGACGTGGCGCCGATGCCGGCCTCGGTGCCCGCGCACCACGGCGCGCTGCAGGCCGGAGGGCGGAGCGGCCGTGGGGACCGCGCGGACCACAGCCGGTCGGATGGGCGTGCCCGGTCGGAGGCGCGGAACCGATCGGACGGGCGGGCCGGGCCGGACCGGCGTGCCCGATCGGACGGGTGGGCCGGGTCGGACGGGCGGGCCCGATCGGATGCGGACGCCCCCTCGGACGTGCGTGCCACGGCGGACCGGCGTGCCCGGTCGGACGCTGCCAGGCGGCCCGGCGGTCCCGCCGTGGCCGACCGTGCCGCACGGAACTCCTCGGGTGGCGACGGGCAGTCCGACGCGCTGCCACCCCCGCTCTACGCGCGGGCCCTCTTCCTCCGGAACCTCCACCCGGGCCCCGTGCTCTGCTTCCTCTTCTTCGAGGGAGCGATCGCGACGGGGGCCGTCTTCGCCCTGGCGGGCAAGGTCACGCCGTGGGCCGCCGTGGTGCTCCCGGCCACCGTGGCTGCGGTCGTGAAGCTCAACGACGTGGTCGCGGGCTCGGCCCGCAGACGCGCGGCCGCCCGCGCTCGCGTCGCGCCGGCGAGGGACGTGTGGCCGGAACTGCGTCAGCCCGTGGCGAGTGATCCCGTGAAGGAGGCCCACATGGAGTGGCGCCGCGGTCTCCGCTCCGAGGTCACGACGCGCCTGCCGCCGGAGGGGTACCCGTACGACGGGCGCTCGCAGGAGCTGCCGCGCGACTGGTGAGGTCCCGCAGCCCGCGAGCGCTCCCGCTCACGCGGTTCCGACGGTCTCGTCCAGGTCGCGCTGCCCCGCCAAGACGCGCTGCCCCGCCTGTTCCCTCTGCTCCGCCGGGGCTGGGCACGCCGCCCGGAGACGACGGGCGCCGCCCACACGGCAGCGGCAACCCCCGGGCACACAGAGGCGCCGCCCACACGGCAGCGGCGACCCCGGACACAACAGAGGCGCCGCCCCGCGTGGGGACGGCGCCTCTGCCGTGTGCTCAGTGACGGCTCAGAGGGACGAGGCCCGCTGCGCCATGGCCGACTTCTTGTTCGCGGCCTGGTTCTTGTGGATGACGCCCTTGCTCGCGGCCTTGTCCAGCGCGCGCGCCGCGGCCTTCAGCTCCACGGCCGCCGCCTGGACGTCACCGGACGCGGCCGCCTCACGGAAACGGCGGACAGCCGTCTTCAGCGAGGACTTGACCGCCTTGTTGCGCAGGCGCGCCTTCTCGTTGGTCTTGATCCGCTTGAGCTGGGACTTGATGTTCGCCACGCGAAAGCCTCGGGTTGTCTCGTCGGTATGAGTCTGGGGGCGGTGCTCGGGCGCATGACCGAGCGCGGCACACGCAAGACGTCAGGGTAACCGACGGCATGCGTCCGTTCCAAACCGGTCACCCCGCGGAGCCGATCGGGATCGCGGCGGAGCGGAACTCCCTGCCCGAGAGGGTACCTCGTCGAGGTCCCGTCCCACAGGGTCCGCGCCGGGGTGGACAGCGCGGGTGACGGCGGAGCCCACAGGGAGCCGACCCCCGGTTGTGCGCTCGTAGGGGCTGATCCGGAGGCGAAAGCCCGGCCCGGTGCACGGTCCGCGGTACCCGGGCGTCCGTGCGGCCGGCTCGCCGTGCGGCCGGCTCGTCCGTGCGTCCGTGCGTCCGGGCGGCCCGTGTGGCCGGCTCGCGCGTGCGGCCGGCTCGCGCGTGCGGCCGGCTCGCCCGGGCGTCCGTGCGGCCCGTCCGCCCCCCGTGGCCCCTTCCCGCAACTCTGCGAGGGTCACTCCCCGTGCCGTGGGAGGATGGGGTGTCCGCCACCCATCGAGCCGCCCGAGGATGCCTGCGTGTCCCCGACCTTCCAGCCAGGCGCCACGCCGCCGGAGC
>DASWRY010000018.1:0-13134 GCA_036402915.1 Mycobacteriales bacterium
ACGGGGATGATCCACCGGGTCGCCGGAGAAACGAGCCGGGCGCCGGGCGCTCGGTGGTGTCACCACGATGGAGACCGCGGAGGTGTCTGCTCGATGCCGGACCGGCTGAGCGCGCTGGACGTGTCCTTCCTGTACCTCGAGGAGCCGTCCACCCCGATGCACGTCGGCGGGGTGGCGGTGTTCCGGACCGCAGGCGACGGGCTCGACTACGACGAGCTCGTCGCGCTGGTCGACCAGCGGCTCGCGTTGGTGCCGCGGTACCGCCAGCGCGTCAAGCAGGTCCCCGGCCACCTCGCGAAGCCGGTCTGGATCGACGACCCGGACTTCGACATCACCTACCACGTGCGCCGCTCCGCGCTGCCGCGCCCGGGCACCGACGAGCAGCTGCGGGAGCTCGTCGGCCGGCTGATCTCGCGCCGGCTGGACCGCCACCGTCCGCTGTGGGAGATGTACCTGGTGGAGGGCCTGTCGGACGGCCGGGTCGCGATCGTCACGAAGACCCACCACGCGATGGTGGACGAGACCGGCGCCGTCGACCTCACCCAGGTGATCCTCGACGACGCCCGTACGCCGCCCGAGCTCGGCAGCGAGCTGTGGATGCCGCGGCCGGAGCCCGGCGCGGTCGGCCTGGTCGCCGACGCGGTGTCCGAACTCGTCCGGCGGCCCACCGAGGTGGTCGACACCGTCCGGCTCGGGCTGCTGGACGCCCGCGCGACCCTCGGCAAGGTCGCGGGCACGGCCGTCGGCCTCCTCGCCGCCGCCCGGAGCGCGGCCCGTCCCGCACCGGAGAGCCCGCTCAACGCGGTGATCGGGGAACAGCGGCGGTTCGGCACCGCCCAGACCGCCCTGGCTGACTACAAGGCGGTCCGCAAGGCCCACGGCGGCACGGTGAACGACGTCGTCCTCGCGACCGTCGCCGGCGCGCTCCGCTCCTGGATGCTCACCCGCGGCGAGCCCGTGACCCCGGCCACGATCGTGCGGGCGATGGCGCCGGTGAGTGTCCGCGCCGAGGAGGACGAGACCGAGAACCGCGTCTCGACGTACCTCGTGGACCTCCCGATCGGCGAGCCGAGCCCGATCATGCGCCTGCACCAGGTGTCGTACGCCATGAAGGGTCACAAGGACGCCGGGCAGGCCGTCGGCGCCGACGCCCTGGTGCGGATCTCCGGCTTCGCGCCGCCGACCCTGCACGCGCTCGGGGCCCGGACGGCGAGCGGGTTGTCGCGGCGCCTGTTCAACCTGATCGTGACCAACGTGCCGGGGCCGCAGTCGCCGCTGTACGCGGCCGGGGCCGAGATGCTGGAGGTGTACCCCGTGGTGCCGCTGGCCAAGGGGCAGGCCGTGTCGATCGGGCTCACGTCGTACAACGGCGGGGTGTACTACGGCCTCACCGCCGACCGCGACGCCATGCCCGACGTCGACGTGCTGGCCCAGCTCATCGAGGAGTCGCTCGCCGAGCTGGTGGGGCTGTCCGGATGACCCGCCGGGGGCTGGTGCTCGGGGCGGGCGGGGTCCTCGGGTTCAGCTGGGCGGTGGGCGCGCTCACGGCCCTGGAGGCGGCCGAGGGGGTCGACCTCCGGGAGTGCGAGGTGGTGGTGGGTACCTCCGCGGGCTCGGTCACCGCGGCGCTGCTCGGCTGCGGGGTACCGGTGGACGTCATGCTGCGGCACCAGCAGGGGATCCCCGCGCCCGGCGACCCGGTCATCGACTACGACGACGAGCAGGACGGCACCGGCCCGCTCCCGCCGTTGCCCGGCCTGGGGGTCGGCTCGACCCAGCTGCTCCGGCACGCCGTCCTGCACCCGTGGACCGTGACGCCCCTCGCCGCGCTGTCCAGCGTGGCGCCGCGAGGCCGGGCGACGCTCGACCCGATCCGGCGGATCGTGGACGCGGTGCTCGCTGCCACGGACGGCGGCGACTGGACGCCGCATCCGGCCACCTGGGTCGTGGCGATGGACTACGACAGCGGCAAGCGGGTGCCGTTCGGCTCGCCGGGGGCGCCGCCCGCGCGGCTCCCGGACGCGGTTGCGGCGTCGTGCGCGATCCCCGGCTGGTTCACCCCCGTCGAGATCGGCGACCGGCGGTACGTCGACGGAGGTACCTGCTCGACCACGTCGCTCGACCTGCTCGCGGGCCTCGGGCTGGACGAGGTGTACGTCGTGGCGCCGATGGTGTCGTTCGCCTACGACGAGCCCACCGGCGTCACCCGGCTGGAGCGCCGCCTCCGCCGCGCGCTGACCCGCCGCCTGATGCGCGAGGCCGAGAAGGTCCGTGCCGGCGGCACCCACGTCACCATGTTGGGCCCGGGCCCGGAGGACCTGGTGGCGATCGGGGCCAACCTGATGGACCCGGCTCGGCGCACGCACGTCCTCGAGACGTCGCTGCGCACGTCGGCGGAGGCGCTGCGGCGGGTCGAGGACCCGTACCCGGCCGACGAGTCCCTCCACCCGATCCACGACGAGACGCTCGAGGACGACCTCGACGGCGCGCTGGGGGAGTTCGCGGAGGACGATGGCGACGGGACGACGACGACCCGCTCCTCCGGGCGGGCCAGCTGAGGGGAGTACGCGTGCGGGTCTACCTGCCGGCCACGGTGGGCACGGTCAAGGGTGTGCGCTCGGCGGGGGAGGTGGGCCCGGTGCCGCTCACGGCGTTCGCGGTCACGCCCGCTCTGCGCGAGTGGTACGCCGAGGGAGACGAGGACGAGCTCGAGTACGCCGCGTTCTCCGATGCCGCGCGCGCATCCCTGCGGCTGCTCGACAACGACCCCACCGTGCCGCGCCGGCGCGTGGTGCTCTCGGCCGACGTGCCCGACGACCAGGTCACGCCGAGGCCGGATCTCGACCGCGCGGTCGTGCGGCTGGCCGGGACCGTGCCGCTCTCCGCGCTCGCGGCGGTGCACGTGGACGGTGCCGAGGCGGAGAAGGACGTCGCCGCGGCGGTCGCCGTCGTGCTCGAGGCCGACCTGGGCGACGAGGACGCCCAGTTCGTGGTCGACGGCGCCGAGGGCCACGAGCTCGAGTGGTACGACGTGACCGAACTCGACCAGATCCCGGGCGCCTGACCGACGTACCGTGGTCGTCACCGTCACAGACGACGAAGCCGAGTCGAGGAGACCCCCGATGATGGACGCCGTCACGCAGGTACCGGCCCCGGCCAACGAGCCGCCCCTGTCCTACGCCCCGGGCAGCGAGGAGCGTGCCACGCTCCAGCAGCGGCTCGGCGAGCTCGCGGCCGACCGCCACGAGCTCACGATGACGATCGCCGGGACCCGCCGCATGGGCGGGGGCGAGGAGATCGAGGTGGTGGAGCCGCACCGGCACGCGCACGTGCTGGGCACGCTGCGGGAGGCCACCACGGAGGACGTGGCGGCCGCCGTCGCCGCCGCGAAGGAGGCCGCGCGGGGCTGGCGCGCGCTGCCGTACGACGAGCGCGCCGCGGTGTTCCTCCGCGCCGCCGACCTGCTGGCCGGCCCGTGGCGGCAGCTGCTCAACGCGGCGACGATGCTCGGCCAGAGCAAGACCGCGGTCCAGGCCGAGATCGACTCGGCGTGCGAGCTGATCGACTTCCTCCGCTTCAACGTCCACTTCGGACGGCAGATCCTCGCGGAGCAGCCGGCGTCATCGGCGGGCGTGTGGAACCGGTTCGACCACCGTCCACTCGAGGGGTTCGTGCTCGCGATCACGCCGTTCAACTACACCGCGATCGCCGGCAACCTCCCGACCGCACCCGCCCTGATGGGCAACACCGTCATCTGGAAGCCCTCGCCCACACAGCAGCTGGCGGCCCATTTCACGATGCGGCTGCTCGAGGCGGCCGGCCTGCCGCCGGGTGTCGTCAACCTCGTCACCGGCTCCGGTGCGGCCGTGAGCGAGGTCGCGCTGACCGACCCGGATCTCGCCGGCGTGCACTTCACCGGCTCGACCGCGACGTTCCAGCACCTGTGGCGCACGGTCGGCGTGAACATCGGCCGCTACCGTGGCTACCCGCGCCTCGTCGGCGAGACGGGCGGCAAGGACTTCGTCATCGCCCACCCCAGCGCGGACCCGAACGCCCTCGGCACGGCGCTCGTCCGCGGCGCGTACGAGTACCAGGGGCAGAAGTGCTCCGCCGCGTCCCGGGCGTACGTCCCGAAGTCGCTGTGGAACGGCGGCCTCCGCGACGCCCTGGCCGCCACCGCGGCGCAACTGTCCTATGGGGACGTGAACGATTTCCGGCACTTCGGGGGCGCGGTGATCGACCGGCGGGCGTACGACCGGCTGGCGGGCGTGCTCGACCGGCTGAAGAACGACGCCGCCTGCACGGTGCTGGCCGGCGGGGAGGCCGACGACAGCGAGGGGTACTTCGTGCGGCCGACGCTCGTGGAGTGCGACGACCCCGGGCACGAGGTGTTCCGCCAGGAGTACTTCGGCCCGGTGCTGGCCGTCCACGTGTACGACGACGGCGAGTTCGACCAGGTGGTGGCCCAGGCGGCGGACGTGGCCCCGTATGCGCTCACCGGGTCGGTGTTCGCGGCGGACCGGGCCACGATCGACCGGGCGAGCGAGGCACTGCGGTTCTCGGCCGGCAACTTCTACGTCAACGACAAGCCGACGGGTGCCGTCGTGGGCCAGCAGCCGTTCGGCGGCGCCCGGGCGTCGGGCACGAACGACAAGGCCGGGAGCGTGCTGAACCTGCTCCGGTGGGTGAGCCCGCGGACGATCAAGGAGACGTTCGTGCCGCCGACGGATCACCGGTATCCACACATGGCCTGACGGAATCCATCCTGCTGGACGGCACGAGAACGCTACGTTCTCCCGGTGACCGCTGACGAGCACGTCCCCCCGCCGGCCGGCACCCGGTTCGGGGAGCAGGGTGGCCGGCTGACGTACGGCAGCTACCTGCGGCTCGACGGTCTCCTCGCGCAGCAGCGCCCGGAGTCCGCGGAGCACGACGAGCTGCTGTTCATCACGACCCACCAGGTGTACGAGCTGTGGTTCGCCCAGCTGCTGCACGAGCTCGGTGACGCGCGCGACCGGATGCTCGCCGGCGACACGTACACGCCGCGCGTGCGGCTCGGGCGCTGCCACGTCATCCTCCGCGTGCTGATCGAGCAGGTCGACGTGCTCGAGACGATGACCCCGCAGGACTTCGCGGCGTTCCGGTCGGTGCTGGCGCCGGCGAGCGGATTCCAGTCGGTGCAGTTCCGGGAGCTCGAGTTCCTGTCCGGCGCGAAGGACCCCGCGTTCGTACGGCGGTTCCGCGGCCTCACCGCTGACGAGCGGTCGCGGCTCGAGCGGCGGCTCGCCGAGCCGGGGCTGTGGGACGCGTACGTCACGGTGCTCGCACTGGCCGGCTTCGACGTCGTGACGGCCGCGAGCCGCGGTGCGGCGCTCGACGCGGTGGCCCGCGACCGAGCCCGGTACGGGCCGCTGTGGGACCTCGCCGAGGCGCTGCTCGAGCACGACGCGCTGTCCGCGCGCTGGCGGGCGCGTCACGTGCTCATGGCCGAGCGCCAGATCGGCACGAAGTCCGGCACGGGCGGCTCGAGCGGTGCGAGCTATCTCCGGTCGCGGCTCGAGCTGCGGTACTACCCGGAGCTGTGGGACCTGCGCAACCGGCTCTGAGCGCTGCGCCGGACGGGTGAGCACCGCGGGGCGGGGCAGCGGTGGCCGCGTGTCGCAGGTCATACTCCACCGACTTCGTACCTGCTGACGGGAGTGGACAGTGCTGCGTGGGTGGCGTCGGTGGGGCATCACGGTGGTGGCGGCCGCGCTTGTCGCGGGCGGGGCGACGGCGCCGAGCGCGTTCGCGGACGAGACCGCTGCCACCGGTACGGCGGCGGGCGCCGGCGTGTACGCGCCGCTCGACCGCCCGGGTCCGGCGCTCTCGGTCCCTGCCGACCGGCTGCGGGCGGCGCTCACGTGCACGCCGAACGTCGCCGGCGCCCGGCGCGAGCCCATCCTGCTGGTGGCCGGCACCGGCCACACGCCGCGGTCGAACTTCTCCTGGAACTACATGCGCGCCTTCGACGCCGCCGGGCGGCCGTGGTGCGCCGTCACGGTCCCCGGCAACTCGATGGGCGACATCCAGGTCGCGGCGGAGTACGTCGTGTACGCGCTGCGGCGCGTCCACGCCCTCTCCGGCCGCAAGGTCGACGTCCTCGGCTGGAGCCAGGGCGGCATGTCCCCGCGGTGGGCCCTGCGGTTCTGGCCGGACACCCGCGCGCTGGTCGACGACCTCGTCGGCCTGGCGCCGTCCAACCACGGCACGATCGACGCCCAGGTCTGCGTGGCGGTGTGCCCGGACGCGTTCTGGCAGCAGCGTGCGACGTCGGCGTTCACGGCGGCGCTCAACAGCGGCGCGGAGACGTTCGCCGGCATCGACTACACCGTGGTCTACACGCGACTCGACGAGGTCGTGATCCCGAACGCGGACAGCCGCTACGGCAGCTCGTCCCTGCGTACCGGCGACGGCGCCCGGACGAACGTCGCGACGCAGGACGTCTGCCCGCTCAGCACCGCCGACCACCTGGCGCTCGGCAGCTACGACGCGGTCGGGTACGCCGTGGCGATGGACGCGGTCGACAACCCCGGTCCCGCGTCCCCGGCCCGAATCTCGCGGTCGGTGTGCACGAAGCCGTTCCACGAGGGTGTCAGCCCGCTGACGTTCACGCTCGACCTCGCCGGCTTCACGACCGCGACGGCGGCGAACATCGCGGCCTACCCCCAGTCGGCCGCGGAGCCGGGGCTGCGCCCGTACGTCTTCGCGGGCTGACCGCGGCCCGCTCGGCGGGCGGTGCACCGCGGGTGCCCCTAGGGTCGGTTCCGGACCGCCCCACCCGGGTGAGGGGGCGGCCGTGATCGGGAGGGAGCATCTCGTGGCCGAGGACCAGAGCTCGGGGCACGCTGCCGCGCTGGGTCAGACTTCGGGGTGGCCGGAGCACGACGACGGGCAGTTCACCGCCGAGCGCCAGGAACGCGCGGACCTCGTCCAGAGGTTCTTGCGCCTCATGGCCGGCGCGGGCAACCCCGGCGCGCGGAAGGACCTCGGTGCGCCGGTGCGGAAGCTGACCGGACAGCCGGTCGACGAGTACTGGGAGGCGGAGGTCCGGGATCCCGACACCCCGGAGGGCGAGCCCGGGCGGACCGTGCGGGTCTACACCGACGGCCGGCACGGCTGGGCCGACTCGCTGGCCTACAGCGACCGGCCGCGGGCGCCCGAGGACGAGATCCCGCCCGCCCAGCTCGAGGCCGCGCTGAGGGCGATCGCCGCCGACAACGGCGTGCGCTGGTCGGACGACTCCGGCCGCTGAGCACCGCGCCGGGCGCCGGACCGCTCGTCGGGACGGCGCCCGGCGTGTGTCCGGGACCGGTCCCCGGGGAGGTCTACTGAGGACGCCCGGAGTCCGACTGCGACGGTGCGCCGGAGTACCTCTTCACCTCAGGTGGTGGTGCTGCGGACGGCCTGGTGGTAAAGGCTCCGAAGCGACTCGCCGGTAACCCGCGAGTCCACAGTGGATGGGCCGAAGATGTGGACGGCGGACCGTGATCGTGGCAGCGTGAACGGCATGGCGGAGACAGGTCTCAATGCGACAGCCGCGGCACTGCTGGGGCTGCTCCACGAGGGTCAGATGACCGGGGGCCAGCTGATGGCGGCCGCCGAGTCGCGACTCGGTCCGTTCTGGACGATGACCCGCAGCCAGATCTACCGGGAGCTCCCGGGGCTGGCCGAGCGCGGGTACGTCCGGGCGGGCAAGGCGGGTCCGCGGTCGTCCCAGCCGTACGCGGTGACCGCCGCGGGCAAGAAGGCGTTCGCGCGGTGGCTCGGCGAGCCGGCCGGACGCGACCAGCTGCGCAACCCGCTCCTGCTGCGCGCGGTCTTCGGGGAGGCGGCCGGTCCGGACCGGCTCGGCGACCTGTACGCCGCCAAGAGGGAGGAGCACACCACCGCGCTCTCCCAGGTGCGGGATCAGATCAAGGACGCCAAGAAGGACGGCGACGAGTACGCGCAGGCCGCGCTGGAGTTCGCGGTGGCCTACCACCGGGCCGTCCTCAAGTGGCTGGAGTCGGCCCCGGGCCGGTGACCGCGTAGGCTCACCAGGCGTGGCTGCCGCAGATCTGCACGAGGCCCTCAAGGCGCTCGACACGACCCTGACCTCGATCGAGCACGTCCTCGATCTCGGCGCGATGCGCCGTGAGCTGACCGAGCTCAACGAGGCCGCCGCCGCCCCGGATCTCTGGGACGACCCCGACGCGGCGCAGCAGGTGACGAGCCGGCTGTCGTACGTCCAGGGCGACCTCAACCGCGTCGAGGGCCTGCGGCGGCGCCTCGACGATGCCGCCCTGCTGCTCGAGATGGCCGAGGCGGAGGACGACCCGGGGTCGGTCGCCGAGGTCGAGGCGGAGATCCAGAGCCTGCAGAAGTCGATCGACGAGCTCGAGGTCCGCACGCTGCTCTCCGGTGAGTACGACTCCCGCGAGGCGCTCGTCACGATCCGGTCCGAGGCGGGCGGCGTCGACGCGGCCGACTTCGCCGAGATGCTGCTGCGCATGTACCTGCGGTGGGCGGAACGCAAGGGCTACCCGACCGAGGTGTACGACACGAGCTATGCGGAGGAGGCCGGCATCAAGTCGGCCACGTTCGCGCTCAAGGTGCCCTACGGCTACGGGACCCTGTCGGTGGAGCAGGGCACGCACCGCCTCGTGCGGATCAGCCCGTTCGACAACCAGGGCCGGCGTCAGACGTCGTTCGCGGGCGTCGAGGTCGTGCCGGTCGTGGAGACGACCGACCACATCGACATCGCCGACGACGACATCCGCGTGGACGTGTACCGCTCGTCGGGCCCCGGCGGGCAGGGGGTCAACACCACCGACTCCGCGGTGCGGATCACGCACCTGCCGACCGGCATCGTCGTGTCGTGCCAGAACGAGCGGTCCCAGATCCAGAACCGCGCGACCGCGATGGCCGTCCTCTCCTCGAAGCTCCTCGCGCGCAAGCGCCAGGAGGAGCGGGCCCGGATGGACGCGCTCAAGGACAGCGGCAGCTCCTGGGGCAACCAGATGCGGTCGTACGTGCTGCACCCGTACCAGATGGTCAAGGACCTGCGCACCGAGTACGAGGTCGGCAACCCGCAGGCGGTGCTGGACGGGGACATCGACGCGTTCATCGAGGCGGGGATCCGCTGGCGGCGTACCCAGGACGCGGACGCCTGAGCCGTCCGCACCGCGCGGAGGGACCCGACGGTACGAGGCAACGGGCGCCGCGGCGGTAGACTCGGACCCCGTGATCACACTCGACCGCGTGACCAAGGCCTACGGCAAGGGCGGCCGGCCCGCCCTGGACGACGTGTCCGTCAATGTCGACAAGGGTGAGTTCGTCTTCTTCATCGGCCCGTCGGGCTCCGGGAAGTCGACGTTCATCAAGCTGCTCCTCAAGGAGGAGGCCCCGAGCCGCGGGAAGGTCGTGGTCGCCGGGCGCGACCTGAGCCATCTCCGCAAGTGGAAGGTCCCGCAGCTCCGCCGCAGCATCGGGTGCGTGTTCCAGGACTTTCGCCTGCTGCCGAACAAGACCGCCGCCGAGAACGTCGGCTTCGCGCTCGAGGTGATCGGCAAGCCGCGTGAGGTCATCCGCCGGGTCGTCCCCGAGGTGTTGCAGCTGGTCGGCCTCGAGGGCAAGGAGGAGCGCCGTCCCGACGAGCTCTCGGGTGGCGAGCAGCAGCGGGTCGCCATCGCCCGCGCGTTCGTGAACCGGCCGCTCGTCCTGCTCGCCGACGAGCCCACCGGCAACCTCGACCCCGACACGAGCATCGAGATCATGCGCCTGCTCGACCGGATCAACCGGACGGGCACCACGGTCGTCATGGCGACGCACGACTCCAACATCGTGAACCAGATGCGCCGCCGTGTGGTGGAGCTCGACCGTGGGCGGATCGTGCGCGACCAGGCCCGCGGCGTGTACGGCTGACCCGCCTGCACCGTCCGAAGCCCCGATCCGGCGCCACCGACTCCCCGAGGAACCCATGCGTGCGAAGTTCGTCCTGTCCGAGGTCGCGACCGGCCTCTTCCGCAACGTCACGATGACGATCGCGATGGTGCTCACGACGGCCATCTCGCTCGCCCTGCTCGGCGCCGGTGGGCTGATCGTGACCCAGGTCGGGAAGATGAAGGACCTCTTCTACTACCGGCTCGAGGTCTCGATCTTCATGAAGCAGGACGTCACCGCGGACCAGCGTGACGCCCTGCGGGAGCGGCTCGCGTCCGACCCGCTCGTGGCCAACACGGTCTACGAGAACAAGGAGGAGGCGTACAGCCGCTTCCGCGAGCAGTTCAAGGACTCGCCCGAGCTCGTGCAGAACGTGCGGCCCGACGCGCTGCCGGAGTCGTTCCGCGTCAAGCTCGTCGACCCGACGAAGTACGAGCTGGCCGCCCAGCGGTACGCCGCGCTGCCCGGCGTCGAACGCGTGGTGGACCAGCGGCGGATCCTCGACCGGCTGTTCGGCATCCTCGACACGCTGAGATCCGGGGCACTGGTGATCGCGCTGGTCCAGGGCGTCGCCGCGCTGTTGCTGATCGGCAACACGATCCAGGTGGCCGCCTACTCCAGGAGGAGGGAGGTGGCGATCATGCGGCTCGTCGGCGCGTCGAACTGGTACATCCAATTGCCCTTCGTCCTCGAGGCCGCACTCGCCGGCCTCGTGGGCGCCGTGCTCGGCTGGGGCGCGCTGGTCGTGGTCAAGTTCGCGTTCGTGGACCGCATGCTGCACTCGGCGTTCACGGGCGTGATCCCGACCTGGGAGTGGACGTGGCTGCTGTACGCGCTGCCGTCCCTCGCCGGGATCGCGATCCTGCTGTCCGGACTCGCCGGCTGGCTGACCCTGCGCTTCCAGATCAAGGTCTGACGCAGGGCCCTCCACGCAGCACCGCCCCGGCCCCCTCGTGGGGCCGGGGCGGCGTGTCTCCCGGGCCGGCGGCGCCGTGAGCCGTAGGCTGACACCGACTCCCCCGGGCGGGTTGTCCGCTCTCGTGCCGAATGTCCCTGTGACAGAAGTGACGGCTTCGGCGTGTGTGACTGTTGGGAGTGGCGAGGTGCGCGTAGCGTGACCCTCGACTGGACCCTGAGGGTTTGGGTCGGATCGCACGAGTACTTGCCGAAGGGTCGATCATGCCGCGACGCCACTGGACCGCCCTGCTCGCCCTGTGCGCAGCAGGTGCCGTCCTCGTAGCCACGCCCGCGATGGGCGACCCCTCGAAGGACAAGCAGCAGGTCGACCAGCAGCTCGCCCGCGCGCAGGCCGCCCTGGAGGGCTCGACCGCCCGCGCGCAGACCGCCGCCGCGCGGTACTTCGACGCCAACCGGCAGCTCCCCGCGGCCCAGTCGTCCCTCGCCGACGCCCGGGGACGGGTCGCCGCCGCGCAGGTCGTCGCCGCGAGCGCGGCCCAGGCGGCCACGCAGGCGCGCGCCCAGCTGGCGGATGCCGAGAAGGCCCTCGCCGAGGAGCAGGCGAAGGTCGAGACCGCCCGCGCGGTGATCTCCGGGTTCGCGGCGCAGGCGTACATGGGTACCGACGCCTCCAACATCTCCGCGATCCTCGACTCCCGATCGCCGTCTGACCTCGCGACACGGATGGCGTACCTCGACACGGTGAGCGGCGAGCAACGGGTCGCGCTCGACCGCGTGACCCGCGCCCGCCAGGTCGCCAACGACGTCAAGAACGTGGTCACCACCCGCAAGAACGCCGCCGAGGCGGCCGACGCCCGGGCGACGTCCACGCTGGGCGGCGCGCAGGTCGCCGAGCAGACGGCGTCGGCCGCGACCGCCCGCGTCGCCGCTCTCGTCGACCAGCGCCGCCAGGCGCTCGCCGTGGCCGACCAGGAGCGGGCCG
Source organism: Mycobacteriales bacterium (assembly GCA_036402915.1). Taxonomy (GTDB): domain Bacteria; phylum Actinomycetota; class Actinomycetes; order Mycobacteriales; family HKI-0501; genus JAVEDU01. The sequence goes on from DASWRY010000018.1 coordinate 11,864, forward strand.
CCGACGCCCGGCGTACCCGGGAGCTGCAGGCCGAGTCCGCGCGGATCGCCGCCGAGCTCCGCGCGATCGCCGCGCGGGAGCGTGCGAACCGGCACAAGCGGACCGGTGGCGGTGGCGGTGGCGGTGGAGTGCCCAGCACCCCGGTGCCGCAGGGCGGCGGGTTCTTCCTCAAGCCCGTCAACGGCTGGAAGTCGTCCGACTTCGGCTGGCGGTACGACCCGTACTTCCACGTCTGGCAGCTGCACGCCGGCACCGACTTCGCCGCGCCGCCCGGGACCCCGATCTACGCGGCCGCGCGGGGCACGGTGGTGCGCGCGGGCTGGAACGGCGGCTACGGCAACTACACCTGCATCTACCACGGCGAGCTGCGCAACGGACGCGGCATCGCGACGTGCTACGCGCACCAGAGCTACATCGGGGTGAGCGTCGGCCAGCGGGTGAGCCGCGGGCAGTTCATCGGCCGGGTCGGCACCACCGGCGCGTCCACGGGCCCCCACCTCCACTTCGAGGTGCGCATCGACGGCAACCCGGTCAACCCGCTCAACTGGCTGTAGCGCGCCGTAGGATGTCTCTCCGCGTGCCGATCGGCGCGCGGGGGAGGGGAGCCACGCATGCCGCGCGAGACCGGGCGCAAGGTGGTCGCGTCCAACCGCAAGGCGCGGCACGACTACGCGATCCTCGACACGTACGAGGCCGGGATGGTGCTCACGGGTACCGAGGTCAAGTCGCTGCGGGAGGGTCGGGCGTCGCTGGTCGACGGGTTCGCGCTGATCGAGGACGGCGAGGTGTGGCTGCACGGCGTCCACATCCCCGAGTACCTGCAGGGCACCTGGACCAACCACGCGCCGCGGCGGGTCCGCAAGCTGCTGCTGCACAAGGCGGAGATCCTCCGCCTCATCGGCAAGACCCGTGAGGGCGGGCTGACGCTCGTCCCGCTGCAGCTGTACTTCTCCGACGGCAAGGCGAAGGTCGAGCTGGCGCTCGCCCGCGGCAAGAAGAGCTGGGACAAGCGCCAGGACCTCGCGCGGCGGGACGCCGACCGGGAGATCACGCGGGAGATCGGCCGGCGTCGCAAGGGCATGGAATGAATCGGTCGCCTCGCGGCGTTACACTGGGTGGAAGGATCACGGCCAGGGGGTGATTGGTCTCGACTTCGGTCGTCGAGTCAGGGGAAGCGTGCCGAGGAAGCCGACGATGAGCTCGTTAACCACCCGTCGGAAACCAATAAGCGCCGACACCAGTCAGCGCGACCTTGCTCTCGCTGCCTAAGT
>DASWRY010000019.1:0-6454 GCA_036402915.1 Mycobacteriales bacterium
AAGTTCAAGTACGAGAGCGCGCAGAAGGCCCGCGAGGCCCGTCGCAACCAGAGCCTCACCGTCATCAAGGAGATGAAGCTCCGGCCGAAGATCGACCCGCACGACTACGAGACCAAGAAGGGTCACGTCGTCCGGTTCCTCAAGGCCGGGGACAAGGTGAAGGTCACGATCATGTTCCGCGGTCGCGAGCAGAGCCGCCCGGAGCTGGGCTTCCGCCTGCTCAAGCGGCTCGCCGACGACATCACGGAGCTCGGGTTCGTGGAGTCCTCGCCGAAGCAGGACGGGCGGAACATGATCATGGTCGTGGCTCCGCACCGGGCCCAGAAGACCGCCGCGGAGGTGAAGGCGTCGAGGCCGGTCGACCGGCCGGACGCCGACGTCTCCGCGTCCCCAGACACGGCGTCCCCGGACGCCACGGCCGAGGCCCCTCAGGTCTAGGCACCGACGTCCGATGGGTGGACCGGCTCAGGCCGGTCCACCGTGAGCAGTGAGGTCAGGAACACGATGCCCAAGAACAAGACGCACAGCGGTACCTCGAAGCGGGTCAAGATCAGCGGCGGCGGCAAGCTCCTGCGCGAGAAGGCGAACCGTCGCCACCTCCTCGAGCACAAGCCCAGCAAGCGCACCCGCCGCCTGGCCGGGGTCACCGAGGTGGCCAAGACCGACGTCAAGCGCATCAAGCGGCTGCTGGGCCTGTAGTCCCGTCCAGCCCTGACCCCGACCGAGAACCATCACCGCCCCGCGCGGTGACGACGAGAGAGAACAGGTGTACCCGTGGCACGCGTGAAGCGGGCGGTCAACGCCCATAAGAAGCGCAGGACCACCCTGGAGGCGGCCAGCGGCTACCGCGGCCAGCGGTCCCGGCTGTACCGCAAGGCGAAGGAGCAGCTGCTCCACTCGGCGACGTACTCCTACCGTGACCGGAAGGCGCGCAAGGGCGACTTCCGCAAGCTGTGGATCGTCCGCATCAACGCCGCCGCGCGCGCGAACGACATGACGTACAACCGCTTCATGCAGGGCCTGCGCCTGGCCGGCGTCGAGGCCGACCGGAAGGTCCTCGCCGACCTGGCCGTCACCGACGCCGCGGCGTTCGCCGCGCTCGTCGAGGTCGCCCGTGCCGCCGTCGCGGCGGCCGGCGAGAGCGCCGAGGGCAGCGCGGCCTGATCGCCGACAGCACCACGCGACCCGGGGACGGTCCGCTCCACACGGAGCGGACCCCCCGGGTCGCTGCTGCACGACGGCTGGTGCAGCGCAAGCACCGCGACGCCGAGGGGCAGTTCCTCGCGGAGGGCCACCAGGCCGTACGGGAGGCGCTGCGGCGCGACCCGGACGGTCCCGGCGGCGTCCGGGCGCTGTTCGTCTCGCCGGACGCGGCCGGGCGGCACGCCGACCTCGTCGCCGCGGCGGCGGCCCTCGGTGTCACCGTCAGCGCGGTGAACGACGCCGGCATGGCGGGCCTCTCCGGCACGGTGACCCCGCAGGGGATCGTCGCCGTGTGCGGGTACCTCGACGTCCCCGCGTCCGAGGCGCTCGACCCGGCGCCGCGGTTGTCCGCGGTGCTGTACGAGATCAACGACCCCGGCAACGCGGGCACGGTCCTCCGCACGGCGGACGCCGCGGGCGCCGGCGCGGTCGTGTTCTCCGACGGCAGCGTGGACCCGTACAACGGGAAGTGCGTCCGCGCGTCCGCCGGCAGCCTCTTCCACCCCGCGGTCGTACGGGCCGCCGATCTCACCGAGGTCCTCGCGGCGCTGCGGGAACGGGGCGTCCGCGTGCTCGCGGCCGACGGCGGCGGCGAGGCGGATCTCGACGACGAACTGGACAGCGGTGGCCTGGCCGGGCCGACGGCGTGGCTGTTCGGCAACGAGGCGCGCGGACTCCCGCCGGACGTGGCGGTGCTCGCCGACGCCCGCGTCCGCATCCCCATCCACGGCGGCGCGGAGAGCCTCAACCTCGCCGCGGCGGCCGCTGTGTGCCTGTACGCGAGCGCCCGGGCACAGCGCCGGGGTACCGCACAGCGCCGGGGTACCGGGGGCGCACCCTAGACTCGGCCCGACGGCGTGCGCGGGCTCCCGAGCCGTCCCGCGAGCCAGAACGGAAGCGATCGACGCATGTCAGGTGCCAGCGACTCGTACGACCCCAAGCAGGTCGCCCTGCTCGACCCCGACGCGCTCGCCGCCGCGGTGGCCGAGGCGGAGAAGGCGTTCGCCGACGCGGCCGACCTCGACGCGCTCGCCGCGCTGAAGGCCCCGCACCTCGGCGACCGCTCGCCGATCCTGCTCGCCCGCCGCGAGATCGGCGCGCTGCCTCCGCAGGCGAAGGCCGACGCCGGGCGCCACGTCAACGAGGCCCGCGTCGCGGTGCAGGAGGCGTTCGACCGCCGCCGCGCGGAGCTGGTCGCCGAGCGCGAGGCCCGCGTGCTCCGCGAGGAGACCGTCGACGTCACGCTGCCGGGGGGGCGCCGCCGCGTCGGCGCCCGCCACCCGCTCACCACGATGTCGGAGCGGATCGCGGACGTCTTCGTCGGCATGGGGTACGAGGTGGCCGAGGGGCCCGAGGCCGAGACCGAGTGGTTCAACTTCGACGGCCTCAACATCCAGCGCGACCACCCCGCCCGCGGGTTGCAGGACACGTTGTTCCTCGACCCGCCGGAGGGCGGCGTCGTGCTCCGGACCCACACCTCGCCGGGCCAGCTCCGCGCGCTGCTCACCCGTGAGCTGCCGGTGTACGTCGTGGTGCCGGGCCGCGTGTACCGCGACGACCCGTACGACGCGACGCACCTGCCGGTCTTCACCCAGGTCGAGGGGCTCGCGGTGGACCGCGGCATCACGATGGCGCACCTCAAGGGAACGCTGGACCGGTTCGCCCGCGCCATGTTCGGCGACGAGGCGAAGACCCGGCTGCGCCCGCACTACTTCCCGTTCACCGAGCCGAGCGCCGAGGTGGACCTCTGGTTCCCGCAGGCCAAGGGCGGTCCGAAGTGGATCGAGTGGGGCGGCTGCGGCATGGTCCACCCCAACGTCCTCCGGGCCGCCGGGGTGGATCCCGAGGAGTACAGCGGGTTCGCGTTCGGCATGGGCATCGACCGGACGATCATGTTCCGGCACGGCATCGGGGACCTCCGGGAGTTCGCCGAGGGCGACGTCCGGTTCACCCGGCACTTCGGTACGGAGGCGTGATGCGGGTCCCCCTGTCCTGGCTGGCCGAGGTGCTGCCGTCGGTCGCCGGCACCCCCGCCGACGCGGTGGCGGAGCGGCTCGTCGCGCTCGGCGTGGAGGTCGACGAGATCGAGCTGACCGGTCCGTCCGATGTGGACGGACTGGTCGTCGGCGAGGTCCGGGAGATCGAGGAGCTGCCCGGCTTCAAGAAGCCGATCCGGTACTGCCAGGTGGAGGTCGCGCCCGGCGAGGTGCGCGGGATCGTCTGCGGCGCGACGAACTTCGCGGTCGGCGACCGCGTCGTGGTGGCGCCGCCCGGCGCGCTCCTGCCCGGGGACTTCCGGATCGCCGCGCGGAAGACGTACGGCCGGACCAGCGACGGCATGATCTGCTCCGCGCGTGAGCTGGGGCTGGGCGACGAGCACTCCGGGATCATGGTGCTGTCCGGCGACGCCCCGGCGGGCGCCGACGCCGTCGCGCTGCTCGGGCTGCACGACGCCGTGCTGGTCACCGAGCCGACCCCGGACCGCGGGTACCAGCTCTCCGTGCGCGGCCTCGCGCGCGAGCTCGCGGCCGCGGCCGACGAGGAGTTCACCGACCCGGCCGCGGTGGAGGCACCGCCCGCCGGGGACGGCTTCCCGATCGTGCTGGACGACCCGGCGTGCGACCGGTTCTGCGCGCGGATCCTGCGCGGCGTGGACGCGTCCCGGCCGAGTCCACTGTGGATGCAGACGCGGCTGGCGCGGGCCGGCATGCGGCCGATCTCCCTCGCCGTCGACGTCACGAACTACGTGAACCTGCTGCTGGGCCAGCCCATGCACGCGTACGACCTGGCGAAGCTCGCCCCGCCGATCACGGTCCGCAAGGCCCGCGCGGGGGAGACGCTGCGCACGCTGGACGGCGTGGAGCGGACGCTCGCCGCCGGCGACGACCTGCTCATCACCGACGCGTCGGGGATCCAGGGCATCGCGGGTGTCATGGGCGGCGCGCAGGCCGAGGTGTCCGCCACGACGACGGACCTGCTGCTCGAGGCAGCGCACTTCGACCCGCGGACGACGAGCCGCTCGGTGCGACGCCACGGGCTGCTCAGCGAGGCAGGGCGCCGGTTCGAGCGCGGCGTCGACCCGGAGCTGCCGCCCGCGGCGATCGAGCTGGCCACCCGGCTGCTGCTGACGTACGGCGGCGGGACCGCGGACGACGTGACGACCGACGTGGGCGAGCCGCGGCTGCCCGCCGGGGTCAACACCACCCACGAGCGCATCGGCGCGCTCGTCGGCGTGCCGTACGAGCGGGACACGGTCGTCCGCCGCCTGGAGCAGATCGGTGCGGCCGTGCTCACCGAGGACGACGGGACGCTCGAGGTCGTACCCCCGTCGTGGCGCCCGGACCTGCTCGAGACCGCGGACCTCGCCGAGGAGGTGGCGCGGCTCGAGGGGTACGACCAGATCCCGTCGGCCCTGCCGCCCGCGCCCGCCGGGCGTGGCCTCACGCGCCTGCAGCGGAAGCGTCGCGAGCTGGCGCGCGCGCTCGCGTACGCCGGGTACGTGGAGAACCGGTCGTTCCCGTTCCACTCCGCCGAGGTGCTGGACTCGCTCGGCGTGCCCGCGGAGGACCCCCGCCGCCGTCTCGTGCGGCTCGCGAACCCGCTGTCGGCGGAGCAGGCGTTCCTGCGCACCACGCTGCTGCCCGGGCTCCTCGCCGCGCTGACCCGCAACGTCGGCAGGGGCGCCGAGGACGTCGCGCTGTACGAGACGGGGCTGGTGTTCCGCGAGCCCGCCGACGGGCAGCGCCCGCCCGCCCCCGTGCTGCCCGGCGCGCGCCGGCCGTCCGCCGCGGAGCTCGCGGCCCTCGACGCCGCGCTGCCCGAGCAGCCCGAACACCTCGCTGTCGTGCTCGCCGGTGCGGTGGAGCCGTCCGGCTGGTGGGGTCCCGGGCGGGCGGCGACCTGGGCCGACGCGGTCGACGCGGTGCGCCTCGTGCTCGACGCGGCCGGCACCCCGTACACGCTGCGGGCGGCCGAGCGGGCGCCGTGGCACCCCGGTCGGTGCGCCGAGGTGGTCGTGGACGGCGAGGTCGTCGGGCACGCCGGCGAGCTGCACCCGCAGGTGTGCGAGGCACTCGGCCTGCCCCGGCGTACCGCCGCCGCCGAGCTCGACCTGAGCGCCGTCCTCGCGGCCTCGCGGGAGGAGGCGACGGCCCCGTCGGTCTCGTCCTTCCCGGCGGCCACCCAGGACGTCGCGCTGGTGGTCGCGTCGGGGACCCCGGCCGCCGCGGTCGAGGCAGCGTTGCGCAGGGACGCCGGGCCGTTGCTCGAGGACGTGCGGCTGTTCGACGTGTTCACCGGGCCGCAGCTCGGGGAGGGCCGCAAGTCGCTCGCGTACACCCTGCGGTTCCGGGCCCCCGACCGGACGCTCACGGTCGAGGAGACCAGTGACCTCCGGGACCTCGCCGTCGGGCGGGCCATGCTCGAGGTGGATGCCGAGCAACGCGCATGACCGGCGTCGCGCTCGTCACCGGGGCCAGCCGCGGCATCGGCCGCGCGGTCGCACTCGCCCTCGCGGAGGCGGGCTGGGACGTGGCGTGCGCCGCCTCCACGGCCGCCCGCGCCGGCAAGGTCGCGGGGGAGTGCGCCGAGCTCGGCCGCCGGAGCATCGCGGTGGGCGGCGACGCCGCGGATCCGCTCGCCGTCGAGCGGATCGTCGCCCAGGTCACCGAGGAGCTGGGCGTCCCGGCGTTCGCGGTCCCGGCCGCGGGGTTGATCGACGCGGCCGAGGTACCGCTCTGGGAGGCCGACCCGGCCGACTGGTGGCGCGTCGTCGAGGTGGACGTGCGCGGCCCGGCGCTGCTCGCCCGGGCGTTGATCCCCCGGATGCTGGCCGCGGGGCGCGGGCGGCTGCTGTTCGTGGGCAGCGGGTCGGGGTTGCGCGCGGCGCCGCACGACTCGGCGTACTCGGTGGCCAAGGCCGCCCAGACCCGGCTCGTCGACCACCTGTCGGCGGCGCTCGACGGAACCCCGCTGAAGGCGTTCGACGTCTCGCCCGGCTCGGTGCTCACCGACATGACCGCCGCGTTGCCGATGTTCGCCGGCAAGACGGACTGGACGCCGGTGGAGAGGTTCTGCGCGGTCGCCGTGGCGGCGGCCGCGGGGGAGCTGGACGTGCTCGCGGGCCGGTTCGTGCACGCGGGCAGGGACGACGTGGCCGCCCTGGCCGCGGCGGCGCCGGGCTGGGACGGCGACGTCCGCACGCTGCGCCTCCGCCCGTTCGGCCCGGGCGACCCGTTCGCCTGAGCGCCCG
>DASWRY010000020.1:0-47435 GCA_036402915.1 Mycobacteriales bacterium
TCCGCGGACCCACGCCGCGGTCTCGGCGGAGCCGCTCCGCTCGGCGGTGGCCCGGGCGGTCCGCCACCACCGCTCGGCGTGGGGCAGGTGGCCGATGTTCGACACGGACATCGCCATGACCGCGGCCAGCAGCGACGCGGCCCGGTACAGCTCGCGGAGCACGGCCTCGTCACGCTGCCGCTCCACGGCGTGGCCGATGCCGAGCAGGTCCACCACGAGACCGTCCGAGAGCTCGGCCGGGGCCGTCGTCTGGTAGCGGTAGCCGTACTCCCGCACGATCGCGTGCCACTCGTCCACGGGGGCCTCGGCACGCCGCTCGGCGAGTCCCGGCGTCAGCCCGTGGCGCGCGGCCTCCACCGCCAGCATCGGGGCGGAGACGCCCAGCCCGGCGAGACCGCCGAGCGCCAGTACGAACGTGCGCCGGTACATGGCATCGTCACATCCTTCCAGCGGGAGCACGAGGGTCGGCACGAACTCGGCCGGGTGGGGGCGCGGGGCGCCCTCGCGCTGCGCCACGGTGACCAGCGCGCCACCCGCCTGCAGGATGCGGTCGAGGTGCGCCGCCACCTCGGGGCGCGGCCTGCGGACGCCGTTCTCGAGATCGGAGATCTGCGACTTGCCGTGGTGCGTCAGCGCCGCCAGCTCCCGGACCGACAGGCGCCGGAGCTCGCGCCACCGCCGGAGCGCCGTCCCGAAGTCCTCCCCGGTCACGGTCGTCCCTTCCGCGTGCGGCGGCGTCCGTGGACAGGCGCCGGACAGCCCGCACCTTCCGTACGCCGACCGTACCGCCGAGGCTGTGGGCAGCGGAATCGGTGACCCCGATCCGGTGCTGCCCGGCCGGGACCACGCCCCGCGGCCTCCCGGCGAGTGCGGCGGCACCCCGAACGGCAGGACCGGGCGCGAAACCCGCCCCCTCGACCGCGCCCGGTCCTGCCTTCTCCCCCTCTCCCGGCCGGTGGACCGTGTGCCTGCGCCCCCTGCTGTTCGGCTACCTCCGGGCCTCCCCGGGCCGCGCGGCCGCCGACATCGCGGCCTTCCTGCCCGCGCTCGCGGCGTACGCCGAGACCGAGGGCTTCACCGTCGGCGGTGTCTTCGTCGAGCCGCCCGGTGCGGGCGGGGCGGCGTTCGGGGCGCTGCTCGCCACGCTCCGGCGGTACGAGGGGCGTGCCGTGGCGGTCCCGGCACCGGGCCACCTGCCCGCCGGGATCTGCCTCGACCGGGAGGCGGGTGCGCGCGTGGTGGTGGTACCCCCGGCCCGGCGTTCCCGCACCCGATAGCGTGCCGGCGCATGGACAGCCGCATCGTCGCGTTCGGGGCCACCGGGTACACCGGCCGGCTGGTCGTCGCCTCCCTGGTGGCCCGCGGCCACCGGCCGGTGCTGGCCGGCCGCGGAGCCGCCCGGTTGGAGGAGCTCGCCGCGGAGCACGGCGACCTCGAGACGGCGGTCGCCGACGTGGCCGACCCCGCGTCCGTGCGCGCCCTGGTCGGCCCGGGTGACGTGCTGGTGAGCACCGTCGGCCCGTTCACGCGGTACGGGCAGGTGGCGGTGGAGGCGGCCGTGGACGCCGGGGCGCACTACGTGGACTCGACGGGTGAGGCGCCGTTCATCCGTGCCGTGTTCACCGAGTACGGGCCGCGGGCCTCCTCGGCGCTGCTCACCGCGTTCGGCTACGACTACGTTCCCGGCAACCTGGCCGGGGCCCTGGCCCTCCGCGAGGCCGGGCCGGACGCTGCGCGGGTCGACATCGGGTACTTCCTCACCGGGCTCGCGACGATGAGCAGCGGCACCCGGGCGAGCAGTCTCGCGGCGGTGCTGCTGCCGCACCACGCGTACCGCGGCGGGCGGCTCGTCGTGGAGCCCGCGATGCGGCGCGTCGGCCGGTTCGAGTGCGACGGCCGGGTCCTCGTGGGCGGATCGGTGGGTGCGACCGAGCAGTTCACGCTCCCCCGGTACGCGCCCGGCCTCGAGGAGGTCGGCGTGTACCTCGGGTGGCTCGGCGGGGCGGTCCGCGCCGCGCGGGCGGCCTCGTACGTGGCCCCCCTGCTGGGACGGCTGGTCGGCACGCGCGCGGCCGGGCTCCTGACCGCGACCGGAGAGGGCGCCGACGCGGACGAGCGTGCCCGCGGCGGCTCTCGTTTCCTCGCGGTGGCCCGCGACCGCTCCGGGCGGCCGCTCGCCACCGCGCGCGTCGAGGGCGTCGACGCGTACACGATGACGGGAGAGCTCATCGCCTGGGCCGCGGGGCGGCTCGCGTCGGGCGAGGTGACCGGCACGGGTGCCCTCGGGCCGGTCGAGGCGTTCGGGCTGGACACGCTGGAGGTCGCGTGCCGGGAGGCGGGGCTCACCCGGATCGAGGTCACCGGCGCGCCGTAGGACTACCCCTTCGAGGCCGGACGCGGCTCGGCCGCGCGGGGGCGCGGCACCATGCGCGGCTTCTCGCCGGCGAGCCCCGCCACGACCACGCGGTTCCGGCCCGACGACTTCGCGAGGTACAGCGCCGCGTCGGCCTGCGAGAGCAGGTCGTGCGGGTCGTCGGCGTGGTCGGGGAACGTCGCCACGCCCACGCTGGCCGTCACCGGGACGCTGCCGCCGATCCCCTGGATCGCGGCGCGGACCCGTTCCGCGGCGACGGCCGCCTGGTCGGCGGTCACGTGCGTGAAGATCACGGCGAACTCCTCGCCGCCGTACCGCGCGGCGAGGTCGCCCTCCCGGCACGTCTCGCGGATCGCCCGGGCCGCGCGGCGCAGGACGTCGTCGCCGGTCAGGTGGCCGTGCTGGTCGTTGAGCGACTTGAAGAAGTCGAGGTCCACGAGCCCGACCGCGAACGAGTCGCCCGTGCGGCGGCTCTGCGCGGCCTCGCGCTCGAGCGTGACGTCGAACATCCGCCGGTTGGCGACCTCGGTGAGGCCGTCGGTCTCGGCGGCCGTCCGGAGCCGGCCGAGCAGGATGGCGCGGCCCAGGGCCATGGCGGCCTGGGTGGTCGCCTGGTGGGCCGTCGACAGCAGCCGCCGCTCGATGCGGTCGGTGCGCCCCGCGCGTGGCCCCCGCGAGTACTCGAACACGAGCGCGCCCAGGAGCTGCTCGTCGAGGACGAACGGCACGACGACCACGTGGTGCAGCCCCGGCAGCAGGTCGAGCAGCCACTCGTCCTCGCGCGGGTCGGGGCTCAGCGTGAGCAGCGGCCCGCGGCGGGCCAGCGCGAGCCCCACGAGCGACCCGGACGGGAAGCGCTCGGGCGCCTCGCCGAACACGGGCGGCTCGGCGCCGTTCAGGGTGACCACGGTGCCGCGGGTTCCCGACCCGCCCGCGATGCCGGGGTCGTCGAGCGGGTTCGCCAGCGCGACGACCCGGGAGGCCAGCAGCTCGTCCCGCGCCAGCTCGGCCAGCAGCGCGAGGATGCGGGCCGGGTCGTCGGTCTCCTCGAGCGACAGCGCGAAGCGCCGGAGGACCTCCACGTCGTACCGGCGGCGGCGCAGCTCGCGCTCGTTGACCGCGGCGAACGTGGCCGTGGCGAGCGAGGTGATCCAGAGCACCGCGAGGTACGTCGCGAAGCCCTGGACCGGGAACGCCCGGGTCACGGTCGCGCCGAAGACCTGTGCCGCCTCCGCCTCCAGCACCGCGAGCGCGAGGAGCGAGTGCCACAGCGTCACCCGGAGCCCGGACCGGAACGACATGAGCAGGGTCACCGCGACGATGTGCAGCGACACGAGGTAGCCGATGGGGCCGTCGAGCCCGTGCAGGGCGTGGAACGACCACGCGAGGTACAGCCCGTCCAGCAGCAGGGTGCCGAGGAAGACGGTCACCGCGGCACGGCGGCCCAGCCGGGTGAGCGGCCAGATCAGCAGTACCAGCGCGATGTACCCGGCGGCGGCCAGCAGAACGGGTCCCGAGGGCTCGGTCCGGGCGGACGGCAGGAGCAGCCAGACCAGCGGGGGCGTCAGCCCGAGCAGCATGCGGAAACCGACGGTCCACCGGATCCGGGACGCGAGCGGGACCAGCTCCGCCCGGGACGCTCGGGCACCGGCACTCATCGGTCACTCTCCGTCGGGTCGTCGGGGCTGCGGGGGGTCACCGGGAAGGCCACGTCGGGGTCGGGGTAGACCGGCGCGAGGGCCAGCTTGGGGTCGCGCCGGTCGATCCGGTCCTGCACCAGCAGGAACAGGGCCAGGAGGAACAGCACGCCGAGCGGGAACCCGGTGTGGCCGGCCGTACTCCGCCCCATCGTCTGGAGGCGGGCCGGCAGCGGGCTGGCCGCGAGGGCCCGCGCCTCCGCGGCGGCGGTCCGCGCGGCGTCGGCGGCCGCGGTGGCCGTCGGCGTGGTGCCGGCTGACCGCCCCGCCACCACGGACGCGCGCCCGGGAGCCGGCGAGGACGGGCCGGAACCGGGCGCCGACGGCGGCGGGGTATCCGGGCCGGGCCCGGGCGCCGACGGCCCGGGATCACCAGGCCGGGGCGACGGCAGCACCGGCGGGAGGGAGGGCAGCGGCAGCACGGACGGGAGGATCGACGGTAGCGGGGGCACCGGCGGGAGCTTCGTCGGCACCGGTACGGGCCGGGGCCACGGGAGCAGCGTCGGGAGCGGGAGTGGCAGTGGCAGTGGCAGTGGCAGGGGGAGCGGCAGTGACAGGTGCGGGACCGACCCGGCGGCCGGCGACGGGCTCGGCGCGGGTGCGGTGGTCGATCCGGTGGCCGGTGTGGTCTGCGACCAGACCGGCACGAGGACCACGGGCACGAGCAGGGCCAGGCCGGCGGAGCGCGCCCCGTACCGCCGGAACGCGGCCGGTACGCGTCGCGTACCCGCCCTGACCCGCATGCCGACCGTCCTCCGCAGTTGCCCGGCCGCCTTCCGACCGCAATCCCTGGTCCTCCATCGGCGGTTCGGGTGGCGGGAACGATCCCCCGGGTGGGTGTCCCGGGGGGACGTTCGGACGATCCCGATCCGGGCGCATTCGTGCGCAACCCCCCGCGGCGGGACCGGTCAGCCACCCAGCTCGCGCCCGATCCAGCGGATGAGCACGTCCACCACGTACCCCTGCTCCGCGGGTGTGAGCGCGCGCCCCTTCGGGATCTCGTGCCACCGCTCCAGGCAGGCGCGGCAGCACGTCGCCGTCGCGTGCTGGGCCACGAAGACCGGGTGACCACGCCACGGCGTCTGGCGTCCGTCCTTCGCCGGCGAGGCCGGGGCGAGCCTGCGATGGACCAGCTCGCGGGCGTGCTGCCGGATCACCGGCTCGCCGCGGAGCTCCGCGGTGGCGCGCTCACGGCCCCGGAGGTGGAACCGTGCCCGGAACGGGTGCCGCCCGATGCGGTCCAGCCGTGCGTCGAGGCCGGGCGGGATCGTCACGACCCCAGCGTGCCACGCGGCCGGAACCGGACAGTGCGGGACGGACGTATCCTGGGCGGGTGACCTCACGCAATGAGGTCATTTCCCTACTGTGCGTGGCAACGTCGCCGATCGGCACAGTGACCGCAGAGCCCGAGACCCGAGAGGAATCGGACGCGCCGCCCCCGCGGCGGTGCCCCGTGCCGACACGTGATCCGAGACAGACTGCGCCGCATCGACCCGCTCATGGCGGGTGTCGCCCTCACCCTCGTCGCCACGCTGGTGGCGATCGTCGTCGCCGCCGCCGTCGGCATGCCACGCTCCCCCGGGCGGACACCCGTCGCGACCTCGGTCACCGAGGTGCTCGCCGACGTGCGGGCGGGCACCGTCACGGCCGCCACGCTGGACGAGACCACCCGCACGCTGACCGCGGACCGCACCGGCGCGGCGCCCGCGACGACCACCGTGCCCGGGGCGTACGTCCGGGACGTCGTCGCCGCGTTCGTGGCCGCCGGCGTCCCGCTGCGCGTCGCGGACCGTACCGCCGGTGCGGGCGCCACCGCCGCGACCGGCATCGGCATCGCGGGCATCGCCGTGATCCTGGGCCTGCTGACCGCGATGACGGTCCGCAGCGCGCGGCGGCGGACCGCGGGCGCGCCCGGGGTCCTGGCCCGCGCGTCCGGCGGTACGGCGTCCCGCGGCGGCGTCCGCACCCGGAGCACCGTGGAGGCCGCCGAGGTCCCGGAGACCCGGTTCGCCGACGTGGCCGGGTGTGACGAGGCCGTCGCGGAGCTCGGCGAGATGGTGCAGTTCCTGCGCGAGCCCGGGCGGTTCACCCGTACCGGCGCGAAGCCTCCCAAGGGCGCCCTCCTGGTCGGGCCGCCCGGTACCGGCAAGACCCTGCTCGCCCGCGCGGTGGCCGGCGAGGCCGGCGTCCCGTTCTTCGCCGTGGCCGGGTCGGACTTCACCGAGATGTACGTCGGCGTCGGCGCGAAGCGGGTCCGCGAGCTGTTCGCGGCGGCCCGCAGGCACCCCCGCGCGATCGTGTTCATCGACGAGATCGACACGGTGGCCCGGCGGCGCGCCGCAGACGGCGACGCGGGCAGCGGCGAGACCGAGAACACGCTCGTCGCCCTGCTCGCCGAGATGGACGGCTTCGACGGCTCGGACGTCGTCGTGCTGGCCGCGACGAACCGCGGCGACATCCTCGACCCGGCGCTCACGCGGCCCGGGCGGCTCGACCGGAAGGTCGAGGTGCCCAACCCGGACCGGCGCGGCCGCGAGCGGATCCTCGCGGTCCACACGACCGGCAAGCCGGTCGCCACCGACGTCGACCTCACGGCGGTGGCCCGGCGCACCCCCGGCTTCTCCGGAGCCCAGCTCGCCGCGCTCGTCAACGAGGCGTGCCTCGAGGCCGCGCGCCGGGACCTCGACACGGTGCCGCACGACTGCTTCGACCACGCGGTCGCGACGATCGCGATGGGCCGTGCCCGGACCTCCGCGCTGGTGACCGAGCACGACCGGCAGCTCACCGCGTGGCACGAGGCCGGTCACACCGTCGCCGCGTACCTCCAGGCGGACGCCGACGACCCCGTGCAGGTGACGATCGTGCCGCGCGGGCCCGCGGGTGGCGTGACGTGGATGTCGGGGAACGACGACCTGTTCCTCACCCGCCGGAAGGCGCACGCCGGGCTCGTCACGGCCCTCGCGGGACGGGCGGCCGAGGAGGTGCTGCTCGACGGCGAGTACACCCAGGGTGCCCACGGTGACCTGCGCTCCGCGACCGAGCTCGCCACGCAGATGGCCACGCAGTTCGGGATGACGCGGCTCGGGTACCAGGTCCGCTCCACCGGTACCGACGCCGTCACCGAGGTCGTGGAGGAGCTGCTCGCGGGTGCCCACGCGGCCGCGACCGCGCTCCTCGGCGGGCACGGTGAGTTCCTCGCGGCCGTGGCGGCCGACCTGCTCGACGAGGAGACGCTCACGGCCGCCGACATCCGGGCGATCGCGGAGCGCTGCGGGCTCACCGGCCACGCGGACGTGACCGTGCCGCCGCCGCCGCGGGGTACCGCGGCCGCGTAGTCATCCCTGCGGCGTGATCCGGAACGTCCGCGGCGCCCCGACACCGAGCACGCCGTCGATCCCACGCAGGACGGGCACGCACGCGGGCTCGGCCCGGCCCGCCAGGGTGCCGGTGCGGGGCCACTCCCGGTCCACCTCGAGACCCGCCCGGCGCAACGCCGACACCACGTCGGCGTACCGGTCCGGGTCGACGGCGACGATCACCCGTACCGCCGGGCCGGTCATCGGGGCGCCTGAACCAGTCCGCTGCCCACGTCGGTGGACGGTACGGGAAGCGCCCGGGCACCGCCGAGCACCCGGTCGGCCAGCTCGGACGCGGACGCGCAGGGGTACGCCTCGGCCAGCAGCGCGACGATCCCCGCGACGTGCGGGGCTGCCATGCTCGTGCCGGACATCCGGGCGTGGCCGGCGGGTTCGGGAGCCGCGGACAGCACGTCGACGCCCGGCGCCGCGAGGTCGACCGTGCCGCCTCCGGCGGAGGTGTCGACCGTGCCGCCTCCGGCAGAGATGTCCACCGTGCCGCCTCCGGCGGAGATGTCCACCGTGCCGCCTCCGGCCGAGAACCCGGCCACCGACAGGTCCGGGGCCAGCGCGGCGACGGCGAGGATCGACGGGCAGTTCGCCGGGTGGGACACCGGGGCGACGTACCCGGGGCGACCGCTGTCGTTTCCCGCGGCCGCGACGATCAGCGTGCCGAGCGCGCGTGCGCGGCGGGCGAGGCTCTCGTACACCCGGGAGTACCCCTCACCGGACCGGACGGGGGCGCCCAGCGACAGTGAGATCACCCGGCACCCCTCGCCGACGGCCCAGTCGATGCCCGCGATGACGCTCAGGTCGGTGCCGCTGCCGGCATCGTCGAGGACCTTGCCCGCGTAGATCTCGGCCTCGCTCGCGATGCCGTACGCGGGGTGCGTCCCCGGTCGCCGCGGGCCGCAGGCGGTGCCGATGCAGTGGGTGCCGTGGCCGTGCCGGTCGTCGGCGGTCCGGCCCGGGACGAACGACACCTTCACGACGACCCGATCGGCGAAGTCGCGGTGAACGGGCGCGAACCCGGTGTCCAGCACGGCGACGCGGACGCCGTGGGCACGGCACGCGGATTCCGGCACGCCGGTGGCCCGGAGGCCCCAGGTCGCGTGGCCCTCCTCCGCGGCGATGGCCGCCGTCGGCGCCCCGAACCCGAACATCCACCGCTCGAGCTCGACCGCGAGGATCGACGGGGCCTGCCGGGCCGTCGCGAGCAGGGCCTCGTGCCGGCCGGGGTCCGCGGACACGACCGCCACCCCGAGCCGGTCGAACACCGCCGCCGACCCCTCGTCCGGCGTCCCGGACGCCCCACCGGGGTACGCCCGGACGCCCGCACCCTCCCGGAGCGCGGACAGTGCCGCCCCCACGTCGGTGTCCGACAGCAGGAGCAGATGCCTGCCGGTGTAGAGCCCCGGCTGCGCGTCGATCCCGAGGTCGGCGCGCTGGGCGTCGTCCGGGAACGGTCGGTCGGTCATGACGCCGCCTCCCCGGGATGAGCCGCTGCCGGCGACCCTGCACCCGGCGTATCGGGCCGGTCACGGGGTATGTCCCTGTTCGGACAGCCCGTTTCGCGCGGAGGAGGACTCGCCGATGGCGACGACCGACGAGGTGCTGCGCCACCTGAACGCGCTCGACTTCCCCGCCGACCGCGACGAGATCGTCCGGGAGGCCGAGCGCGAGGGCGCCCCCGAGGACGTGGTGAAGGCACTGCGGGCCATGCCGCCCGTGACGTACGCCAACCGGGACGAGATCATCCGCTCCGCGCGCACCGAGGTGGCACCGGAGCTGAGTCCCTCCGAGCGTGCCGAGCGCGCCCGCGACAAGACCCACCAGCGGATCGCCGAGCACATGCGGGACGTCCCGCACCGCGAGGAGCCCTAGCGTGGCGCGATCTTCCGCAGCTGGTACGCCGTGGGCGAGCGCGCCGTGAGCCGCGGCAGGTCGTCGAGCAGCGCGTGCAGGTGCGGGGCCTTGTTGTGGGCCGCGAGCGCGTCCGCGTCCGCCCACTCCTCCACGGAGACGAATCGGCGCGGCTCGCCGACGTCGGCGTGGAGGTCGTACCGCACGCAGCCCGGTTCGGCGAGGCTCCGTTCGACCATGTCCTCGAGGCGGCCGCGCAACTCGCCCCACGTCTCCGGCGTCGCCTCGAACGCGGCCACGAGCACCACCGGGATCTGCTCCTCGCTCACGGGCTCTTCCCTTCCTGCCGGCCTCTCCGTCCCCGACCGCCGATCCCAGCACGGCCACGGCTCTCCGCGCAGCCCCCGGCGCCTCAGCAGCCGTCGCCTCCCGGTACCGGGAGGACGTCACCCGGCAGGCCCTCGGCGGCACGGAGGTACGCGAGCGCGGTCCCCATCCCGAACGGCGGCGAGTACGACGTCCAGGCGACGCAGCCGCCCTGGTGGAGCCCGCCGATCGCGCCGAACACGGCGCCGGACCGGGTGAGCCACGGTCCGCCGCTGGTCCCCGCGGTGTAGCCGTCGCAGTCCACGGCCGGGTACCCGTCGTGGGTGTACGTGCGCGCCGTGCAGGCGAGCGGACGGTCGTCCGGCCCCTCGGGGTACCCCACCACGGTCGCCCGCCGCGGGTGCGCCGCGCCGACCAGCAGCCGCCGGGCGCCCACCACGTCCTCGACCCTCTCCACCCGGCCCGCGCGGAGTCGCGGCGCGACGGTGAGCAGGACGTAGTCCGCCCTCGGGTCCTGGTCCGCCAGCCAGCGCGGGTCCGTGTGCGCCGCCACGACCGTCCACTCGCCGTACGGCGCGACCCCGCGGTGCAGCATCGGCGCGAAGACGAGGCCCGCGCCGGTCCCGGCGACGCAGTGGGCGGCCGTGAGCACGAGGTCGTGCCCGGGGCTGTCCACGACCGTGGCCGTGCAGACACGCGCGCCACCGGGCCCCGCCAGCAGCGCGCCGACCGGCGGCAGGCCGTCGAACCGCCGCCCGACCGGAAGCTCGCGCGCGGTGGCCGGGGACGCGACGGCGAGCAGGGCCACCGCGAGGAGGCCCACGACCACGCTCCGCACCGACGTGCGCATGCGCCGATCGTCGGGGAGCGGGCGGCTCCCGTCAACGACGGCGGCCCCACCCGGATCGGGTGGGGCCGCCGAGCCGGGGTGCGCTCAGGCGTCGAGGAACGGGTAGTCGGTGTACCCCTCCGCGTCGCCGCCGTAGAAGGTCGCCGGGTCGGGCTCGTTGACCGGCGCGCCCGACTGCCAGCGGCGCGGCAGGTCCGGGTTCGCGATGAACGGACGGCCCACCGCGACCAGCTCGGCCACGTCGTCGGCGACGAGCTGCTCGGCCTCCTCGCGGGTCGTGACGACCGCGAAGCCGGAGTTGGCGATCAGCGGGCCGCCGAAGCGGGTCCGCAGGTCCTGCACGAGCGCGGACCGCGGGTCCGCGAGGGCGTGCAGGTACGCGAGGCCGAGCGGCGCCAGGCCGTCGACGAGCGCGCCGTACGTGGCCGCGATGTCGGCCTCGTCGGTCTCGCCCATCCCGCCCACCTGGTGTCCGGGCGAGATCCGGATGCCGACCCGCTCCGGGCCGATTGCCTCGGCAACGGCACGGGTGACCTCGACCACGAAGCGCGCCCGGCTCTCCGGCGTCCCGCCGTGGTCGTCGGTGCGCTGGTTCGAGACCGGGGAGAGGAACTGGTGGAGCAGGTACCCGTTCGCGGCGTGCACCTCGACGCCGTCGAGGCCGGCCTCGATCGCGTTCCGGGCGGCCGACACGAAGTCCGCCACGATCCCGGCGAGCTCGTCGGTCTCCAGCGCCCGCGGGACGGGATGCGGCTTCATGCCCCCGGCGGTGAACATCTCCCCCGGCGCGGCCAGCGCACTCGGGGCGACGGCCTCGAGCCCGCCGTTGTTGTCCGGGTGCGACACCCGGCCGACGTGCATCAGCTGGACGACGATCCGGCCGCCCTCGCCGTGGACCGCGTCGGCGACCTTGCGCCATCCCTCGACCTGCAACGCGCCGTGGATGCCGGGCGTGTTCAGGTAGCCCTGTCCGACGGCGCTGGGCTGGGTGCCCTCGGTGATGATCAGGCCGGCCGACGCGCGCTGCCGGTAGTACTCGACGTTGAGGTCCTGCGGGACCATGCCGGCACCGGCCCGGCTCCGCGTCAGCGGCGCCATGACCAGGCGGCTCGAGAGGTCCAGCTTGCCGAGGGTGAAGGGCTCGTAGAGGTTCGCCATGCGTGCTCCCGGATAGAGGTAGAAGCTTCAACTTTCGATCACGACAACACGGACCACCGGGCACCGCATCCCGTGCGCCGCTGTCGGGAAGGTCACGGCGGTCGCCGGATGGGACACTGCGCCGCATGACGACTCCCACAGACGCCGTCCGGCTCGGCTTCGGTCTGCCCGTCTCGGGCACCTGGGCGGCTCCGGAGACCATGCTGCGGTTCGCCCGGCGCGCCGAGGAGGCGGGGTACTCCTCGCTGTGGGCGTTCCAGCGGCTCCTCAACCCGGCGGGCGGCGCCTACGGCGAGCCGTACCGCTCGGTGCAGGACCCGTTGATCGCGCTCGCGTACGTGGTCGCCGCCACGTCCCGCATCCGCCTGGGCACCGCCGTGGTCAACGCGCCGTTCTACGCGCCCGTCGTGCTCGCGAAGCAGGTCACCACGCTCGACATCGTGTCGGGCGGACGGATCGACCTGGGGCTGGGACTGGGCTGGGCCCCCGAGGAGTTCACGGCCGTGGGCGTGCCGTACGAGCGGCGGGGCGCGCGGACCGAGGAGTTCGTCCGCTGCCTCCGCACGCTGTGGGAGGACGACCCGGCGAGCTTCGACGGGCAGTTCTACGAGGTGCCGCCCGTGCGGGTGGATCCGCACCCGGTGCAGCGGCCCACGCCGCCGATCCTGCTGGGCGGCAGCGCAGACGTCGCGCTGCGCCGCGCGGGCCGGATCGCCGACGGCTGGATCAGCGCGAGCAGACACGACCTCACCACGATCGGCGACGCCGTGGCGACGGTCCGGACCGCCGCCGAGGAGGCCGGGCGCGATCCCGGCGCGCTGCGGTTCGTCGTGCGGGGCGTGGTGCACCTGGACGAGGAGCTCCGCACCGACTCCGGGGAGCGCCGGCCCCTGACCGGCACGGCAGAGCAGATCCGGGACGACCTCGCGGGGCTGCACGGCGAGGGCATCACCGACGTGTTCCTCGACCTGAACTTCAACCCGCGGGTGGGCTCACCGGACGCCGACCTGGCGGAGTCGACCGCGTACGCGGAGCGGGTGCTGGAGACGTTCGCGCCCGGCGCCTGAGCGCGCGGCTACGACGCCTCGCGCCGGAGCACCTCGAGGCGCACGGTCACGCTCTCGCCGTGGGCCAGCGACCCGCCGGTGAGCCGCACGTGTGCGGAGGTCTCGGGGGGCACGGGCGAGAACGTCACGTACTCGGTCCACCACCGGCCGTCGCCGCCCGCGCCGCCACCGGCCACGCGGTACACCGTGCCGAGGTCGTCGCTCATGCCGAACCGCGGCAGCGGGTCGCCCGGCCCGGGCGGTGCGGGGGGCGGGAACTGCGCGAGGTTCCACTTGGCGCGGTCGCCCCACAGCTCGAGGGACGCGATCACCAGCCGGCCACCACCGCGTGCCCGCCGCTCCTGGCCGACGGGCACCACACCACGCAGTGTCGGCACCTCGCCGAGCCAGCGCTCGAGGTCATCTCCCAGCACGTTGCGTACTCCCTTGGCTACTCAGGGTGGGCCTTTGTCCCACTCTAGGCCGCGGTGGAGATCAACGGGTCGTTTCGACCGGAACTTCACACCACGCCGAGCAGCCGCGCTCCGGTGTCGTGGAGCACCGCGCGCAGGAACTCGCCGCCCAGCCGGTCGTCCGCCCGGGCCCACCCGTCGATCGCCGCGAGCTGCTCCGCGTACTGGTACGGGATGTTCGGGAAGTCGCTGCCGAGCACGACCCGGCCGCCGAGGTCGGCGAGCCGGGCGGTCCAGTCGGGCGGCACCGGGGACATCGCCTCGCTGAACGGGGTCCCGACCATCGTCGTGTCGAGGTGCACCCCGGGGTACCTCTCGGCGAGCGCGAGCGCGCCCGCGAAGTCGGGCATCCCCGCGTGGGCCAGCACCGCGACGAGGCGCGGGTGCCGCGCGAGCACCTCCCCGAACACGTCCAGCCCCGTGTAGGGCCCCGGGATCGGCCCGTCCCCGCAGTGCACGACCACCGGCACGCCGGCCTCGGCGAGCAGGCCCCAGACCGGGTCCAGCAGCGGGTCACGCGGGTCGTACGCCCCGACCTGCACGTGGGCCTTCGCCACCCGCGCGCCCGCGGCGAGCGCCGAGGCCACGTAGTCCGCGGCGCCCTCCTCGGGGAAGAAGGTCAGCGTCGGCACCGCGCCCGGCGTCTGCGCGCCGAACTCGACCGCCCACTCGGTGAGCCACCGGGCCATCCCGGGCTTGTGGGCGTACACGAGCGGTGCGAACGCCCGCACGCCGAGCTCCCGCAGCGTCCCGAGCCGCGTGCGGGCGTCGGAGCGGTACGTCACCGGCCACGCGACCCCGTAGTGGGTCCCGGCGTTGTCGAAGTACTCCCAGACCTTGTCCATGACGCGGTCCGGCATGAAGTGGACGTGGATGTCCACGAGCCCGGGCAGTCCGTGGGCGGCGAGCCACCCGGGGACGTCGGCGTCGGTACGGGGCGCGAGATCGGCGGTCGTCACCCGGACATCTTCACCAGCCGCGCCGGACAGCCGCGTCCGGGGTACCCGTTCCGCCGGACGGGAACGCTAGGCGTCGCCGGAGGCCAGCGGGACGGCCGGCTGCTCCTCCCGGTCCAGGTTGACCACCCGCACGTCGTCGCGTCCGGGGTCGGCGGCCGCCTCCGCGGCGGTCCGCAGCAGGGCGGCGCGGTCCGCGATCTTGATGCGCTTGCCGCCGCGGGCCGGCCCCAGCGCCAGCTCGGCGGCGTCGATCGCGGACCAGCCGTCCCAGACCACGACCTGCGCCCCGCGCTCGTCCAGCAGCCGCAGCACGGCCTCCGGGTCGCGTTCGGGAGCCCGCGGCAGGGCTCCGGCGTCCTCGAGCAGCGTGGCCACGGTCTCGCCGGCGTCGTGCTTGTTCGTGCCGATGACGCCGGTGGGGCCGCGCTTGATCCAGCCCGCGACGTACTCCCCGGGACTGGCCCCGCCGTCGCGCAGGACGCGGCCGCGCTCGTTCGGGATGACGCCGCGACGCTCGTCGAACGGCAGCCCGCCCACGGGTACACCGCGGTACCCCACCGAGCGGAGCACCAGCTGGACGTCGAGCGTCTCCGTCTCGCCGGTACCCACGGCGGTCCCCGTCCCGTCGACGGTGGTCCGCTCGAGCCGGAGCCCGCTGACCCGGTCCTCCCCCACGACCTCCACCGGCCGGCGGAGGAACCGCACGTGGATGCGGCGGGGCCGCCCCTCGGGCTCGCGGGTCGCCCACTCCCGGAAGACCTCGAGGTTCCGGGCCCGGACGGGCTCCGACGCGACGACCCGCTCCCCGTCCGCGTCCAGCTCGAGCTCGGCGGGGTCGACGACGACGTCCGCGTTCGCCAGCTCGCCGAGCTCCTTGAGCTCCTTGGTGGTGAACTTCGCGTGCGCCGCGCTGCGCCGGCCGACGATGTGGATGTCGGACACCTCGCTGTCGCGGAACACGTCGAGCACCTGGTCGGGGACGTCGGTCGGCGAGAGCTCGTCCGCGGCCTTGGCCAGGACCCGGGCGAGGTCGATCGCCACGTTGCCGACGCCGATCACCGCGACGCCCCGGCAGGACAGCCGGCCGTCGGGGACGGGGCACCGCGCGTCGGGGTGGGCGCTGTACCAGGCGACGAAGTCGGTGGCCGACACGCTTCCCGGCAGCTCCTCGCCGGGGATGCCGAGGTCGCGCCCGATCGACGCGCCCTGGCTCATCACGAACGCGTCGTAGTGCCGGTGCAGGTCTTCCACCGTCAGGTCGCGCCCGACCTCGACGTTGCCGAGGAACCGCACGTCGGGGTGCTCGAGCGTCCTCTGGAGGGCGACGGCGACGGCCTTCATCTTCACGTGGTCGGGGGCGACGCCGTACCGGACGAGCCCGAACGGGCACGGCAGCCGGTCGAACACGTCGACCTGCACGTCGCCGCGCGCGACGAGGCCGGCCGCCGCGTACACGCCCGCGGGACCGGAGCCGATGACCGCCACTCGGAGCACTCCGTCACTGTGACATCCCGGGGCGGCCGTGGCATCTCCCGGCGCGGGGGAACCTCCGGGGGGATCCGCCGTCAGGCCGACGGCTCGTACAGGTGGTCGACGCTCCAGCACAGCCGGTTGCGGCCGGTGTGCTTCGCGTCGTACAGCGCGCGGTCGGCCGCGGCGAGTGTCTCCGACGGCGAGCCCTCGCGGTGGACCGCGGCCCCGGCGGAGAACGTGGTGCGGCCCTGGTCGGCCCACGCCTCGCGCAGCCGGTCGATCAGGACCGTCACGCCCCGGCCGCCGTCGCCGCGCACGATGACGCCGAACTCCTCGCCGCCGTACCGGGCCGAGCAGTCGGTGCCCCGGGTGACCTGCGCGAGCGTGGCGCCGAACGCGGCCAGCTCCTCGTCGCCGACCTGGTGGCCGAGGCGGTCGTTGAGCTTCTTGAAGTGGTCGAGGTCGAGGAACAGCACGGCGTCGTCCGGGGCGAGCGCGGCGAGCTCACGGAAGAACGCGCGCCGGTTCGGCAGGCCGGTGAGGGCGTCGGTCTCGGCCTCGTGGGCGAGCTTCGCGGTGCGCCGCAGCCGCTCGACCTGCTTGCCGGTCTCCGCGGCGAGCAGGGTCACGGCGCGCAGCGTCGTACTGTCCACGCCGCCCCGCTGCCGGTGCCACACCACCGTCATCACGCCCGCGAGGCCCTCCTCCCCGGCCATCGGGACGTACAGGATCGAGCCGATCCGGAACCGCGTCACGTGCCCGGGCGCCACGTGGTCCGACGCCGCCGCGTCGCGGATGAAGACGGGACGGCCCTCGGACGCCGCGAGCCGCGCCCCGCTCGGATCCATCGAGGCGTCGACGACCACCTGGTCGATGTCGAGGTCGCCGCCGTGGCCGCCGAAGTACCGGTACCGCTCCGGGCTGCCCTCCTCCGGCAGCAGCACCGCGACGACCTGGGCGTGGAGCAGCCCCGCCGCCGCGTCGGCGGCGCGGTTCGCCGCGTCGGTGAGGTCGTCGGCGCCCGTGAGTCCGGTGATGCCGGTGACCAGCGTGTCGACCGCGGTGCGTGCGGTACGCAGGCGGGCCACCTGGTTCGCCACGACCTCGCCGACGACCGTGGCGATGCCGACGGTCATGAACAGCGGGACGAGGATGGTCATCGGCTGCCGCATGCCGATCGCCGCGGTCGCGCCGATGCCGAACGCCAGGGGCGCCAGCTTGATCGCGCTGCGCGGCGGCTGCGAGAAGCCGAGGAAGACGAACGACAGCGTGTACATGGCCAGGTAGTACTGGAGCGCGTGCCCGAGGTACCCGACCCCCGGCCCGAACAGGCACAGGCCGAACACGACCGGGAGCACCTGGACCCCGCGGTTCCACCGGGTCCACGGGAACCACGGCAGGACGAGCCCGTATCCGACGCCGACCGCGGCGATCACCAGCAGCCAGACCCGGTCGACGGTGTCCGGCAGGAACGGGACGGCGACGATGCTGACGAACGACGGGACCACGAACATGGCGCTGCCGATGGCGTACTTCCGCAGTCGCACGGCCGTCTCCCGGCCGCGGCGCACGGGCGCGGGGTCGAGGACCAGGGGCGCCGCGGTCTCGACGCGTGGTTGACGGCTCACACACATCCCATCGGCACGGGAACCCGCGCGGGTGAAGCCCGGATTCGATCTTTTCTCGGAACTGTTCACTCGTCCGCGAGAGCGTCCAGCAGCCTGTCCAGGAACGCGACCTGGCCCTTCACGAGCCTCGTGCGCGCCTCCTCGACCGCGAACCACGCGGCCCGGTCCACCTCGGGGTACTCCCGCAGCACGCCGGAGCCCCGCGGCCACTCGAGCGTGAACGTGTTGCTCACCGCCGTCGCCGGGTCGAGGTCCCCCGCCGCGGCCCAGACGCGGACCTGCTTCCCGCCGGCCTGCCGCACGTCGCCGAGCAGGGTGAACTCACCGGCCGGCACCGGCTGCCCCAGCTCCTCCGCGAACTCGCGGAGCGCCACGCCGAGGGGCTCCTCGCCGTCGTCGTACTCCCCCTTGGGGATCGACCAGGCGCCGGCGTCCCGGCGGGCCCAGAACGGGCCGCCCATGTGGCCGAGCAGCACCTCGGTCCCGCGGTCGCCGGTGCGGTACAGCAGCAGCCCCGCGCTGCGACGGGCGGTCACAGGGGCCACCCTAGAGTGCGGCGACACAACCAGGCAGGAGGACACAGTGGCGATCGCGACGATCAACCCGGCCACCGGCGAGACGGTCCGCACGTTCGAGCCGATGACCGACGAGGAGGTGGACGCGCGGCTGGCCCGCGCGGTCCTGGGCCACCGGGCGCTGCGGAGGGCGTCCTTCGCGGAGCGGGCCGGCTGGATGCGGGCCGCGGCCGACCTGATCGAGTCCGAGATCGACGACGTCGCGCGGACGATGACCACCGAGATGGGCAAGACGTTCGTCACCGCCAAGGCGGAGGTGACGAAGTGCGCGACCGGCATGCGGTACTACGCCGAGCACGCCCAGTCGTTCCTGGCCGACGAGGAGCGGGACGCGGACGTGGTGAAGGCATCCCGCGCGTACACCCGGTGGCTGCCGATCGGTGTGGTGCTCGCGGTGATGCCGTGGAACTTCCCGCTCTGGCAGGCCGTCCGGTTCGCCGCACCGGCCCTGATGGCCGGGAACAGCGGTGTGCTGAAGCACGCGTCGAACGTCCCGCAGACGGCGCTGTACCTGGGTGACCTGTTCCGCCGGGCGGGGTTCCCGGACGGGGCGTTCCAGACCCTGCTGATCCCCTCCTCCGGCGTGGAGAGGGTGCTGGACGACGACCGCGTCGAGGCCGCCACGCTCACCGGCTCGGAGGCCGCGGGCTCGAAGGTGGCCGAGCAGGCCGGCCGCCTGATCAAGAAGACGGTGCTCGAGCTGGGCGGGTCGGACCCGTTCGTCGTCATGCCGTCGGCGGACCTGGACCGCGCCGCGGAGGTGGGGACCACCGCGCGGGCGCAGAACAACGGCCAGTCGTGCATCGCGGCGAAGCGGTTCATCGTCCACACCGACGTGTACGACGCGTTCGCCGACCGGTTCGTGCAGCGCATGCGGGACCTCGTGATGGGCGACCCGATGGACGAGGAGACCCAGCTCGGCCCCGTGGCGACCGAGCAGGGTCGCGACGACCTCGAGGAGCTCGTGGCGGACGCCGTCGCGAAGGGCGCGAAGGTGCTCTGCGGCGGCGAGCGGCCCGACCGTCCCGGCTGGTGGTACCCCGCCACCGTGATCGAGGGCGTCACGCCGGAGATGCGGCTGTGGCGGGAGGAGGCGTTCGGGCCGGTGGCCACGCTGATCCGGGTCACGTCGATCGACGAGGCCATCGAGGTCGCGAACGACACGACGTTCGGGCTGGGCTCCAACGCGTGGACGCAGGACGCCGCCGAGCAGGAGCGGTTCGTGAACGAGCTCGACGCGGGGCAGACGTTCGTCAACGGGATGACCACGTCGTACCCGGAGCTGCCGTTCGGCGGGGTCAAGCGGTCCGGGTACGGGCGGGAACTCGCGGAGCTGGGCATCCGTGAGTTCTGCAACGCGAAGACGGTCTGGGTGGCCTGACGGCCTCGCGTGGCCCCGGACCCGCGGTCCGGGGCCACGCGGTGGTCCCGAAGTACTTGAACTTTCACCTATCCGGTGTACCGTGGTGGTTGAATATTCAAGCTTCACGAAGGGACCCCTCATGTCGATCGTCGTCACCGGAGCCACCGGCCACCTCGGCCGTCTCGTCGTGGAGGCGCTCCTCGACCGGGGCGTGCCCGCCGGCGAGATCGTCGCGGCCGGCCGCGACACCGGGAGGATCGCCGACCTCGCCGACCGCGGTGTCGTGGTCCGGCGGATCGACTTCGCCGAGCCGGCGAGTGTGGCCGCGGCGTTCGCCGGTGCCGACCGAGTGCTGCTGGTGTCGTCCAGCGAGGTGGGGCAGCGCGCCGAGCAGCACCGCAACGCCATCGACGCCGCCCGCGCCGCCGGCGTGACGCTGCTGGCCTACACCTCCATCGCGCAGGCCGACACCACCACGATGCTGCTGGCCGCCGAGCACCAGGCCACCGAGGCGTACCTCCGGGACTCCGGCGTCCCGTTCGCGCTGCTCCGCAACGGCTGGTACCTGGAGAACTACACCGCTCAGCTGCCCACCGTGCTCGAGCACGGCGCGATCCTCGGGAGCGCCGGTGAGGGCCGGGTCAGCGCCGCGACGCGGGCCGACTACGCGGCCGCCGCGGCCGCCGTGCTCACCACCGAGGGGCAGGCCGGCCGGGTGTACGAGCTGGGCGCCGACGAGGCGTTCACCCTCGCCGAGCTGGCGGCGGAGATCACGCGCCAGACCGGCACCACGGTGGCGTACCGCGACCTTCCCGTCGCGGAGTACACGCAGGTCCTCGTGGGCGCGGGGCTGCCGGAGGCTGCCGCGACCGTGTTCGCCGACAGCGACCTGGGCATCGCCCGCGGCGAACTGTTCGTGGACTCGGGTGACCTCGGCCGGCTGATCGGGCGCCCGACCACCTCGCTCGCCGGCGGGCTGGCCGCGGCGCTGAGCTGAGCGGGCCGCGCGTGCACTCGTGGGGCCCCTGCCGCGCCGGGGGCCCCGCGAGGGCACAGCGCACGAGAGGCGGCGCCGGCCCGGCGGAGCAGACCGGCCGCTAGGCCCAGGTGGCGGCTCGGGTGGCCAGCTCCTCCGCGGCCGCCCTGGCCTCGGTGAGCAGCTGCTCCACCACCTCGGCCGCGGGCAGCTCCCGCGCCAGCTCGTGCGTCTGCCCCGCCCACAGGTTCACCGCGTCCGTGTCGTGCGCCGCCCGCGCCGCCGCCCGCAGCGGGCTCGTGACGTGGTGCACGGCCGGGTAGCCGACCGGCGCGTCCTCGTGCTCCCGGAGGAACCGGTTCACGATCGCCCGCGCCCGCCGGCCGGTGAACGCGCGCGTCAGCTCCGTGGGGGTGCGCGTGACGATCGCCTCACGGTGGACCGCCGCGGTACCGGCCTCGGGGCACCGCAGGAACGCCGTCCCGAGCTGGGCGGCACTCGCGCCCGCGACGAGCGCCGCCGCGAGGCCCGCGCCGTCCACGATCCCGCCGGACGCGACCAGGGGAAGCGGCGTGCGGGCCCCGACCAGCCGCAGCAGGGGCAGCAGCGCCAACTCGTCCGTGTCGTCCACGCCCCCGCGGTGGGCGCCCGCCTCGACACCCTGCACGACGAGCGCGTCGACGCCGAGCCCGGCGGCGTCCACCGCGCTCCCGGGGTCCGTCACGGTCACCCACACCTCGCTGCCCCGCGAGCGCAGCGCCCGCACGGTCCGCGCGTCCGGCAGCCCGAACGCGAACGACACGACCGCCGGGGGCCGTTCCCCGAGGACGGCGAGCTTCTGGTCGTACGCGTCGTCGTCGAACACGGGCTCACCGGCGTGGACGCCGAGCCGGCGGGCCTCCGGCTCGAGCCGCGCGGCGTAGGCGCGGACAGCCGAGTCGTCGGCGAGGGCCGGGCTCGGCACGAACAGGTTGACACCGTACGGCTCGGGCCCCAGCCCCCGGACCCTGTCGACGTCCTCGGCGAAACGCGCCGGTGTGAGGTATCCGCCGGCGAGGAAGCCGAGCCCGCCCGCGGCGCCGACGGCGTGCACCAGGTGCGGTGTCGAGGGACCGCCCCCCATCGGCGCGGCGATGACCGGCCGCCGCAGGGCCGCGAGGACCGCGCTCACCGGAGCGGCACCTCGCGGACGGAGGACCCGGTGGACGCCGGCCGGCTTCCGAGCGCCCCCGCGTCGGGGCACCGCGGATCGAGCATGTCCACGGCCACGAGCCCGAGACGACGCATGAGGTCCCCGTTCGGCCGAGAAGTTACCGCACAGTAGAGCGCGCGGGGTGGCGTCACAAGGCCCGGATCCACTGTGGAATCACCACGTGACCGCCGGTCACCACCGGGCCTACCCGGCGGTCTCCAGGACGCGCAGGGAGTGCTCCACCCCGGCCGGCAGCCGCCGCCGGCCGGGGACCACCGCGGGGAGCGCGCGGGCGGCGTCGAGCACGCCGCGCCGCCCGTCCGCGTCCCGGAGCGCCGACCAGACGGTCCGCCCGGCGTGGGGCCACGGCCGCCGCAGCAGCTCGGTGAGGACCCGGTTCCGGGCCTCGCGCCGCCGCCGTGCGTGCGGGTCGCGATGCGAGGTGGACGGGAAGTGCCGGACCACGAGCGAGTCCACGTACGCGAGGTGCCGGCCCGCCGCGGCGAGGTCCATCGCCAGCAGTGCCTCCTCGCCGTACTGCACGAGCAGCGGGAGGAACCCGCCCGCGGCGAGGTACGCGTCCCGCCGCACCACGACCGCGCACGCCAGGAACCCGAGGATCGACGGCCCCGGCGCGTCCGGCGGTGTGCCCAGCAGCCCCTCCCCCATGGCCGTGGAGATCGGGTCCACGCGGCCCTCCGGCCCGACGAGGACCCTCGCCGACAGCAGCGCGGTGCGGGGGCATGCGTCGAGGATCGCGGCCGCGCGGACGAGCGAGCCGTCCTCCCAGTACGAGTCGTCGTCCGCGAACGCGACGTACGGCGTGCGCGCCCGCTCCACCCCGACGTTGCGCGCCGCGGCGCCGCGGTTCCCGGGCAGCCGCACGACCTCCACCGCCGGGAAGGCCCGCTCGACCGCCTCCGGGGACCCGTCCCGGGACCCGTTGTCGACCACGATCACCGGGCCGGGATGGCGCGGCAGCGTCCACAGCAGGTCCTCGCGGCGGTCCCGGGTCGCCACCACCACGGTCACGGCGTCCACGGCACCGCCCCCCGGTGCGCGAACCACCCGCGGAGCCAGTGCGCGGTCGCCACCGGCGGGATCAGCACGCTCGTCACGGCCATCGCCAGCACCTCGTCACGCGTCCGCGGACCCGGCGCGATGCGCGCCCAGGCGAACTCGACGATCCCCGCCGCCGCCGCGAGTCCCGCCGCCGCCGCGACCCCGCGCGACCGCGGCGCCGCCAGCAGCGCGAGCATGCCCGCGGCCGTCACCGCGGCGTGCCGCGTCCGGCGCCCCGGCGGCGCCTCGGCGAGATCCCGCCACCGCGGCCCGTGCAGGCGCCGCATCAGGGCGTCGTCCGCGTTGCCCCGCTGCGTCCGCAGGCTCACCCAGCGGCTCTCGGGGCGGACCGGGTGCGTCACCACGCGGGTACCGACCTCCAGGCGGTACCCGGCCGCGCGCACCCGGAGCGCCAGCTCGGCGTCCTCCCGGTACGCCCGCGGGAACCGCTCGTCGAAACCCCCGACCTCCTCGAGGACCGCACGCCGGTACGCCATGTCGGCGGTGATCCAGCGGGCCGCGGCGAGGCCCGCGGTACACCGCTCCCAGTCGGTCGGCGGCCGGTCGCCGGGCAGCGGCACGACGACCCGGCCCTGGACCGCGCCGACGCCGGGGCCGACCGTGAGATCGGCGGCGAGCCGCTCGGCCCAGTCCCGTACCGGGGCGACGTCGTCGTCGAGGAACCCCACCCACTCGCCGCGGGCGGCACGCCACCCCGTGTTCCGGGCCGCGGCGGGACCGGCGGCCCGGCCGCGGACGACCGTGACCCACGGCGGCACGACGAGGGGCCCGCCCGGGGCGGGCCGGTCGTCCACGACGATCACCTCGGGCTGCGCCGCGAGCGCCCGGAGCACCGTGGTGAGGGTGTCCCGGCCGACGGTCGGGATCACGACCGAGACCGTCACGGCGCCCGCCGCACGGCGAACGGCCCGATCGCGAGCAGGTCCACCGGCGCCGACCCGAACAGCTCGAGCGCGTCCCGCGGGTCGTCCACCATCGGGCGCCCGGCGGTGTTGAGAGAGGTGTTCACCACGACGGGCAGGCCCGTCCGGGCGTCGAATTCGCGGAGCATCTCCCCGAGCGGCGCCGAGGCGTCGTCCACGGTCTGGATGCGCGCCGTCCCGTCGACGTGCACGACGGCGGGGATCCGGTCCCGCCACGCGCCGGCGACGGTGTGCACGAACAGCATGTACGGGCTCGGCAGAGGGCCGCGGAAGATCTCCTCCGCGCGCGAGGCGAGCACCATCGGCGCGACGGGCCGGAACTGCTCCCGGCCCTTCA
Organism: Mycobacteriales bacterium; assembly: GCA_036402915.1. Classification (GTDB taxonomy): domain Bacteria; phylum Actinomycetota; class Actinomycetes; order Mycobacteriales; family HKI-0501; genus JAVEDU01. The sequence goes on from DASWRY010000020.1 coordinate 23,654, forward strand.
CGTCGTTGAGCCGCTCGAGGTTGGCCGCGCGCCCGGGATGCGCCAGGAGCGAGCGGTGGCCCAGCGCACGCGGGCCGTACTCGCTGCGCCCCTGGAACCACGCCACGATCCCGTCGTCCGCCAGCACCCGGGCGGTCGCCGCCGCGATGGACGCGGGCCGCGTGTACGGCACCCGGGCGGTCCGGAGCACCGCCTCGATCTCGTCGTCGGAGAACCCCCGGCCGAGGTCCGCGCCGGTGAACGGCGCCGCCCGCCCGCCCGCCACCGCGGTGAGGTGCAACGCCGCGCCGAGCGCGGTGCCGGCGTCGCCCGCCGCGGGCTGCACCCACACCCGCTCGAACGGAGTCTCGGCGGCGAGCCGGGAGTTCGCGACACAGTTCAGCGCGACCCCGCCGGCCATCGCCAGCGTGGACGGTCCCCCGGCCGCCTCGTACGTCCAGGTCGCGAGGTCGACCAGGACCTCCTCGAGGCGCTTCTGCACGCTCGATGCGAGGTCGGCGTGGTCCTCGGTCCACTCCTCCCCGGCGCCGAGCCGCTTGGCGAACGTGCCGAGGTCCGGCGGCTCGACCACGAAACCGCCGTCGTCCGTGGCGCGCACGGCCTCGCGGAGCTCGCCGAGGAAGCGCGGCGTGCCGTACGACGCCATCGCCATCACCTTGTACTCGTCGGACGACCGGAGGAAGCCGAGGTGCTCGGTCAGGTCCTCGTAGAGCAGCCCGAGGGAGTGCGGCAGCTCCTGGCCCGCGAGCACGTCCAGGGCGCCACCCGAGTACCGGCCCGCGAGGTGGCTGTGCACCTCACCGCGGCCGTCGAGCACGAGCACGGCGCAGTCCCCGCCCGCGGCGAGTCCCGCGGAGCCCGCGTGCGCGACGTGGTGCGGGACGAACCGCACCACGGCCGGGTCCAGCCCCGGGAGCGCCGTGGCGAGGAACTCCGGTGCGCGCCGGGCGTACTCCTGGCGCAGCCAGTCCCACGGGTCCGACAGGCCCAGCGTCTCCGCCGGCCGGCACAGGCCGGGGTCGAACGAGTACGCCACGGCGTCCAGGTCGGCCGGCGTGAGCCCCGCCTGCGCGAGGCACCACGCGGCGGCCTGCTCGGGCAGCTCCCAGGCGGAGAACGGCACCGGCCGCTTGCCGTGCTTGCGCCGGCTGAACCGTTCCTCCTCCGCGGCGGCGACGGTGTGGCCGTCCACCACGAGGGCGGCCGACGGGTCGTGGAACACGGCGTTGATCCCGAGTACACGCATGCGCGCCGCGTACCCGCCCTTCCCGGGGTCTAACGCGGACGGGATTGACTTCTCGGTGACGTGGGTAGGGCGTCGCCGGGGAGGAAACGATGATCACGACACACGCCACCCGCAGGGTGACCATCCCCTGCCGGGGCATCACCGTGTACGGGGACCTGAGCCTGCCCATCGTGCCGGGACGGGTCCACGGTCTCGCCGTCGTCGCGCACGCGAACAGCGGCTCGCGGCTCAACCCGCGCAACCAGGCGCTGGCCGCCGCGCTGAACCGGGAGGGCCTCGCCACGCTCCTGGTCGACCTGCTCGGCACCGACGAGGACCAGTGGGAGCCGAGCGCGGCCAAGGTCCGCTACGACGTCGACCTGCTCACCGCGCGGCTGCGGGCCGTCGTGGACCGGATCGCCCGCCTCGAGGTCGAGACCGCGGCGCTGCCGGTCGCCGTCCTCGGCACGGGCGCGACGGGCCCCGCCGCGCTCCGGGCCGCGGCCCTGCTCGCGGCCGCCGAACCTGCCACCGGCGCGAGTCCGCCGCGGGAGGGCCGCATCGGCGCGGTCGTGTGCCGCAACGGACGGCCCGACCTCTGGGACGGCGAGCCGGTGGTACCCGTGCTGTCGCTGGTGGCGGAGCAGGACCACGACGGCCTGGACCTGCACCGGGACCGGCCCGCCGGCGAGGTACGCGTGGTAGAGGGCGCCGCGGACCTCGTCGACGATCCGTCCGGGGTCGGGGCCGTCGCGGCGATCGCCGGACCGTGGCTGGCCGACCGCCTGGACCCCGAGCACACGCCCCGCTCCGCCGGTGCCGGGCGGGTGCCGTGAGGCTCGACATCGAGGTACGGCCGGTGGGCGGAGGAGAGTTCACCGTCGCCGTGAAGGAGGGCGCGGCCGTCTCCGAGGTCTCGGTGATGGCGTCGGAGCGCTTCCTCGCCGAGCTCGACACGCCGGACGCGCCGGTCGAGGAGGTCGTCCGGGAGGCGGTCGTCGTCATCCTCGACCTGCGCTCCGGCAGCGACCTCGGGGACGAGATCGACCTCGAGGACGTCGCGGGGGACGACGAGGAGTTCGTGCCGGAACTACAGAGCAGGCTGGGTTTCTAGCCCTGCAGCTTCCGCAGCGCCGGGAGCACCTTCTCGGCGTAGAAGGCGAAGAAGCCCTCCTGGCCGGGCCCGATCTGGTTGATGTAGACCTCGTCGTAGCCCGCGTCGGCGAACGCGCGGAACTGTTCGACGTGCTCGTCCACGTCGTCGCCGCACACCGCGGAGACCATGTCCTCGGTCACGAGCTCCGACGCCTGCTCGAAGTGCCGCGGCGTCGGGAGGACCTGGGCGAGCTCGCCGGGCAGTGCCTCGTTCGGCCACAGCCGGTGGACCGTCCGGCGCGCGGCGTCCCGGTCCGGGCCGTGGCAGACCTTGTACCCGCCCTGGGCCGGGCGGTCGCCACCGCCGGCGTCACGGAACGTCCCGACCAGCTCGGCGTCCGGCTCGGTGCAGACGAAGCCGTCACCGATCCGGCCCGCGAGCGTGGCCGCCTTGGGACCGAACCCCGAGACGTACACCGCGGGCGGCTCCTCGGGCAGCGTGTACAGCCGGGCGTTCTGGACCTCGTAGTACGTCCCGCTGTGGTCGATCATCGCGCCACCCCACAGCTCGCGGATGACCGCCACCGCCTCCTCCAGCATGTCCAGCCGGAGGTCCGCAGGCGGCCACGGGTCGCCGAGGATGTGCTCGTTCAGGGCCTCGCCGCTGCCCACGCCGAGGACGAACCGTCCGTCGAGCAGCACAGCGCTGGTCGCCGCCGCCTGCGCGATCACCGCGGGGTGGATCCGGACCGTCGGGCACGTGACCGCGGTGGTGACCGGCAGCGCGCACACGCGCGAGATCGCGCCGATCACCGACCACACGAAGCCGCTCTGGCCCTGGGCGTCGTTCCACGGGTGGTAGTGATCGGAGATCCAGAGTCCCTCGAACCCCGCACGCTCCGCCCACTCCGCCTGCTGTACGAGCTGTCCGGGCGTGAACTCCTCGCTGGAGAGGAAGTACCCGATCCGCATCAGTCCTCCACGAGCAGCTGCGCCCGCAGCACCGCGAGAGAGCGCGACAGCAGCCGGGACACGTGCATCTGGGAGACGCCGATCTCGTCGGCGATCTGGGTCTGCGTCATGTTGCCGAAGAACCGCATCGCGAGGATGCGCTGCTCCCGCACGGGGAGCTCGGCGAGCAGGGGGCGCAGTGACTCGCGGTCCTCGACCTTCTCGAGGTTCGCGTCGACCTCACCGAGCATGTCGGCGACACAGGGCGCCTGCTCGTCGGCACCGACCGGGGCGTAGAGGGACAGCGCCGAGTACGCGTTGCTGGCCTCGAGGCTCTCGAGGACCTCCTCCTGCGTGATCTTCAGCGCCTCGGCGAGGTCGCGGACCGTGGGAGAGCGGCCGAGCTGCTGGGTGAGCCTCGTGGTGGCTCCGGCGATCTCGATCTTCAGCTCCTGGAGACGGCGCGGGACCCGCACGCTCCAGCCCTTGTCGCGGAAGTGCCGCTTGAGCTCCCCGACGATGGTGGGCATGGCGTAGCTCGAGAACTCCACGCCGCGCTCGAAGTCGAACCCGTCGATGGACTTGATGAGCCCCACCGTCGCCACCTGGACGAGGTCCTCGTACGGCTCCCCGCGGTTCCGGAACCGCCGCGCGAAGTACCGCGCGAGCGGCAGGTGGAACTCGATCAGCTCCCGGCGCGCACGCACCCGTTCGGCCTCGTCGGTGCTGTAGGCCATGGTCGACAGCAGCGTGTACGTGGCGCGGTCGGACCGCCGGTGGGGCGCGACCTCGTCGGGCTCGGCGCCGGGGTCGGCGGGCGCGCTCTCGCGCAGGGACGCACGGTCGAGCGGGATGACCGCGGCCTGGCGGCCACCGTGCGGGGCGGACTCCTCCGTGGACGTCCACGGGACGGTCGTCTCGAGAAGGGAAGCGGTCACGGACAGCTCCTTCGCTGGTTCTCCGACGGCGAGCGTTCCGCTGTCGCGGCACGAGGCGTCATGTGGGTGGCCGGCGTGCGCGGGCCGCGGGCGCGGCAAGCGCGCCGCACGGCGGGCCGATCCCGTTCCCGCCGGTACGCCTCGATGCCCTCTGCTCGAACATCGTGACGATTCGCGTGGTCTGCGGTGGCGTGGAGATCGCTCCCCCGCACCGCCGAAGCGATGGTGGCACGGGTACCCGGGGGCCGCACGTCGAAGTGATCGGGGACGACCGGAGCGCCGCCACCGGATGTCGTGCGCGTGTGACCACGCGTACGGGCGACTGTCGCACAGTTGACTATCTCGCGAAAGGGGACTAATCAGGAGCAGAACGGATCCGATTTCCGGGTCCGCGCCGTTGAGTCCCCAGCGGTGGCACCCCAGTCCGCAAGGACGGGCCACCCTCAGGGCCCGTCCGTCAGCGACGGAGGCCCCTGTGGTGACTGTCCACCCCTCTTCTGCCGCGGTTCCACCGTGGGGATCCGTCACGTGTTCCGTGGCGGTCCACCCGCTCCGCGTGGCGCTCTCCGGCGAGGTCGACATCGCGCTCGAGGAGACCCTCGACGCCGTCGCGTCGTTCGTCCTGCACAGCGAGCGGTCGGATGTGGCGATCTGCCTGCACGACGTGACGTTCCTGGATTCGACCGGCCTGGACTTCCTGGTCCGGGTGCAGGAACACGTGCGCGCCACCGGCGCCGCCGTCCGGGTCGTCGCGCCGAGCCCGGCCGTCCGGTGGGTCCTGCGGATCGCGGGGCTGCTCGACAGCTTCGAGATCGAGACGCCGGGCACCGGGACGGCGGGCCTCTGCGCGTGCCGGTCGCCCGCCATCGACGGTGTCCACGCGCTGGCGGCCGCTCAGCTGCCCGGGTTCGCCGCGCGCGCCGGCGAGACCGGCTGACGCAGCCCCGCCGGGACGGACCGCGATGCCGCCCGCAGCACGTCGTCCACGCCCAGGGCGAGCAGGGCCGGGTCCGGGCCCTCTCCCGGCGGCCGTGCCGCGCCGTCGGGTCGCCAGAGCGCGACGTGCGCGGGTCGCCCGGGCGGTGGCCCCCACTCCAGGGGGGACACCGGACCGAACAGCACCACCGACGGCGTCCCGAACGCGGTCGCGACGTGCGCCACCCCGGTGTCACCGCAGATCACCAGGCGCGCGGCGGCGACCAGCCCGGCGAGGGAGCGGACATCGGTCCGCCCGGCGAGCACCGCGTCCGGCGGGAGGCCCGCCGCGGAGGCGATCCCGGCCGCGACGCCCCTCTCCGCAGCGGACCCGGTGAGGACCACGTCCGCCCCGGCGGCGGCGAGGGAACGCGCCACGGCCGCGAACCGGTCCGCCGGCCACCGGCGGCGCGGATGCGCCGCACCCGGGTGCACCACGACACAGCCCGGACGGCCGGTGGGCGGCGCGGGCAGCAGCAGGTCGCCGGGATCGGCGGCGATGCCGTGCGCCGCGAGCATCCGGCACCACCGCGCCACCTCGTACTCCCCCGCGTACCACTCCGGGCCCTCGTCGTGACCCGCCTCCGCGTTCCGGAACGCGACCAGCCGGCCGGGCCGCAGGGCGCGGAGGAGACCGTGGCTCTGGGGCCCGCGGCCGTGCAGGTTCACCGCGATGTCGGGACGGGTGGCCGCGTCGAGCGGCGCGAGACCCGCGGCGGGCAGGACGTCGTCCACCGCCCCGGTGGCGAGCGCGAGCGGCGCGAGGTACTCCGGCGTCGCCAGCGTCACGCGGTGGTGCGGATACGCGCGGCGGATCGCCCGCAGCGCCGGGACGGCGGTGAGCAGGTCACCGAGCCCGAGCGCGCGCAGGACGAGGACACGCGGCCGGCTCACGGCCAGCTGCCCTCCACCGACGAGGCGACGACCAGCTCGCGCACCTCACAGCCGGGCGGCTGGGTGAACGCGAACAGCACCGTGGCGGCCGTGTCCTCCGGGCGGTTGAGCTTCGCGTCGGCCGGCGGCTTGTACCGCGCGTCGCGGTCGTCGAAGAAGGCGGTGTGCATGCCGCCCGGGATCAGCAGGGTCACGCCCACCCGTCCGCGCGTCTCCGCGGCGAGCGCCCGCGTGAAGCCGACGACGCCGAACTTCGACGCGCAGTACGCCGTCGCGTCGCCGACGGCCTTGATCCCGAGCGTCGACGCGACCGTCACGACGGTGCCGCGGCTGCGCTCGAGGTACGGGAGCGCGGCACGGACCACGGCGGCCGTGCCGAGCAGGTTCACCTGGACGACGCGGTCCCACGCGGCCCCCTCGACGTCACCCAGCGTGCCGCAGCGGTCGATGCCCGCCGCGGTCAGCACCCCGTCGAGCCGGCCCCCGGTCCTGTCCACGAGGTCGCGCACGGCGCGCTCCGCGGCCCGGGAGTCCGCCAGGTCCACCTGCTCGTACTCGACCTTCGTGCCGTCGACGTCGGCGGGCGGCTGCAGGTCGAGGACGAGGGCCCGGCCGCCGGCGCGCGTGACCGCCGCGACGACGGCGGCACCGAGCCCGGAGGATCCGCCGGTCACCAGGACCGTGCCGGGTGTGCGTGTCACGGGATCTCCTTCTCGGGTCAGCGGGACGTGCCGCGCGCGGCGTGCACGAGACGGGTACTGGAGCGGCCGTCGAGGTACGGGACGACCACGGCCTGGCCACCCCACCCCCGGACCAGGCCGGCCTCGGGCACGTCGACGCCCGCGTAGTCACCGCCCTTCACCCAGATGTCCGGGCGGAGCTCGGCGAGCAGGCGTTCCGGGGTGTCCTCGTCGAACACCACGACCGCGTCGACCGCGCTGAACGCCGCGAGCACCCGGGCGCGGTCGTCCTCGGGGCAGATCGGCCGGCCCGGGCCCTTCAGGCGCCGTACGGACGCGTCCGAGTTGAGGCAGACGATGAGGCAGTCGCCGAGACCACGGGCGGCCTGCAGGGTGGCGACGTGGCCGGGGTGCAGCAGGTCGAAGCAGCCCCCGGTCGCGACGACCGTGCCGCCCGCCCCGCGGACGCGGGCGAGGACGGCGGACGCCGTCGGCGGCAGCCCGGGACACGGCGACCCACCGGCGCCGGCGTGCGGACCGCCGTCCGTCCGGACCGCCGCGGCGCCGCCGGCCGCCACGAACGCGGTCGCCCGCCGGACCGCGCCCGCCACCGCCTCGGAGAGCACCTCGCCCGCGGCGAGCGCGTCCGCCGCCGCCGCGGCGAAGGCGTCGCCCGCCCCACAGGGGTCCACCACCCGGCCCAGGTCCGGCGCCGGGACGACGAGCGGCTCGGGCTCGCCCAGCATCAGGAGCGCACCGCGCGCGCCCAGTGTCACGGCCACCGCAACGGCGCCCCACCGCATCCGGAGGTGGCCGGCGGCGGCCGCGACACCACCCAGGCCGTCCGCGGGGAGGCCGGACAGCGTCGCGGCCTCCCCGGCGTTCGGGGTCACGAGCCGGACGCCGGCCACCGGCTCGCGGCCGCGCGGGTGCGGGTCCCACACGACCGGGCGCCGCGCGGCGACCGCCGCGAGGGCGCGCCGGACACCGGGCTCCGCGGTCACGCCCCGCCCGTAGTCGGACACCAGCACCGCACCCGCTCCGGCGATCGCCCCGAGTGCCTCCGGACCGGGTGGGCCGACGGGCGCGGGGGCGCCGCCGCGATCCAGCCGGACCAGGGACTGCCCCGCGACGCGGACCCGGATCTTCTCCGGCGTCGGCCCTCCGAGCGGCACCGCCACCACACGGACCCGGCCCGCCAGCAGTTCACGGAGCCGCGCCCCGGCTCCGTCGTCCGCGAGGGCGGCCACGAGCACCACCTCCCGGCCGTCCGCCGCGGCGACGAGGGCGGCCAGCGCCGCACCGCCGGGCCGGTCGACCTGGTGCTGGACGTCGACCACGGGAACCGGGGCGTCGGGACACAGGCGATCGGAGGTCCCGACCACGTCGCGGTCGAGGAACGCGTCTCCGACGACGACGAGCGGGCCCCTCACAGGCCGACCGCCGCGTCCGCATCCACTCCGAGGATCATGTCCTCCCGGAGGTCGACGACCCCGAGGGCCCGGTCGACCTCCGCGCAGAGGATGTGCAGCGCGACGAGGTGCAGCTCCTGCACGGTCGCCGTCTCCGGGACGTCGAGGCACAGCACCTCGTCCGCGGTGTCCGCGAGGTCGTTGGGCCCGCGGCCGGTCAGCGCCCAGGTGGTGAGCCCGCACCGGCGAGCGGTCTCGGCCGCCACCACGCAGTTCGGGCTGCGCCCGCTCGTGGACAGGAGGAACAGCACGTCGCCGGGGCGCCCGTGCGCCTCGACCTGGCGGGCGAACATCTGGGCGGCGCCGTAGTCGTTCACCAACGCGGTGACGGTGGACGTCTCGGCGTGGAGCGCGATCGCCGAGTACGCGGGGCGGTCGTCGCGGTACCGGCCCACCAGCTCGGCGGTGAGGTGCTGCGCCTGGGCCGCGCTCCCGCCGTTGCCCGCGGCGAGCAGGCGGCCGCCGCCCGCGAGCAGCGTCGCGAGTTGTCCACCCCAGCACTCGAGGAGGCGGACCTGGGACCGCAGGGAGGCGAGGCCCGCGGCGAGCCGGTCGACGTGCTCCAGCCCGTACGTGCCCGTCGTCATCTCACCGCCCCCATCCGGTCCCCGGCCCGGGCGGTGACCTCGTCGTACACCCGCAGGGTCTCCGCGGCGATCCGGTCCCACGCGTACCGGGATCGGGCCCGGTCGAGGGCCGCGCTGCGGAACGCGAGCCGGAGGTTCGCGTCGGCGAGCACCGTCCGCAGCGCCGCCGCCATGCGGTCGGGCCGGCGCGGCGGGACGAGAAGGCCGGTCACGCCGTCGATCACCGTGTCGGTGAGGCCGCCCACCGCGGCGGCCACCACCGGCACGCCGCACGCCATCGCCTCGACCGGCACCATCCCGAACGGCTCGTACCAGGGGGCGCACGCCACCACGTCGGCGGAGCGGATGAGCGCGGGCATGTCGGCGCGTCCCACCGCGCCGAGCAGGTGCACACGGTCGGCGACGCCGCACTCCCCGGCGAGCGCGCGGAGCCGCCGGGCCTCGGGGTCCGCGTCCAGCTCGGCCGCCGGTGGGCCGCCGGCGATCAGCAGCTCGGTGTGCGGGACGGCGGGCATCGCGCGCACGAGGATGTCGAAGCCCTTGCGCTCGACCAGCCTCCCCACCGACAGGATCCGCGGGCGGTCCGTCCGCGGCGCCACCGGGCCGCGGTCGGTGAACTGCTCGAGGTCCACCCCGCACGGCACCACGCTGATCTGCCGGCGCTGGACACCGAGGCGGGCGAGCTCGAACACCTCGTCCGAGCACGTCGCCACGACCTTGGCCACCGAGCGGGCGATCGCGCGCTCCAGCCGGACCCGGCCCGGCGGGCTGGTGTCCCTGGGTCCCTGGTGGCGCTGCTTCACCGACCCGAGGGCGTGGAACGTCTGGACCACCGGGATGCGCCACTGCCGTGCGCCGGAGAGCGCCGCGAGGCCGGACATCCAGAAGTGCGCGTGCACGACGTCCGGCCTGTCGGCAGACCACGCGTCGGCGAGGCAGGCGCCGAGCTCGGCCATGTACGGGAGGAGCTCGTCCTTCGGCAGCGGCTCCGCCGGTCCCGCCGGGACGTGGTCGACGACGACGCCGGGCCCCAACTCGACCGGACCGGCCGGGTACCGCCCGTCCTGGCGGGTCGCCACCCGCACCTCGTGGCCCCGCCGGGCGAGGGCCTTCGCCAGCTCCGCCACGTGCAGGTTCTGCCCGCCGGAGTCCACGCCCCCGACGGCGGCCAGCGGACTCGCGTGTTCGGACACCATGGTGATCTTCATCGCGTCACCTCCCAGAGGACCCGGTCCCAGGCGCCGACGAACCGGGCGAGGCCGTACCGCCCGAGGGCGGCCTCCCGGGCACGCAGCCCCATCGCGTGTGCGGCCCCGGCGTCCGCCACCAGCCACCGCACGGCGTCGGTGAGCGCGTCGACGCGGGTCGACACGACGCCGGCGCCCGCGGGCACGGCCTCCGAGACCTCCGTGCTGTCGAGGGCCACCACCGGCAGCCCCAGGTGCATCGCCTCGAGCAGCGAGAGGCCCAGCGACGTCCAGCGCAGCGGGTGCACGTACAGCCGGCGGCGCGCCAGCTCGGTGTGCATCTCGCCCTGCGGCAGGTCCTCGTACGTCCGCAGCGCGGGGGCGGGCGCGGCCGGGCCGCCCACCGAGGCGGCCTCCCGTACGCCGAGCACCTCCGGGAGCCGGTCGACCCGCATCCCGAACACGTCGAGCGGCGCCGCGCCGAGGAACCGCGGCAGCAGGTCGGTGCCCGTCACACGCCAGCGGCGGACCGGGTCGTTGACGACCACCGCGGCCCGGGCCAGCTCACCGGTGTACCGGTGGCCGGGGTCGACGATGCCGTGCTCGACGACGGTGGTGGGCGCACGGCCGCAGTCCCACATGACCTGGTTGTAGTGGGTCACGTGGACCACGGGGATGTCGCCGCGGTCCGCGAGGGGATGCTCGGTGTCCGGTACCGCGCCCTTCGGGGTGTTGTGCTCCACGTACACGGCGGGGAGGTCGACGCCGGGCCGCCGGCCGAGCCAGCGCTCGCAGAGGTCGAGCTCCTCCGGCCGCTGGAGCACGACCACGTCGACGTCGGTGTCACGGAGCCGGTCCGCGGGGACCTCCACCGCCGACGCGGGCCAGTCCCACGTCCGGGCACGGCCGAGGCCGTACGGCCCCCGTTCGGGGGTCACCGGGAGCAGGTAGGTGTGCGGGCCCTGGACGAACGCTGTCGTCCACGAGCCGTGCACGTGCCAGTGCAGGATCCTCATGCCGGGATGGCCTCCAGGTGTGAGAGCGCCCCGGCCACGTCGGCCGCGGAGACGGTGGACAGACAGGGATGCCCCGGCACGGGGCACTCGCGGGCGCGGGTGCCGCGGCAGGCGGCGTGCTGGTCGCCGAGGCGGACGGCGGGAACCCGGTAGGGCCCCCACTTCTCGTACGGCACGGTCGGGGCGAACAGCGACACGACCGGCGTGCCGACGGCCGCGGCGAGGTGGGCGGGGCCGGTGTTGCCGACCACGAGCGCCTGCGCCCCGGCCAGCAGCGCCGCGAGCTGCCCGAGGTCGGTCCGTCCGCCGAGGTCGGCACCGGCCGTCCCGGCGACGTACCCGGTGAGCGACCGCTCCCCCGGCCCGCCGGTGACGAGGACGCGGCGCCCGCCGCCCGCCACCGCACGGACCACCGCGGCGGCGAGCTCCGGCGGGCAGGCGCGTGCGGGCACCGAGGCGCCGGGGTGGACCACCACGTACGGGCCCGCGCCCGCGAGGTCCGCCACGTCCGCCAGGGGCTCGCGGATCCGCAGCCGCCCGTCGTCGCCCGGCGGGAGCACGAAGCCCGCCGCGGCCGCCACCGACAGCGCCCGCTCCGCCTCGGGGATCAGGTCCGGCACCCGGTGCCGCACGTCCAGCAGCGAGCCCGGGTAGTCCTCGCTGATCGCGGTGATCCGCCCGACCCCCGCGAGCCGCAGGAGCAGCGCCAGCGGGAGCGCGGACTGGTGGAAGCTCGTGAGGATCACGGCTTCCGTGACCTCCCCCGAGCGGACGGAGGTGATCAGGCCCTCTGTCTCTTCGGGCCGTACGGGCCCCGGGTCGGCCGCGATCCACGGTGCCGCCCACTCCAGCACGCGGTCGACGCCCGGGAGCAGCGCGGCGGCCTGCCGTCCCGCGGGGCCGCACAGCAGGGTCACCTCGTCCGCGTACGCGGCCACCGCGCGCACGGCCGGACCGGCCAGGAGCACGTCGCCGTCGCTGTCGAGTCGCGCCACGAGCACCCGGCGGGAGGTCACCGGACGCCGTCCAGGATCAGGTCCACCGCGCGGCCGAGGTCCGCCGCGACGAGGGCCGCGGCCGCCACCTCCTCGGGCCGGGTCGCGGGCGTCGGCACGAGGACACCGACCGCGCCTGCCGCCGCCGCGGCGCCCAGGTCGGCGCCGATGTCACCGACGACCACGCAGTCCGCGGGCGCGACGCCCAGGTCCGCGGCGGCGTCGGTGACCAGCCCGGGGGCCGGCTTGCGGCACCGGCAGCCGTCGCCCTCCCCGTGCGGGCAGTACCGCCAGGTCGCAAAGGGCCCGAGCAGCGCGTCCACCCGCGCGTTCACCGCGGCCAGGTCGTCCGGGCCGAACAGGCCGCGGGCGAGGCCGGACTGGTTCGACACCACGCCCAGGGCGACGCCCCGGGCGCGCAGGCGGTCCAGCGCGTCGCGTGCACCCGGCACGGGCCGCACCAGATCCGGGTCACCGTTGTACGGCACGTCCACGATCAGCGTGCCGTCCCGGTCGAACAGGACGGCTGCGGGCGGTCGACGGTGACCGGGACCCGGCCGGACCGGGGCCGTGCCTGCGCGCACCACACCTCCACGGAAGATCTCGACTTCGTTCGGTCCCTGGTCTAACCCCCTCTTCTCCGCCTAAACATCCGCTGATCACAGCCGCTCCGCGGAGGTTGGATCCGCCGGTGATCGGGCACGGCATCCGGCATCCGGCAGACCGCCGGGACCACGCACCGTGAGAGGAGACCGCGATGGCCACCGCACGGGAGATCATGACGCCCGACGTCACGTGTGTCGGCGAGCACGAGACGCTGCTCGACGCCGCCCGGAAGATGCGCGACCTCGACGTGGGGGCGCTGCCGATCTGCGGGGAGGACAACCGGCTGAAGGGCATGCTGACCGACCGCGACATCGTCGTGAAATGCCTCGCGGACGGCGGCGACCCGGGCAGCACCGAGGCGGGCAGCCTCGCCCAGGGCAAGCCGGTCACGATCGGCGCAGACGACCCGGACAGCGAGATCCTGCGCACGATGACCCAGTACAAGGTCCGCCGCCTGCCGGTGATCGACGGGCACGACCTCGTCGGGATGGTGTCGCTGGCCGATGTCGCCCGCAGCCTCCCCGAGGACAAGGTCGGGGACATCGTCGAGGCGATCACCGCGCCGTGACCCGTACCTCGGTCCGACGACTGGCGGCGTCCGTGAGAGCGCGAGACGGTGGAGCCCCGACGAGGAGGGAGGCACGATGACGGACGACATGGGCCCGGACCGGCCCACCGGAGCCCACGGGCAGCAGCGCACCGGCGCCGAGGCCCAGGCGGAGGAGACGGCGATCGAGGCCGCCGACGCCGCCGGGCGCAGCGGGTCCCCGGACGCCCCCGTGCCGGACGACGCGATCTCGGCGGCGGCGGCGCGGGTCGGCACGGACCGCGGCGACACGGCGCGTGACAGTGGCACGTGGGCCGATGCGCCGGAGACCGAGGAGCCCGTCGCCGACCCCGGCGCCCGCCGGGAGGTCACCGACACCGGCGACACCGATCGCTGGCACTGACGCCGGCCCTGGCGGGCGCCGCCGTCGTGCGGTTCGATGCACGCGCGGTCCACGGTCGGGAGGGCGCATGGCGGACTTCGATCCCTCGGCGTACGGCGCCCACATCGCCGACGTGTACGACGAGACCGTCCGGCACCTCCCGACCGCGGAACCGGTGGAGCGCCTCGCGCTCCTCGCCGACGGCGGGCCGGTGCTCGAGCTCGGCATCGGCACCGGCCGCCTCGCCCTGCCCCTCGCCGCGCGCGGCCTGACCGTCGCGGGCATCGACGGCTCCCCCGACATGGTCGCCGCGCTGCGGGCGAAGCCGGGCGGTGCGGACCTCGAGGTCGTGGTCGGCGACTTCGCCGAGACGCGCGTCCCCGGCGAGTTCGCGCTCGTCGTCCTCGCGCTCAACACGATCTTCGCGCTGCCCGATCAGGACGCGCAGGTGCGGTGCTTCCGCAACGCGGCGGCGCACCTGCGGCCCGGCGGCCGCTTCGTGGTGGAGGCCTGGATCCCGGACCCGGGGGCCTTCCGGACCCGCGGGGCGCTGCGTCCGCTGGTCGTCGACGAGGACGTGGTGATCCTCGAGGCGGCCCGCCTGCGCCCCGCGGAGCAGCGGATGGACACCACCAAGCTGCGCTTCACCGCCGACGGCGTCCGCCTGCTGCCCGCGAACCACCGGTACGCGTGGCCGTCCGAGCTCGACCTCATGGCGCGCCTCGCGGACCTGACCCGGGAGACGCGGTGGGAGGACTGGGCGGGCAGGCCGTTCTCCGACGACAGCACCCACCACGTCACCGTGTACCGGCGGCCGGAGATCAGTCCGGTCTGACGTCGGTGTCCTCGGCGGCCCCGTCGTCCTCGTCGGCCGGCCCCTCGGTCGCGTCCTCCGCGAAGCCGGTGTCGTTGCCGTACTCCGGCAGCACACACGGCACCTCACCCGCATGCGCCGCATCGTGCGGGGGTTCGCTCATCCGGTGTCCGTACCCGCTCCGCGGTGCGCAAACCAGCAGCGTGAACAGGTGTGGAAGCCGTCCGTCGGGGGCAAGGGCGAGAGGGACAGCCCGCGACAGGAGGTACAGATGACGTACGCCGACGAGCCACTCCCGCCCGACACCTCGCCGGTCGACCAGGCCGGGAGCCCCGGCGAGGTCGACCCCGAGGAGCTCGCCGAGGCGATGACCGTCTACTCCGCCGACGGCCAGGTGGACGACGCCACCGGTGGGGACGCGGGGGCGGAGGCGATGAGAGCCCGCGACGCGGAGGCGGGACGGCCCCACCGGCCCTCCCCCGACGGTCCGGCGACGGGACCGGTCTGACCGTGACCGCACCCCTGACCGAACTGCCCGACGAGGTCCTCTGCCAGGAGCTGGCGCACCTGTACGAGAGCCGGCTGGACACGCTCCGGCACGGCTCCGACGACGCGCTCGCGCACCACACCGAGCGCACGGCCGACCTCGAGCGCGAGTACCTGCACCGCCATCCGCAGCGCGAGGTGGACCCGCGCCGGCTGCGCCCGGACCACCGCTGACCGCATGCCCGACGAACAGGAGTCATCCATGACAGGGCCCGAACGCGGACGCGAGATCCCGTCGCGGTTCGAGGACGAGGGCATCCCCGACCTCCAGGAGGGCACCCCCGAGCAGATGTGGGCCCGGGACCCCCAGGAGGAGCCGCTGCCCGGCCGCGAGCCGACCGCGGTGTTCGACTGGGGAACCACGGCCGAGGAGCAGCGCGAGGGCGAGCCGCTCGACGTACGCCTTCGCCGCGAGGAGCGCGACGTCCGGCCCGAGGACGTCCCCCTCGACGACGGCCCCACCGATCTCGACTCGGAGGACCCGGCCTTCGAGGCCGTCGGCCGTCTCGTCGCCCCCGACGAGGGCGCCCACGTCGACACCGAGAAGGACGAGGTGGCGACCGACGTGGGTCCCGACTTCGGCGGGTTGACCGCGGAGGAGACGGCGATGCACATCGAACCCGAGCGCTGACGTACCCGGACGTCGAGCACCGAGGAGGAGCACCTGATGGAGCGGGGCAGCGACAAGCACAGCCCGCGCGTGGACGAGCAACTCGGGCACGAGGTCGAGGGCCTGGTGCGCGCGGGCCGCACGACCCACGCCGAGGAGTGGGCGGACCCGGAACCGCCCGGGGACGACCAGCCCGAGGTGGACAGGGCGCCGGACACCGACCTCACCGGTGGCGTGCCGGAGGGCATGACGCCGGAGGAGGTGTCGCTGCGGAGCGAGATCGCGGCGGCGGTCGAGCGTACGGTGTTCCCGGCCGGCCGGGACCAGCTCCTCGAGAACGCCGTGGAGCGGTACGCCCCGCCCCGGGTCCTGGAGGAGCTGCGGCGCCTGCCCGACGACGGCAGGTACGCGAACGTCGGCGACGTGTGGACCGCCCTCGGCCACGGTCGCGAGCAGCACCGCTTCTAGCCGCTCCCGGCCGCGGGGCGGCCGGGGTGGACACGCAGACGGGCCGGGTACCACCAGGTACCCGGCCCGTCTGCGTCCACGTCAGGAGGTGGAACGGAACCGCCCGAGCGCCCCGAGGACCCGCTCCTTCGTGGTCTGGACACTGCGGCGGGCGACGTTGCGCGGGGCGATCCGGTCCGCGAGGGCGTCGACGCTCGCCGCCAGGCGCTCCCGCGTGACCGCGATCTCCCGCTCTATCTCGCTCGGCTCTTGACCCACGCCACATCCTCCTTCACGGTCTCGAGCGTCCGCTTCGGCACGTCGAGCTTCTTGATCTCGCCCCGCCCGACCAGCGCGGCGATGCCGCCGAGCACGACCCAGACCGCCGCGACGATCAGCGCCGACAGCCACAGCGCGACGCCTGCCGCCGCCAGCCCGTCCATCGCCGCGAGGGACAGGAAGACGAGCACCATCAACCCGGCGACACCGCCGACGGCGAAGAGGACGACGGCCTTGCCCGCCTGGGTCACCTCCTGCTTCACCTCGGCCTTGGCGAGGCCGAGTTCCTGGCGCACGAGCGTGGACAGGTCGGTCGCGACCCGCGAGACCAGTTCACCGACCGAGGCGTCGCCGCGAGCTTGAGAGCTGAGCGTGGCCATCGAAACTCCTCACTCCAGTGGTGGGATCAGGAACCGTGCTTACCCTGCCGCAGGTGCGCACACCAGACCCGATTTGCCGTAGTCCTCCCGCAACGAGCTGCGCCCGCGTGTCCAGGCACCGACCAGACGGTTCGCCAGCAGGCCCTCCGCGTACATCACCGCCCGCGCCCCGAACAGGATGTCCGCCGTCAGCGCGGGCTCCTGGGCCGCCAGCCCGGCGGCGAGCTCCTGCGCGGCGACCGTCTCGTGGTGCGCATCGGCGACCACGTGGACCTCGTAGAAGTGCCGGGCGCCCGGCCCGAACCCCAGTCGCCGCAACGCCTCGGCGCAGATGCCCATCGGCTCGACCGACGTCATCTCGAAGACGGCGAGGTGCCCGACCAGCGCACCGCGGAGCCGCCGGTGCAGGCCGAACAACGACACGACGTTCACGGTCGTCAGCGTCTCGGCCGGCAGGTCGTCGAGGTACGCGTTGTACGACGGGTCCAGCCCGAGCTCGGCCATCGTGACCGCGAACAGGTTCTGGTGCATGTCGCGCTCGACGCCGTCGCCGTACTCGTCGGCCTGGATCTCCACCATCGCCGCCTTCGGCGCGCCGCCGAGCCGGGGCAGCGCCCAGGTGTGCGGGTCGGCCTCCTTGAGCTGGTACGCCGAGCGGTGGATCGCGAACTCGCGGAACTGGTCCGCGGTGCCGTGCTCGTCCAGGTACCGGGAGACCGACGGGGCGCTGCCCTCGGCGATCACCGCGTACAGGGCCTCGGGCAGCTCGGCCAGGTCCGGCCCGGTGGCCACCGCGCGGAGCTCCCGCTCGAACCGCTCCTCGAGCACCTGCCGCGCGGCCAGCAGCGACGGCTCCCACTCCCAGCGGTCGTCCACCCCGCGGAACCCGCGGTAGTGCAGCTCGTACAGGCAGTACAGGGCGAGCGCGAGATCGTCGTTGCAGGCGACGCTGTCGTCCACCGGGGGCGGGGTCCCGACCGGCCCGGGGCGCCGGGGCAGCAGCCGGAAGAGCCACTCCGTCCAGGGCCCGCGCGGCGCGGGGAGCGGTGAGGCGGCGAGTTGCGCCGGGTCGAGCACGTCGCCGTAGGGCATGTGGGGACCGTCCTCTCGGTTGTCGATCTTGCCCGCGGCTACCCCGCGGGCACGTGTTCACACCTGGCGCGAGATACGTCACCCTCCCGCCACATGGGTTCGGCGCCGCGGGGTAGCGGGAAGGCCCCGTCCCCCGGAGGCGCCGCGTGGAACGCGTCAGCTACGTCCTGCCGATCGCGACATCGGCCCCGTGCCCGGATCCGGAGCTCACCGGGTACCTGCGCGGACTCGCTCCGCTCGTCGACCTCGTCGTGGTCGACGGCTCGGAACCCGGGGTGTTCGCCCGGAACCACGCGGCGTGGGACGGGTGGGCCCGCCACGTCCCCCCGGACGCCCGCACCCGGAACGGCAAGGTCGGCGGGGTGGTCACCGGCCTCCGGCTGGCGCGGCAGGAGAAGGTCGTGGTCGCGGACGACGACGTGCGCTGGACGCCTGCGGGGCTGCACGAGGTCGCATGCGCTCTCGACGGTGCGGAGGCCGTCGTGCCGCAGAACCACTACGACCCCTGTCCTCCCCACGCGCTGTACGACACGGCCCGCACGCTCCTGCACCGCGCCGTGGGCGGTGACATGCCGGGCACGCTCGCCGTCCGCCGCTCGGCGCTCGGTCCCGAGGGATACCGCGGTGACGTGCTGTTCGAGAACCTCGAGCTGCTCCGCACGGTCCGCGCACGGGGCGGGCGGGTGCGCTGGCGGCGCGACCTCCTCGTCGCGCGGCGGCCGCCGGAGACGGGGCACTTCGCCGGCCAGCGGGTGCGGCAGGCGTACGACGAGTTCGCCCGCCCCGCGTACCTCGTCGCGGAGCTGGCCCTGCTGCCGCTCGCCGTCGCGGCGGTCCGCCGGCGTCCCCGGTCCGCCCTCGCCCTCGCCGCGGCGGCGGCCGCGCTCGCGGAGGTGGGCCGGCGGAGGGACGGCGGACGGCGGTACTTCTCCCCCGCCGCGTCCGCGGTCGCACCGCTGTGGGTCGCCGAGCGCGCCGTCTGCGCGTGGGTCGCCGTCGGGTACCGCCTCACCGGCGGCGTGCCGTACCGGGGCAGGCGGCTGCGGACGGCCGCGAGCCCGCCGCGCCGTTTGCGAAACCGCACCGCCGGGCATGGGGAGGACCCGCCGTCGAGAGGACCCGATGCCCGCCCCGCGTGACAGGACCGCCATCCGCGCCGCCGCCCGTGAGGCCGCCGGTATCTCGGAGCTCCGGGAGGGGCAGGAGGACGCGATCCGGGCGGTGCTGGAGACCGACGGCCTCGCGGTCCTCGCCTCCGGCACCGGGAAGACGGCGGTGTACGAGACCGCCGCGGCCCTGCTCGGCGGCCCGACGGTCGTGGTGTCCCCGACCCTGTCGCTGCAGCGCGACCAGGTCGCCGCCCTGCGCGAGCACGGGCACACGGCAGCCGCGCTCAACTCCGCCCGGGGCGAGGCGGGGCAGCGGACGGTGCTCGAGAGCTTCGCCGCCGGGGCGACCTCGTTCCTGTTGCTGGCCCCGGAGCAGCTCGTCAAGGAGGACGTGGCCGAGGTGCTCGGCCGGGCCGGGGTCACGCTGGTCGTCGTCGACGAGGCCCACTGCGTCAGCGAGTGGGGCCACGACTTCCGCCCCGCGTACTCCTCGATCGGCGCGGCCGTGGAGCGCCTGGGCCACCCGCGTGTGCTGGCCCTCACCGCGACCGCCTCCCCGCGCGTCCGGCGCGACATCGTCGACCACCTCGGCCTGCGGGACCCCGCGATCGTGGTCCGTGAGGCGGACCGGCCGAACATCTGGCTCGGCGCGCAGCTCTTCTCCGAGGAGTCGGCACGGGACGCGGCGCTGGTGGAGGCCGTCCTCGCGGAGCCCGGCGCGGCGATCGTGTACGCACCCACCCGGCGGCGGTGCGAGACGCTCGCGGATGCACTCCGCGACGCCGGCCGGGAGGCGCTCGTGTACCACGCCGGGCTTCGCGTGGCCGACCGCCGGGCCGCGCAGGACGCGTTCCTCGGCGGCACGGCGCAGCTCGTCGTGGCCACCAACGCGTTCGGGATGGGCGTGGACCGGCCGGACGTCCGGGCGGTGTTCCACGCCGGGCCGGCAACCTCGGTGGACGAGTACTACCAGGAGGTCGGGCGTGCCGGGCGTGACCGCGAGGCGTCCCGGGGGACGCTGTTCTTCCGCACGGAGGACTTCGCGCTCGGGCGGTACTTCCGCTCGGGCGGCGGCGTGTCCCCCGCCGACCTCGTCGCGGTCGTCCGGGCGCTCCGCGCGGGCGGGCCGCGCGCGCAGGCACGCCTCGCCGCGGACACCGGGCTGTCCCGGAACCGCGTCGGCGCGGCGGTCGGGGCGCTCGCCGCGGGCGGCGCGCTGCGCAGCCGCCGGTCCGGCGTCGAGCTCACCGCGGAGGCACGCGACGACCCCGCGGCGGTGGTCGACCGCGCGCTCGCGGAGCGGGACCGGCGCCGGGAGTTCGACCGCACGCGGGTCGACATGATGCGCGCGTACGCCGAGACGGCCGACTGCCGCCGCAGGGTGGTGCTGGAGCTGCTCGGCGAGGAGCATCCGGAGCCGTGCGGCCACTGCGACAACTGTGATGCCGGGAGCAGCGCCGCGTCCGGTGACCGCCCGTACCCGGTGGGCGCGACGGTCGCCCACACCGAATGGGGGAACGGGATCGTGAGCCACTACGAGGGAGAGCGGATCGTGGTGCTGTTCGCCGAGCGCGGCTACCGGACCCTGGACCTCGAGGTCGTCGCGGACAGGAACCTGCTGACCGGGGTGCCCGCATGACGGTGAGCGCGCGCGCCGACGCCGTCGTCGTCGGGGCGGGCCACAACGGGCTCGTGGCCGCGAACCTCCTCGCCGACGCGGGCTGGAGCGTCCTGGTCGTCGAGCAGGCGCCGACGCCGGGCGGCGCGGTGCGGAGCGCGGAGGTGACGGCACCGGGTTTCCTCAGCGACCTGTACAGCGCCTTCTACCCCCTGGGCGCCGCCTCGCCGGTGCTCCGCGGGCTCGGCCTCGACGCGTACGGCCTGCGCTGGTCCCATGCCCCGGCGGCGCTCGCGCACGTCCTGCCGGACGGGCGGGCCGTGCTGCTCTCGCGGGACCTCGACACGACCGCGGCGTCGCTGGACGCCTTCGCCCCCGGTGACGGCGACGCCTGGCGGGACGCGTGCGCACAGTGGACCCGCGTGCGGGAGCCGCTGCTCGACGCGCTGTTCCGCCCGTTCCCGCCGGTGCGCCCGGCGGTGCGGCTCGCCCGCGCGCTCGGTGTGGCCGACGGCATCCGGCTCGCCCGGCTCGGGACGATGCCCGTCCGGCGGTACGGGGAGGAGCAGTTCCGTGGTGACGGCGGCCGGGCGCTGCTGGCCGGCAACGCGATCCACGCCGACCTCGGGCCCGACAACGCGGGGAGCGCGGTCTTCGGCTGGCTGCTCGCGATGCTGGCGCAGGACGTCGGGTTCCCGGTGCCGGAGGGGGGTGCGGCCCGGCTGGTCGAGGCCCTGGTCCGCCGCCTGACCGCGCGGGGTGGGCGGATCGTGACCGGGGTGAGGGTCACCGAGGTGCTGGTGCGCGACGGCCGGGCGCACGGCGTGCGGAGTGCGGCGGGGGACGTGGCGCTGGCGCGCCGGGCGGTGCTCGCCGACGTGACCGCGCCGTTGTTGTTCCGCCGGCTCGTCGGCCCGGAGCACCTGCCCGCGCGGTTCGTCGCCGACCTGGACCGGTTCGAGTGGGACGACGCCACCGTGAAGGTGGACTGGGCCCTCGGGGCCCCGATCCCGTGGAAGGCCCCCGAGGCCCGCCTCGCGGGCACGCTGCACCTCGACCACGACGTCGACGGGCTGACCGACTACTCCGCCGACCTCGCGACCGGCCGGGTGCCGGAGTCACCGTTCCTGCTGCTGGGGCAGCTCACGACCGCCGACCCGGCCCGTTCCCCCGCCGGGACGGAGTCCGCCTGGTCGTACACCCACGTCCCGCGCGGCACCGTCGAGACCGACGAGGAGCTCCGGGCCCACGTGGACCGGATCGAGGCGACCGTGGAGCGGCACGCGCCGGGCTTCCGGGACCTGATCATCGGGCGGCACCTCCAGGGCCCCCGCGACTTCCAGCGGCACAACCCGAGCCTGGACGACGGCGCGATCAACGGGGGTACCGCGGCGATCCACCAGCAGCTGGTGTTCCGCCCGGTCCCGGGGCTGGGGCGGCCGGACACCCCGGTGGACCGGCTCTTCCTCGCCGGATCCTCGGCGCACCCCGGTGGCGGGGTCCACGGCGGGCCCGGGTCGAACGCCGCACGCGCGGCGCTCGCGCGCGACCGGATCGGCGGGCGCCTGTACGCCACGGGGATCCGGACCGCGCTGCGCGCGGTGTACCGGGACTAGTTCCCGTCGAGGTCCGGGTAGATGGCCGGGCCCCGGTGGATCGCCATCGCGAACAGCCGCGCCAGGGACTCCTCGTTCCGCTTGTCCAGCAGCGGGTCGGTGAGCGGGTTCTGGAGGACCCGGCCGGGGCCTCCGGTCGTCTCCTCCTCCATCGTCACGCGGGTCCGCCCGCCGCCGAGGCCCTCGAGCGTGAACGTGACCCGCGCCTTGCCCACCGGCCACACCCGGGCCTCGAGGACGAGCCGCCTGCCGGGCTCGACCTCCACGACGGAGGTGGTGTCCTCGATCGTCGCGGGCCAGGAGCCCACCGAGTGGTGGATCCTGGTGCCCGGCGCCGGCCAGCCCCTGTCGACGTCCCGGATGTGCGTGCAGCCGACCACCCACCCGGAGTACGTCCAGCCGTCGCCGAGGATGGCGAAGACCCGCTCCGGAGTGGTGTCGACCGTCTCGATGACCGTTCCCATACGACCTCACTGCCCAGCCCGGGCGGGGTTACACGCCCTCAGTCCGGCGGCTCCGTCGGCTCCGGCATGTCGCCGGTCGGGACGGAGTCGTCGCCCTCGAGCCGCTGGTACTCGGCGATCTGCTCGGGTGTCGGGTCCACGCCGACGTCCTCGGCGAACTCCTCGGCCCGGTCGGCGCCGGTCACGGGCTCCTCGCCCTCGGACGCGTCGCTCATCGGTGCTCCTCTCCCTCGCGTGCGCTCCCACGTGTGCCCACGCCCTGACCTGCGAAACCACCGGGGAGTCCGCAGAATGATCGTGGTGGAGCGCACCGGGGAACTGACGACGTACCGGCGGAAGAGGGATGCCTCCCGCACGCCCGAGCCGGTCCCCGAGGAGGGGCCGGTGCCCCGGGGACGTGACGACACGTTCGTCGTCCAGGAGCACCACGCGCGCCGGCTCCACTGGGACTTCCGGCTCGAGCGCGGCGGCGTGCTGGTGTCGTGGGCGGTCCCGAAGGGCCTTCCCGTCGACCCGCACGAGAACCACCTCGCCGTGCGGACGGAGGACCACCCGCTGGAGTACGCCGCCTTCGAGGGCGAGATCCCGCGCGGCGAGTACGGCGGCGGGACGGTCACGATCTGGGACGCGGGGACGTACGAGCTGGTGAAGTGGACCGAGGACGAGGTGGAGGTGGTCCTGCACGGGCGGCGCACCGAGGGCCGGTACGTCCTCTTCCGGACCCGGGGGAAGGACTGGCAGGTGCACCGCATGGACCCGCCGCCGGCGGACTGGACGCCCATGCCGTCCCTCGTCCCGCCCATGCTCGCGACCCCGGGCACGCTGCCGCCCGCGCACGAGGACGCCCAGTGGGCGTACGAGATGAAGTGGGACGGCGTCCGCACCGTCGCCTATGTGGACGGTGGCCGGCTCCGGCTCCTGAGCCGCAACGACCGGGACGTCACCTCCACCTACCCGGAGGTGAAGGGCCTCGCCGAGCAGCTCGGCAGCGTGCCGGCGGTCCTGGACGGCGAGATCGTCGCGCTCGACCTCGGGGGGCGACCCGACTTCGGGCTGCTGCAACGGCGAATGGGCGTGACGAAGGCCGCACAGGTGCGGCGGCTCGTCGACGAGGTGCCGGTGGTCTACCTGCTGTTCGACGTGCTCTACCTCGACGGGCGGAGCACCACCGGACTGCCGTACACCGATCGCCGCTCACTACTCGAGGGGCTCGGCCTCGAGGGCCCGTCCTGGGCGGTCCCCCCTGCCTCCGTCGGG
>DASWRY010000021.1:0-51331 GCA_036402915.1 Mycobacteriales bacterium
CACCTCGGGCAGCGAGCCCGGGACCTGCGCGACCTCGGCGATCTCGTCCGGCGGCAGCTCGTACAGGTCCTTGTCGATCGGCGCCGGCGGCTCGATCTTGTTCTTGATGCCGTCGAGGCCGGCCATCAGCATCGCCGAGAACGCGAGGTACGGGTTGCTGGACGGGTCCGGCACCCGGAACTCGATGCGCTTCGCCTTCGGGTTGCTGCCCGTGATCGGGATGCGGGTGCAGGCGGACCGGTTGCGCTGGCTGTAGACGAGGTTGACCGGCGCCTCGTAGCCCGGCACCAGGCGGCGGAAGGAGTTCACCGTCGGGTTGGTGAAGGCGAGCAGCGACGGGGCGTGGGACAGCAGACCGCCGATGTACCAGCGGGCGGTGTCGGACAGCCCGGCGTACCCGGCCTCGTCGTAGAACAGCGGGTCGCCACCGGCCCACAGGCTCTGGTGGCAGTGCATGCCCGAGCCGTTGTCGCCGAAGATCGGCTTGGGCATGAACGTGACGGTCTTGCCGGCCGCCCACGCCGTGTTCTTGATGATGTACTTGAACAGCATCAGGTTGTCGGCCGAGTGCAGCAGCGTCGAGAACCTGTAGTTGATCTCGGCCTGGCCACCGGCGCCCACCTCGTGGTGCGCGCGCTCGACGAGGAGCCCGGCCTGGATCAGGTTGCGGGTCATCTGGTCGCGCAGGTCGGCCTGGTGGTCGACCGGCGGCACCGGGAAGTAGCCGCCCTTGTAGGCGGTCTTGTAGCCGAGGTTGCCGCCCGGCTCCTCACGCCCGGTGTTCCACTGCCCCTCCTCGGAGTCCAGGTAGTAGTAGGACGCGTTCGGGGTGGTGTCGTACCGGATGGAGTCGAAGACGTAGAACTCCGCCTCCGCGCCGAAGTACGCGGTGTCCGCGATGCCGGATCCGGCCAGGTACTCCTCGGCCTTGCGCGCGACGTTGCGCGGGTCGCGGCTGTACGCCTCACGGGTGAACGGGTCGGCGATGAAGAAGTTCAGCGCGACCGTCTTGTGGATGCGGAACGGGTCGACGAACGCCGTCGTCACGTCCGGCACCAGCAGCATGTCCGACTCGTGGATGGCCTGGAAGCCTCGGATCGAGGAGCCGTCGAAGGCGAGGCCCTCGCTCAGGATGTCCTCGTCGAACGACTCGACCGGCATGTTGAAGTGCTGCATGACGCCCGGCAGGTCGCAGAAGCGGACGTCGATGAACTTGACGTCCTCGTCCTTGATGTAGGCGAGCAGCTGCTCGGCGCTGGAAAACATTCGTCCTCCGTCTCGGTGTGGGGCACCACGAAAGGTAGGGAGAGCGCGTTGCCCTTCGGTGTCCCAACTGTTTCAGCGGTGTTAACCGGATCACGAGGAGGTGACAGTCGTCACCCCGGGGGGGTGGTTACGCTCGCGGCATGGCTTCGTCGCATCCGCCGGTCACCGGTACGTACGCCCCGTTCGGCCGCCGGTTCGCCGCGCTGACGATCGACTGGCTGCTGTCGTACCTCGTCGCGGCGCTGTTCGCGGGAGGCAACCCGGGGCTGTGGATCTCGGTCGTCTTCTTCCTCGAGTACACCTTCTTCACGGGGCTGTTCGGTCAGACCCCGGGCATGCGCCTGATGGGGGTGGCGTGCGTGCGTCTCGACGACGGGCAGCCGCTGGGGCTGCCGCGGGCGGCGCTCCGGTCCCTCCTGCTGAACCTCGTGATCCCCGCCGTCGTGTACGGCCAGGACCGGCGGGGGCTGCACGACAAGGCGGTCGGCTCGGTCGTGGTCCGGGCCACCGCCTGATCAGCCGCGGGGGAGCTTCGCGCCCTTGGGAAGCCGCGCGCCCTTGGGCAGCGGGCCCTTGGGCATCGGGATGTTGGGTCCGCTCATCGCGCGGAGCCGGGTGTCGAGCGCGTTGACCTGCTTCGGCGTGATGTTGCGGGGCAGTTTGAGGAAGTGGGTCTGGAGCTTCTTCAGCGAGACCTCGTCCTCGCCCTCGCCGACGACCACGACGTAGGTCTCGATGCCGCCTGTGACCCGGCGGACCCGCTTCATCTCCTGGCCGAGCAGGCCCTTGAGCCGCGACGACGTGCCCTCGGCGACGAGCACGACACCCGGCCGGCCGATCACGCGGTGGACCAGGTCCTGCTGGGCCGAGACCTGGACGGCGGGGGTGACCCGCCAGTCCCCCCGCATGGTCTGGAGCACCTGGGCCGCCGCACCGGGCTGGCCCGCGATCTCGTTGTACATGGCCGCGGTGGTCCGGCGCCCGAAGACGAACATCCCCGCGATCAGCGCCACCAGGATGCCGACCGGGAGCGCGAGCGCCCACCGGCCGGTGACGACGGCCGCGACGACGGCCACGACCAGCGGTACCAGGACCGCGGCCGCGAAGTACGGCAGGAACCGGGGATCGTTGCGGCGCGTGTACGAGAACGCGAAGCCGAACTGCTTGGCGCGGTCTCGCATGCTGACCTTGTCGGGTGTGGCGGCCATGCGGTCGAGTCTAGTGGCCGGGCGTCCCGTCCAGATCGCCCGCCTGCTCCTGTGCGTCCGCACGGTCCCCGGCGAGGCGCTCCGCCCGCCGGGCCCGCCGGGCCTCGGCGTCCGCGACGTCCAGCGCGGCCGCCTCCTCGGGGGTGGGGGCGGTGCCGCCGAGCCGCGCCGGGAGCCACCAACGGTCGTCCTCCCCGCGGGGCGCGTCGGGGTACTCCTCCTGGACCCGGTGCAGCAGCGCGGTCATCCGCTCGCGCAGCTCGACGCTCGCCGCCTCGGGGTCGCCCTTCGGCGGCACGATGAGCGGCTCGCCGACCGCGATGTGGATCGGCGTCCGGTTGTACCCGAACTTCCGCGGTCGTCCCTTCGTCCACACCCGCTGCGAGCCCCAGACGACGGTCGGCAGGAGCGGCACGCCCGCGGAGCGGGCCATGCGCACGGCGCCGGACTTGAACTCCTTGATCTCGAGCGACCGGGAGATCGTCGCCTCGGGGAACACGCCCACGATCTCCCCGGCCTTGAGCGCGGTGAGGGCGGCGCGGAACGAGGCACTGCCCGCGTCGCGGTCGACCGGGATGTGCTTCATGCCGCGCATGAGGGGGCCCGCGACGCCGTGCCGGAACACCTCCTCCTTCGCCATGAACCGGACCAGCCGCTTGGCGGGCCGGGCCGCGAGGCCGGCGAAGGTGAAGTCGAGGTACCCGACGTGGTTGATCGCCATGACGGCGCCGCCGGTCCTCGGGATGTTCTCCGTGCCGGTGATGGTGAACTTCAGGCCCAGCGCGGCGAACACACCGCGCGCGAAGGCGATGACGGGGGGATAGACGACCTCGGACATGCCGCGAAGGCTAGACGGTCGGGACAACCTCCGTCGCGCCGGGAAGCGTGCCCTGCGACGGGTGGACGGCCAGGGCCGCCGAACGCGCCACGGCGCGGGCGAGGGCTGCCTCCGCCTCGCGGCGCTCGCGGGCGAGGCGGGCCTCGGCGCCCATCGCGATCCAGGCGTTCTGCCGGGCGGTGCGCTGGCCGCCGTCCGGCAGCACGCGGTCGACGGACCAGCGGGCGAGGGTGACGGCGGTGCCGACGGCGGAGCCGAACAGCGGGCTGAGCTGGGGCATCGTCATGGCGACCTCTTCGGCGACGGGAGGAAGTCCGTGCAGCACATCCTCTTCGCTGTGTGTGTCGTCCGTGTGACACGGCGGTGACGAGTTGCGGAGAGGGCGACTGTCCCTCGGTACACCGGAGATCATCCGACGTGCTTCGCCCGCTTCGGGGGGAAAAGAGAGTGATCTGCGCGACATCTCCGTGCCGCCCTGACCTGCTGTCAGGACGCTACGACGCCCCGTCGATCGACCGCCTGACGGTACAGCCGCCCGGCGCGGTACGACGACCGCACGAGCGGGCCGCTGAGGACCCCCGCGAAGCCGATCTCGGTCGCCTCCGCCTCCAGTTCCACGAACTCCTCCGGCTTCACCCAGCGCTCGACCGGGTGGTGGCGGGGGGAGGGGCGCAGGTACTGGGTGATCGTCACGAGCTCGCAGCCGGCCTCGTGGAGGTCGCGCAGCGCCTCGGTGACCTCCGCACGCTCCTCGCCCATGCCGAGGATGAGGTTCGACTTGGTGACGAGCCCCGCCGCGCGGGCCTGCCGGATCACGTCGAGGGAGCGCTCGTACCGGAAGCCGGGACGGATCCGCTTGAAGATCCGCGGCACCGTCTCGATGTTGTGGGCGAGCACCTCGGGCGCCGCGCCGAACACCTCGGACAGCTGCTCGGGACGCGCGTTGAAGTCGGGGATCAGCAGCTCGACGCCGGTGCCCGGGTTCAGCCCGTGGATCTGGCGGACCGTCTCCGCGTACAGCCACGCGCCGCCGTCGGGCAGGTCGTCGCGGGCGACACCGGTGACCGTGGCGTACCGCAGGCCCATCGTCCGGACGCTCTCGGCGACCCGCCGCGGCTCGTCCCGGTCGAGGTCCGCCGGCTTGCCGGTGTCGATCTGGCAGAAGTCGCAGCGCCGGGTGCACTGGTCGCCGCCGATGAGGAAGGTGGCCTCGCGGTCCTCCCAGCACTCGTAGATGTTGGGGCAACCGGCCTCCTGGCAGACCGTGTGCAGCCCCTCGCGCCGGACCAGCCCCTGCAGCTCGGTGTACTCCGGGCCCATCTTCGCCGTGATCTTGATCCACGGCGGCTTGCGCTCGATGGGGGTCTCGGCGTTGCGGACCTCCAGGCGGAGGAGCTTGCGCCCGGAGGGCGAGGCGGGGTTGTCGACTGCGGTCACGGGACCGAGACTACGCCGCGCTCCCGCGCACCCCGGCCCGGCGTGGCGCGGCCCACCCGATTACCGTGGAGCGATGGACTTCCGCATCTTCACCGAGCCTCAGCAGGGCGCCACGTACGACGATCTCCTCGCCGTCGCGCGGTGCGCTGAGGACGCCGGGTACGACGCGTTCTTCCGTTCGGACCACTACCTCGTCATGGGTGGCGGCGACGGCCTGCCCGGTCCCACGGACGCGTGGACGACCCTCGCCGGGCTGGCGCGGGACACCTCGCGCATCCGGCTGGGGACGCTGATGACGTCCGCGACGTTCCGGCTCCCGGGTGTGCTGGCGATCCAGGTGGCGGGCGTGGACCAGATGTCCGGAGGGCGTGTCGAGCTCGGCATCGGCGCCGGGTGGTACGCCGAGGAGCACTCCGCGTACGGGATCCCGTTCCCGCCGGTGAAGGAGCGGTTCGACCGGCTCGAGGAGCAGCTCGAGATCATCACGGGGCTGTGGGACGCGACCGGGCCGTTCACGTTCACCGGTGAGCACTATCAGCTCACGGACTCCCCGGCGCTGCCGAAGCCGGTGCAGTCGCCCCGGCCGCCGATCCTGATCGGCGGCGGCGGCCCCCGCCGGACCCCCGCGCTCGCCGCGCGGTTCGGCGACGAGTTCAACATGCCGTTCGCGACCGTCGAGGACACCGACCGGCAGTTCGGCCGGGTGCGTGAGGCGCTGTCCGCGGCCGGGCGGGCGGAGGACTCGCTGCGCTGGTCCAACGCGCTGGTGCTGTGCTGCGGGCGCGACGAGGCCGAGTACCGGCGGCGGGCGGCGGCGATCGGGCGTGACGCCGACGAGCTGCGCGAGAACGGCGCGGCGGGCACGCCCGAGGAGGTCGTCGAGAAGCTGGGGCGGTACGCCGAGGTCGGCAGCCGGCGGATGTACCTCCAGGTGCTGGACCTGGCGGACCTGGACCACGTGGAGCTGGTGGCGGCGGAGGTCGTGCCGAAGCTGCGCTGACGGTGGCTCGCCGCACACTGCGGCCATCCTCGTGTCCGCGGGGCTCTCCGCGCGGAGCCGCGACGCGCGTGTGGCTCAGCGCCGGAGTGTGAGCTCCACGCCGACCTGGCCCTTGTTCAGGCCGGCCAGCCGCCCGAGCCGGGTCCCCGCGGCGGTCAGGCGGAACAGCAGGCCGTACTTGCGGGCCATCGCGGCCTCGGCGCGCGGCATCTCCGCGGCGGGCAGGAGGCGGGCGGTCCCCGGCACGGCGTCGCCGGTCGCCCGGCCGCGCCGGTCGCAGGGCGCCACGGTGACCTCGGCGGTGTGCCGCAGCCGCGTGACCTTGCCCGACTCCGCGCCCGTCCACACGAGCAGGTGACCCGCGCCGTCGGGCGCCGCCCAGACCGCCGTCGGGACGGGCGTGCCGTCGCGCCGGAACGTCGTCAGGCTGACGTATGGCTCGGTGTCCAGGTCAGAACTCGGCACGCAGCCGGTCTTCCACCAGGTCGATCACGTCCGGCACGCCGATCCGGCGCCCGAGCTCCTGCGTCAGCGACGTCACACCCGCGTCGACGATCCCGCACGGGACGATCCGGCTGAACGCCGTCAGGTCCGGGTCGCAGTTCAGCGAGAACCCGTGCATCGTCACGCCCTGGGCCACCCGGATGCCGATGGCGGCGATCTTCCGATCGGGGCCGCGGTCGTCCGCGGTCAGCCAGACTCCACTTCGACCGTCCACCCGGGACGCCGCGAGCCCGAGGTCCGCGCAGACGTCGAGGAGCACGGACTCCAGCCGCCGGACGTGCGCGACGACGTCCTTCGGGTTCGGCAGCGCGACGATGGGGTACCCGACGAGCTGCCCGGGGCCGTGCCAGGTGATCTTGCCGCCGCGGTCCACGTCCACGACCGGCGTGCCGTCGAACGGCCGCTCCGACGCCTCGGTGCGCCGCCCCGCGGTGTACACGTCGGGGTGCTCCAGCAGCATGATCGTGTCGGGCCCCGTCCCGGCCACCCGCGCGGCGTGCAGGCGCTGCTGCTCCGCCCACGCCTCGGTGTAGTCGACGAGCCCGGCACGGACGACCTGGAGGCTTGTTACAACGGTCACGGACAGACTTTACGCCCCGGGCAGCACCCGGGGCTCGAGGCGCGTCTCCACGGCGGTGCCGTCCGGGCCACGCTCCACGTGGTACGCCGCCCGGCCCCGCTGCTCGGTCACCACCTCCGCGAGGTCCGTGCCGCGGTAGACGAGGCCCACGCCGTCGTCGGTCGCGTACCCCGGCGGGAGCGTGCCGTCGGCGACCAGCCGGTGGTACAGCGGACGGCGCCCGGACTCGGAGTCGTAGTGCACGCCGTTGGAGTGCGGCACCAGGCCGAGCCCGTCGGCGACCGGCCGCAGCTCGGGACCGTAGCTGTCGGTGGTGCCGCCCGCGTGCCAGCACAGCGACCCGGCGGACACCCCGGCCAGCACGACCCCGGCCACCCACACCTCCCGGAACACCGCGTCGAGCCCGTGCACCCGCCAGACCGCGAGCAGGTTCACGACGCTGCCCCCGCCCACCCACACCACGTCCTGCTCCAGGAGGTACGCCCGCGGGTCGTCCACCGACGGCATCGGGAACAGGTTCAGGTGGCCCAGCTCGAACCCGGCGACCCGGGCTGCCTCGTCCAGCCGCGCGTTCGCCCAGCGCTGGTCGCCGAACGCCGTGCCGAGGTGGCAGATCCGGGGGCGGCGGCCGTGCGCCCCCGAGAGTTCCACCGCGTGGTGCACCAGGGGTGCGAACTCGAGGTCGGTACGGCGGCCGGGCCGCACCCCGCCCGAGGTGGCGAGGATCGTCGTCACGCGGTCGCCCACCCGAGCGCCGCGCCGAGGTCGGGGTGCCGGAACGTGTACCCGCCGGAGGTGAGCACCCGCGGGACGGCGCGGATGCTGACGAGCGCGCCCTCGTCGGCGAGGCCGTCGAGGGCGAGCCGGAGCGCGAAGGCGGGCACCGGGAGGACCGCCGGACGGTGCAGCACCCGTGCGAGGGTGCGGGTGAACTCGGCGTTCGTGACCTGGTCCGGGGCGGCCAGGTTCACGGCCCCGCGGACGTCGCCGGCGGTGAGCAGCCACCGCACCGCGCCGACCCAGTCCGGCAGGCCGATCCACGGCATGTACTGCTGCCCGGACCCGAGCCGCCCGCCGAGTCCGGCGCGGAACAGCGGCAGCACCGGGGCGAGGAGGCCGCCGGAGCGCGCGAGCACGGGGCTGGTCCGCAGGTGCACCACCCGCGCACCCGCGTCCTCGGCGGGCCGCGTGGCGCCCTCCCACGCCGCCACCAGCTCGGCGAGGAACCCGGTCCCCTTCGGCGCGGCCTCGTCGACGGCGGTCGCGCCCGTGTCGCCGTACCAGTTGATCCCCGAGGCGGAGAGGAGTACCCGTTCCCGGGGCGCCGCCGCGGCCAGCGCCGCCGCGAGCGTCGTCGTGCTGTCGAGCCGGCTCGCGACGAGCTCCCGCTTGTACGCGGGGGACCAGCGCCGGCCGCCGATGTTCGCGCCGGCCAGGTGGACGACCGCGTCGACGTCGTCCAGGGCCGTGGGGTCGAGCCGGTGCGCGGCCGGGTCCCAGCCGCTCTCGCCGGGGTCACGGGCCTCGCGCCGGACCAGCCGGACGACCGAGTGCCCGTCCTCGCTCAGGGCCGGGGCGAGCGCGGAGCCGAGGAGACCGGACGCGCCGGTGATCGCGATGCGCATGACGGCCATCCTGCCGGGCCGTGATCACGAGGGCGAGACGACGGCGGGGCGCCACCGGTGGGTACCGGTGACGCCCCGCCGCGTGAACGGCCGGTCAGGCGAGACCGAGCTCGCCCTCGAACGCACCGCCCTCGAGGCGCTCCTTCATGGTGGCGAGGAAGCGCGCCGCATCCGCCCCGTCGACGATGCGGTGGTCGTAGGACAGCGCCAGGTACACCATCGACCGCGGGGTGATCAGCTCGCCGAGGTCGGGATCGTCCACGACGACCGCGCGCTTGACCACCGCGCCGGTGCCGAGGATCGCCGACTGGGGCTGGTTGATGATCGGCGTGTCGAACAGCGCGCCGCGGCTGCCGGTGTTCGTCAGCGTGAACGTGCCGCCGCCGAGCTCGTCGGGGCTGACCTTGTTGTCCCGCGTCCGGGCGGCGAGGTCGGCGATCCGGCGCGCCATGCCGGCGAGGTTCAGGTCACCGGCCTCGTGGATCACCGGGACGAGGAGGCCGCGGTCGGTGTCGACCGCGATGCCGAGGTGCTCGGCCTCGTGGTAGGTCACCGTGCCGGCCTCCATGTCCAGCGTCGAGTTGACCACCGGGTGCGCCTGGAGGGCCTCCACCGCCGCGAGGGCGAAGAACGGCAGGAACGACAGCTTCACGCCGTGACGCGCCTCGAAGTCGCCCTTCGCGCGCTGCCGGAGCCGCGCGATCCGCGTGACGTCGACCTCGACGACCGTGGTGAGCTGCGCGGAGGTCTGGAGCGACTCCACCATGCGGGTCGCGATGACCTTGCGGAGCCGGGAGAGCTTCTCGGTCTTGCCGCGCAGCGCCGCCGCGGCCTCGGACACCGCGACGGGGACCGTGCGGGTCGAGCCCGGGGCGACGACCGGTGCGGCCGACGACTCGACCGCGGCCGCGGCCCGGTCGGCGGGGGCAGGGGCGGGCGCCTGAGCCGCGCGGTCCGCCTCGGCCCTGGCCGCGGTGGCCTTGGCCTCCGCGGCGTCGAGGATGTCCTGCTTGCGGATGCGGCCGCCGACGCCGGTACCCCGGACCGAGCCCAGCTCGATGCCGTGCTCGGAGGCGAGCTTGCGCACCAGCGGGGTGACGTACGCGCTGTGGTCGTCGTCGCCACCCGCGGTGGCCGCGGGGGCGGACTGCGGCGCGGAGGGCTGCTGCGCCGGCTGCGGGGCCGCCTGGGTCGGAGCCGGGGCGGGTGCCGGGGCCGCCTGGGCCGGGGCTTCCTGGGCCGGGGCTTCCTGGGCCGGGGCGGGGGCCGCCGCCTGCTCCTGCCGTGCGACCGGCTCCGGCGCGGCCTGCGGGGCCGGGGCGCCCGCGCCGCTGCCGATCAGTGCGAGCTGGGCGCCGACCGGCACGGTCTCGTCCTCGGCGACCACGATCTCGAGCAGGGTCCCGGCGACCGGCGACGGGATCTCGGTGTCCACCTTGTCCGTGGACACCTCGAGCAGCGGCTCGTCGACCGCCACGTCGTCACCGACCTGCTTGAGCCACCGCGTCACGGTGCCCTCGGTCACCGACTCGCCCAGGGCGGGCATCGTGATCGGCGTGCCCTCACCACCACCCGCGGACGGCGCCTGGTCGGCCGTCGGGGTGGCCTGCGCGGCCGGGGCCGGGGTCTGCTCCTCGGCGGAGGCCGCGGTCGCCGGGGGAGCGGAGACCTCGTCGGTCACGCGGCCGTTGTCGCTCTGCTCGGCGGACTGCGCCTCACCGCCGCCGGTGGCGGGCGCCGCGGCACCGTCGCCCCCGTCGATGACGGCGAGCTCGGTGCCGACGTCCACCGTCTGGTCCTCGCCGACGACGATCCGCGTCAGCACGCCCGCGGAGGGCGAGGGGATCTCGGTGTCGACCTTGTCGGTCGAGACCTCGAGCAGCGGCTCGTCGGCCTCGACGCGCTCACCCTCCTGCTTGAGCCAGCGGGTGACCGTACCTTCGGTGACGGATTCACCGAGGCGGGGCATCGTGACGGAGACCGGCATGTCTGGTCGACTCCTCGTTCGTCGGGACGCGCGTCGTGGGTGGGATGTCAGCCGTGCGCGTGCAGCGGCTTGCCGGCGAGCGCGAGGTGCGCCTCGCCGACCGCCTCCGACTGCGACGGGTGGCCGTGGATGAGCTGGGCGACCTCCGCGGGGAAGGCCTCCCAGTTGTAGATGAGCTGGGCCTCGGCGAGGAGCTCCCCGACGCGGCTGCCCACCATGTGCACGCCGACGACCGGTCCGTCCTCCACGCCGATCAGCTTGACGGCGCCGGCGGTCTTGAGGATCTGGCTCTTGCCGTTGCCGGCGAGGTCGAAGTCCACGATCTTGATCTTGTCCGCGCCGTACTTCTCCTCGGCCTGGGCCTTCGTCAGGCCGACCGAGGCGATCTCGGGCTCCGAGTACGTGATGCGCGGCACGCCGTAGTAGTCGATCGGCACGACGTCCAGGCCGGCGAGCCGCTCGGCGACGAGGATGCCCTCCTGGAACCCGACGTGCGCGAACTGCGGGGTCGGCACGAGGTCGCCCACCGCGGAGATCGTCGGGACGTTCGTCTGCATGTACCCGTCGACCAGGACGAAGCCGCGCTCCATCGCCACGCCGACCTCGTCGTACCCCAGGCCGGCGGACACCGGGCCGCGGCCGACGGCGACGAGCATGAGCTCCGCCTCGAGCTGCGTGCCGTCCTCCAGCAGGACGCGGACGCCGTCGTCGGTGTTCTCCACGCCGGTGAACTTCACGCCGGTGTGGAACTTGATGCCGCGCTTGCGGAACTGGCGCTCGAGCTGCTTCGAGGAGGTCTCCTCCTCGGCGGGGACGAGCCGGGGCAGCGCCTCGACGATCGTCACCTCGGCGCCGAAGGAGCGCCACGCGCTCGCGAACTCCACGCCGATCACGCCGCCGCCGAGCACGATCACGCTGCCGGGCACCCGGTCCAGCGTCAGCGCGTGGTCACTGGTGAGCACGCGGTTGCCGTCGGGCTCCATGCCCGGGAACCAGCGCGGCACCGAACCGGTCGCGAGCACGACGTGCCGGCCCTCGTACCGCTGGCCGTTCACCTCGACCGCCGTGGGCGACACCAGCTTGCCCGCGCCCTCGACGTAGGTGATCTTGCGGCTCTTCACCAGGCCCTGGAGGCCCTTGTACAGCCGGCTGACGACGCCGTCCTTGTAGGCGTTGACGCCGGTCATGTCGATGCCCTCGAGGGCCGTCTTGATGCCGAACTGCTCACCGTCGCGCGCCGAGTCGGCGACCTCGCCGGCGTGCAGCAGCGCCTTGGTGGGGATGCAGCCGCGGTGCAGACACGTGCCGCCGAGCTTGTCCTTCTCGATGAGGACGACGGACTGCCCCAGCTGGGCCGCGCGCAGTGCGCACGCGTAGCCGCCGCTGCCACCGCCGAGGATGACGAGGTCGAACGCGGCGTTCTGGTCGCTCACAACATCTCCTGACGTCTCTGCCGGGTGCCGCTTCATCTTGGCACCTCGGCATCCGGCGGGTGGGACGAGGGGGCGGCGAATCGCCGTCGCCCCGGGGTGATCCGCACGACTCCGTGCGCGCCCGCGTCCACGGTACGTCGGAGAAAGGGCGTGTACTCACCCCGTTCCGCACCCCTCGCTGCCCTAGTCTGGGCGGTCGAGGAGGTGACCGGTGCGCTGGTTCCGTCGCAGGTCCGATCGGGAAGGCGTGCCCCGGGGAGGTGACTCCGCCGACACGGGGCACCTGGAGCAGTTCGCGCGCACCCGGCGGGGTGTCGAGGCGTACGTCGAGCCGCGGACCACCGTCACCGCGATGACCGTGGTCCTCGTCGCGGACGACGGCGAGTGGACGCGTCGCCGCATCGACGGTCCCGACGGTGCCCGGCGGCTGGGGCAGCGCCTCGGCATCCCGGTGTACGACGTCGGGGCGACCGGCTACCCGCAGCGGATGCGGGACTGGACGCGCCGCCGCAAGGAGGCCGCGGGCCCCGACGCGCCCGTCTCGGGCTAACCCTCGGCCGCGATCGTCTCGACGAGCTCGAGGAGCGTGCGGACGGGAACGCCCGTCCCGCCGCGGGTGACGTGACCCCACGGCTGGCCACCGTTGTAGGACGGCCCGGCGATGTCGATGTGCGCCCACGGCACGTCGCCGACGAACTCGGACAGGAACGTCCCGCCCTGCAGCATGTGCCCGGCCCGGTTCCCGCCCGCGTCGACCTGGCTGAGGTCGGCGATCGCACTGTCCATCCCGGACCGGACCTCCTCCGGCAGCGGCATGGGCCACATCGCCTCGCCGGTGCGCTCCCCGGCCGCCTTGACCCGCTCGGTGACCTCGGGGGTGCCCATCACGCCGGACACCCGGGAGCCGAGCGCGACGACCTGCCCGCCGGTGAGCGTGGACGTCTCGAACACGTAGTCCGGCTCGTCCTCCACGGCGCGGGCGAGCGCGTCGCCGAGGACCATCCGCCCCTCGGCATCGGTGTTCAGCACCTCGACCCGCTTGCCGCCGTACATGGTGACGACGTCCCCGGGGCGGTACGCGGAGCCGCTCGGCATGTTCTCGGCCATCGGCACGTACGCCGTGACACGGACCTTCGGCTTCAGCGCCGCGATCGCGAGCATCGTCGCGACCACGGACGCCGCACCGGACATGTCGCTCTTCATCTCGTGCATGCCGGCGGCCGGCTTGATCGAGATGCCGCCGGTGTCGAACGTGATGCCCTTGCCCACGAGCGCCACGTGCCTGCGCGCCCCGCGGGGGGACCACGCGATGCGGACGAGCCGCGGCGGCGCCTCGCTGCCCATGCCGACGGCGAGGATCCCGCCGTACCCGCCGCGCGCGAGGGCGCGCTCGTCGAGGACCTCGACCTCGAGCCCCGCCTTGGTGGCGGCCGCCGCCGCGGCCTCGGCGAAGGCGGGGGGACGCAGGTCGTTCGGCGGCGTGTTGATCCAGTCGCGGCTCCGGTGCACGGCGGCGGCCACGGCGGTGGCGCGCTTGACCTCCGCCTTGGCGGCCTTGTCCGCGGCG
Source organism: Mycobacteriales bacterium (assembly GCA_036402915.1). Lineage (GTDB taxonomy): Bacteria > Actinomycetota > Actinomycetes > Mycobacteriales > HKI-0501 > JAVEDU01. Next base: position 13,446 of record DASWRY010000021.1, read on the forward strand.
TCGCCGGTGACGAGGGTCACCGCGGACACCGGCTTCGGGCGACCGTCGAGCGAGGACTTGTACGCGGTGAAGTCGTACGCGCCGAGCAGTGCGCCCTCGCCGACCGCGCGCAGCGTGGCGGTGCCGTCCGTGGGGAGCGCCAGCGCGACGCGGGCCGTCCCGGCGAGCGCGCGGACCGCGGCGCCCGCCGCGCGCCGCAGCGTCTCGGGCGTCACCGTGGCGGGGTCACCGAGGCCGACCGCGACGACGACGGGTGCGGTGGTCGCGCCCAGCGTGGCGAGCTTGGTGACCTCGAGGGCCTCGCCGCGGGCGCCGAGCAGGCGCAGCGTCTCGGCGAGCCGGCCGTCGAGCGCGGCGTCGAGACCCTCGGCGCCGGGGGCGAGCGCCCCGCCGGTGTACAGGCCGATGACCACCGCGTCGGCGTTCGCCGACTCCGGCGAGGTGTCCGTCAGGGCCAGCGTCGTCACGGGCGCTCCGCTCGTCGTCGTTGCGGTACGCCCGCATGGTACGTCGCTAGGGTGACCCGGATGACGAACCCCCCGTCGGGCGCGCTGCGCCGCACGCCGCTGTACGAGCGCCACCGCGCCCTCGGTGCGAAGACCGCCGACTTCGGCGGCTGGGAGATGCCGATCGAGTACGCGGGCGTGCTGGCCGAGCACGCCGCGGTGCGCGGGTCGGCGGGCGTGTTCGACGTCTCGCACCTCGGCAAGGTGTCGGTGCGGGGCCGGGGCGCACGGGCCCTCGTCGACGCCTGCCTGACGAACGACCTCGGCCGCATCGGGCCGGGCCGGGCGCAGTACACGCTGTGCTGCACGGAGTCCGGTGGGGTCGTGGACGACCTCATCGCCTACGTCCACGACGACGACGACGTGTTCCTGGTGCCGAACGCCGCCAACGCCGCCGAGGTCGCCGCGCGGCTCGCCGCCGCCGCACCGTCCGGTGTGGACGTCACCGACCGGCACGGCGGGTACGGCGTGCTCGCCGTGCAGGGCCCGGGCTCGGCGGCCGTCCTGGACCGCCTCGGGCTGCCGTCCGGCCTGGACTACATGGCCTTCTCGGTGGCGTCGTGGCACGACCGGCCGGTCGTCGTCTGTCGCACGGGGTACACCGGCGAGCACGGGTACGAGCTCCTGCCCGCCTGGGAGGACACGGGCGCCCTCTGGGACGCCGTGCTGGACCTCGGCGTGCGGCCGTGCGGGCTCGGCGCCCGGGACACGCTCCGCACCGAGATGGGGTACCCCCTGCACGGCCACGACCTCGGCCCCGGCATCACGCCGCTCGAGGCGCGGGCGGGGTGGGCGGTCGGCTGGGACAAGGCCGCGTTCTGGGGTCGCGGCGCGCTGCTCGCCGCCCGCGCCGCGGGGCCGCGGCGCCGTCTGTGGGGGCTCGAGGCCCTCGACCGGGGCATCCCGCGACCGCACATGGCGGTCCTCGCCGGGGACGGCACGCGGATCGGGGAGGTGACGAGCGGCACGTTCTCGCCCACCCGCCGGATCGGCATCGGGCTCGCGCTCCTGGACACGGCGGCCGGTGTGGCGGCCGGGGACGAGGTCACGGTCGACGTGCGCGGGCGGCGGTCAGCCGCGAGGGTGGTCGTGCCGCCGTTCGTACCCTCGAACGTACGGTGAGCGATCCCGGACCGACCTGCTGACCCCGACCGCACGGACGGAGCCATGAACCAGCAGAACCCGGAGACGACCAAGCGGGACTCCGATCTCGACCTGACCCAGATCGTCGCGGGCGCCCTCGCGGCGGTGTCCGCCGCGGTGGCGGCGTCGTACTTCGGCGTCGGGGGCACCCTCGCGGGCGCCGCGCTGGGCTCGGTCGTGGGCACGGTCGGCACCGCGTTCTACAAGCGCTCGCTGACGAAGACGAACGAGAAGCTCCGCGAGACGATCGTCCCGATCCAGACCGTCGTGCTGAGGCGTCAGGGGGACACGGTCGAGACCGACACCTTCGCGGGCGGGACCGAGGCGCCGGCGCACCCGGCGGCCACCACGGGGGACACGGCCCCGGCGCCGACCGACCTGCCCGGCGAGCCGGCGGACACCCGCGCCACGGCGGCGGCCCCCGCCCCGCCGCACCACCGGGTGCGGGTGGCGGCGTTCGCGGTGGTGGCGTTCGTGCTGGCGCTCGGTGCGGTGACCGCCGCGGAGGCCGTCGCCGGGCGGCCGCTGTCGTCGCTGCTCACCGGGCACCGGGGGACCGGCACGACCCTCCAGCACGTCACCGGGGGAGGGGCCGCGGTCCGGACGAACCCGGCCCCCACGACCTCGGCCGGTCCGAGCCCGACGGCGACGCCCACGGCGACGCCGTCGTCGTCGGCCTCGGCGAGCTCACCGGCGCCGGCGCCCGGCGGGGCCTCGGCGTCCCCGCCCGCCGTGCCGCTCCTGCCGCCGGCGTCCCCGTCTCCCTGAGCTACAGGGTCTCCCTGAGCTACAGGGTCAGCACCACCAGGGCCGCGGTCGCCGCGGTCTCGGCGACCGCGCCCAGCACGTCCCCGGTGACCCCGCCGATGCGGCGGACCACCCGGGCCAGCAGCAGGCCCGCGGCGCCGAGCCCCGCGGCGACCGCCGCCGGGCCCAGCCAGGGCCTGTCCCCGTCCGCCGCCACGGCCAGCGCCAGCACCGCCACGGTCACGGCCACGGCCGCGACCGGGGACACGGTCCCCGCGACCAGTGCACCGAGGCCGCCGGGCCGGGCGGCGGGTACGGGCCGCAGGCACGCCCACGTGATCGCGAGACGCCCGGCCGCCACCGCCGCCGCGACACCCGCCACCACCGCCGGCCACGGCCGCCCGGACACCGCCGCGAGCGAGGCCGCCTGCGCGCCCAGCGTGACGACCAGCGCGACGACGCCGAACGGGCCGACGTCCGGTGCCTTCATCACGGCGAGGGTGCGCTCGCGGTCGCCGTACGCGCCGAGCCCGTCGACGGTGTCCGCGAGCCCGTCGAGGTGCATTCCCCGAGTGAGCAGCGCGAGCAGCCCGACGGTGAGGACGCCGGCGAGGAGGGAGGGCACGCCCGCCGCGACCGCACCGAGCAGCATCCCGGCGGCGACCGCGCCCAGCCCCGCACCCACCACCGGTCCGAGCACCATCGCGGTCCGTCCGGCCGCGCGGTCGACCGGGCCGCCGCGGACCGGGAGCACGGTGAACGTCGTCAGGGCGAGGCGCAGTCCGGCGGACACCTCAGCCCGCCGCGAGGTCGAGCGCGGTCTGCAGCAGCGGCAGCACCGCGAGCGCACCCGCGCCGTCGCCGAGGTGCAGGCCCAGGCGGACCGCGGGCGTCAGCCGGAGCGCGCGGAGCGCCTCCCGCTCGGCCGGGTCGTCCCCGGCGTGCGGCGCGTACCACCAGGCCGCCGCGTCGCCGTCCCGCGACCGGGCGAGCAGCGCGCAGGCGAGCACGGTCACCCCGTCGAGCAGCACGGGCGTGCGGCGCTCGGCGCACCGGACGAGCAGCCCGGTCACCGCGGCGAGGTCTGCCCCGCCCGCGGCCGCGAGCAGGGCCGTCGCGTCGTCACCGGCGCCGCGCGCCCGGCGCAGCCCGTCACGCACGGCGACGCACCTGCGCATCCAGGTCTCGTCGTCGATCCCGCCGCCCCGGCCGGTCATCGCGGCGGGCTCGCTGCCGGTCAGGGCCGCGACCAGCGTCGCCGCGGCGGTGCCCGCGCCCACGCCCACGATCGCCGGGACGACGAGGTCCGTCCCCGCGTCCGCCTCCGCGTCGGCGAGGCCGCGCCCGAGCTCGTACGCCGCGGTGACCTGCTCCGGCGTGAGGACCGGCCCGTCGCCGAGCGTGCCGGAGGCGGGGAGCCCCTCCGCGGCCACCCGGAGGCCCGCGCCGGCGGCGGCCGCGAGCCGGGCGTACACGCCCTCGCCCGATGCGGCCTCGCGCGCCCGCGCCGCGGTGGCGGTGGGCGGGTCGGCGGACACGCCCCGGCGCGCGATGCCGTGCTCGGCGGCGACGACGACGGCGCGCACGGCCCGGAACGGGTGCGGCCCGACCTCGTCCTGCACGGACGCGGCCCAGCTCACGGCGCCCGCGAGGCTGCCGAGGGAGGTGTCCACGGCCGCGAGGCTACCCGCGGCCCTTCAATGGGAGCGGCAGGCCGGCCACGACGAGCGTCACGCGGTCGCAGACCACGGCGAGCCGCTGGTTGAGGGCACCGTGGGCGTCGGCGAAGACCCGTCCCGCCCGGGTCGCGGGCAGCACGCCCCAGCCGACCTCGGGGCTCACGAGGGCCACCTCGGCGGGGCAGGAGGCGACCGCCGCGACGAGCCGTGAGCACGTGTCGTGGATCACCCGGGCGCCGTCCGTCCAGCCGTCCGCGGCGTCGAGCGCGGCGGTGGTCCAGGCACCGAGGTCGTCCACGAGGAGCGTCCGGCCGGGCTCCGCGGCCGCGAGGACGGCGAGGAGGGCCGCCGGGTCGGCGCCGGTCTCGACGGTGTGCCAGCCGGCGGGCCGGCGGGCACGGTGGGCGGCGAGGCGGGCGTCCCAGTCGGCGTCGCCGGGACGCGGGGGAGCGGTCGCGACGTACGTCACGGTCCCGGACACGGCACGCTCGGCCCAGGCCGACTTCCCCGACCGCGTACCGCCGAGCACGAGCGTCTTCATCGCGACGAGGGTATCGGCGCCCGTTAGGGTCGGGCGCACCGGAGATCGTGGAGGACGACATGGCGTGGACCTGGCGGTACGAGGACGTCGACGGGAACGAGGTGCCGGGTCCCGACGCGGAGGAGTTCGGGAGCCAGTCGGACGCCGAGACGTGGCTGGGCCAGGCGTGGCGTGAGCTCGCGGAGGCGGGCGTGGCGCAGGTGACGCTCCGCGAGGGCGGGAGCGAGGCGTACACGATGAGCCTGGAGACCCCGGAGTAGGCGCACCCCGGGGCCTCCGGCCCGCTACGGCCGCTCGGCCGGGCTCACCGTTCTCGCGGGGTCGCGCTCGACCACGCCGCCGAGGATCCCGTCGATCTTCTCCAGCAGGCCGGCGTCGAGCTTCACGCCGGCCGCCTTCACGTTCTCGCTCACCTGCTCGGGACGCGACGCGCCGATGATCGCCGAGGAGACGTTCGGGTTCTGGAGCACCCACGCGATCGCGAGCTGCGCCATCGTGAGGCCCGCGTCGGCGGCCAGCGGCACGAGCTGCTGGACGCGGGAGAGGACGTCGTCGGTCATGAACCGGCTGATCATGTCGGCGCCCCCCTTCTCGTCCGTGGCGCGCGACCCGGCGGGCGGCGGCTGGCCCGGCTTGTACTTGCCGGTCAGCACGCCCTGGGCGATGGGCGACCAGACGACCTGGCCGATGCCGAGCTCCTCGCAGGCCGGGACGACCTCGGCCTCGATGACCCGCCACAGCATCGAGTACTGCGGCTGGTTCGAGACGAACGGGATCTTCAGCTCGCGCGCCAGCGCGTGCGCCGCGCGGATCTGACCCGCGGTCCACTCGGAGACGCCGATGTAGTGCGCCTTGCCGGAGTGGACGACGTCGGCGAACGCCTCCATCGTCTCCTCGAGCGGCGTCGAGTGGTCGTACCGGTGCGCCTGGTAGAGGTCGACGTGGTCGGTGCGCAGCCGGCGCAGCGAGCCGTTGATCGACTCCTGGATGTGCTTGCGCGACAGGCCACGGTCGTTCCTGCCGGGTCCGGTCGGCCAGTAGACCTTGGTGAACAGCTCGTAGGACTCGCGGCGCACGCCCTCGAGCGCGTCGCCGAGCACCGACTCCGCGCGGGTTCCCGCGTAGACGTCGGCGGTGTCGAAGGTGGTGATCCCCTCGTCGAGAGCGGCCTGCACACACGCGGTGGCGGCGTCCGCCTCGACCTGGGAGCCATGGGTCAGCCAGTTGCCGTACGAGATCTCGCTGACGACGAGACCGGAACGGCCCAGGTGTCGGAATTCCATGGATCCGACCCTACGTCCCGGCGATCAGACCGGCTGACCGACCTCCACGCGCGGCCGGGGGGTGCGCATCCGGCGGAACACGGTCGAGCGCAGCACGCCGTACAGGTAGAGGCGGCCCAGCCTCTCGTCGGTGTCCGGGAAGCGCTCGCGGACCGTGCGCCGGATCGCCCGCGCGAGGACGAGCGCGTCGATGACCAGCGCCACCACGAGGAGGAACCAGACGACGTTCGCGCCGAGCCGGACGGCGTTCACCGAGACGGTGCCGCCGATGAGCACGACGAACGCGCCCGCCAGGAAGAACGTACCGACGTTCCGCCGCGCATCCACCAGGTCCCGGACGGCCGCGCGCACCGGGCCCCGGTCTCGGGGGAGGAGGTAGCGCTCGTCGCCGCGCATCATGCCCGCGCGGGCCTCGACGCGCTCCGCGCGCTGCCGCTCGCGCATCCGCCGCATCGCTGCCTTGCGGTCGGCGGGCGGCGGCTCCACGAGCTTGCGGTGCGACTGGGCGTCCCGGCGCTTCGGGGTCGGCCGTCCCTTGCCGCCGGCCTTCTCGGACGTGTCCGGCGCGGGCGCGGCCTCGGGGTTGGCCGCGGTGCGGCGGAAGAGCGGGCTCACGACCGGAACACTAGTGCACGGCTCACGCGGCGCTCGCCGGGCGCTCCACCCGGGCGCCGAGCGCGGCCAGCTTGCCGTCGAAGTCCCCGTACCCGCGCTGGATCAGCTCGATCCCGTGGACCCGGGACGTCCCCTCGGCCGCGAGGGCCGCGATGAGGTAGCTGAACCCGCCGCGGAGGTCCGGGATGACCAGCTCCGTCGCGCGGAGCTCCGTCGGGCCGCTGACGACCGCCGAGTGGCGGAAGTTCCGCTGCCCGAACCGGCACGGTGTCCCGCCGAGGCACTCGCGGTACAGCTGGATGTGCGCGCCCATCTCCACCAGCGCGTCGGTGAAGCCGAGCCGGTTCTCGTACACGGTCTCGTGGACGATCGACAGGCCGGACGCCTGGGTCAGCGCCACGACGAGGGGCTGCTGCCAGTCGGTCTGGAACCCGGGGTGCACGCCCGTCTCGATCGCCATGGCGCGCAGGTCGCCGCCGGGGTGCCAGAACCGGATGCCGCCGAGCCCGCCGGGGCCGCGGTCGTCCACCTCGAACGCGCCGCCGAGGCTCCGGAACACGTTGAGGAACGTCATCATGTCGACCTGCGACGCCCCGTGGACGTAGATGTCGCCGCGGGTCGCGAGCGCCGCGCACGCCCAGCTCGCGGCCTCGAGCCGGTCTGGGAGCGCGGTGTGGACGTACCCGTGGAGCCGCTCGACGCCGGTGATCCGGATGACCCGGTCGGTCTGGACGCTGATCAGCGCGCCCATCTTCTGGAGCACCGCGATGAGGTCGATGATCTCGGGCTCGACGGCGGCGTTGCGGAGCTCGGTGACGCCCTCCGCGCGGACCGCGGTGAGCAGCACCTGCTCGGTCGCTCCGACGCTCGGGTACGGAAGCTCGAGCTTCGTCCCCCGCAGACGCTGCGGGGCGGACAGGTGCAGGCCGTCCGGCGTCTTGTCGACGGTGGCCCCGAACTGCCGGAGCGCCTCGAGGTGGAAGTCGATCGGCCGGTCGCCGATGCGGCAGCCGCCGAGGTCCGGGATGAACGCGTGGCCGAGCCGGTGCAGCAGCGGGCCGCAGAACAGGATCGGGATGCGGCTCGAGCCCGCGTGGACGTTGATCTCGTCCACGCTCGCCAGCTCCACCCGGGTGGGGTCCATGAGGAGCTCGTCGCCGTCCCGGGTCACGGTCACCCCGTGCGCCTCGAGCAGCCCCGTGACCACCTCGACGTCCCGGACGCCCGGGATGTTGCGCAGGTGGCTCGGCGTCTCCCCGAGGAGCGCGGCCACCATGGCCTTCGGTACGAGGTTCTTCGCACCACGGACCCGGATGTCACCACGCAGCGGCGAACCGCCGTGGACCACCAGAACGTCGTCGGTCACCGTGCTCCCTCCGGATGTGTCGGTGCCCGCAAGGGTAGTCGGACGGAAACGTGATTGACGGGGGGCGACGCGGGGCGGGACCGTGGTTCCACGCGAACGCCGCGCGGAAGGCCCGTGGAGGGGAGGGATGTGCGATGACCGTCACCCGGTTCCGCCGCGCCCTCCACCCGTCCCCGCCCCGCGCCTGAGCCGCCGGGGCGACCTCTTCCGGGAGCCCCGCGTTGCCACGACCCCGTTTCGACGACGACGAGTACGACCTGCCCCCCGACGGCGACCGCTGGTCCACCTGGGACGGCATCCAGGCGGGCCTGCGCGGCCCGCACCCCGTTCCCGCCTGGCTCGTCACCGCGGCCGCCGCGGTCGACACCGAGCGCGGCGTGCTGAAGACCGGCAAGGAGGCGGACGTCTTCCTCGTCGAACGCGGCATCCGGGGCACCGACACCGCGTGCCTGCTCGCCGCCAAGCGGTACCGGGACGCCCGGCACCGCGCGTTCCACCGTGACGCGGGCTACCTCGAGGGCCGCCGGGTGCGCCGCAGCCGGGAGACCCGCGCGATGGCCACCCGCACGTCCTTCGGCCGGGACCTGATCTCGCAGCAGTGGGCGGCCGCCGAGTTCGCGATCCTCGGACGGCTGTGGGAGGCCGGGGCCGCCGTGCCGTACCCCGTGTCGCTCGCCGGGACCGAGCTGCTGCTCGAGTTCGTCGGAGACCCCGACGGCACGGCCGCGCCCCGGCTCGCCCAGGTCAGGCCCGACCGGGACCTGCTGGCCTCGCTGTGGGACCAGTGCGTGGCGGCCATGGTCACGCTCGCCCGGCTGGGGTACGCCCACGGCGACCTCTCGCCGTACAACCTGCTCGTCCACCGCGGACGGCTGGTCGTCATCGACCTGCCGCAGGTCGTCGACGTCGTGGCCAACCCCCGCGGCCCCGAGTTCCTGCACCGGGACGCGGCGAACGTGTCCGGGTGGTTCGCCGCCCGGGGCCTGGCGGCGGACGCGGGCGAGCTGACCGCGCTGCTGCTCGCGGAGGCAAGTAGGGGGTAGGGGAGGTGGGCGGGGGGTAGGGGAGGTGGGTGGGGGTCAGGGCAGCGCGAGCATCTGCTCGAGGGCCGCCCTGGCGTACGAGGCGGTCTCGGGGTCCACCGTGATCTGGTTGACGACCTGCCCCGCGGCGAGCGACTCGAGCGTCCACACGAGGTGGGGCAGGTCGATGCGGTTCATCGTCGAGCAGAAGCACACGGTCTTGTCGAGGAACACGATCCGCTTGTCCGGGTGCGCGAGCGCGAGGCGCCGGACGAGGTTGAGCTCGGTGCCGATCGCCCAGGCGCTGCCGGACGGGGCCGCGTCCAGTGCCTTGATGATGTACTCCGTCGACCCCACCATGTCGGCCGCCGTGACGACCTCGTGGCGGCACTCGGGGTGGACCAGCACGGTGACGTCCGGGATGCGCGCGCGGACGTCGTCCACCGAGGAGACCGTGAAGCGGCCGTGCACCGAGCAGTGCCCGCGCCACAGGATCATCGTCGCGTCCCGGAGCTGCTGCGGCGTGAGGCCGCCGCCCGGCTTGTGCGGGTCGAACAGGACGCAATCGTCCAGGCCGAGCCCCCGGTTCAGGACGGCGGTGTTGCGGCCGAGGTGCTGGTCCGGGAGGAACAGGACCTTCTCGCCCCGCCCGAAGGCCCAGTCCAGCGCGCGCTCGGCGTTGGACGACGTGCAGATCGTGCCGCCGTGCCGGCCGGTGAAGCCCTTGATGTCGGCGGACGAGTTCATGTAGCTCACCGGGACGGTGACATCGGCCACACCCGCGTCGGCGAGGACGTCCCACGCCTCCGAGACCTGGTCGAACGTCGCCATGTCCGCCATCGAGCACCCCGCCCCGAGGTCCGGCAGGACGACACGCTGGTGGGCACCGGTGAGGATGTCCGCCGACTCGGCCATGAAGTGCACGCCGCAGAAGACGACGAACTCCGCCTCCGGGCGCGCGGCTGCCTGCTGCGCGAGCCTGAAGGAGTCACCGGTGACGTCGGCGAACTGGATCACCTCGTCGCGCTGGTAGTGGTGGCCGAGGACGAACGCCCGGTCGCCGAGCTGCGCGCGGGCGGCGCGGGCGCGCTCCGCGAGGTCCGGGTCGGACGCGGGGGGCAGCGCGCCGGGGCAGTCGACGCCCCGCTCGGAGGACGGGTCGGTGCCCCGGCCGAGCAGCAGCAATGCCGCGGGGGTGGGGTCGGGGTCGCGCCAGGTGTCCACGGGGACGGTGGTCAACGCCAGCTCCTCGGGGTGTGACGGTGATGAGCGATTTTCCCACAGAGGTGCGAGGCCGCCGATGGATTTGCCGCGTGGTAGAGATCACCTCGTGGACGTACTGGTGGCCCCCGACTCGTTCGGTGGCACGCTGTCCGCGGCGGAGGCCGCCGCGGCCATCGCCGAGGGCTGGTCCTCCGGCGCTCCGGCGCACCACGTGGACACGCGGCCGCTCTCCGACGGTGGGCCCGGGTTCGTCGACGTCGTGCACGCCGCGCTCGGTGGCCGCCTCCTCCCGGTGTCGGTGCCGGACCCGCTCGGCCGGCCGGTGCGGGCCTCGGTGCTGCGGTCCGGCGCCACCGCGTACGTCGAGACGGCGCAGGCGTGCGGCCTGCACCTGCTGCGGGACGCCGAGCGGGACGTGCGCGCGACCACCACGTACGGCGTGGGCGTGATGCTGACGGCGGCCGTGGAGTCCGGCGCCCGGCAGGTCGTCGTCGGGCTCGGCGGGTCCGCGACGAACGACGGCGGCGCGGGGATGTACGCCGCCCTCGGCGCGACACCGCTCGGGCCGGACGGCATCGCCCTCCCGTACGGCGGGGCGGCCCTGGCGGCGTGTACGGGGCTCGACGGCGTGCCGTCCCTCCGCGGTGCCGACGTCGTGCTCGCGTCCGACGTGGACAACCCGCTGCTCGGGATCAACGGCGCGAGTGCGGTGTACGGCCCGCAGAAGGGCGCCGACCGGGCCGACGTGCTGATGCTCGACGGCGCGCTGTCGGTGTGGGCGTCCGTGCTGGTCCGCGACCTGCCGGGCTGCCCGCCGGACCTCGCGACGCTCCCGGGCGGGGGAGCGGCCGGCGGGCTCGGGGCGGCGCTGCTGGCGCTGGGCGCGCGGCGGGAGCCGGGCATCGGGCTGGTGCGGCGCCTCGCCCGCCTCGACGCCGCCCTGGCGTCGGCGGACCTGGTGGTCACCGGCGAGGGGTCGTTCGACTTCCAGTCCCTGCGCGGGAAGGTGGTGGCGGGGGTCGCGGCCGCCGCGCTCGAGCGGGGCATCCCGTGTGTCGTGCTCGCCGGGCAGGTGCACGTCGGCCGCCGGGAGATGGGCGCGGCCGGGGTCGAGGCGGCGTACTCCCTCGCGGAGCACGCGGGCTCGGTCGAGGCCGCCCTGCGGCACCCGGCGGACGCGCTCCGGTCGCTCGCCGCGCGGGTGGCGCGCGAATGGAGCCGGGCCTGACCCGGTGCCCGTACCGAATCGATGTGGGACGATGGGAATGCACTCCGGGTCGGCGTAGTTCTGCCCATCGGACGGAGATACCGAGAAAACGGGAGCCACACGTGACTGTCCCTCAGACCGAGCAGACCCCCACGAGCGTCGTGCTCACCGACCAGGCCGCAGGCAAGGTCAAGGCCCTGCTCGAGCAGGAGGGCCGGGATGACCTGCGGCTGCGCATCGCGGTGCAGCCGGGCGGGTGTTCCGGACTTCGCTACCAGCTCTTCTTCGACGAGCGCTCGCTCGACGGCGACGCCGTGACCGACTTCGGCGGTGTCGAGGTCGTCGTCGACCGGATGAGCGTCCCGTACCTCGCGGGCGCCACGATCGACTTCGTGGACACGATCGAGAAGCAGGGCTTCACGATCGACAACCCGAACGCGGGCAGCTCGTGCGCCTGCGGCGACTCGTTCAGCTGACCCGCACGGAACGACGGAACGGCCGTACCCCCGACGGGGTGCGGCCGTCCGTGTCTGCGGGCCCGTGTGCCGGCTCGGTGGTCGGCGGGACTCAGTAGTCGCGGTCGTCCAGCGCCAGGATCCGCTCCACCAGGTCGTCGATCGCCACGGGCGGCGTGAACGCGCCGTGCGGGTGGGTCGAGCCCTCCGGCTGCCAGCCCGAGGGCAGCAGCCGGCAGTCGTGGATCAGCGTGCCGAGTGCGTCGGCCTGCTCGGCGGCGGTGAGGTCGTCGGCGGTCAGGGTCCCCGGTCGTGTGCTCATGTCCCCAAACTAGAACCCGACGTCGGTGTCGGGTAGCGCTACCCGGAGGTAACCCCCGAATGGGGGCACGGCGTGGGGTGCGGCAGGGGAGATCGTCCACGCACAGCGATAAGCTCGCCCGGCTCCGTCCCCGACCGAGATTGCGCCCCCATGAAGATCGCCGTGACCGGGTCCATCGCGACCGACCATCTGATGCACTTCCCGGGCCGGTTCGGCGAGCAGCTGCTGCCCGACCAGCTCGACCGGGTGTCGCTGTCGTTCCTGGTCGACGACCTGGTCGTCCGGCGGGGCGGGGTCGCGGCGAACATCGCCTACGGCATGGGCCTCCTCGGGCTGCGCCCCGTGCTGGTCGGCGCGGTCGGCGCGGACTTCGAGGACTACCGCGCGTGGCTGGTCCGGCACGGCGTCGACTGCGACTCGGTGTACGTGTCCGAGATTGCCCACACCGCCCGGTTCGTCTGCACCACGGACGACGACATGGCGCAGATCGCGTCGTTCTACGCGGGCGCGATGTCCGAGGCCCGCACCATCGAGCTGGCCCCCGTCGCCGCGCGGCTCGGCGGCCTCGACCTGGTGCACATCGGCGCGGACGACCCCGAGGCGATGGTGCGGCACACCGAGGAGTGCCGGGCCACCGGGCAGCGGTTCGCCGCCGACCCGTCGCAGCAGCTCGCCCGCATGGACGGTGCGCAGGTGCGGCGCCTCGTCGAGGGCGCGGACCTCCTGTTCACCAACGAGTACGAGAAGGGCCTGCTCGAGCAGAAGACCGGCTGGTCCCCGGGCGACGTCCTCGACCGGGTCCGCGTCCAGGTCACCACGCTCGGTTCACGCGGCGTGCAGCTCTCCGGCCGGGGGATCGAGCCCGTGCACGTGCCGATCGCCCGCGAGGTCCGCAAGGCCGACCCGACCGGCGTGGGCGACGCGTTCCGTGCCGGGTTCCTCGCCGGGCTCTCCTGGGAGCTGCCGCTGCAGCGGGCGGCCGAGGTCGGCAGCCTGCTCGCCACACTCGTGGTCGAGACGGTCGGCACGCAGGAGTACACGGTGGACCCGGCCGAGTTCACGAAGCGGTTCGCGGAGGCGTACGGCGACGACGCGGCGGCCGAGGTGTCCGCACACCTCTAGACCCTGCTAGGCCCGGCGCACCACGATCCCGGGGACGCCGTCGGGCTGCGGCTCGACGCCCACGTAGGTCTGCCCCCGCATCCGGCACCACGCCGCGATGTCGTTGGGGGCGGCCGGGTCGTCGGCGTCCACGCGGATCGTCGCGCCGGGCTCCACCTCCCCGATCCGCCGGGCGAGCGCGATCACCGGCAGCGGGCAGCGCTGGCCGCGACAGTCGAGGATCACAGCGCCTCCACCCCGGCGGTCTCCCGCAGCGTCCGGACCACCCGGGGCAACACGGCCAGGAACCGGTCCACGTCCGCCTCCGTCGTCCCCCGGTGGAGGGACACCCGGACGTTGCCGTGGCTGAGCACGCCCATCGCCTCGAGCACGTGGGACGGCGTCAGCGTCGAGGACGTACACGAGGAGCCGCTGGACACGGCGAAGCCCTCCGCGTCGAGCGCGTGCAGCAGCGCCTCGCCGTCGACGTACAGGAAGGAGAACGTCACCAGGTGCGGCAGCCGCCGCTCCGGGTCCCCGGCGATCTCGACGTCCGGCACCGTGGCCGCCACGGCCTCCCGGATCCTGGCGACGAGGGGCCGCAGCCGGGCATCCTCCGCGCCCGCCTCCGCGGTGACCGCCCGCAGCGAGGCGGCCGCGGCGACGATCGCGGGGACGTTCTCGGCGCCCGGGACGCGGCCGCCCTCCCGCTCGTCGGCCGGGCCCGGGGACGTCCACCGGACGCCCTTGCGCACCGCGAGGATGCCCACCCCCGGCGGACCGCCCCACTTGCGGGCGCTCGCCGAGGCGAGGGACCAGCCGGGGGGGAGCGGGGACCGGCCCGCGGTCTGGGCGGCGTCGACGTGGAGCGGCACGCCCGTCTCCGCGCAGGCGACGGCGACCTCGTCCACCGGCTGGAGGGTGCCGACCTCGTGGTTCGCGGACATGAGCGCCGCGAGCGCCACGCCGGGCTGCCGTACCGCCGCGGCGAACTCCCCGGGATCGGCCCGGCCGAGCCGGTCCACCGGCACGCTGACCGCGCGGCCGCCGCCGGCGACGTGGTGTCCGGCGGCGTGGAGGACGGCGGAGTGCTCGACCGCGGAGTGGACGAACACCGCGCCCGCGCGGCGGCGGCCCGCGAGGCCGCCGAGGACGGCCCGGTGGACCGCCTGGGTGCCGTTCGCCGTGAACGCGATCTCGTCCGGCCGCGTGCCGAGGCACTCGGCGACGGTCTGCCGTGCCGCGTCGAGCAGCAGCCGGGCCTGGCGCCCGGCCCGGTACAGGCGCGCGGGATCCGCCCAGCCGTCGTCCAGCGCCGCGAGCAGGGCCTCGCGCGCCACGGGGTGGAGGGGCGCCGAGGAGGCGGCGTCGAGGTACACCTGCGTCACCCCGTCACCGTAGCGCCCGCCACGACCGCCCCCGGGGGGTCGGGTGGGAAGGGGTCGAGTAGGGTTCGAACGTCGTGCGAACTGCCCGTGCCGTGCCGGTCGACCGGCCGCCGGGCGCTCATGAGGAGGCTCTGCAGGTGGTCCTCGAACACCGTCGGTCCGGCCGCGCCGGCCGCCGTCCGGCCATGGTCGGTCTGCTGGGCCTGGTGGCCCTGGTGCTGCTGTCCGGCTGTTCCCCGGAGGAGGACCTCCGGTTCGGCTGGCCGCGGGGCGTCACCGAGCAGTCGCAGCACATGCTGCACCTGTGGATCGGCTCGGTCATCGCCGCGCTCGTCGTCGGCGTCGTCGTCTGGGGCCTGATCTTCTGGTGCGTCGTGCGGTACCGGAAGCGCGGCGAGGAGCTGCCGGCCCAGACCCGGTACAACCTGCCGATCGAGATCCTCTACACGGTCCTCCCGTTCCTGATCATCGCGGTGCTCTTCTACTACACCGCGATCGCCGAGACGGCCGTGACGAAGGAGTCGAAGAACCCCGACGTCAACGTCGAGGTCGTCGCCTTCAAGTGGAACTGGCAGTTCGTGTACCCGGACGCCAAGGACGCCCAGGGGCGCCCGATCTCGACCGTGGGCACCTCCGACGAGATCCCGATCCTGGTCGTGCCGAAGGACGAGAGCGTCCACTTCACCGAGACCAGCAACGACGTCATCCACTCGTTCTGGGTGCCGGAGATCCTGTTCAAGCGGGACGTGTTCCCGGGCGGGGTCCCGAACTCGTTCGAGATCACGCCGACCCGCGAGGGTCACTTCGTCGGGCGGTGCGCGGAGCTGTGCGGCACGTACCACGCGTACATGAACTTCGAGATGCGGGTCGTGAGCGGCGACGAGTTCCAGCGGTACCTCGACGCGCGGAAGCGCGGCCTGTCCAACCCGGACGCCCTGCGGGCCATCGGGCAGCAGCCGTTCGCCACGACGACGCACCCGTTCAACACCTCGCGGACCTCGGGCAAGGCGAGCTGACGCGCTCGCCTGCACCACCTGACCGCTTGATCGCCTGATCGCCGCGCACTCGGCAAGGAAGGATCCCGATGAGGAGCGAGAGCCGGATCTTCAACGGCATCGCGCTGTTCCTGTTCGTCATGGCCGCGGTGTACGGGCTGTGGACGAGCCAGGTCAGCACCGGCAGCGCCGCCGGGCTCGAGTGGGTCGGCGTCGTCGCGCTGATCCTGTCCGGCCTGCTGTGCCTGATGTGCGGTGGGTACTTCTCGTTCGTCGCGCGCCGCATCGAGCCCCGTCCCGAGGACCGGGCCGACGCGGAGATCAGCGAGGGGGCGGGGGACCTCGGGTTCTTCAGCCCCGGCAGCTACTGGCCCATCACCCTCGCGGGCGCCGCGGCGCTCGCCGGGCTCGGGATCGTGTTCTGGGCGCCGTGGCTGATGGCGATCGGCGCGGTGGCGATCATCGGGTCGGTCGGTGGCCTGCTGTTCGAGTACTACACGGGCAGCCACGCGCAGCACTGACGCCACTCTTCTCTGCCCGGGCCCCGGTGACCTCACGGTCGCCGGGGCCCGATGCTGTCACAGGGCCCGCACGAGCCGCTCGTACCCGGCGAGGAGGTCGCCGCCCGGCGGGACCAGGAGCTGGACCGCGACGTGGTCCGCGCCGGCGTCGTGGTGCGCCCTGATCCGCCCGGCAACGGTCTCCGCGTCCCCGTGCGCGATGAGCGCGTCGACCAGGCGGTCACTGCCGCCGCCGGCGAGGTCCTCGTCGGTGAAGCCCATCCGGCGGAAGTTGGCGACGTAGTTCGTCAGGCCGAGGTAGTACCCGAGCACGGGCCGGGCGAGGGCGCGGGCGGACTGTGGGTCGGGGTCGAGCACCACCTTCTGCTCCGGCGCCAGCAGCGGGCCGGAGCCGAGCAGCTCCCGTGCCTCGCGGGTGTGGTCCGGCGTCGTGAAGTACGAATGCGCCCCCGCGGTACGGTCGCGCGCCAGCTGGAGGACCCGGGGGCCGAGCGCGGCGAGCACCCGCCGCTCCCGGGGCACCTCCGCCGCGTCGAGGACGTCCAGGTACTGCACGAGCGACTCGTACGGCTTGGCGTACTCGCGGGTGGCCTCCCGGTGCCCGGCGCCGATGCCGAGCAGGAAGCGCCCGGGGTACCGGCCCTCGAGCCGGTGGTACGACGACGCGACGACGCCCGCGGCGTCCTTCCAGATGTTGACGATGCCGGTCGCGACGACGATGTCCCTGGTGGCCGCGAGGAGCGTGTCCGGCACGGAGAGGTCGCCGGCGGGGGAGCCGCCCACCCAGACCGTCCCGTAGCCGAGCTGTTCGAGCCCGGCCGCGAGGTCGGGGGTCAGCTCCACGTCGCGGTGCCACACACCGAGCCTGCCGAGCTCCATCGCACGCTCCCGTCGTCGTCGGACCCGTCCCGATGCTAGGGGACGCTCCGGCCCTGCGCGGACTGGTCGCAGGGACGCGAGAAGGCCCCGCCGACCGGATGGTCGGCGGGGCCTCGTCGGTGGTGCGGAGGCTACTTCTCGTCGCCGCGGGCGCCCGTGAGCTCCTTGCGCTCCGCCGGGGCGGGGGAGACCGGCGCCTCGGGGGGCTGCTCCACCGGCACGAAGAAGCCCTTCACGGACGCGCCGAGCGCGCCCAGCCGGTTCATCTTCTTCGGGACGGCCCAGCCGGCGTATTCCAGCTGCCCGTGACCGTGGTCGTCCGTCGGGCCGAGCGGCTGGTGCACCTCGATGAACGCACCCGACGGCAGGCGCCGGATGATGCCGGTCTCGACACCGTGGGCGAGGACCTCGCGGTCGTTCTGCTGGAGGCCGAGGCAGATCCGGTGCGCGAAGTAGTACGCCAGCGGCGGTACGACCAGCACGCCGATGCGGCCGGCCCACGTCATCGCGTTGAGGGAGATGTCGAACTTCTGCGCGATGATGTCGTTGCCGCCCGAGATGAACAGGACGGTGTAGAAGCCGATCGCCATCGCCCCGAGCGCGGTGCGCGTCGGGTTGTCCCGCGGACGCTCGAGCAGGTTGTGGTGCCGGCGATCGCCCGTGTACCGCTGCTCCAGAAACGGGTAGATGATCGCGAGCGTGAACACGATGCCCGGCAGGAACACCGTCGGCCAGAACAGCGACGGGATCGTGTGACCGAACAGGCGCGTCTCCCACGGCGGCATCAGACGGGTCGAGCCGTCGAGGAAGCCGACGTACCAGTCCGGCTGCGAGCCCGCGGAGACGACCGCGGCCTCGTACGGGCCGAACAGCCAGACCGGGTTGATCTGGAAGATGCCGCCGAGCGCGGCGATCATGCCGAACACGATCATGAAGAAGCCGCCGGCCTTGGCCGCGAAGCCGGGGACCATGCGGTGCCCGACGACGTTGTCCTCGGTACGCCCCGGGCCGGGGAACTGGGTGTGCTTCTGCTTCACCAGGAGGCCCATGTGGGCCGCGATGAGCGCCAGCAGCAGGCCGGGGACGAGCAGGACGTGCGCGATGTACAGCCGCGGCACGATCGCCGTGCCCGGGAACTCGCCGCCGAAGATCGCGAACGCGGTCCACGACCCGATCACCGGGATCGACAACACGATCGCGTGCATGATCCGGAGGCCGGTGCCCGACAGCGCGTCGTCGGGGAGGGAGTAGCCCGCGAAGCCCTCCGCGATGCCCAGGATCAGCAGCGTGATGCCGATGAGCCAGTTCAGCTCACGCGGGCGCCGGAACGCGCCGGTGAAGAACACCCGGAACATGTGCACGAGGATCGACGCCATGAACAGCAGGGCGGCCCAGTGGTGGATCTGGCGCATGATCAGGCCACCGCGGACGTCGAAGCTCAGCTGGAGGCTCGACTCGAACGCGCGGGACATCGGCATGCCGTACAGCGGGGTGTACGACCCGTGGTACACGACCTCCTGCATGGAGGGGTCGAAGAACAGGGTCAGGAACACGCCCGACAGCAGCAGGACGACGAACGAGTAGAGCGCGATCTCCCCGAGCAGGAACGACCAGTGGTCCGGGAAGACCTTGTTCATCAGCCGGCGTACCGGGCTCGCGACGGCGAGCCGGTCGTCGGTCCAGGATGCGGCCTTCGCGGTATCGAGCTTGGGCATCAGGGACGCTCCCAGAAGGCCGGGCCAACGGCCTTGGTGTAGTCGTGCTGCGACACGAAATATCCGTCTGCGTCGAGCGCGATCGCGAGTTGGGGAAGGCTGCGGGTGGCGGGCCCGAACACCGGGCGGCACCCGTCCAGCACGTCGAACTGCGACTGGTGACACGGGCACAGCAGGCGGTTCGTCTGCTGCTCGTACAGGCTCGCCGGGCAGCCGGCGTGCGTGCAGATCTTCGAGTAGGCGAAGAAGTTGCCGACGTGCGCGTTCTCGTAGCCCGTGCGCGCCTTGGCGATGGCCTTCTTCGCGTCGTCCTCACGCAGGTGGATCAGCAGCGTGGGGGAGTCCGCATGGACGTTGGTGGCACCGCCGGGGATGCCCGGGAAGACGGTCTCGACCGCGCCCGGCTTCATGTCCGACGGCCGGATCTTGGTGCCGTCGTGGCGCACGAGGTGCGTGCCGACGCCCCACCCGGTCTTGAAGAGCTCGCGGCCCGGGTCCTTGATCATGCTGCCGATGAAGGGAGCGCCGATCGCGACGCCGAGCGGCGCCGCGGCGAGACCGAGCGCGCCCTTCAGCAACGGGCGGCGGCGGAGCCCGGTCTCCTCGTACGCGGAGAGCAGCGTGGCCGCGGTGAGCTTCCGCTCGTCGTCCGGGGACGCGCCGTCGTGGCGGTCCTGGACCGCGATCTCCTCGGGCATCAGCCGCTTGCCCCAGATGATGACCGCGGCGCCGATCGAGAACAGCGCGACGCCGAGCGTGGCGCCGAGCAGCGGCGTGTACCACTTCCCCTGGTTCACGCCGAGCTGGTAGTGGAACGGCCACGCGATGTAGATGACCACGAACGCGAGTCCGGCCAGCCCCGCGAGGACCAGCAGGGAGGCGATCCGCCGCTCGATCCTGCGCTCGGCCTCGGTGCCCGGCACCGGGAACCGCGGCGCGTAGTGGACGATCTCGACACCGTCGCGGCGCGCACCCTCGCGCACCAGGTCGAACTGCGTCGCCTGGGGGTCGTTCACGTCGAAGTCCGTCTCAGGGGTGTGGTGTCCGGTGCTCATGACTTGCCCGCAATCCAGAGTGTCGCGATGAGGAGGCCGGTGATGCCGACGAGGAAGACGACGAGACCCTCCGACACCGGGCCGGTGCGGCCGATGCCGAGACCACCCGGGTCCTGGTCGCCCTTCTGGCCCTGGACGTAGGAGATGATCGCGACCTTCTCCTGCGGGGTCAGCTGGTTGTCGCCGAACACCGGCATGTTCTGGGGGCCGGTCAGCATCGCCGCGTAGATGTCACGGTCGGTGGCCGGGTACAGGCTCGGGGCGTACTTGCCGGACGACAGCGCACCGCCGCCCGCGCCGAACGCGTGGCACGAGGAGCAGTTCAGCCGGAACAGCCGGCCGCCCTCGGCGATCGTCGTCGCGTCGGTCTTGCGCAGCGTCATGCTGGGGATCTGCGGACCGCCGCCGATCGACTCGATGTACGCGGCGAGCTGGTGGATCTGCCCGTTGTCGTACAGCGCGGGCTTGCGCTCCGCCTGGGCCTCGTTCCGGGCCATCGGCATGCGACCGCTGCCGACCTGGAACTCCACCGAGGCGGCCCCGACGCCGACGAGGCTCGGGCCCCGGTCCGGCACACCCTGGGCGTTGCGGCCGTGGCAGCTGATGCAGCCGCCCTCGAACAGCTGCTGGCCCGCGCGGACGTCCGCGGCGCTGGTGGCGGTCTTGGCGTCGTCGGCGCGTGACGCCGGCGCGAAGGCCGCGTACATGGTGCCGAGGAGGCCGAGCGCCAGGGCCAGCACGACGAGGCCGGAGTGGCGGCGGAACCGGCCTCCCATCCGGGCGGCGGTACTCGAGATCATGTGGTCACCTTGCGGTCTGCCCAACTGGGGCGAATGGTCGGGAAGGGGGCACGCGGGAGCACGACGCCGTTACCGGATGAGGTAGATCATCGCGAACAGCGCGATCCAGACGACGTCGACGAAGTGCCAGTAGTACGAGACGACGATCGCGCTGGTCGCCTGGGCCGGCGTGAACCGCCCCATGGTCGACCGGATCATCACGAAGACGAACGCGATCAGGCCGCCGATGACGTGGAGCCCGTGGAACCCGGTCGTGAGGTAGAAGACCGAGCCGTACCCGTCGGCGTTGATCTTCACGCCCTCGCGGACGAGGTTGGTGTACTCGTACGCCTGGCCGCCGACGAAGATCGCGCCCATCACGAGGGTCAGGGTGAACCATCGCCGCAGGCGGAAGACGTCCCCCCGCTCGGCCGCGAACACGCCCCACTGGCACGTGATCGAGGAGAGCACGAGGACCACCGTGAACGGGGTGGCGTAGCCGAGGTGCAGCGCCTTGGTGTGCTCCGTCCACAGGTCGGGCTGGTTGGCCCGGATGGAGAAGTACATCGCGAAGAGCGCAGCGAAGAACATCAGTTCGCTGGAGAGCCACACGATCGTCCCGACGCTGACCATGTTCGGCCGCGTCAGCGAGTGGATCTGGCTCTGCTCGAAGGTGGGGGCAGCGGTCACGCGGCCATTATGGCCCCCGGCCCGGATCCGCACCCGGGGGGGTCGGACGCGTGGCGCGTGTGATCTCCGGTCGTGTCGCGGGGCGCGAGGGGATCGCCGGGATGCGCCACCCGGCGCGCCGGGACCCGCCGGTAGCATCCGCACGTCGACCCTACCGACCCCCAGCGCCCGGGAGCCGCCTCGTGAGCATCCCCGCCGAGCACACCGTGCTCGTCTTCAGCGACGACCCCGCGGTGCGCGAGCGGATCCGGACGGCCGTCGGCCGCCGGCCGGCCTCGGACGTGGGCACCGTCCGCTACCTCGAGGCGTCCCGGGGCGACGAGGTGGTCGCGGCGGTCGACGCCGGCGGCGTGGACCTGCTGCTGCTGGACGCGGAGGCGCAGCCGACCGGAGGGATGGGGATCTCGCGTCAGCTCAAGAACGAGATCGACGACTGCCCGCTGATCTGCCTCGTCCTCGCGCGGGCCGACGACCGCTGGCTCGCGACCTGGTCGCAGGCCGACGCGACGCTGTCCCACCCGCTGGACCCGCTCCACGCGGCCGAGGTCGTGGCCGACCTGCTGCGGCGGCGGGCCGGGTCGCTGCCGGCGGGACGCTGATGTCCCCGGCGCCGTCGCCCACCTGGTCCGGCCTGCTCACCGCACTCCTCGCCCGCGAGGCCCTGTCGGCCGAGCAGACCGCCTGGGCGATGGGCGAGATCATGAGCGGCGCGGCGACGCCCTCGCAGGTCGCCGGCTTCGCGATGGCGCTCCGGGCGAAGGGGGAGACGGCCGAGGAGGTCTCCGGCCTCGCCGACGCGATGCTCGCCCACGCCACGCCGATCGAGGTCCCCGGCGACGCGGTGGACATCGTCGGCACCGGCGCCGACCGCGCGCACACCGTCAACATCTCGACCATGGCGGCGATGGTCGTGGCCGCCACCGGGGTCCGGGTCGTGAAGCACGGCAACCGCGCCGCCACGTCCGCGTGCGGGTCGGCCGATGTCCTCGAGGCGCTCGGCATCCCGGTCGACCTCGAGGTCGACGCCGTGGAGCGGTGCGTCGCCGAGGTGGGGATCGGGTTCTGCTTCGCGGCGAAGTTCCACCCCGGGATGCGGCACTCCGCGGTACCGCGGCGGGAGCTCGGGGTGCCGACGGTGTTCAACTTCCTCGGCCCGCTGACCAACCCGGCCCGCCCCCGCGCGGCCGCGGTCGGCTGTGCCGACCTCCGGATGGCCCCGGTGATGGCCGGCGTGCTCGCGCGGCGCGGGACGTCCGCGCTGGTGTTCCGGGGCGAGGACGGGCTGGACGAGTTCACCACCACCGCCCCGACCCGGGTGTGGGTGGTCCACGAGGGTGCGGTGACCGAGCGGCTCGTGGACGCGCTCGACCTCGGGGTGGCGCGATCGGCCCCGGGCGACCTGCGCGGCGCCGACGCGGCGTACAACGCCGGTGTGGCGCGCGCCTTCCTGGCGGGGGAGCGCGGCCCGGTCCGGGACGCGGTGCTGCTCAACGCGGGTGCGGCCCTCGCGGCGTACGAGGGGCTGGGCGGCGACGTCGCCGCGGCGCTCGCCGCGGGCCACGAGCGCGCGGCCAAGGCCGTCGACAGCGGCGCGGCCGCGACCCTGCTCGAGCGGTGGGTCGCCACCGCGCACGCCGCCGCCTGAGGGGCTGCCGCTAGTCGGCGTCCTCGAACCCGATCGCGAACGCCGCGTCGAGGTCGTGCCGCGAGTACGCCCGGAAGGCGATGTGCGTCTCGGTGTCCAGGACGCCCGGAACCTTGCTGATCCGGCCGGCGATGACCTCCGCGACCTCCTCGAACTCGCGGACGCGCACGATCGCGATCAGGTCCACCGCCCCCGCGGTGGAGTACACCTCGCTCACGCCGGGCAGCTCGGCGATCGCCTCGGCGACCTCCGGGATGGAATCGGTCGAGCAGGCGATCATGACGATCGAGGTGATCACGTGAGGTGCTCCCAGCGGCGACGGCGGGTGTGGTCCGCGTCATGCTAACCGCGCCGTACGGTGGGGACATGACACGTGCGCAGTTCACCGCGGAGTCCGGCCGGGGCGGCGAGTGGAAGCGGCAGGGCAACCGCTTCACCGACCGGATCACCGCCGACAGCGACTCCCGGCCGGGGGAGGGCCCCGACGCGCGGGGCCGCTGGCCGGTCGAGCCGGGCCGGTACCGGCTGGTCGTCTCCCTCGCCTGCCCGTGGGCGCACCGGTCGGTGATCGTCCGGCGGCTGCTCGGGCTCGACGACGCGATCTCGCTCGCGGTCGTGGACCCGATCCGGGACGAGCGGGGCTGGCGCTTCACGCTCGACCCCGGCGGCCGCGACCCCGTGCTGGGCATCGGGTACCTGTCCGAGGCGTACCTCGCGACCGACCCCACGTACGAGGGCCGGGTCACCGTGCCGGCGATCGTCGACACGCTCACCGGCCGCGTGGTGACCAACGACTACCCGCAGATCACGCTCGACCTCTCCACCGAGTGGGGGCGCGGCCCGTCGCTGTACCCGGAGGAGCTGCGGGCCGAGCTGGACCCGCTCATGGACGAGATCTTCACCGACGTGAACAACGGCGTGTACCGGTGTGGGTTCGCGACGACGCAGGAGGCGTACGAGGCCGCGTACGACGCGCTGTGGGCCCGGATGGACGCGCTCGAGGCGCGCCTCGCCGACCGCCGGTACCTGCTGGGGGACGCGGTGACCGAGGCGGACGTGCGGCTGTTCACGACGCTGGTGCGGTTCGACGCCGTGTACCACGGCCACTTCAAGGTCAACAGGAACAGGCTCACCGAGATGCCGAACCTCTGGCGGTACGCGCGCGACCTGTACGCGCTGCCCGGCTTCGGCGACACGGTGGAGTTCGACCACGTCAAGCGGCACTACTACGTCACGCACGAGCAGATCAACCCGACGGGGATCGTCCCGAAGGGCCCGGACCCGGCGGTGTGGCTGCGTCGCTGAACCTCAGGCGCGGACCGTGAGGCCCGTGTCGGTGCGCACGGCGTCGACGAGGTGCTCGTCCGGCCCGACCACGGCGCCGGGCCACACGACGCTGTGGGTCAGCCGTCCCGCCACCACCGCACCCGCGCCGACCACGCTGGCGCCGCCGGAGCGGTGGAGGTTCGCGTCCAGGTACTCCCGGGGCGTACCGCAGTCCACGAACGTGCCGTCGAAGTCGGTGAACTCACACTCGGCGTCGCGCCACACGACCTCGTACAGGCCGGTGGGCTCGGGCCGCAGCGCCGCCGCGACGGCGGCCGGCAGCAGCGAGATCCCGGCGAAGCGGCGGTCCCCGAAGTCGCCGCGCGCCGGATCGCGCACGGTGAGCAGCCGGGGCCGCTCGCCCGTCCAGCCGTCCAGGAGGCGGCCGAGGGGGTCGTCGCCGGCGAGGTACGCGTCCGCGTTGCTCACGACGACCGCGCGCCCGTCCAGCCACCCGCGCAGCGCGCCGATCGCGCCGGCCGTCCCGAGCGCCTCCGGCTGCTCCACGGACAGGCGCGCGCGGGTGCCCACCGCGGCCCCGACCTGGCCGGCGAGGTGGTGGGCGTTCACCGCGACGTCGGCGGGGCCGGCGAGGCCCACGGCGGCGAGGCGGTCCAGCGCGTCGTCCAGGCCGGTGCTCCCCCCGATCGGGCACAACGGCTTGGGCCGCAGGGTCGTGAGCGGCGCGAGCCGGCGTCCCTCACCCGCCGCCAGTACGACGGCGGCGAGCCTCATGTCGCGGGGAGCCCGTAGTGGGCGAGCAGCCGGGCGGTGGGCGGGGTGAGCCGGGGGAGGTCGCTCGCCGGGAACCAGCGGGCCTCGAGCACCTCGACCGGGTCGACGTCGAGGTCGACCGCGGCGGGGTCGACGGTGGCGGTGAACACGCAGTCGACCTGCTGGACGCGCGGCGCCACCACGGCGTTGGGCTGCGCGGGGCGCAGGGCGGACGGGTCCAGCCGGATCCCGGTCTCCTCCTCGAGCTCCCGCAGCGCGCCCGCGGCCGGGTGCTCGAACCGGTCGAGCAGCCCGCCCGGCAGGGACCAGCCGTCGTGGCCCGGGGGCTGGCGGAGCATCAGGAGCCCGCCGTCGCCGTCCCGCAGCAGTACGACGGACCCGACGGTGTAGTTCGGCGTGGCGACGCGGACCAGGCGCTTGCGCAGGGGGCGGGGGAGCGCGTGGAACGCCTGGTGGAACCCCCGTCGCCAGGGGGAGAGCCGTCGGACCATGCGCGACACGCTAACCGGGCGTCTCAGGCGGAGGCGCGCGCCGGGCGCTCGGTGGGCCGCAGGGCGCGCCGGTCGGCGAACGGCTCCGCCGCGGCTCGCCCCGCGTCGATCCGGTCGAGCAGCGCCCGCAGCCGCTCCGCACCGTCCGACGGGCACGCCCACTCGCCCGTGACCTCGACGATCCGGGTCTCGGGGCGGTCCAGCCAGGTGAGCACCTTCTCGGTCTCCTCGGCGGTGGCGCAGGGCACCGGGCCGGGGCCGTGTTCCACGCTCTCCGCGGTGGCGAGGAGCGCGTCCAGGTACGGCCGGGGGTGTGCGCCGGGCGGCGAGACCCCCGCGGACACGAGCCGTCCGTGGCGCACCACGACGAGCTCCCAGCCGGCGCGGCCGTCCGGGCGCGCGGCGGCGATCTGCTCCACCGCGGTCAGCGCGCGGAGCCGCTGCATCCGGACGACGGCGCGCAGGAAGGCCACCAGCCGATCCCGCTGCGCCGCCGCCTCCTCGTACCGCTCGCCGGCCGACAGCGCGCCGATCCGGGCGAGCAGCCGGTCCACCAGGGCGGCGGGGTCGCCGTCGACGGCCCGGCGGTAGGCGTCGGCGTGCGCGGCGTACTCCTCGCGGCTCTCCCGGTGCTCGCAGGGCGCGCCGCAGCGGCCCATCTCGAACAGCACGCAGGCCGTGGACGGGCGCCGCTGCGACAGGCGCCCGGTGCACTGGCGCAGCGGCAGCACCTCGTGCACCGCGGTCATCGCGGCCTCGGCCTGGCGCCGGGACGTGAACGGGCCGAGGTGCGCCCCGCCGTCCCCGTGCAGCACGCGGACGATCGACAGCCGGGGGAACGCCTCGTCGGTCAGCCGGAGCCAGAGGACCTTCTCGGGGAACTTCGACCGCCGGTTGTACGGCGGCGTGAGCGCCGCGATCGTGCGCAGCTCGCGGATCTCGGCCTCCAGCGCGTGGGCGCACTCGAGCGCCTCCACCCGCTCGGCGGCCGCGATCATCTCGGCCATCCGTGTGCGCTGCTCGGAGGACACGAAGTACTGGCGGACACGGGAGCGGATGTCCTTGCTCGTGCCGACGTACAGCGGGCGGTCGCGCCCGTCGCGGAAGACGTACACGCCGGGGGAGGACGGCAGGCCCTCCGCGAGGTGCCGCTTCCGGCGCTGGGCCTCGGAGACCTGCCGCGTGAACGAGTCCAGCTCGTCCAGCGTCTGCACCCCGAGGTTGCCGAGCCGTGCGAACAGCCCGTGCAGTACGTCCACCGTCGCCCGCGCGTCGGCGAGCGCCCGGTGGCACGGCTCGGTGTCGGTCCGGAACAGGCGGGACAGGGTGGCGAGCTTGCAGTTCGGCGCCTCGTCACGGGTCAGGACGCGGCGCGCGAGGACCGCCGTGTCCACGCGCCGGAACCCCGGCCACGGCCGGCCTGTGCGGTCGCAGGCGGCCCTCAGGAAGCCGAGGTCGAACGGCGCGTTGTGCGCCACGAGCACGGTGCCGCGCGCGAACTCGAGGAACGCCGGCAGGACCTCCTCGATCCGCGGCGCCGGGGCGACCATCGTGTCGGTGATCCCGGTCAGCACCGCGATGAACGGCGGGATGCCGGTCCCCGGGTTCACCAGTGTCTGGAACTCGCCGAGGATCTCGCCGCCCCGGACCTTCACCGCGCCGATCTCGGTGATGTGGCAGTCCGCCGGCGAGCCGCCCGTCGTCTCGAGGTCCACCACCACGAACGTCACGTCGCGCAGCGGCTCGCCGAGCGAGTCGAAGCTGGGCTGGACGTACTGCGACCCCCGGGCCGGTACGAGCGGTGGAACGGACAACGCCGAGGACATGCCGTGACGGTAGGCAGGGGCTACGACAGAACTGCGGAGGCTCGCCGGACATCCCCGGTGGCGGATGCCAGACTGGGGCCATGCCGACCCCGATGCCGACGGCCCAGACCCGGTGGCGCTGCACCCAGTGCGGCAACCTCACGCGCTTCGACGTGACCCGGACCCTGCGGACCCGTGAGTACGTGCACGTCGACCTCGCCGGGGAGCCGGCCGTGGAGGAGCGCGAGGTCCTTGTCGAGACCGTGGAGCAGGTCAGCTGCCGCTGGTGCCGGGGCTCCGACACCGTCGCGCTCGAGCCGCGCCCCGCGCCGTGATCCCGGCAGGGGCGGCACCGCGCCGGCGGGTCGGTCCGCCGCTCCCCGTCGGCCGTCCGTGGACATGGTGTGACCGCCGAGCATGAGTCCGATTCGACAGAGTCGACTCAGGGTGAACCAGAGGTAGAGGGCATTTCCGCGGCGGGTGAGCCCACCGTGCTCCCCGAGCGCGTCCGGCGGCGCATCGTCGAGCTGGCCTCGGGTGCCCTTCCCGGCCTGCCCCCGGAGGACGTCCCGCCGTCGCTGCGCCCGCTCGCCCGCTTCACCGCCGCGCGGCGGGTCCGGCACGGTGCGGCCGCGGTCGCGGCGGCCCTCGCCGGCGACGCGGCGTTCCGGGCACGGGTCGCCGAGCACGCCGCGTCCGCGGCCGGGGCCCTCGGCGCGGCGGTGGCCACCGGGCAGAGGCCGGCCGCGGCGGACCCGGCGGAGGTGGCGGCGCTCGCGTACCTCCTGCGTCCCGACGGCTGGCGTGACGCGGTCGCGGCGGAGGCCGACCGGACGAGGGATGCCGACGACCGCGCCGAGCTCGCCGCGCGCACCGCCGACGTCGACCGGCTGACCCTCCAGCTCGAGCGCGTCCGCGACCGGCATCGCGCGGAACTCGACCGCCTGCGCGCCGAGGCGGCGACCCTGCGGGGCGACCTCGACCTGGCCCGTACCCGGCTCCGGGAGCTGGGCCGCGCCCTGGCCGACGCGGAGACGGCCGCCCGCCGCGCCGCCGAGGCCCTGTCCACCGAGCGCGGACGCGCGTCCGCGTCCGCGTCCGCCGCCGAGGCGGAGCACCGGCGCCTCCGAGGGAGGCTCGCGGACGCCGAGGCGGCCGTCGGCGCCGCGCGGCAGGCCGCACGCGAGGGCCGGTCCGCGGACGACGCGCGCCTCTGGCTGCTGGTCGAGACGCTGGGCCAGGCCGCCCAGGGACTGCGCCGCGAGCTCGCGCTCACCCCGCCCGCCGTCCTGCCGGGGGACCTCGTCGCCGCGCAGTCCGCCGCGCCGCTCCCCGAGGGCCCGCCGGCGCGAGCCCTCGGCCCCGACGACCCCGCCCGCCTCGACCAGCTGCTCGCCTTGCCGCGGGCCCATCTCGTGGTGGACGGGTACAACGTCACGAAGACCGGCTACGGCGAGCTGTCGCTCGAGCAGCAGCGGGCCCGGCTGATCGGCGGCCTCGCCGCGCTGGCGGCGCAGACCGGGGTGGAGGTGACCGTCGTGTTCGACGGCGCCGAGCGGCTCCCCGCGGCGCCGGTCGTACCGCGCGGTGTGCGTGTCCTGTTCAGCCGCCCGGGGGAGACCGCCGACGAGGTGATCCGGAGGCTGGTCGGCGCCGAGCCGTCCGGGCGTCCCGTGGTCGTGGTGTCGTCCGACCGGGAGGTCGCCGACGGCGTGCGCCGCTCCGGCGCGCACGCGGCCGCGTCGGTCGCGCTGGTACGGCGGCTGCAGCGCTCGTGATGTCGGTCGTACCGGATTTCTGTCGTACCGGGTTCGTAGCGTCGGGCCAGACGCCCGGCGCGGGCCGCGGCGCGACGAGAGGGAGGGGCAGCCGGTGCTGATCGACTGCGACAGTTGTGCGGTCCGCGGACCGGCCTGCGGGGACTGCGTCGTGAGCGTGCTCCTCGGGGCCGCGCCGTCCGGTGTGGAGCTCGACGAGACCGAGCAGCAGGCGCTCCGCCACCTGGCGGAGGCGGGCATGGTGCCGCGGCTCCGGCTGGTCCCGGGGGAGCCGGCGCGGGACAGGTCCCGCCGGGCGGGCTGAGGCGGGGCCGAGACGCGGCCGAGACGCGGCCGAGACGCGGCCGAGACGCGGCCGAGACGCGGCCGAGACGCGGCCGAGACGCGGCCGAGACGGGGCCGAGACGCGCGGGTGGGGCTGCCCCGTGCGGCGAGATCCCCACGGCGGCGCCCGCCCCGCCCCACGGCCTCGGCGCCCGCCCCGCCTCGGCGGCGGGTACGTCACCACCCCGCCACCGAGGGTCGAGTTCGTGACAGTGCGACAGCACCCGGCCGCGCGTTGTCACGATTCCGTCCCGGAACGCCGAAAAAGCACGTGACTCCGGCACTTTTCCCCGCGCGGCGATCTTGAATCACGCGCCGTCGGGGTCCTAACCTTGGCGCGGCTTCCGTTCCTTCGTCGTCCACCCGGCCGGCGTCGGGGGCCACCGCCGAATCACCGGAGACCATCTCGGTGAGCCGGGGACCCACACTCCCCCGGGGTGAATCCGCGCGTGCGCGGTAGGGCGCTCTTCCCGCCCGAACCCGTCAGCTAACCCGGTAGGCGGCCGAGGAAGAAGGAGCACGGTCACTCGTGATCTCCGCCGGAGCATCGGTCAGGCCCCGCCATCTGTTCGCAGCCGGCATCGCCGCCGTCCTGACGGTGGTACTCGGCGCCGGCTCCGCGGCCGCTGCACCCACCGCTGCGGAGGCGCAGCGCACGGTGCTGGAGCTCCAGAACAAGATGGACGCCGCCACCGAGCAGTACAACCAGAGCCGCGACGCCCTCGACGCCGGTGCCCGTCGGCAGGCGGACCTCCAGAAACAGTCCGCCGCCCTGTGGTCCCGCGTCCAGGCGTCCTCCGACGCCGTCGCCCGGTTCGCCGCGACCGCCTATCGCGGCGGCAGCATGAGCATGTTCACGGCCATCATGACCAGCGGGTCGCCGCAGATGTTCATGGACCAGATGGCCACCCTCGAGATCCTCAACGCCGGCGAGCGCGTCGACCTCGACCGGCTGCTCGCGGTCCGGGACCAGCTCGCGCGGCAGCAGGCCGCCCTGGCCGCCGAGCGGCGGGTCCAGGCCCGGCAGCTGAAGGCGCTCGCCGACCACCGCAAGGAGATCGAGGGCGACCTGGCGAAGTGGACGGCGCTGCAGGACCGCTACGGGTTCGCCCGGGCCAGCCGGTCGGGCCTGCGCATCGGGCCCATCCTGTACACCGGGCCGGCGAGCGGGCGGGCGCGCGACGCCGTGAGCTTCGCGTACGCGCAGATGGGCAAGCCGTACTCCTGGGGTGCGGACGGGCCGGGCTCGTACGACTGCTCGGGCCTGACGATGGCGTCCTGGCGGTCGGCCGGCGTCTCGATGCCGCACTCGGCGCGCGGACAGTACGACGCCTTCCGGAAGGTGCCCCTGGACGCGCTCGAGCCGGGCGACCTCGTCTACTACCCGGGCCACATCGCGATGTACGTCGGCGACGGCATGGTCGTGCACGCGCCGACGACGGGTGACGTGGTCCGCAAGGTCCCGATGGAGCGGGCGGGCAGCCGGATCATCGGAGCGGTCCGACCGTCCTGAGCCCGCTGCGCGCATTCCGTACGATGTGCGCGTGATCTCGCGTGCCGGTCCGACGACGTCCCGGCGCCGATGGATCCGGCCGGGTGTCGCGCCGCCCTGGGTGGTCGCGCTGGCGTGGTTCCTCGTGGCCGTCGAGGGCGCCGCCGCGGTGGGCGTCCTCGCCGCCCGGGAGGGCTCCCCGCCGCGCCGGCCGTCACCGGCGGCCGTCGCGCCGCACGGCGGCGTGCACGCCGCGAGCGACCCGGAGGCCTTTGCCCGGCAGTCCGCGCTGCGGGCCCTGCTGGTCCGGCGCGCCTCGGCCCTCCTCACCCGGGACCGGGCGGCGTTCCTGGCGGGCGTGGACCCGGGCACCCCGTTCCACGCGGCACAGGCGCGCCTGTTCGACGCGCTCGCGCAGGTCCCGCTGGCCGACGTCTCGTACGACCTCGACCCGGCGCGGGCCCTCGAGCTGCCCGTCGCCACCGCCGAGCGGTACGGCGACCCGGCGTGGGCGGCGACGGTCCGCTCCCACTACGCCCTCGCGGGGTACGACGAGGCCCCGACGGCCCAGGACCGGTACCTGACGTTCGTGCGGCGCGGCGCCCGGTGGTACCTCGCCTCCGAGTCCGACTTCGACAGCACCGGCAAGCGTGCCCCCCGCGCGCTGTGGGAGTCCGGGCCCGTCGTCGCGCTCCGTACCGCCCGCGTGCTCGTGCTCGGGCACCCGGGTTCCCGCGCGCTCATGCGCCGCATCCTCGCCGCGGCCGACGACGCCGTCCCGCGCGTGACGGCCGTGTGGCCCGACTGGTCCGGTCGCGTCGTCCTCCTCGTGCCCGACTCCACCGCCCAGCTGCGGCAGATGATCGGTCAGACCGGTGACCTGTCCCGGATCGCCGCCGTCGCGACGGCGGACGCCGGCGTCGACGGCGGCCCGCCCGCGGGGGAGCGCGTCGCGGTGAACCCGGGACCGTTCCGGTCGCTGTCCGGCTTCGGCCGGGGTGTGGTGCTGCGGCATGAGATCACCCACGTCGCGACCCGGGACGTCACCAGCCCCTCGACGCCGTACTGGCTGGCGGAGGGCTTCGCCGACTACGTGGGGTACCGGGGGAGCGGCACCACGGTGCGCGAGGCCGCCCGCGAGCTGGGCGCCGAGGTCGCCCGGGGCCGGGTGCCCGCGCGGCTGCCCACCGAGGCCGACTTCGCGGGGGACAACCCGCGTCTCGCCCAGGCGTACGAGATGTCCTGGCTCGCGTGCCGGCTCCTGGCGGACCGTCTCGGCCAGGCGGGCCTCGTCGCGCTGTACCGCGAGGTGAGCACGGCCCCGGGCGACCCGGACGCCGCGTTCGACGCCGCACTGCGGTCGCGGCTGCACACCGGCACGGCCGGCTTCACCGCGGCGTGGCAGGCGGAGCTCCGGAGGCAGCTCGGGTGAGCGACCACCTCGCCGCCGGGTGCGCCCTCACGGTCCTCCTGCTCCTCGGCGTGCTCGCCGGCCTGCGGGCGGCCCCCGGTGGCCGTCCTGCGCTGCCGCTGCCGGAGGCCCGGCGCCGCCGGGACCTCCTCCCCGTCTCGGGCGAGGTCCGGGCCCGCCACGAGGCGTTCCACCGCACGCTCCGGCCGGGAACGTACGGGGCGCTCGTGCTCGGCGTGGCGGCCCCGGTGCTGTTCGGGCTCACCCCGCTCGGGGCGGCCGTCGTCGGCGCGGTGGGGGCCGGCCCCGCGCCGCTGCGGGCCGCGCTCGGCGGCCTGGCCCTCGGCGTGCTGGCCGAGCTCGTCACGGTGCCGATCGCGCTCCGCCGGGAGGTGGTCCTGCGGCAGTACGGGCTGTCGGTGCAGACGTGGCGCGGCTGGGTCGCCGACGCGGCCAAGGCGGTGGTCCTCGGTGGCGTGCTGTCCGGCGCCGCCCTCGCCGCGCTGTACGCGCTCACCGGCGCCGCGCCGCGCTGGTGGTGGGCCGTCGCGGCCCCGGGCGCCGCACTGGTCGTGGTGCTGCTCTCGTTCGTCCTGCCGGTGGTCGTGGAGCCGCTGTTCCTCCGCTTCACGCCGATGCCCGGCTCGCCCCTCCGGCAGCGGCTCCTGGAGCTGGCTGCCCGCGGCGGGGTCCCCGTCCGGGACGTGCTCGTCGCGGACGCGTCGCGGCGGACGACGGCCCTCAACGCGTACGTGTCCGGGTTCGGCGCCACCCGCCGCGTCGTCGTGTTCGACACGCTGCTGGCGGAGGCGCCCGAGGCGGAGGTGGAGGTGGTGGTCGCACACGAGCTGGGGCACGCCGCACGGCGCGACGTGCTCCGCGGTACCGCGTTGTCGGCGCTGGGCGTGGCCGCCCTGGTCTGTCTGCTCCACCTCGTCCTGACCGCTCCGCCCCTGCTGCGCGCGGCGGGCGCGGACGGCCCGGCGGACCCCCGGTCGGTCGGGCTGCTGTTCGCCGTGACGGCCGTCGCCGGGCTCGTCCTGGCGCCCCTGCAGAACCTCGTGTCGCGCCGCGTCGAGAACCGCGCCGACGCGTACGCCCTCGACCTCGCCGGGCGGCCGGAGGCATTCGCGGCGATGCAGCGCCGCCTCGCGCTCACCAACCTCGCGGACCTCGACCCGGGTCCGGTGGAGTACCTGCTCTTCGCCTCCCATCCCACGACGGTGCAGCGCATCGCACGGGCGCAGGCGTTCCAGGCCGACGGGAAGGCGACCGGATGACCCGCACGCTGATCGTGACCAACGACTTCCCGCCGAGGCCCGGGGGCATCCAGGCCTTCGTGCACTCACTGGCCGTCCGGCAGCCCGCGGGGTCGCTGGTCGTGTACGCCCCGGCGTGGCGGGGGGCCGCGGCGTTCGACGCCGCGCAGCCGTTCGAGGTCGTCCGGCACCCGACGTCGCTCATGCTGCCGGTGCCGGACGTGGCCCGCCGGGCCCGCGACATCGTGCGGGCCCACGGGTGCGACAGCGTGTGGTTCGGTGCGGCGGCCCCGCTCGGCCTGCTCGCGCCCGCGCTGCGGCGGGCCGGGGCGGAGCGGGTCGTCGCCCAGACCCACGGCCACGAGGTCGGCTGGGCGCAGCTGCCCGGCGCGCGTCAGGTGCTCCGCACGATCGCGCGCGGCGCCGACGTGGTGACGTACCTCGGCGAGTACACGCGCCGCCGCCTCGCCGCCGCGGTGGACGGCCTCACCGATCTCCGGCGCCTGCCGCCGGGGGTGGACACCGACGTGTTCCGGCCGGACGTGGACGGGAGCGAGATCCGCGCGCGGCTCGGCCTCGCGGACCGCCCGGTGGTCGTGTGCGTGTCCCGGCTCGTGCCGCGCAAGGGCCAGGACGTGCTCATCCGCGCCATGCCGGAGATCCGTCGCCGCGTTCCGGGGGCCGCGCTGCTGCTCGTGTCCGGCGGCCCCGACGCGCCCCGGCTGCAGCGGCTCGCCGTGCAGGCCGGGGTGGCGGACGACGTGGTGTTCACCGGGTCGGTGCCGTGGGAGGAGCTGCCGGCGCACTTCGCTGCCGGCGACGTGTTCGCGATGCCGTGCCGGACCCGGCGCCGCGGCCTGGACGTCGAGGGGCTCGGGATCGTGTACCTCGAGGCGTCAGCGACGGGCCTGCCCGTGGTGGCCGGGGACTCCGGGGGAGCGCCCGACGCGGTCCGCGAGGGCGAGACCGGGTACGTGGTCGACGGCCGCGACGTCGGCCAGGTCGCCGACCGGGTCGCGGCGCTGCTCGCCGACCCGGACCTCGCCGCGCGGATGGGCGCGGCGGGCCGGGCGTGGGTCGAGGCCGAGTGGCGCTGGGACACCCTGGCCGCCCGGATGGGCGACCTCCTGCGGGTGCGCTAGAAGGGCTCTAGAAGCGCGGGGAGTCCGGAGCCTGCAGCAGGCCGAGCCGCAGCGCCGTCATCAGCGCCTGCGCGCGGTTGCCGGCGCCGAGCTTCTCGTAGAGCTTCGAGATGTGGGTCTTCGCCGTGGACTCGCTGACGTACAGCTGCTTCGCGATGCCCGCGACGCTCATGCCGTCGGCGAGGAGGCGGAGCACCTGACCCTCCCGCGGGGACAGCTGCGGGCCGCTCGGGGCGAGGCGCCGCTTCATGGCGTCGGCGAGGTCCGAGGCGGTGAAGGCATTCGGCGACGACGCCGCGTGCCGTGCCGCGGCGACCACCTCGTCCGACGGCGCGTTCTTCGGCACGAACGCGCTCGCGCCCGCCTCGAGCGCCCCGAACAGCTGGTCGTCCCCGGCGTACATGGTGAGCACGACGATGCCGACGTCCGGCATGGTGGCGCGGAGCTGCCGGGTCGCGTCCAGGCCGCTGCCGTCGGGCAGCCGCAGGTCCATGATGACGACCGCGGGCTTGAGCTCGGCGGCGAGCCGCACGGCCTCGGCCACCGAGCCCGCCTCACCGAGCACGGTGAACTCCGGGTCGCGCTCGAACGCGTGCCGCAGACCCTGGCGGATCAGCTCGTGGTCGTCCACCAAGAGCACCGTCTTGTGGTCGGGCGTGTGGTCCGTGGTCATCAGTCGTCCTCCACCTCCTGTGCCGACACGGTACCGCCCCCGTGCCGGGAAGCGAGCACGACCGACACCGTGGTGCCGCGGGGAGTGCGTGGGGCGATGTCCAGTGTGGCCCGAACGCGGCTCGCACGCTCGGCCATGATGCTCATGCCATAGCTCCCGTCCCGCTTCCGGGGCGGCATGCCCTGCCCGTCGTCGCTCACCTGGACGCGGGCAAACGGGGGGTCCACCTCGCACGTCACCCACAGGTTATCGGCTCGCGAGTGCTTTCTCGCATTCGTGACCGCCTCCTGCGCGATCCGCAGCAGCTCGCCCTCGACGGCGGCGGGCAGCCGGGCGCCGGCCTCGTCGAGGCTGAGGTGCACCCGCATGCCGCCGGCGGCCCCCACCGTGCGGGCGTAGTCGGCGATCGCGGTCCCGAGCCCGCCGTGCGGGTCGACGTCGCTGCGCAGCTCGAACAGCGACAGTCGCAGCTCGGTGATCACCCGGGTGACCTCCTCACGCAGCGTCCGGAGCGCATGCTCCGACCCGTCCGCTCCGGGCGGCAGCTGGGCGAGCGCGTTGTCGATGCCGTACCCGACCATCACGAGTTCCTGCGCGACGCCGTCGTGGATCTCGCGGGCGAGCCGCTGGCGCTCCTCGGCGGTCGCGATGCTCCGGACGTCGTCGAACAGCAGCGCGGTCTCGAGCCGCAGCGCCGCGGCGTCGGCGACCTCCCGTGCCGCGGCGACCACCTCCGGGGGGTACGCGCCCGCCCGGTCGGACTCGAGCAGCACCAGGCCGACCGTCCGGAACCCGGTGACCAGCGGCAGCACGAGGGCGGACACGTCGCCGGCGGGCGCCGTGCGTGCGAGCGTCCGCGACGAGGTCTGGTGCTGCTGGGACACCCACGCCTCGGCGACCGGGGTGTCGGCGTCGAGCGACGTCTCCCAGTCGACGCGCTCGATCCCGGCCTGGGACAGCACGACGAGCCGTCCGCCCCCGCTGCCGGTCAGCACGGCGGCGCGGTCGGACGGCGCGGCCGAGCGGATCTCGTCGAGCAGGCCGTCGGCGATGCTGCCCGGGTCGAGGGTGCCGGGCAGCTGGCGGGCCACCGTGCGGAGCTGGGTGAGCAGCCGGGTCGCCTGCGCGTACTCGGGCTCGGGGTCGGACACCGTGGGACGGGCCATCCGCAGCCAGCGCCCGGCCCAGGACGCCACCATCGCGACCACCGCGGCGACGACCAACCAGGTCAGCGACAGGCGGACGAAGTCGGCGTCGTGGAGCAGGTCCGTGCCCCACGCCCGGGTCGCGAGCAGCACGCCCGCAAGCCCCAGCAGGGTGAACGCGTCGGCCGCGCCCCCGGCGAGCCCGGCCGCGAGGACCGGCGCCGCGAGGTACGGCAGGGTGGCGCCGACCGCCGGCCCGCTCCGCGCGGCGGCGAGCGTCGCGACGACGACCTCGGCGACCCGGCCGGTCCGGGACAGCCGCCCCGCGGGCACGGCGAGGACCGCCGCGAGGGCGAGTACCGCGAGCCATCCCCACGACGCCGCCGAGCCGTCGGTCGAGAGCGTGAGGACCACGACGAGCCCGAGGAGCGGGAACCGCACCCAGGCCGCGATCCAGCTCGGCCGCGGCGCGGTCCCCCGGTCGTCGGGGGGCGCGGCGGACAGTGCGGGCACGACCGTCCTCCAGCGTGGGGCACGGCGCAGGGTCATGGCGCTCTCTTCCCGTGGTCCGGTGGCCTGCCGTGGACTCATCCTGCCCCGGCAGGTCGTGACGTCAGCGGTAGAGCGCCGCGACGTCCTCGGCGTACTGCTGGAGGACCACGTGCCGCTTGACCTTCAGCGACGGGGTCATCTCGCCGCCCTCCTCGGTGAAGTCCTGCGGGAGGATGACGAACTTCTTCACGGCCTCCGCCTTGGACACCGCCTTGTTCGCCTCGTCGACCGCGCCCTGCACCTCGGCGCGGAGGTCCGGGTCGTCGACCAGGTCGGCGACCGAGGCGCCGGCGGGCTTGCCGGCGCGCTCCTTCCACGGGTCGAACGCCTCCGGGTCGATCGTGACGAGCGCGGCGATGAACGGCTGCTGGTCCCCGACCACCAGGCACTGGCTGACGAGGCCGTGCGCGCGGACGCGGTCCTCGAGCACGGCGGGCGCGACGTTCTTGCCGCCCGCCGTCACGATGATCTCCTTCTTCCGGCCGGTGATCGAGAGGAACCCGTCCGCGTCCAGCTCGCCGAGGTCGCCGGTGTGGAACCAGCCGTCGCCGTCGAGCGCCTCCTTGGTGGCGGCCTCGTTCTGCCAGTACCCGCTGAAGAGGTGGGGACCGCTGATCAGGACCTCCCCGTCGTGGGCGATCCGGATGCCGACGCTCGGCAGCGGCCGGCCGACCGTGCCGATCTTGATCGCCTCGGGCTGGTTGACCGTCGACGGCGCGGAGGTCTCGGTGAGGCCGTAGCCCTCGTACACGGCGAGGCCGATGCCGCGGAAGAAGTGGCCGAGCCGGGCGCCGAGCGGGCCGCCGCCGCTGACCGCGAACGCGACCCGGCCGCCGAGCAGTTCGCGGATCTTGACGTAGACGAGCTTGTCGAAA